>NZ_LZSY01000206.1 GCF_001665625.1 Mycolicibacterium peregrinum | reverse complement strand
CGGGATCCGTTCGGCTGAGGTGCTCGCCATCGTCAAGAAGGCCGGTTTCTCCGACGCGGTGCATCTGCAGGGCGGAATTGTGGCCTGGGCCAAGCAACTCGAGCCCGACATGGTGATGTACTGACCGCTGGTTTGCCGGTCAACACCTTAGGCTGAGGTTGTGAGTGTGGAACGGCCGCCGGAACATGTGCTGGCGGCGTTCGGCCTGTCCGGGGTGCGCCCGGTACCGCTCGGCTCAGGCTGGGAGGGTGGCTGGCGCTGCGGCGAGGTAGTGATGTCGATGGTGCCCGAGCACGCCCGTGCGGCGTGGTCGGCCAAGGTTCGGGAATCGCTGTTCATCGACGGCGTGCGGCTGGCCCGCCCGGTCCGCTCGACGGACGGCCGCTACGTGGTCGCCGGTTGGCGTGCCGACACCTTCGTCGCCGGGACTCCCGAGCCCCGTCACGACGAGGTGGTGTCGGCCGCAGTGCGATTGCACGAGGCGACCGCGAAACTGGAGCGGCCCCGCTTCCTCACCCAACCGCCCGTCGCGCCATGGGCAGACGTCGACGTGTTCATCGCCGCCGACCGGGCGGCCTGGGAGGACCGGCCGCTGCATTCGTTGCCGCCCGGCGCGAGGGTCTCGCCCGGTTCGTCGGACGGTCAACGCTCGGTCGAACTGATCAATCAGTTGGCCGGGTTGCGCAGGCCAACCAAGAGCTCCAGTCAACTGGTCCACGGTGACCTTTACGGCACAGTGCTTTTCGCCGGGACGGCGGCGCCCGGAATCACCGACATCACCCCGTACTGGCGCCCTGCCCCGTGGGCTGCGGGTGTCGTGGTGATCGACGCACTGTCCTGGGGCGACGCCGACGACGGGCTGGTCGAGCGCTGGCAATCGCTGCCCGAATGGCCGCAGATGTTGTTGCGGGCATTGATGTTCCGTCTCGCCGTTCACGCGCTGCACCCCCGGTCCACCGCCGCGGCTTTCCCGGGCCTGGCCCGCACTGCCTCGCTGGTCCGGCTGATCCTGTAGCTCACCTTTCCCTCGCGAGCAGACACAAACTCGCACACATCAGGTGTCGCCAATGAGTTCGCGTCTGCTCGCGGTCAGAACTGGTGGCGGTACTCGGCCAGGCGGACCCGCCCGTCGACTGCCAGCACCCCTTCGGCGCGCAGCCGCTCCAGCTGCCGGGTGGCCAGGTGCGGGGCCGGGCGCCCCGATGCCGGGATCACCCGGTGCCAGGGCAGGTCCGAGGAGTCGGTCCGCATGATCCAACCGACGATCCGGGGACTGGAAAGCTCTGCGGCATCGGCAATGTCGCCGTACGTGCACACGCGGCCCGACGGGATCGCGGCGACCAGTGCGCGCACGGTTTCCACCTGTTCCTCGGTGACGGCAGGCATGTCAGCCCAGTTGCTCGAGGATCAGCTTCGCGGTCTCGGCGGGCTTGGCCTGGGCCACCATGTGATCGCAGTCCCAATCCAGCAGCGTGAAATCCGGGCCCAGTTGTCCGCTGAGCGCGGCGATGAGACCGTCTCGCGCATACGGCGGGCTGGTGCGGGTGGCGCGGACCAGCACCGTGGGTGTGCCCTTGCGCGGCAGCGCAACCGGGCGGGCCAGCTCGCTCCAATACGACATCATCGCCGGGATGCTGATCCGCCACCCGTAGCGGCCGCCGGGTAGTTCGACGAGGTGCTCGTCGAGGTCACGGTCCAACTCCTCCGGTGCTACCTCGCCCCACGAACCGTTGGCCTTCTCCGCGCGCGCCTCGGCGCGGTCGGGATAGTCGGGCGAGGCCAGCATGGAATCTGCGATGTCACGCATCCACCCGCCGTCGAGTTCGACCGCGGGGTCCAACAGCACCAGCCCGCTGACCAGATCAGGATGTGCGGCAGCCAGTTTGAGTGCCACCGCACCGCCGAACGAATGCCCGGCCACCAGCGTCGGGCCGTCCAACAGTGACGCCAGGGCCTCGACATTGGCGTCGAGCGTCCACGGCGCGGCCCATGATGAGCGCCCATGCCCGAGCAGATCCGGTGCCAGCACGGCCACCTCGGGTAGGTGCTGTTCGGCCAATGTCTTCCAGCGTTCGCCGTGCCCGGTCAAACCGTGGACGAGCAACAGGCGGGCCGGATCGGCGGGACCGTAACGGTGGACGTGCAACTTCTCGGCTGACATTCGTTCATGCTGCCAGGAGTCGCCGCTCCGCTACTTGTCGGGCTGTTCGCTCCAATCCGCTCCGCTACTTGTCGGGTCTTTCGCTCCAATCCGCTCCGCTACTTGTCGGTCCCGTCTGGTGTCATCTCCTCCATGACCACACACCACATCGAACCGGCACTGACCGGCACCGAGCTGCTGGTACCAGGGCGCGGCGGTGTGGTGCGGGTGTTGGGCGGGCCGGGCACCGGCAAGAGCTCGCTGTTGATCCACACGGCGGTCGAGCACATCGCGGCGGGCACCGATCCCGAGTCGGTGCTGCTGCTGACCGGGTCGGCCCGGTTGCGGGGCGAGGCCAGGGCCGCCATCACCGCCCGCCTGCTCGGGGCGGGCACGCACGGCGTCGTGCGGGAACCGATGGTGCGCACCGTGCATTCGTATGCGTTCGCGCTGCTGCGGCTCGCGGCTCAGCGCAATGGCGATCCGCCACCGCGGCTGATCACCACCGCCGAACAGGACGGCATCATCCGGGAACTGCTGGCCGGAGATATCGAGGATGGCGCGGATTCCCTTGTGGGCTGGCCGGAGCAGCTCTGGCCCGCACTGAGTACCGCAGGCTTTGCCACCGAGCTGCGTGACCTGATGGCCCGCTGCACCGAGCGCGGCGTGGATCCGCGCGCCCTGCAGCGGCTGGGCCGTTCGGCGGGGCGCCCGGAATGGTTGGCGGCGGGCCGGTTTGCCCAGGCCTACGAGCAGATCATGTTGTTGCGGTCGGCCGTCGGGATGGCCGCGCCGCAGGCCACCGTCCCCGCGCTGGGGGCGGCCGAACTGGTCGGAGCGGCGCTGGAGGCGCTCGGGACCGACGCGGATCTGCTGGCCGCCGAGCGGGCGCGGATCAGCCTGCTGCTGGTCGACGACGCCCAACACCTCGACCCGCAGGCCGCGTTGTTGGTGCGGGTGCTGGCCGCCGGGGCGGGTTTGACCGTCATCGCGGGCGACCCGGACCAGACGGTGTTCTCCTATCGCGGCGCCGATCCGGTGTTGTTGGGCGATCACGGCGGGGAGGATGCCCCGGCGATCGTCCTCACCCAGTCGCGCCGCTGCGCCCCCGCGGTCGCTGCGGCGATCTCGGGTATCGCCCGCCGGTTGCCCGGGGTGGGGGCCGGGCGTGCGATGGAAGGCAACCCGGAGCATGGACAGGGTGAGGTGACGCTGCGGTTGGCGGCTACCCCGCACGCCGAGAACGCCTACATCGCCGACGCACTGCGCCGTGCTCATCTGGTCGACGGGGTGCCCTGGTCCGAGATGGCGGTGGTGGTGCGTTCGGTTCCGCGGGTGGGCGCGGCACTGGCGCGGGCATTGAGCGGGGCCGGGGTGCCGGTGCACGCCACGGGTGCCGATCTGGGGCTGGCCCAACAGCCTGCGGTCGCGGCCTTGCTGACGGTGTTGGAGGTGACGGCGGCCGGGAGACTCGATGGCGACAGCGCACTCACCCTGCTCACCGGTCCGATCGGACGCGTCGACCCGGTCACGCTGCGGCAGTTGCGACGGGCGCTGCGGCGTGCCGATGGGTCCACGCCACCAAGGGATTTCACCGATCTGCTCATTGCCGCGATCGACGCGGAGCCGGCTGGGTTGTCAGCCGAACACGCCAAGCCGCTGCGCCGGCTGCGGTCGATGCTGGCCGCCGCCCGTCGCAGCCAGCGGGACGGCGCCGATCCGCGTCACACCCTGTGGCAGGCCTGGAACGCCTGCCGGTTGCAGCCGCGCTGGTTGTCCGCCAGTGAGCGGGGCGGCACCATCGGCGCCCAGGCCGACCGTGACCTGGACGCAGTGACCACGCTGTTCGATGTGGCCGATCAGTATGTGAGCCGCACGGCGGGGGCATCACTGCGTGGGCTGGTGGACCACGTGGCGACCTTGGGTTCGTCGATGTCGGCCTCGGATTCGAACGCAAGGCCTGACGCGGTCTCGGTGCTCAGCGTGCATGCCGCGCTCGGCCGTGAATGGGACTTCGTCGTGATCGCCGGAGTGCAGGAAGGACTGTGGCCCAATACCATTCCGCGGGGCGGGATCCTGGGTACGCAAAATCTCGTGGATGTGCTCGACGGGGTGGCCGCGCCCGATGACCGCGCGGTGTCGACCCGCGCGCCCTTGCTCGCCGAGGAACGGCGGCTGTTGATGGCAGCGATGGGTCGGGCCCGGACCCGGCTGCTGGTGACCGCGGTCGACAGCGATGGCGGGGACGAATCGCTGTTGCCGTCCCTGTTCTGTGCCGAACTGGCCGAGGTGGCAACGGAATCCGTGACGCTTCCGCCATTGGCGGCACCGCGGGTGCTGCTGCCGTCGGCGGTGGTCGGCCGGCTGCGGGCTGTCGTGTGCGCGCCGGAGGGTGCTGTCGACGACGAGTCCAGGACCTGCGCGGCAACCCAATTGGCCAGGCTGGCCGCAGCCGGGGTGCCGGGGGCGGATCCTTCGCAATGGCACACCATGACGGCGTTGTCCACCGAGGAGCCGCTGTGGTCTGAAACCGACGGCGTGGCACCTGAGGTTGTGTTGTCCCCGTCCACGCTGCAGATGCTCACCGACTGCCCGCTGCGCTGGCTGCTGGAGCGCCACGGCGGCAGTGACGGGCGCGACGTGCGTTCGACGGTCGGGTCGTTGCTGCACGCGCTGGTCGCCGACTCTGGAAAGACCGAGAGTCAGCTGGTCAACGATCTGGAAAAGGTCTGGGAAGACCTGCCTTTCGAGGCGAGGTGGTACTCGGACAACGAGTTGTCCCGTCACCGGGAGATGCTGGAAACCTTCACCAGGTGGCGCGCGGACTCCCGGGCACAGTTGACCGAGGTTGCGACCGAGATCGATGTCGAGGGCGTGCTCGTCGAGCCGGGTCCCGACGGGCCGGGCGTTCGGGTGCGGGGCCGGCTGGATCGGCTGGAACGGGATCAGGCGGATCGGCTCGTCGTGGTCGACCTCAAGACCGGTAAGAGTCCGGTCACCAAGGACGATGCGCAGAAGCACGCCCAGCTGGCCACGTATCAGCTGGCGGTCGCCGCGGGATTACTGCCGCAGGGGGATCAGCCGGGCGGGGGCCGGTTGGTATACCTGGGCAAGGCGGGCGCGGCGGGCGCCACCGAACGCGAACAGGATCCGATGACACCAGACACTCGCGCCGATTGGCTGGGAACGGTCAGCAGTGCGGCTGCGGCCACCGCCGGGCCGCAGTTCGTGGCCCGCGTCAACGACGGTTGCGCGAACTGCCCGGTGCGTTCGTCGTGCCCGGCCCAGGCTGCGGGGGACCGGTCATGACGGAATCCACGCCGGTCGGGGTGCGGTACAGCCCGGCCGAATTGTCCTCCGCGCTGGGACTGTTCCCGCCGACCGAGGAGCAGGCGGCGGTGATCGCCGCACCGCCGGGGCCGTTGGTGGTCATCGCGGGCGCGGGCGCCGGTAAGACCGAGACCATGGCGGCCCGGGTCGTGTGGTTGGTGGCCAATGGCTATGCCACCCCCTCACAGGTACTGGGCCTGACCTTCACCCGCAAGGCCGCGGGCCAGTTGTTGCGCCGGGTACGGACCCGGCTGGCCCGCCTTGCCGGTGCCGGTCTGGCTCCGGTGTCCGATGGCGCCGACGAAATCGCCACGGTCAGTACCTATCACGCGTTCGCCGGCACGCTGCTGCGCGAGCACGGGCTGCTGCTCCCGGTCGAGCCGGACACCCGGCTGCTCAGCGAGACGGAGCTGTGGCAGCTGGCCTTCGACGTGGTGTGTGCGCACCCGGGGGAGCTGGCCATCGAGAAGACACCGCCCGCTGTCACCGGCATGGTGCTGCGCCTGGCCGGCGCGCTGGCCGAACACCTGGTGGACACCGATCAACTGCGTGACACGCACGTGGAACTGGAGCGGTTGGTGCACACCCTGCCTGCCGGCCCCTATCAACGTGACCGTGGGCCCAGCCAGTGGCTGCTCAAGATGCTGGCCACCCAGACCGAACGCACCGAGCTGGTGCCGTTGATCGACGCGCTGCACCAGCGGATGCGCGCCGACAAGGTGATGGATTTCGGTATGCAGATGTCCGCGGCGGCGCGGCTGGCGGCGAATTTCCCGCAGGTCGGTGAGCAACTGCGGCAGCGTTTCCGGGTGGTGCTGCTCGACGAGTACCAGGACACCGGGCACGCGCAGCGGGTGGCGCTGTCCTCGCTGTTCGGCGGCGGCGTCGACGAAGGCCTGGCACTGACCGCGGTGGGAGACCCGATCCAGTCGATCTATGGCTGGCGGGGTGCGTCGGCGACCAACCTGCCCCGGTTCACCACAGACTTTCCGCTGACCGACGGGAGTCCCGCGCCGACGCTGGAACTGCGCACCAGTTGGCGCAATCCGCCGAGTGCCCTGCATCTGGCCAACGCGGTATCGGCCGAAGCCCGGCGTCGTTCGGTGACGGTGCACGAACTGCGGCCCAGGCCCGATGCCGAGCCGGGCACCATCCGGTGTGCGCTGCTCAACGATGTCGAGACCGAACGTGATTGGGTCGCAGACCATCTGGCCCGGATCTACCACGGGGCAGTGGCACAGGGGACGGCCACGCCGACCGCAGCGGTGCTGGTGCGGCGTAACGCCGACGCCGCGCCGATGGCCGAGGCGCTCAGCGCGCGCGGGGTGCCGGCCGAGGTGGTCGGGGTGGCCGGACTGTTGGCGGTACCCGAGGTGGCCGACCTGGTCGCGATGCTGCGGCTGGTGGCCGACCCCGCCGCGGGGTCGGCGGTGATGCGGGTGCTGACGGGGCCGCGGTGGCGGTTCGGCGCCCGCGATATCGCCGCGCTGTGGCGCCGGGCCAGGGAACTCGACGATCGACCGGTGGGGGAGCTCAGCGCCGCGGGGATTGTCGCTCAGGCCGCTCCCGATGCGGATTCGGCCTGCCTGGCCGACGCGCTCTGCGATCCCGGTGCCGCCGAACACTATTCACCTGCGGGCTATCAGCGGATCGAGGCGCTGGGGCGTGAGCTGACCATGTTGCGGGCGCATCTGAGCCACCCGTTGCCCGAGTTGGTGGCCGAGGTGCGACGGGTCGCAGGGCTGGATGCCGAGGCCCGCGCGGCCCGTCCGGTGGCGGCGGGGTGGACCGGGACCGAGAACCTCGACACGTTCTGTGATCTGGTTGCCGATTTCACCGGGCGGTCGGGTGGGTCGGTGCTCGCGCTGCTGGCCTACCTGGATGTGGCGACCGAGGTGGAGAACGGCCTGGCGCCCGCCGAATTGACGGTGTCGCACGACCGGGTGCAGATCCTGACCGTGCACGCCGCCAAGGGGTTGGAATGGCAGGTGGTGGCGGTGCCACACCTGAGCGGCCGGGTATTCCCGTCGACGGCATCGGCACGGACCTGGCTGACCGACTCGTCGGATCTGCCTCCACTGCTGCGTGGCGATCGTGCGACCGAGTCGGAGTTGGGTGTGCCCGTGCTCGACACCTCCGACATCAACGATCGGAAGATCCTGTCGGACAAGATCTCTGATCACAAGCGCAGCCTCGAACAGCGGCGCATCGACGAGGAGCGCCGGTTGCTCTATGTCGCGATCACCCGCTCGGAGGACACCCTGCTGATCTCCGGACATCACTGGGGTGCCACCGAGAGCAAGCCGCGCGGCCCCTCGGAGTTCCTGTGCGAGATCAAGACCATCGTCGAGGATGCCGCAGCGCAGGGGCAGCCGTGTGGCGAGATCGAACAGTGGGCTCCCGAGCCGTCGGCCGGTGAGGTCAACCCGTTGCGGGACAAGGCTGTCGAAGCGATCTGGCCGGCGGCCCCGGCCAGGGAGACCGACGTCGACCGGGGTGCGGCGCTCGTGGCGCAGGCGTTGGTCGACGGCAGCCGGACCGAAGCGGGCTCGGGGCAGGCTGCCGACACCCCCGACCACGTCGACGCCGACGCGGAGGGCTGGGCCGCCGATGTCGATGCACTTCTGGCCGAGCGGGATCGTGCGCCACAGGTCGCTCCGCTCGCGCTGCCCGGGCAGGTGTCGGTCAGCACCTTGGTGGAGTTGAGCCGTGATCGGGACGCGGCGTTGCAGCGCCTGCACCGGAGATTGCCTCAACGTCCGGATCCGCATGCGCTGCTGGGCACCGCGTTTCACGAGTGGGTCCAGCGGTTCTTCCATTCGGAGCGACTGTTCGACCTCGACGACATCCCCGGTGCGGTGGACAGTGACAGCGGACGCGCAAGCGCCGCCGAACTGTCGGAACTGCAGGACGCTTTCGTCATGTCGTCGTGGGCGGCACGCACCCCGATCGAGGTGGAGGTGCCCTTCGACATGGCGATCGGAACGACCAGGACGACCGTCGTGCGCGGCCGTATCGACGCGGTGTTCGCAGACGAGGACGGCACGACCACCGTGGTCGACTGGAAGACGGGCGAGCCGCCGGCCACGCCGGAAGCCATGGCGCAGGCCGCGATTCAGCTCGCGGTGTACCGCCTGGCCTGGTCGTCGCTGCGCGGGTGTGCACCGGAGTCGGTGCGGGCCGCGTTCCACTATGTGCGCTCGGGGCGGACCGTCAGCCCCGAATCGCTGCCCGGGGAGGACGAATTGGTTGCCCTGCTGGCCGAAGCCATGCCCGCGACGGAGGATCCGGGACAAGAGTTCTAGCCCTCGCCGGAGTGCGTCAGGTTGGCGATCTCGGATCCCCACACCGAGCGCGCGCCGAGGTCGCCTACGCGGTAGATCTGGACCATCGAGGCAACCCCCACCACAACGGCCACCACGGCGACGATCCCGTGATAGATCAGCCGCTGGCTGTGGTCGCGCTGTTCGGCGAAGTGCAGGCCGACCAGTGCCAGCGCGACGACCAGCAGGGCGAGCGAGAAGTAGATCATGGTGTCGCCGAGTTCGGCGTGCTCCTGCAGGACGGCGTCCTGCGCGGGTCGGAGATCGTAGAGCCATTCGCCGGCGTACGTCGTGAGTGGTGTCAAACCTGTTGTCACCACGGCCAGGATGAGCGTGAGCCACAGCAGATGCCCCCGCCGGGCGGTGGGCCACAGCGCGCAGAGAATGACCAGCGCCGCGGTCAGTGGTACGAGTACCACCAGCGCGTGGACGAGCAAGACGTGGGCGGGCAGGCCGTCGATCACTGTCACGGGAACTCCTTGGCCGGGCGGGATGATATGAACCGGTCAGGTGATGGTGGTGCCCACCAGAAGGCCGATCAGATAGGTGATCACGAGGGCTAGGCCGCCGCCGATCACG
The DNA here is from genome assembly GCF_001665625.1 of Mycolicibacterium peregrinum. Classification (GTDB taxonomy): domain Bacteria; phylum Actinomycetota; class Actinomycetes; order Mycobacteriales; family Mycobacteriaceae; genus Mycobacterium; species Mycobacterium peregrinum_B. The sequence continues at coordinate 6,527 of NZ_LZSY01000206.1, read as the reverse complement.
TTGCGCAGCACCGCGCGTCCCTTCGGCGCCCCACCCAGCCCGGCCGATACCGCGCCGGTGAGCATCAGCGCCAGCAGCACCGCCACCACGGTCACCGGGATACGCCATGTTGTCGGCGGGACCAGGATCGCGATCAACGGCAGTAGCGCGCCGATGGTGAACGACAGCGCCGAGGATGCTGCGGCCTGCCAAGGATTGGTCAGATCTTTGGGGTCGATACCCAATTCGACCTCGGCGTGCGCGGCGAAGGCGTCGTGGTCGGTGAGTTCCTCGGCCACCGTGCGCGCGGTCGCGGTGGATAAGCCCTTGGCCTCGTAGAGTGCGCTCAACTCGTCCAATTCGGCGGCCGGGTCGTCACGCAGCTCGCGGCGTTCCTTGCGCAGCAGGGCGCGCTCGGTGTCGCGTTGCGTGCTGACCGAGACGTACTCGCCCAACGCCATCGAGACTGCGCCGGCGGCCAGGCCTGCGATGCCGGCGGTCAGGATCGGCGCTTGCTCCACCGTCGCCGCGGCCACGCCCACCACGATGCCTGCGGTGGAGACGATGCCGTCGTTGGCGCCCAAAACCCCGGCGCGCAGCCAGTTCAGCTTCGACGAGAGTGACCCGACGTGCGGCTCGGAGGGATGGCTGGGATTCGTCACGATCCCGACCATATCGATCGAAACCGCGCGCCACCAGCAACGATAGCCTTGCCAAACCTTGGCTCGGGAGGGGGTAGAGCGCGAGCCAGGCGGTGAAACCCGTTGATGGCCAGGTGTTCTGGCGGTGAGGCTACGAGTTGCGGTACACCCGCAGTGCCGTGGTGATCATCGGGATCTGCAGCGGCAGCCGGGCGATCGCCACGATCCGCATGGGCCACGGCTTGTCCCACCACAGCCGGACCATGTTCACGTTGCCGGGGAACACGGCGATGAACAGGGCCACGGCGGCCAGTGCACCGAGGCGCCGGGTGCGGGGCGCGGCGAGCAGCGCGCCGGTGGCCAGCTCGCCGACGCCGGAGGCGTAGGTGTAGAACCGGGCGCTGCCGGGCAGCTCGGCCGGGATGATCGAGTCGAAGGGTTTGGGCGCGACGAAGTGCAGCGTGCCCATGCCCAGGAGCAGGGCCGCCATGCGTTGGGCGGTCGGTGCGGAGGAGATCCGCTGAGGCTCGGGTGCGGTCATGGTTACATTGTGGCGTGCGTCTGATCGGAACGATCCCGGCACATCCCGGGGTGCTTTGCTCGATGATGGGGTCGCGTGGCTAAAGGCAGGCTGCGGCGCCGGCTCGCCGCGATGGACCCGAACCTGACTTCGCGCCCGGATGCCGCGCTCGTCGATGTGCTGCGCATCCCCGAGCCGTTCGTCAGCCCGGCCCGCAAGATCTTCATGCGGGTGCTGTACGCGTTGGGAGCGCTGTTCGCGGCGGTGCTCATCGTCTACGCGGACCGCTACGGGTACCGGGACAACGACAGTGTCCCGGATCCCGACAATCCGTTGACGTTCCTGGATTGCCTGTACTACGCGACGGTGTCGCTGTCGACCACGGGCTACGGCGACATCACGCCGTACTCGGATTCGGCCCGGCTGGTGAACGTCATCGTCATCACGCCACTGCGGGTGGCCTTCCTGATCGTTCTCATCGGTACCACCGTGGAAACCCTGACCACCCAATCCCGGCAGGCGCTGAAGATTCAGCGATGGAGGAACAAAGTGCGCAACCACACCGTCGTCATCGGATACGGCACCAAGGGCCGGACGGCGGTCGCCGCAATGGTCGGCGACGAGGTCTCCCCGGCCGACATCGTCGTCGTCGACGAGAACGCGGCCGCGTTGGAACGCGCCAAGGGCGCGGGGTTGGTGACCGTGCACGGCGACGCCACCAATTCCGGTGTCCTGCGGCTGGCGGGTGCCCAGCACGCTAAGTCGATCATCGTCGCGGCGGACAACGACGCCAGCGCGGTACTGGTCACGTTGACGGCCCGCGAATTGGCCCCCAAAGCCAAGATCATCGCGGCGGTGCGAGAGTCGGACAACCTGCACCTGCTCAAACAATCGGGCGCGGACTCCACGGTGGTGTCGTCCGAGACCGCCGGCCGGCTGCTCGGTATCGCGACGCAGACTCCGAGCGTGGTGGAGATGATGGAGGATCTGCTGACTCCCGACGCCGGGTTCGCCATCGCCGAGCGCGAGGTCACGCCCAAGGAGGAGGGGGGCTCTCCGCGCCATCTGCACGACATCGTGCTGGGTGTGGTGCGTGGCGGCCGGTTGGTACGGGTCGACGCGCCAGAGGTCGATGCGCTGGAGGCCGGCGACCGGCTGCTCTACATCCGCAGCGCGGACACTGAGCGATGACGCATAGAACATTCGGCCTGCGCAACGTTCCTCTGCTCTCGCGGGTCGGTGCCGACCGCGCCGATGCGCTGCGCACCGATATCGACGCCGCGACCGAAGGTTGGAAGGACGCGCTGCTGCTCCGCGTCGACCGGCGCAACCAGGTGCTGATCTCAGGTGGCCAGGTGGTCCTGGGCAAGGCTTCGAGCCTGGGCACCGGCAAGCCGCCGGAGCACGCGGTGTTTTTGGGACGGCTCGCCGATGGGCGGCACGTCTGGGGTATTCGCAGCGCACTGGAGGGGCCCGAGGACCCGGGCCAGCCTGTCGAGGTGCTCGACCTACGCCGGGCAGGCGAGGTCTTCGACGATGTCAGCGCCCAGTTGGTGGCGACTGCGACGGCGTTGCTGAACTGGCACGATCGGGCCCGGTTCAGCGCGGTGGACGGTGGCGCGACCAAACCGGCCAAAGGCGGTTGGTCCCGCGTCGACCCGGTCAACGGCCATGAGGAGTTCCCGCGCATCGACCCGGCGGTGATCTGCCTGGTTCATGACGGCTTCGACCGCGCCGTACTGGCCCGGCAGACTGTGTGGCCCGAGCGGTTGTTCTCGATCCTCGCCGGTTTCGTCGAGGCCGGTGAGTCCTTCGAGACCTGTGTGGTGCGGGAGATCTCCGAGGAGATCGGCATCACGGTGACCGATGTGCAGTACCTGGGGAGTCAGCCGTGGCCGTTCCCGCGGTCGCTGATGGTCGGCTTCCATGCCGTCGGCGATCCCGAGCAGCCGTTCTCGTTCAACGACGGCGAGATCGCCGAGGCCGGATGGTTCACCCGGGCCGAGATCCGCGAGGCGCTGGACCAGGGGGACTGGGGTGCGGCCGACGGCGATTCCCGGTCACGGTTGCTGCTGCCCGGCTCGATTTCGATCGCTCGCGAGATCATCGAATCCTGGGCGGCGCTGGACTGAGGCAGCTAGCCGAGTTTGGCCTTGACCTGCTTGATGGTCGGGTTGGTCAGCGTCGACCCGTCGGCGAACTTCAAGGTCGGTACCACGTGGTTACCGCCGTTGACCGACCCGACGAACTCGGCGGCGGCCGGATCCTGCTCGATGTCGACCTCGGTCCAGGCGATGCCCTCTGACTTCAAAGCCATCTTGAGTCGCGAGCAGTAGCCGCACCATGTCGTGGTGTACATGGTCACAGTGGGTGTAGCAGTCATAGTGCACATAACGTAGCTGAACGGCTGCCTGATCCCCGCGGTGACGCAGGTCTCCGGCCCGCAACGGTAAGTTGCCAATCTGCAATGGGACGGAGCCGAACATGACCCGATTGGTACCGCCGGTGGCCGGCGACCCGCATGCGCTCGACGAGCTGCGGCTACAGGTGCGCGCGTTCGTCGCCGAGCAACAGCGGGCCGGCAGGATCGGCCGGTATGCCGACAGTTGGCTGACCGGTTGGGACGAGGACTTCAGCCGGGCGCTGGCTGCCAACGGCTGGTTGGGCATGACGGTGCCGGTCTCCTACGGCGGGCACGGACGCAGCCACCAGGAACGCTTCGTGGTCACCGAGGAGCTGCTGGCGGCCGGGGCACCGGTGGGGGCGCACTGGATCGCCGACCGGCAGATTGTCCCGTCCCTGCTCAAGTACGGCACCGAGGAGCAGCGACGAAAGTTCTTACCCGCCATCGCCAAAGGCGAGTGCTACTTCGGAATCGGTATGAGCGAGCCGGATTCCGGATCGGATCTGGCCAGCGTGCGTACCAAGGCGGTGCAGGTCGACGGGGGTTGGGCGATCACAGGTGCGAAGGTGTGGACGTCGGGAGCGCACCTGGCCCACGCGTTCATCTGTCTGGCGCGGAGTGCGCCGGTGGACCCTGCACACCGTCACGACGGCCTGAGCCAGTTCATCGTCGACCTGCACGCGCCGGGCGTGGATATCCGGCCCATCATCTCGATGAACGGCAAGCACCATTTCAACGAGGTGATCCTCGATGAGGTGTTCGTACCCGATGCCATGGTGTTCGGCACCATCGGCAACGGTTGGCAGCAGGTGACCTCCGAGCTCAGCTTCGAACGCAGTGGGCCCGAGCGCTTCCTGTCGACCTTCCCGCTGCTCGCCGACATCGCCTCGTACATGCGCGACGGATCTCTGCCGCGCCACACCGATCTGGGGCGCTATCTGGCCCGCGTCACCGGACTGCACCAGATGTCGATGGCGGTCGCGGGAGCACTGGAGCGGCACGAGCCGGCCGACACTGCGGCGGCTGTGGTCAAGGTGCTCGGAACGTCCACAGAAGGCGACATCGCCGATTTCGCCGACGTTCTCGGGGAGACGGAGGACGAGAGCTACGAGGCGATGCTGGCCGATGCCGTGGCCCAGCGACCGGGGTTCACCCTGCGCGGCGGTACCAACGAGGTGTTGCGTGGGGTTATTGCGCGGGGATTGGGGATGAGATGAGTGTCGACACCGAACTGGTCGAGATGATGTCGGCGGTGTTCGCTGCGCACCGGGAGAAGTTCGCGCCCGGTGAGGGTGTCGCTGAATTGTGGGACCAGCTGCGGGAACTCGGGCTGGTCCGGCTGACCGGAGCCGAGGATTGCGGCGGTAGCGGGGCAGGCTGGGCCGAGGCCGCCGAGTTACTGCGCGCGGCGGCTGGGCACGGCGTGAGAATCCCGCTGGCCGAACACGATCTGCTGGCTTGCTGGCTTTTGGAGACGGCTGGGCTGGAGGTCGACGACGCGCGACGCACCGCCTGCCTGCTCGACGCCGACGGTGCGGCTCGCGGGGTGCCGTGGGCGGCGGACTCCGAACGGGTGGTGGTGCTCTGGCGAGACGATGCGGGCTACCGCCTGGCCGACGTGGACACGGCGTCGCTGGCGGTCATTCCCGGCCGCAACCGGGCGGGGGAGCCGCGCGATGACGTCAGAGCAAATCTCGCCGAATTGAGTGGAACACCGTTGTCCGACAACGCCTTCGAGCAGTTCGTCCATCGCGCCGCACTGGTGCGGGCGATTCAGGTGTGCGCCGCGCTCGATCGGATCCTGGCGATGTCGGTGGCTCACACTACGGAGCGCATCCAGTTCGGGAGGCCGCTGGCGAAGTTCCAGGCGGTACAGAACCTGGTGGCCGACATCGCTGCCGAGGCGGCGCTGGCTCGTGCGGCCACCGACGGTGCGTTGGCCGAGGCGCTGCGTTCGGATTGGTCATCGCCACAGTTGGATTTCCTTGTCGCAGTCGCACGTTCCTGCGTCGGCCATGCCACGTCAGTGGTCGCGCGCAACGCTCATCAGGTCCACGGTGCGATCGGTACCACCCGCGAGCACAGACTGCACGAGTTCACCATGCCGGCATTGTCGTGGCGTTCGGAGTACGGGTCGGTCGCGCAATGGGACGACAAGCTGACCGATTACGCCACTCGGGCGGGTGCGGACGGGTTGTGGGCGTTGGTCACTGGTGCCGGCGAATAGTTCCCGCGCCACGAGGAGAGCGTATCGCCGATCGGAATGTCGACGATATGACACCGGCTGTCCTATGCGACTATTAGCGGAACTGGGTATTCTTCGCCGTGGGCAGGAGGTGTTATGAGCGCTCTGTTGCGTGCTGTGCGACAACAGCGGGGCATGACGCTTGAGGGGCTCGCCGAGGCGACCGGGTTGACCAAGAGTTACCTGTCGAAGGTGGAACGTCAGCGGTCCACCCCGTCGATCGCGGTGGCGATGAAGTTGGCGCGTGCGCTCGAGGTCGATGTCGCACAGTTGTTTTCCGAGGACCCGGCGGTCACAACGTTGTCCATCGACCGTGCGGGCGAACGGGGCAACAACCGCTATCACGCCGTGGCCGCGGGCATGCTCGGAAAGTCGATGTCGCCGTTCATCGTGCGACCGACACTCAAGTTCGCCGAACACCCGCACCCAGAGCACGCCGGGCAGGAGTTGGTGTTCGTCCATGCAGGCGTCGTGGAACTGCGCTACCAGGACGACCTGGTCACCCTGGAACCCGGCGATTGCGCTTATTTCGACGCATCGTTACCGCACCAGCTGCGACAGCGGGGGAGCACGCCCAGTGAGGTGCTGGTGATCACCCACACCGAGTACGGCCGTAATCGCTGACTTACGTTCAGGACCCGCGCGAGCACTTGAGGTTCACGTGCACGGTGACCGATGTGCGCTCAGTGGTCCTACGGCCGCAGGCGAAGACCGTCACAATTCACGGCCTGCCAGATC
>NZ_LZSY01000205.1 GCF_001665625.1 Mycolicibacterium peregrinum | reverse complement strand
GCACCAGACCGCCTCCCAAGTCCTCAGTGCCTCCCGAATTCATGGTCAAATGACTCCCGAATCCACGAGCAAAATCAGATGATCGCTGGGGATCCGGGCGGCGCTCAGTACTTCTGGGCTTTGATGGTCGTAATGGCTTCGGCGGCAATTCCGTTGGAGGTCATCGGTATTGCTATCGCGGTATCTCTGATACACCGTGAGGTCGGCGCGCGCCCGGTTGGGCAGCCGGCCATTGAGAACATCCCCGCCACATGACCAAAACCAGTCAGCAAGGAGCGACGATGCGGCACTTTCTACTTGAGTATCACCGGCCCTCTGGTGAGCTCCGGACGCTGCGGGATTTTGACACCGATGGGCATGCGGCGATGCAGGAAAGATTTGCCTTGGAAGGCGCCCAGAAGCGCGATACCGAAGTGGTATCGGCCAAACATCGGAGGGAGAACCTCTGGCACTGAGGCTTGCCTGCCATACGTTGGTGGTCGGTGGGCGCGGATCTGGTTGTTCCACCACGCTGAGTGCGGCCGTGTCGGGTGCCTGTGACAGCGAGGATGCTCCCGTTCATTTGTGGTGGCCACTGCAAGCCTTGCGGCGCCCAAGATCGTCCACAAGTCCCCCCACAGAGGGGCGCCTATCGTCTACGTCGTCCCCGATGTGGCCAACGATGCCGATGCTGGGCAGCGCTTCATTGAGCAGCAGCAGACGATGGAGAGTCGCCGGGAGCTGTGTCGCCGGCATCAGGTGGCCTCGATCAAGGAGTATCGCGAGGAGGTCGGCAACGAGGGTCCAGTTGTGCCGGATATCGTCGTGGTGATCGAGGGTGAAGGAAAACTGGTGTGGGCCTCGAATTCCGGAAAACGGGCCGGCCCGTGGAACGCCCTTGTGGAAGACCTTCTCGCCGATGGCGATTCGTTGGGGATGTTCGTGTGGCTGTTCGATCGGCACGCGCCTGAGAAGGCCAGCAGATTCCCGCAACGCCTTGTGCATCGGATCGATGATGTCACCGCGATCCGGGCGCTGATCGGCGCACTTCCTTCAGATGTGCTGGTCGAACCCGGAGAAGGCTTCGCACGCTGCGAGGCGGGCCACGAGCATCAGACGTTTCGCACGGCGGCGCCAGAGCTTCGCCAGGGTCGTCCGATGGCGTCGGCGCCGGCGGGGCTGGTCGAGGTCGGCCAGGCCCAGGTGCTGTGAGGATGGCTACGCGCGGGCCAAGGTCTCGTTGGAGGTCTGCGGGGTGCCTTTCGCTCGGAGATCAACTGGTGTCAGTGAGCGACGCAATGGCGGCTTATGGTGTGACAGGCAAACCTGCGATCGGGTTGTGCGCGCCGATGGTCGGCGGTCACGCAAGAAGGGGGCAACACAATGTTGATGAGTTCGTGGGGTACGCGGTTGGTGGCAAGTGCGGCGGCGGCCGGCGCCCTGCTGGGCGTTGGTGCTGGCACGGCGGCGGCCTGGCCGACGCCGCTGACTTCCGACCAGATTCGGTACGTCAATTCGGCGCGAGCGAGCTTCCCGACGGATGACGACACGCTCATGCTCGTCGGCAGTCAGATGTGCCGCGGTCTGTACACGGGTAAGCATGCCCCTGATGTCATCGGCGAAGCGTCTGCGAGCTATGGGATTAGCCCGGAGCAGGCTGCGGGCGTGTTGTCCGCGGCGCGAGGCAGCTTGTGCACGCAGGCACCGGGTTAGTCACGTTCGACAGCGTCGAGGGCGCGCGCCGGCTATCGGAGCTTGCTGGCGCGCGCGTCGACGATCTGATCGAGAGCATCGAGGAGATTGCCGACCTGGCCATCCCCTACGCGCGGCTTCCACGTCGCGCGACAACTGCCTTTGCAGCGGAACTGCGAACGTGGTCCGATGTTGCCGGTCGAACTGTGGGTGCACTGCTCAGTGAACGAGGGGCCGGCGAAACTACTGTTCGTGCCCTGCTCAGTGCGGCCCACGAGGCAGTAGCCGGTGCCCGGGCGACGGGTGAGCGCGTCGGCGCGCCCGCGGCGGTGACGGGACTGCTGGCTCGGCTGAACGAACGCGACTTGGTCATGCTGCGGATGCGGGTGTGGTTGCACGAGCCGGTATCCCGGCCGCTGGTGGCACAGCATCTGGGCACCTACACGGCATGGGTGCAGCGCCACGAGCCAAGGGCACGCGCACGTTTCGCGGCACTGCTGGAGGATCCGGCGCACGCGGAGGTCGGCGAGCACGCCGCAGCGTTGCGCCAGCGGCTCGGCGTTACCGCTCCTGAAACCGATGTCGTCAACGAGCTGCTCGACCTAGGCCTCGATCCGGCCAGTCAGGAAGCCCAGGTCTTGCTGCATCTGGCCGGCCCATACGTGTTGACGCAGGGATGGTTTGACAACGCTGCCGCCGGCGGCAGCGTCGCTGTCGATGCGGCGATCAACGAGCTTCTGCTGCGCGAGGGCGCGGTGACCGACCACGAGATCTTCGCGGCCGCGGTTTCTGCTGCTGTGACCGCCGATCGAGCGGAGCGCTATGTCCTGGAGCGCCTGCCAGCTCTACGCCGTTTGGGGCAACGCTGGGTGCTGTGGGGTGATGCGACCGGCGACATGGTCGCAGCGGCGTTGCATGTTCTGCGCCGGCCGGGCTCAGCCGAAGAGATTGTGGGACTGATCGGTCCGGTCCGCACAGCCAAAACTGTCCGCAATGCGTTGTCTGTTGATGACCGGTTCATGCGGACGTCCAAAACCATGTGGGGTTTGAGGACTTGGGGATTGGACGAATACGTCGGTATCTCAGTCGAATTGGCGGCGAGGATCGACACTGGCGGCGGTGCGATGCGCGTTGAGGATCTGGTCACAGAGATGGCTGCGAAGGTGCCGGATGTCAGCGTGTCATCCATCAGAACGCATCTGTACTCCACATTGGCGTTCGTGGTCGATGCTGGCATGGTGCGGCGGCGCACCGCCGCTGACGGGTGGCCGCCACTGCCTCCACTGCACTCTGTGCGTGGCGCGTTCGGATGCGGCGACCACGAGATTCGGTTGGGGGTGCCAGTCTCGGCGGATGTGCTGCGGGGATCGAGAAATCCGATCCCGGCGCCGGTTGCTGCGGCGATCGGGGTGTCCCCCGGGCAGGAACGTGTGTTCAGCACCGCCCAGGGGCCGGTGCATGTCGTGTGGCGCCTCTCGTCGATTGTGGGTCCCTACGCGGGAACCTTGCGTGCGATCGCCCAATCGGTGGGTGCCACCACGTCAGACACTTTGGTGCTCGCGTTCAACTCGCAGACATCGCAGCTCGACGTTCGTTGTGCGGCCGGCTCCCTCTCGGCGGTGGAGCGTTGTCGTGCTCTGGTGGGCACAAGGTCGGTGCGCAGTCCGCTCGCGGCGTTGGCGGCAAGTCTGGGCGTTGCACGCGGTGACGTGGTGAGGGTGCTCCACGATCGAGGCGATCATGAGCTGGCTGAGCTGGCCGCTTCAAGCTGACGATTACTGCCCCGGCCGGACGGGCCCGCTTGCCTGTCCGCTGGGTTGATTCGCTTCGGCGACTGCGTGGCGCGCCGGCCCTTGGTGGCCACTGCTGAAGTCGTCGGATAACGCCGCGGCGAGCTCGACGATCCTGCGTTGAAAGGTTCGGCTGAGCTGGGCGAGCTGGATTTCGGTTCCGAGGGCGACGTGCTTGTCCCATGGGAGGACGATTACCCGCCCTTCGGGCAGGTGGCGCTGGAACTGCTGCTCTAGGTCGGCGATATCGACGTTGGGCTTGCTCGGTGTCACGTGGTTGATGACGACGCACGCGCGGCTGAGGAGATCCTGGTATCCGTTTTGCCGAAGCCAGTCCATGGTGACGGCGGCCTGGCGGGCTCCGTCGAGCGAGGCGCTGGCCACGATCACCAACCCTGAGATGCTGCCGAGCACTCCGCGTGCGGCGGACTGGAACAGTCCGCGGCCGGTGTCGGCGATGACCAGGTTGTAGAACCGGGATACCACCGCGGTGGCATCGATCCAATCTTCGTCGTTGAACTCGCGTTGGGCGCTGCTGTAGTCCTGGGACGACAAGACCTCCAGGTTGGAGCCGTTCATGGACGTGTAGCCGCGGATTTCGTTGTAGCGGGACACGTTCTCTTGGGCGAGGAGGTCGGTGATGGTGGCCGCCGACTGTCGGTGGCCCCGGTCGACGAGGTTGCCGGCGTCGGGGTCGGCGTCGATGGCCAGAACCCGGTCACCGCGGATTTTTGCCAGGGTGGAGCCGAGGGTCATGCTCACCGTGGTCTTGCCGGCGCCGCCTTTGAGTCCGATCACGCCGATTTGGTAGGCGTCGCGGGTGTTGCGGCGGATCCGATTGTGCAGTTCAGTCTCGTATATTTCGTCGGGTGACGGCCCGAGGTTGATGCGGGTGCAGGTGTAGAGCCAGTGCCGCCAGCCACGTTGGGAGGGTGTAGGGGTGCCGCCTCGGGCGTTGACGTGGGCCAGCGAGTCGATCGCGCGTGAGTTGGTGCTGGCGCTCTGCTGCGTTCCGTGTGGGAACGGCTCCTGAGGTGGGGCTCCCCAGGTGGCGCCGCCGTCGGTCCGGAAGTCGGTTTCGTGCCCGGGGTAGGGTCCTGGCGCCCCGGCGTGCCTGAGGGCGGCCGGGGGTTGGTCGGGCCACTCACCAGGTGCGAAGGCCTGTGGCAGGGTTGGCGCCGGGCGCTGCGGCCAGTTGGGTTCGCTGGCCGGGGGCTGCGCCATCGGCGGGGGAAGCTGTGCCCCGGTGTGTGTCGCGCGTCCTGGGTCCCAGGCAGCGTGCTGGCCGGAACCGGGGTCATGACCCTCGGGGCTCGCTGGTGGGGCTGCCTCCTGGGGTGGCTCCCAGGTGGGCATGGGTTGCGGTGCAGCAGCCGCCGCCCTCATGATGGCGTCTCTGTCGACGCTGATGGTGGCGTCGTCAACAGGCTTTTCCGGTTGAGGCGGATGAAAGAGCCGGTCGTAATCGCCCGACATTGAACCCCCAGTGTCGTTTTTGGACGGACTGACCGATCTTTGCACGCGCGACGCCCCGAACGTCACGAGACCTGTGAGCCTGCCAATGCCGAGACCCCGTCCGACCTGGTGGCAGCCACTTGTCGTAGTCGCTGGTCGGCGTAGAGTCGGGTAAATACCGCGCGGCTGATACGGCGTTTGAGGCATCGCAGCGCCATCGGCCCGGAATGACCTTCACTGACTTTTTTGTCGTAGTAGATGCGTCCCGGTCCAGCCAGTCGAAGCTGCGTGACGGCACACCGGTGCAATGCCGAGTTGAGATTTCTGTTTCCCAGTTTGGTGCGACGCATACGCCCGGCGCTCCCTCCTGACCATCTCGGAGCGGGAGCGACACCGGCAAAGCGCGCGAATGCCGCCTCGCTGCCCCGGAACCGTGTGACCACGACTGTCTCTCCCAGGATCTTGGCCGCGGTGAGGTGACCCACTCCGGGCAGGGTGAGCAGGTTGGGTGCCAGGTGGCTGACGAGCTTTTTGATGCGTCGTTCGAGGGCGTTGGCCTCGGCGCCCAGTTTTTCGATCTCATCGAGCTCGACGACTGCAAGTTCGGCGACGATACCTTGTTGGCCGACAAGCCATTCCCGCACGGGGTCGCGGTGGCGCGCGAATGCCAACTGCCCTACTTCCCTGGACGGCTCGAGCTCATGGATGCGCCACAAGACCCGATTCCAGGTGGCGGTGCGCTGCTCCACGACTGTGTCGCGGCGGTCGACGAGCAGCTTGAGTTCGCGTGTTTGGTCGTCGTAGCAGGCGACGGGGAGGTTAGGTTCGCGCAGATAGGCCCGGGCGCAGGAAACGGCGTCCACGGGATCGCTCTTACCCGGTTCTCGAGCTGTTTCGTGGCGTGTTCGGGCCATGAGTCGCGTAGGAACCCTCACGCATCGCTCTCCGGATTCCAACAAGAAGCGTTCCAAGCCGCCGGACACGTGGCGTGCATCCTCAAGCGCCCAGGTGATCTCACCGCCCACGAATTTGCGCCGTGCCCATCGCAGGACAGCCTCATGGCCCTCGGCGGTGGCGGGCACAGTTTTCTCGCCGAACTGGCGTCCTGTTTGGTCCACGGCGACGGCGCAGTGGGTCTTCTTGTGGCAGTCAACCCCGATCGCATAAGGCAACTTCGGCGTCCTTTCGGTAGGCGCTGCTTGGAGCAGCGTTGGCTCATGCCCCTGGTGCCGGCAGCCGCGTGTAAGCCAGCCCCGAGAGGCGGCAGCAACGTGGATTGAGCCAGGCACCAGGGGGTGGTAACCAGACCGCTGGACGCGCCAGCGGGCGAGCATCCTGAACGGGAGAATTCCCTTGCGGCAACGGAAATTTTCTCCCCCACTGCACCAGGAGCGGCAGCTAATGTACGGGCCAGCGCGATCGCGGCATGAATCATAGAAAGCACACCTCCTGAGCGTTCAGGACCGTACTACGATACCGCCGCCGCCACCGCCGGGGCGCGGTGTTGCAACGCTGACGGCCGAATTGTCTTGGTTGCCCTACGGTGTGCCGCGATGCACCCCGCTGCAGTATCGGCAAGACTGGGTTGATGCGGTGTTCGCCGCCTCGGTGGTCGGCTGGTCCGGCCTGTTCGGAAACCCATGCAGGAGTTGACTGACTAGTGGACACCATCGTGATCGTCACCGGAATGCCGTTCGCCTTGGCATTTCTCGGCCAGTCGTTGGATGACGTCGTCGGATTGTGAGTCAGACATCGTGGTTGGCTATGTGTCCCAGACAGCCACCCGCATGCGGGAGGTCTGTGAAGAGGCGCATGGCGGAGTGCTGTTCATCGACGAGGCCTACACCCTCGTGCCACAAACCGAAGGGCATTCGTTCGGCAAGGAAGCGATCGACACCCTGCTGAAATTCATGGAAGATCACCGGGGCAAGTTCGTCGAGATCGTCGCTGGGTATGTCCAGCCGATGCGCCGATTCCTCAGGGCTAATGAAGGCTTCGCGTCTCGGTTCGGGTTCACGCTGTCGTTCTCCAGCTATGCGCCGGACGAGGTTGTGTAGATCGCTCAGGCGATCGCCAAGAAGGAGCGGCTGGGCGTCGACGGAGCCGCATGGGAAGCTCTGCGCGCCGAGGCAACGCAGCTTCTGTCGGTCCCCTCAGGCGACGGCACGATGCTCGACGTGGCCGGCAATGGGCGGTATGCACGAAAGGTGGTGGGCGCGTGCAAGAGCGAGCGAGCGCGGCGTTTGTATCGGGCTGCGCCGTTGCCTGAGGACCTGGATCGTCTCGTTCATACGGACCCGTCGGTGCTGACAGTCAATAGCGATGACATGGGACGTGCCCTGACCCAGGCCCGCCCAGCGACCTGACTCGCCCGGCTCTGTACAAATGAGCGCCCCCTGATCATCGTTCTGCGAACTCAGATCAGGGGGCGCCTGCTTGTCGCGATCAGGGACGCCGTCCGACCCACTTAGGGAAGCCCGCGCCCGGTTTCGTGAGGTTAGCGGCGATCCAAACGTTGAATGCCACGGTGGACCTGTAGGCCGATGATCGCCAGGACCACGCCGGCGACCAGGGTGACTCCCATACCAATGATGATCATCAGCATCGCGCTGCCGGTCGAGTAGCGTAGCGACATCAGGTCCATGAGTGCTGCGGCCGACAGAATGAGGCTCAGGATCGACAGAACGACGCCAACGCCACATACGGCATAGGCTATCGCCTGATGGGCCTTCTTAGTTCCGAGGGCAAAGTACATGTAGCACAAGCCAATTCCGACGCCCAACGCCAGAATGGTCCCGATTGGTCCCATGAGTCCCAGCACGAGGGTGAGGACGATGCCGACCGCGTAGGAAATGTAGACGAACTGGTCGGATTGCTGAGGGGTTTGGCGGAAGCCTTGGAACCAGGGTTGGCGGATCAGTTCGCCGCGGATACCGCGCGACATGAGTTGCGTGATGAACGAATTCCCTTTGGCTAGCAGCGCATTGGCTGCTTCCATGGGGCTCTGGGCACCGTTGGCCGAGTAGGGGAGCTGCGGGTTGGGCGGCATGTTTGGATGCCCGCCGGGCCCGGGCGGCTGCCCGTATCCCGGGGCGCCGCCGGCCGGGGGCCCTCCGGCGGGTGGCCCGTTGAACCCGGGTGTGGGAGGAGTCGGGGCGCCGTACTGAGGCATCTGCCCCTGCTGGGGGGCTCCGAACGGCGGCGGTTGCGATGCTGGGTTGAAGAGCGGCTGAGATGGCACCGGCGGAGGGGGAGTGGGCCCTGCGTAGTGGGTGGGCTGCCCTTGTGGCGGCGCCCCGAAGGGCGGCGGCGCGGGGAAAGGATTCTGCTGTTCGGGCGGCGTGGCCGGGCGGGTATCCGGTACGGGCCTATGCCGAGGCATCGCCGCCGGCGCGGTGGGTGGTGGTGGCACGACGGGGGTGCGCGGTGGCGGTGCTGGCTGACTTGGGCCCGGGCGACCTTGTTGGGGCTGAGGTGCGGGGGCCGAGGTGGGAATGTCGCGTGGCGTGACGACTTGGGTCTTGTCGAGGTCGAATGCCGAGGGCGCCGAGGTAACAATCTCTGTCGCCATCCCGGGCTCGGGTCGGGAGGCGGAAGCGTCTGGTTCGTCACCCGGGGTGACGATGCGGGTCTTATCTGGGTCGGCGTCTGCAGGGATCGAGACATCCCCCGAAGCCGGATCTTGCGCGGCCATAGTCTCAGCGTTCCTCACGTCAAATGGTCAAAACGGGCTCGGCGCTACGTTACGTCCTATCTGGGGACAGTTGGCGCACCAGTTTTGCGCAGCGTTAGCTGGCCTGGCCCGCTGGAAAAGTCCGAGCGCCGAGAAAGTGTAGCGAGCAACCCGTAGCACCGCTACGGTTTATGATGTGGCAATGGCATCTGCGGAGGTGATGGTCCAGAGGGGAGCTCGCGTACCCGCGCTAACTGTCAAGTGGCCCGACCATCTGGCGCCGTTCAACGGGGATCAGTCGCCGGTCGTGGTGGGTCGCGCGGAGAACGTGGATGCGCAGGTCCGCATTCAGGACAATCGGATCTCGCGCGAGCACATCGTGGCGACGGTGGGCGAGGGCCATTGGATTATTCAGTCGCCGGGCCGCAACGGAGTGTTTATCGGCAATGAGCGGCTGGCGCATGATTTCGTACTGCCACCCGATCACGATATTGACGTGATGTTGGGTCACCCGACCGCAGGAATCCCGATGTCGTTGTCGACTCGGGATCCGGCGAATGTGTTTATCGGTGAGCTGATCGCGCGGCGGCGCAAAGAGCTCGCGCTGACCCAGCGCTTTCTAGCTGAGGACGGTGTGGTGAACGCTGGCGCTCTGATCAGCGTGGAGAAAGGCCGCAGTCAACCGCGTGCCAAGACGGAGCGGTCGCTGGAGACAGTCCTGCAGTGGCCGGAGGGCCATATCGAGCAGTTGCGGCGACGTGTCCGTCAGCAGTTGCGTATGGGGACGTTCGGCGAGCAAGTGACGTCGGCTCCGGTCGCTGAATTGGCGCCCGTGGCGTCGGCCGTCCCGGCCAGTGAGGAGCCCACCCAGTGGCTGCGCATGGACCGCGACGGCGAGGGCACCGCCACGGTTGAGGTCACGCTGGTGTCGGAGACGGTCGGGATTGCGATGGACAGTATCCGCAACCAGATCGCGGCATTGCCGGACTCGACGCACCGGGACTATCCGGCGCGGGTCGAGAAGATCACTGAGGGATTGGCGCGTTTGGAGCCGGTGATGGTGAGCGCTTCGGGCACGTCGGTGGAGATGGTTCGAGATCTCGGGGAGATTCGCCGTCTGCGCCGCAACTTGATGTTGAAGGCCGCTGAGTCGCCTCATGCGACGCTGGGCCAGCGCGTGTTCGCGGCCCGGCGCAACGCCGAACTGAGCATCGCTGAGGCCGCGGTAACGGCGGGGGTGAGCGCTGAAGAGGTCAGGCAAGCCGAAGCTGGGTCCGTGCAGGACGAGAGAGTTTGGGATGCGCTGCAGCGGTTTATCGCAGCGCTGGGGAACGACACGGGGAAAAGGACTGCTGGATGATCAAGTTTGTGGGTGCAGCGCTGACCGCGATGGCCGTCGCTGCCGCGGGTACGGGCTGCACGCGGGAGGCCGCCGACGATGCGCAGGCCAGCCCGGCTCAGTCCGCGCCCGCCCCTGCCGGCGTTGATGCCGGCGCTCTGGATCCGGCGAATTACCCCACCAAGCCGTTGCCACCGATGGGCAACGGGGGTGGCCGACAGCATGCGGCGGTTCTGGAGGCCAATCGGCTGGCGGATGCCGTGGTGGGCCCCTGGGAGGTCGACGAGGCTATCAACCAGATCGCCGGGCTCGGCTTCGCCTACGGGGGAAGCCCGATTCTTCCGGAGCGACTCCAGGTGGTCATGGACAAGCGGGCAGCTGAGGTCGGCCAGCCCAAGATGGTCACGGGGTATGCGTCCAACCGCAAGCTCGACAACCAGCGGATGCTCAACAATGTTGTGCTGGAGATGCAAGATCCGCAGGCGGCCAGCGCAGCCGCCCACGATATGCCGCAGCGGTTGCTCGATTTGGCTGGTCAGTACGAATCCACTACGGGGACGGCGATTGTGCCGATCCCAGGCCACGACGATGCGTTCGCTGTGGCGTCCACGGCGGAACTGCCTGAGACCGGCGATCGCCCATGGAACATGGTGGAATCATTTACCGCCCACGGTCCGTTCGTGTTGTTCCAGCGCGCACAAACCACCGCGGACATGGCGGATGCGGTTTCTCTGGTCGCCCGTACGCTCGACCTGCAGATCCCCGCGATTGCGGGTTTTACCCCAACTGCGGCCGCGGATCTGCCCAACCTTCCCAAGGACCCCAGTGGGTTGCTTGCCCGCACGCTGCCGGTGGGGCCGAAAGGGGAGACCTTCGTCAACAATGCGACGTTGGGCACGCGGGCGATGCTTCATGAAGAGCCCAATCCAATCGCCGCGCACAAGGCATATTCCGATGCCGGAGCGGATCTGAAGGTCGTTGCCGATGGCACGGTGTTTCGCACACGCGACGCCGCGGCGGCCAAGGCGTTGGCGACGCGGTTCTCAGAAACTGAAACTGGACCGCACGCTCCGGCCGATGCTGTGCCGAATCTGCCTGATAGCACCTGTTATCACTTGACCGACAACGACAAATTTGCATGCGCGGGTGCGTCCGACCAACACACATTCGTGGTCTACGGGCCCCGGCTTCAGGACGTGCATCACATGGCCGCGGCACAGTATCTGCTTTTGGCCGCCAAATGATTCACAGGGTTGGCGCACACCGGCTGCCGGGGGTCCTGGGCGGGGTCGTGGCACTCGCGATGGGCGTATCTGGCTGCAGCACGGTGATCGAGGGCTCGGCGCTCAAAGACCCTTCCGTATCCGCCGAATCGGTCAACACGGCGTTACTGCAGCCAGGCAACTATCCGACCACCAAACAGGCGCCACCTGAGCCATCGGCCCGCGCCGGCGCCATTACCGATGCACACCAATTGGCCGACCATGTCATCGGGCCATGGCAGGTCGACCCCGCTCTGACCCAACGACTGGTCACAACGATCGGACCCGCGATCGCGTCCCCGGCACTGAACCTGGTCCTGCGTGCGCCCGGGGCAGACATCGCGAACTCGCACGGCTTTGTCAACGGGTTCGCCAGCGGTCGCGCCGAACCCGACCAGGAGATCGCCCGCCGCGTCGAACTGATCAATGTGGTGATGCGTTTCCCCAACGATCAGGATGCCACCGCAGTGGCCACTGACACGCACCAACAGATGGAGCCACCGCTGGACGCGGCTTCATCCGATCCGGTCCCGGTGGCCGGGCATCCCGAGGCGTTGGCGAAAAAGGCGCTCGCCAAGGACGGCCGAACCGTTGTGTCGAGCTTCACCGCACACGGGCAGTTCGTCTTGTTCCAAGAAGCGGTCGCCGTCGATGGTGCTCGGGCCGAGGCCTTGGTCTCCAAGACCCTCGACCTACAGCTGCCGGCGATCGACTCGTTTCAGCCGACCGATCCCGCCCAGTTCGCGACCATGGATACCGACCCAACGCATTTGTGGATTCGTACCCTGCCGACCGGGAATAAGCTCATCCCCGTGATGGGAGTGTACGGAGCCAGCGGCGCGCTGCATTTCCTCCAACCCGGTGTGCAGCAATGGTTCGAGACCGCGGGCGTGGATGCCGTGTCGATCGGAACGGGCGGCAACCGGGTCTATCAGGCGCGTGATGCCGCCGCGGCCGCCACACTTGCAGACCAGGTCGGCAAAGACTACAGCGACGAGGCCAAGCCGGCAGGCAGCGTTCCCGGGATGCCCAGTGCGAAGTGCTTTTTCGCGGACAAGAGCGCATTGAAATACATCTGCACCGCGTCGGCAGACAGGTGGGTCATGATTACCGCATCTCAGCAGGAAAAAGACGCCGCCCAACAACTCGCAGCCCAGTACCTGATATTGGTCGGAAAGTAATAGGCAACAATGGAATTCAAGCCTGGTGACGAAGTCGGCGGCTACGCGATCCAGGGTGTTCTGGGCCGTGGCGGCATGGGCATCGTGTATCGAGCCGCCAACCCGACGCTGCCGCGCAGCGATGCGCTGAAAGTTCTCAGTGCCGAGTACTCCAACGATCCGCAGTTCCGGGCCCGCTTTGATCGTGAGGCTACGGTGGCCGCTACGCTCGACCATCCCAACATTGTCGCCGTCTATTCGCGCGGAGAGACCGAGGGCGGCCAGCTGTGGATCGCGATGCAGTACGTCGCCGGGACCGACGCTGATCGTGAATTGATTGACGGCAGAATGACTCCGGTCCGAGCCGCTCATGTGATCACTGAGGTGGCCAAGGCCCTTGATTACGCGCATCGCCGGCTGGTGTTGCACCGCGATATCAAGCCGGCGAACTTCCTCATCGCCGGAGCCGACCACGAGGGTGAGGACGAGCGCGTTTTTCTGGCCGACTTTGGCATCGCACGCGCCAAGGACGATACGGCCCACCTGACCACCGATGGCACGGTGATGGCGTCAATCGCCTATGCCGCACCCGAGGCGCTGACTGGAAACTCTGATCAGCTCGACCACCGGGCGGACATCTATTCCTTGGGGTGCAGCCTGTTTCGGCTGTTGACGGGAAAGACGCCGTTCGCGGGGCGAGGTGGGGTTCCTGCCATCGTGACCGCGCATGTGTTCGAGGATCCGCCAAAAGTCACCGACTTGGCTCCGCACTTGCCTTCTGGCCTCAACGACGTGATCGCCAAGGCCATGGCGAAAGACCCGAATGCGCGCTATCAGACTGCGCGTGAACTAGCTGTAGCGGCAACCACCGCTATCGCGGACAACACGACGGCAATCCCCCGGTCCACCATCACCCAGGAGTGGTCCGCGTCCCCGCCGGCGGCACCCGACGGGGCGACTCATCCCGCCGGCCGGTCGCCGCAGTGGCAGTCCTCGGGGCCACGGAGCGCTGCACCGTTGACCGGGGCCGGCCACCGGGCGGGCCCGCCTGCGGCTCCCTTCCCCAGCGGACAATTCAGTGGCGCGCACGCGCAAACGCAACCTCGCGAGTTCACCGGTCCGCCGGCCCCGCCTCGCCCGTCAGCAGTGCTGCCTCCGGTGGAAAAGAAATCAGGCAAGCGCCGGATCGTCATACCTGCGGCTGCGATCGCCCTTGTTGTGGTCCTCGTCGCCGCGGGATTCTTTGTGCTGTACCGAAGTAACCCGAATAATGCACCGTACTCGCCGCAGACCATCGCGCATGCTCACGGCAAGACCGAGATCACCGCCAGCCCGCACGCGGTGGCGGCCCTGGGGCCAGGTGACGCTGATGCGCTGCTGGCCATGGGAATACAACCTGTGGCCGTGGCCACGCCGTCAGGCACGGTGCCATCGTGGATTCGCGACAAGATCACCGGCGACCCGGCGATCATGAATTTCATCGACACCAGTGCCATCGAGGCGGCCAAACCCGACCTGATTCTTGCCACCGGCGACGTCGACGATTCGACATACCAGCGGCTGACAGCGATAGCGCCGACAGTTACTCGGCCCACTGACATTGACCAGCCATGGAATTGGCAATCGCAGCTCAAGTGGATCGCCAAGATCATGGGCAAAGATGGTGCCGCAACGCAATTGATCTCAACGGTGGTGGCCCAACAGAACGACCTGCGTAACCAAAACAGCAAAGCTGCGGGCAAGACTGCGGCGGTGTTGAATATGAGCGATAGCGGCGTGAGCTGGACTCTGGCGCCTTCCAACGCCTCCGATTTCCTCACCTCGATCGGGTTGACCTATGACCAGAAGATGGTCCGATCCGATGACGATACGGGCCCCACGCGCCCGGTTGGCAACCTGAACAAGCTCTATATTGTCGACTCTAACGTGCTGGTGGTCATCCGCACCGATAAGGCCGCAGGCGGTGGTGGCGCGGCTGGCTTGCCTGTAGAACTCAGCGCGTTCCGCGGGGCCATGGTCATCGTGGATGACCCGGATACCATTGCCGCACTGGAGAATCCGGGGGGAGTCCTGGCCACTCAGTTTTTAGATAAATCGTTTGTAGGCCAACTGGTGGACCAGTTGCCCGCGTGATGTCGTTCGTCGGCGGCCCCGGCCGGCGTCGTTTGTTCGGGTTAACCGACGGTACCGCCAGCAAACCAGCATACGCCCGGATGCGCTGCTGCACCATTGACCACTAACCTGGCGAAAGGCCCCCGGAGGAGTAATGCGCGCGGATGTGCTCGCGGCGCCTGCGCCGGACAGCCCAGGCGATTTCGTATTCATCCTGGTAGTCGGTGTGGTGTTGTGGGTGATTCAGATGATCGCCAAGAACCGCGCGGTTCGCACTGATTGGGAGCGCCGCGAACGCAAGATCAATGAGTTGATGGGGGAATCGGCGGCATTCGCCGCCCGGTGGCCCGGGCCGCTGGTGGCCTCGGCACCTTATCGAGAGGTCACGGTTGAGCATGCTCGCATCAATCGGGTTCTTGCTCTGCTGGTTCATCACCGCACCGCCGCCGATCCCAACCAGATACGGCATATCGACGCCCAGATCTCTGCGGTCCAGCGATGGTTGACGGCCCTGCCGCCGGTATTTGGGGAGACGGGGGTGCCACTGAGGGAACCTGCGAGCACTGCGGTCCCGGACCACGGCGGCCGGCCGCCTCCGCGCCCTCACGAGTACCCCTTGGGGCAGCCCCTGCTGCACTTTCGGGGCATTGCCGGCGCCGATGACATTGTGTGCTCGGTGCAGTCGACCTGGCACGGGCAACTGGTCTTCATCACACCGCGTGGTCCTGAGCCGGGGGCATGGCGGGATACAACGGTCGACGCCCACTTTGAAGTTCGTCGTCCTGACGGCACGCCGGTGATGTACTTGACCCGCCGCGGGGGACTCACGCAGCGGATCGAAGTCCGCGACCTGTCTGGGACGGTGGTGGGCGAGCTCCAACAATCGAGTTCCCTTTGGCGAGTCGCCGGAACACAGCGGATTCCCCTTGAGATGTGGTCACACGGCCATTTGTTGGGTTCGACCCAAGTCCGGCAACGGCTTTGGTCACGCGCCAACGAGGATCCTGTGCATGACGTCACGGGGCAGACAATCGCGGTGGTTGAGCCGGTAATGCGCGACCCGGGCGCCCGAAGACCGACATTCGATTTCATCCTGCACTGCCTTGAGCCGCAGCCGTTCCCCGTGCCGGATCTGCTGCTGGCTGTCGGGTTCAGTCACTACATGTACAGCCGGAGCTGGCGGTAATGAACCGACAACGCGCCAGGGTATTGCCGGCTCATCTGGCCCCATCGCATGCAGCGGCCAGCGGTTCGTACGCCGCCAGAACTGTGATGCCTACCAGCCGCCGCGGCGTCCGGCGCTGCTATGCTCGTCGAATTCGCCAGCGGAGCGGCGTCGTAGTTCCGATGTGGTGTGCCGCAACCGATTGGATGTGTGCATGACCTCCATCCCTACGGGTGCGGTGACTGTGCACACCTTTGGCGTGCACTACCGCTGGGAGTTGCCCCCGATCATTGAGACCCAACTGCGACTCGCTCACGAGGCCCGCGAAGAGTTTGTGGCGTTGCACCTGGCCTATGACGCCGATGTGAAGGCCCTGTGGTCGTCCTATCCCGGTGTGGCCAGCGCTGAGACCGAACTCGAGCAGGCCGAGACGGACTGCGCCGCCGTCACCGAACAGGCCAAAGCCCTGCGGGTGCAACGGTCCAGCCGCCGAACGGTTCCCGAAATACAGGCCCAGCTCAGGGCGGCTAAGAATCGTCTCAGCGAGGCCCGTCAGGCACGTCGTGACGCGATCACGGCGGTGCGCGACGTATCGGCCCAGCGTCGGCGCGACCGTTTGAAGCAACTGCGCGCTGATCAGAAAGCGTTGTACACCAAATACACCGGTCAAGGGCTCTATTGGGCGACGGTAAACGACATCGCCGCCCAGCATAAAGCCCTGGTGCAGCGAATCAACAAGCAGCGGCGCGAGGGCCGCCCAGCTCAATTGCGGCACAGACGGTTTGACGGAACCGGCACCTTGACAGTGCAGATCCAGCGCCGTGACGCTGCACCGATCCGCACGCCAGCGACATTGGCGAATACGCAGGGCCGGTATTCGTATTTCGCAGTGCTGCCATGGATTGCGCCGCAACGCTGGGAGGCGATGGCTCCCGCCGAACGGCGGGCAGCGGGCCGGGTAAGTGTAAGGATGCGGGTGGGCAGCACCGGCGAAGGGCAACCACAGTGGGTCGACATTCCTGTGCAGGCTCACCGGTGGCTGCCGGCCCAAGCCGACATCACGCACGTGAGATTGAGCGTCAAGCGCATCGCCGCGCGCCGGACAGCGCAGGTATTGGTCACCGCTCGCACCGATCAGCAGCACGCCCTGGCCTCTGATCGGGCGGCTGTGGCGGTGCATTTAGGTTGGCGTCAAACGGAATCGGGCATTCAAGTGGCGTCGTGGCGTTCAACAGCGCCTCTGCAGATTCCGCCGGCATTGGAATCCGTGATGATCGCCGACCCCGGGGCGACGACAGGCCATATCGTGGTGCCGCCGGCGATCACGGCCCGGCTTGACCGAACCGACCAACTCGGGTCGATGCGCGCAGAATCACTGCCGCATGTGCGGGATGCATTGGCCGCCTGGCTGCACGCCCATGGCCCGGTGCAGAGCCAAGGGCGCGCTCTCACAGCCGATGTGGTGCGCCAGTGGCGTTCTCCGGCACAGTTTGCCGCCGTGGCCAAAGCCTGGCGAGATAGTGAAGCGCCTGACGGCATCGGTGCCACGCTGGAAGCATGGCGGAAAGTCGATGTGCGGTTGTGGGACCGACAGGAGCATGGTCGCCGCCGTGCGCTGGGCCACCGCGACGATCTCTACCGTCAAGTCTCGGCGGCCATCATCGGGCAGGCCCGGATGGTGGTCGTCGATGACATGGATTTGTCCGAGCTGGCACGGGTCGCGAATTCTGATCCCGGGGAACCGGTGGCGTTGCAGCGCAGTGCGGAGCGTCGGCATCGGGCGGCACCTGGTCGCTTTAGAGAGGCGGTGGAGGCAGCCGCCCGGCGTGCCGGCCTGCGATGTGAGGCGGTGTCGCCCAAGGGGATAGCGCGCATTCATGCTGCGTGCGGCTATCAGAATCCCGGCGACGGCCGGTTCGCCTCGTCGCTGGTGACATGCGAGGGGTGCGGTGAGCAGTATGAGGTTGATGCGTCGACCACTTTGTTGATGCTGCGCGGTGCTGGTGTGCTTTCATGATGTCGGGAGCCAGCGGGGCGGCTTGGTAGCTTCGATGTCCGGATGTGGAACCACCGTGGCCTGAATGCGAACGGGCCAGCTCAACCCCCCGGTTGAGCTGGCCCGTTTGGCAGCTGGAATCAGCGCTTGCCGTTGATCTTCTTGCCGATGTCTCGTGCCAGGGTCCAGCCCGAGGAGCCGAGCTTGGACTGGCGGCAGACGCGCACGTCGACGATGACGTTGTTGCGGGGTGTCATACCTCGCTCGCAGCCACGTCCGCTGTCGGATAGGTCGGGCCACATCAGCATGGTCCCGGTGTTTTCGCTGTCTGTGGCGAGCCCGGCCTTGATGGTCTGATGTTGACCGCCGCCGGAGGCGGTGATTTCGGTGCGGTTGCAGCCTTTCCAGGCGGTGAATTGGTCGTTGTAGAAGCGGGTCGCCTCGGTTTCGGAGTTGAACGAGATCACCGCTTGCATGATCTTGGTTCCGGAGGCGTCGTCGGTGAGGATCTGGCCGGCAAATCCGGTGTAGTTGGCGGTGCTGTAGACGTAATCAATTCCAGGCAGCAAGGCTCCGGCACAGTTGGAAGGCATGACGGTCATGCCGCTGAACGGCGAGTTGGTCACGGCTGCGGCGGGGGTGAGACTGGCTTCAAACCGTTCATTGAGCTCGGAGACTGAAGCGAGCAGGGTGGGCAAGCTGTTGGGCTCAACCGAACCTGAGCCGCCGGCCACCGGCCCCGACGAGGTCGTGGGCGACGACGATCCCGAGCCTGACGAGCCCTTGGAGGAAGAGTCGCTCGATGATGAGCCCTCGGAGTCCTCGCTTGCGGTGGTGGAGGGCGCCGCGGAGCTGGTGGATTCGCTGGCCGCGGTGTCGGATTTGTTGTCGTCGGATCCGAAGTTGACGCTGCCCCCGCCCACGAGGAACACTGCGCCGGCGCCAATGATCGCCACCACGGCCACCGCGCCGGCGATGAGGCCCCAGGGCTTCTTCTTGCCCGGCGGGGTGCCCGGGCCTGCGGGATAGCCCGGCATCGGGTATTGCCCGGGGGGTTGTGGGGGTTGCCACCCTCCGCCGGCGGCTGGCGGGGTTGCCTGTGGGGCCCACCCGGGCGTAGCGGGTTGGCCGTACCCCGTTTGGGGCGGAACTGGGCTGGTGGGGGGCGGCGGGGGGGTCGGCGTGTGGCGGGGTACCACGGCGGTGGCACCCTCATCGTCTACTGGCGGGGGGACGGGGCGGTTCGCGGGCCAGTCAGTGGTCATGTCGGCATCGCGGTTGGGGTCGTATGTGCTCATTAGATGCTCAGCCTGCCTTAGTTGTTGGGAATTCGGTTGGCAATAGTGGAGACGAGGTCGGCTGCTTGGGCGCTTCCGCCGGGACTGCAGACCTGGACGTCGATGACGATGTTGTGGCGAGAGCCAAGGCCACGTTGGCAACCCAGCCCTTGGTAAACCTGCGACTGCGTCGACACAGTCAGCACACCGTTCTTGGTGGCTGGGTTTGAGATTCTACGAACAAAGGCATCTTCCCCGTTGTTGCTGATGGTCACTAGGTCGTACTTGCAGTTGCCCCACCGGCTGGCTTCCCTGGACACGAAGTCTTTCGCCTGCTGTTCGCTGGGGAAGGCGACTACCGCTTGGGTGACGCTATCTTGGCCGCGTGGGGCGGGCTGACTGAAATATTCCTGCGTGTGGATGCCGGTGTAGCCCGACCGCTCGTATGCTCCGGGCAGCGCGACGTTGGGTGCACCGCCGCAGTCGGGGCGGTCTGTAGTCACTGAGGTGTACGTGGTTTCGGCGTCTGCAGTCCTGGTGAGGGTCTCAGTGAGCAGGAGCTTTTGCAGCGCCTCGGCGTCTGGCAGGTAGCCGGCAAGCTCGCCCGCGCGGGGGGGTGAGGCCGCCGATGGGACGGCCGCCGCCTCGGACGTGGGTGTCGTCGTGGGCGACGCTGTGGAAGATGGGCCGCCGGCAGTTGGGGCCTGGGCCGTCTCCGCAGCGGATTCCGAAGGCTGTTGGGTATCAGGCGTTTTGGAACGATATATCCAGATTCCGGCGCCAGCGAGGGCGATCACGGCGACGACAGCGAGCAGCGCGATCCCGCGGCCGTGGCCCGAACCTGGCGCCGGGCTGGGTGCTTGGGTGTGGGCAACAAATGGGGGTTGCCAACTCGACGGGAACGGGGGAGTCCAGGGCCCCGTAGGCCCGGTGGGCGGCGTGCTGGGAGCGGGCGTCGGAGCCCCGCCGGTGTATGGCCGGGTTTCCTCGCCGTCGCTGTTGTGGGTCACGGGTTACCTTCGTCTTTGCCGGTCTGGACTGAAAGTCTGTGCCGCGCGCGGTGCCGACGTGAGCATCATGCAATGTCGGCGGGTTCTGCGCTGGCGGTGTTGCACAGTGTGTATCGAATCACGGGCGGTGGCGCCGACGTGCCACCCCTAGGTATCCGCGAAGGAATTGCCCGAGGCAAGGGCCGCCGATCGAGGCTGAGGTTTGGGTGCCCTCGCGGGACTTGGGGTCGACCGCGAGGGCACGCCGGGGGTAAAAGTGCGTAGTTAGCGGGCGGCGGCTTTTTGTGCGATCGCCTCCACGACGGCGGCAGCCTTGCCGGTCGCCGAATGATCCGGTGAGCAGTACATTGTGTCGATCAGCAGGCTGTCGTAGGCGGCAATTCCGCGTTCGCAGGTCGACGAACCGGTCGAGGCGCGCTGCCCGAGGGTCACGACGGTGCGCTCGTCATTGACACGCGGGCTGTCCATCTCCCAGCTGCCCCCCTCGGCTTCGGTGACCGTCTCGCCTGCGCAGGCCTTCCACGCCGAAGCAGTGCTGGTCATGAACGCCAGTGCGTCCTTCTTACTGGCGAACTGGACGACGCCCTCGTGCACCGTGAGTCGGTCGCCGCTGTCGCTGTCGCGGGGGGTTCCCACAGCTTTGAATGCGACCTTTCCTGGGGCTGAATCCAGGTAGGCGGCAGTTTGACCGGGCGCATAGGCCGAAAGGCAACGGGCAGGGGTCACCGAGTAGGTGTTGCCGAGTGTCTGCGCGACCTTGCTCTCTTTGAGGGTGCTGTCCGAGCCGGCGATGCCCGAGACCTCGCGGGCACTGAGTAGTAGCCCGTCCAGTCCCCCCATGAGCTGGTCACTCGCGGTGCCCGACCAGGAGAACTGGGGCATCGGGGTAGTCGGCACTGCCGCAGCGGTTCCTGCGCTGCCTGCCACGGCGAGTGCTGCCAGAACGCTGGCGGTGGCCAGGCGTGTCACGGGGGCCGCATTGCGGCCAGCGGCGGGGCGCAGCGCGAGGCGACGCCCGAGGGTGCGGGGGGTGGTGGCGGTGACCTTCATGGCGAAACCTTTCCTCTGAAACCGTAGCGGTGCGATGACTATAACCGTAGCCCAAACTGTAGCGCAAGCCCAAACCGTAGCGCCGCGACGTTCGAACCGCTCGCCCGCGGCCCTGCCCACTCCGCGCCATCCGCTAAAGCACCGTATCCAGGGCAGATGGTCTGCGTCGGCATCCGATCTGGCCCAACGGCCCGGCGAGCAGTAGCTGCGATCCGAGCAGGTCGTCGATCCGCTACGCTGCTAGTGCGGCCCATCGCGAAACGCAGCGGCGCTACAGTTTGCGCTCTACGTGGGGTGGTGTCGGCGCGAGACCGAGGGGGGATATGGGTACGGCATCGTCGTTGACCGCACCGGCGCCTGATCTGATCGTGACGGTTGGCGGGCAGCGGATGCTGTTTTGCGCCGCCGACGGTGATGTGATTGTCGGCCGTGACGCAGCCGGGGTTGGTCTCCAGCTCGATCACCCTGCTGTGTCACGGGTCCATGTACGCCTCACGCCCGGGCCTCGGTGGCAGATCTTCGACTACGAAAGCCGAAATGGCATCTATATCGACGGTCATCGGGTGTACGAAGGGTGCCTGGTCGACGGGATGACAGTCCGGTTCGGTGCGCCCGAGGGGTTGGCCGTTGATTTCCGCTACGCCGTTGATGACCGCGACAGGATGCGCAGGATTGGCCGGGCGGTCTCACGCCGCTGTGCAGACTTGGGCGTATCGAAACGAGCGCTGCGGGCGCAAGCCGGTATCAACAGGACAACTGCTGACACGGTTTTCGCTGGGCGCTGTTGGCCGGGTACCGCGGCCTGCGACGCGATCGCGGGCGTGTTGTCGTGGCCGGCGGGGTCACTGGCAGCCATCGCCGCGGGCGAACCCCCAGAGGAGATCACCGATGTCCTAAGCCAGACGCTGCGGCATGACCTTCTGATCGAGTCAGCCGCACTCAAGCTGGAGTCGATCGCCGCGGCGCTGCCCCAGCTGCCCGCCTGCATTGGCGACAGACAGCGAGTGTCATCGCTACTGCAGCAGCTCAATGACCTGAAGGCCAGCGTGTCCGGAGATCCAGCAGCAGCCGGCTCCGACTACGCTCAGATCTTGGCCGACATCGCAGACATCTACCGCCGCCACCTCACGCCCCGTGATGCGCAACCGCAGGTCGATGGCCACCAAATTGCTGCGCCCCTGGCAACTGGAGCGCCGCTACGATCAGGTCGACATGAACCGTAGCGGCGGGCGATCGACATCATCTTGCTGCGTCGGTGACGTGCGCAAACACGCGCGGGTCGACGGACTAACCGCAGCATTTCCGGCAGCTGCCACACCAAGTAGCGGTAGCACCGCTACAGTTCTGGCGAATGAACCTCGCTGCCAGGTAGCTGTGAGTGGGGTGCGTGAGCATGCAGGGACGGCTACCGAGAAGGAGTGAATAGTGACCGCAGGGGCGGCTCCGCCACTGGTTGTTTGGCTCGGCGAAAAGATGTTCACATTCCGGCCTGGACAGACTGTTGTCGTCGGCCGTGGTGTCCACGCAGACGTTCGGATCGATCTCGATGCGAAGCAGGCTATCTCGCGCCAGCACATGATCGTCGCAGCGCGCGACGGTCGCTGGGTCGCCGAGGATAAGAGCCGCAACGGGATCTACGTCGGAGGGGCGCGTCAGAGCAGCGTTCCCATTGATGATGATGTGGCGATCACACTGGGTGCGCCGACCGGCCCGCGCCTGACATTCCGGATCACCACCCAGGCCGTTCCTGTCGCCAGAAACTTCATGCCGCCGGCGCCGCCTTCGGTGCCGCCGCCTACCACTGGCACGCCCTCGCAGGTGCCGCCACCGCGTCCCCCCGCCGGGTATGGCCGTCCTGCACCCCAGCCGCCGGCGCCTCGGCCGCCAGCACCACGGCCAGGTCCAGCCGGCCAACAGCCGCCTCCGCAGACCAGGGCACCCGGGCGGCCTCTGCCGCCTGCCCAACAGCCGCCGGCCCGCCAGACACCGCCGCCGTCCATGCCGCCGCCTGGGACGCCAGCCCCATCGCGTCCTGCCTCGCCCCCGCCACTTCCTGTCCGCGACCGGCCGGTCCCAGCCCAGTCCGGCGACGACGACGTGTTGGCGCGGATGACGGGCGTGGTGAAAAAGGTTCTGCCGCAACGCGCAGCGCCGGTCCTGCCGGACGGCGCCATCACCATCGGCCGTCACTCAACCTCGGCGATCCAGGTAGACGATCCGCTGGCCTCGCGGGTGCACGCCTACCTGTTGGTCTCACCATCGGGCACCCAGATCCACGACAACGCCAGCAACAACGGAATTTTCGTCAACGGCGTGCGGATGCCGGCCGCGACCCTGCGCCCAGGCGATGTCGTCACGATCGGTAACACCGATCTCACCTTTGACGGGACCACGCTACGCGCGCAGCCCCGCACTCCCTCTACCGGCGGGATCGAGGCACACCAGCTGGGACTGACTATCGACGGTCGCCAACTCCTGTCCTCGGTATCGTTCACCGCGCGACCCGGAACCCTGACGGCGGTGATCGGGCCGTCCGGCGCCGGAAAGTCCACCCTGATCAAAATGGTCGGCGGCGTGACGCAGCCCACTTCGGGGCAGGTGCGATTCGACGGCCACGACGTGCACGCAGAATATGCGTCGCTGCGTTCACGCATCGGCGTTGTGCCTCAAGACGATGTGGTCCACCGCCAACTCACGGTCAGCCAAGCGCTCAATTACGCTGCGCGACTGCGCCTTCCCGCCGATACAAGCAAGGCCGACCGTCGCGCGGTGGTGGATCGAGTGATCGACGAGTTGCAGCTGACCAACCACCGTGACACACGGGTAGACAAGCTGTCGGGCGGGCAACGCAAACGCGCGTCGGTGGCCATGGAGCTGCTGACCGGCCCATCCCTGCTCATCCTCGACGAGCCGACCTCTGGATTGGATCCAGCGCTGGATCGCGAAGTCATGGCGATGCTGCGCCGGCTGGCCGATGCCGGCCGCACAGTCATCGTGGTCACCCACTCACTGACGTATATGAGCATGTGCGACCAGGTACTGCTGCTGGCGCCGGGAGGCAAGACCGCCTATGCCGGCCCACCTGCTCAAGTGGCTACCGCGATCGGCACCAGCGATTGGGCTGACATTTTCGCGTGGGTCGCTGCGAATCCTGATGCCGCGCACGCGGTGTTTCTCCAGAAGAATCCCGCGGCTGCCGCGCCTGCGGCCGCGCCTGCCAGTCCGCCAGGCCCGCTGGGGGATCCGGCGCGTACCAGCACCTCCCGCCAGGTCGCCACACTCGCTGCTCGGCAGATTCGGCTGATCTTCGCCGACCGCGGCTACACCGCGTTCCTGCTGGTGCTGCCGTTTGTTCTTGGCGCTCTGACCCTGGTAGTGCAGGGATCTGTCGGGTTGGGCAAGGCCAGCCTGGACGGCGGCGCGCCGGACGAGCCCAATCAGCTGTTGAGTCTGATGGTGATCGGCACCGTGTTCATGGGCACGGCTCTGACCATCCGTGATCTGGTCGGCGAGCGCAGCATTTTCCGCCGCGAACAATCGGTGGGCTTGTCTGCTGGCGCCTATCTGACGGCCAAGATCGCGGTCTACAGCGTGGCCGCCGCTGCTCAGATCGCGGTGCTCACCGCAATCGTGGTGTTGGTGAAAGGCGCGCCCAACCAGGGGTCGCTGGTGTTGGGCAACCCCGTGTGGGACCTCTACATCGGGTTGGCTTTGACCGCCATCGTTTCTGCGCTCGTCGGGTTGTGGCTGTCGTCGTTGGCTCGAACCAGCGACTGGATCATGCCGATGCTCGTCGTCATCCTGATGAGCGCGATCGTCTTCTCCGGTGGGCTGATTCCGGTCACCGGGCGCCTGGGCCTCAACCAAATCTCCTACCTACTTCCAGTCCGGTGGGGATTCGCCGCCAGCGCGTCGAGCATCGACCTCATGGAGGCCGACGCCGCCAACTACATCAACGATCCGCTGTGGCGCCACCAATTGTCGTGGTGGCTGCTGGATGTCGGTGTCCTGGTGCTCATGGGGCTTGTGGCGATTGTGGTCGTCTTACGTCGGCTGCGCTTACCGGCGGCCGACCGCGGCGCCGGCGGCCGGGTCGCGAGCGCTGTCGTATCGCTCATCTTGGCCGCAGCGTTCCTTGCCGGGATGTCGTACCTCACCCGTGACGGCACGTCGGACCGCCCGGCCCCCACCGGCATGCCCAGTGTCCCCACTCAGGGCAATGCACCGCCGAAAAAGCCGGTCGCCTCAGGAGATCTGGCGGGTCTGCTCGTCGACGCGAGCGGCGCCGCCACGATCGTCGGCGCCAGTTCGCTGACGCCCAACGGGCCGGTGCCGCTGACTGAACTGAGTGCAGCGACCGCCGCGCCACCCAACTGCACCGGTGTGGTGAGCCCGGCGAACACCCAGGCATGGGGTGCAAGTGCACCTAGTTCCGTAGCGGGCAGTGAACTGGTATCCAGCGATCCGAATACGACTGTCACCCAGTATTTGTTGCTGTATCCGGACGCCGAAAAGGCAGCGCTAGCACAGTCAGACCACATCAACTTCTGGCAGCCATGTGCGAACACCACGGTCACGCTGACCCCGCCAGGACAGCCGGCGACAACGATCAACGTGGGCAAGGTGTCGCTGACCAACGGCCGGCCCACCGCCATCTTGACCATGCCTGGCCGAAGCTGCCAGCACGTGCTGGAGGTGTCCTCCAACGTCGCTATCGACGTGCAGGTGTGTGGCCCCTCGGAGACTAACCATGCCGATGAACTCGTCAGCAAGATTGCCGAGAAGATCAAGTGAGCGCGAAGGTCGGGGAGGAAATCGTCTGAAATTGCTGCAATGACGCTCCCTGAAACACGCTTAGAGTGACCCGCGAGGGTTTTTGCCGGGGGCATTTCGTATCGGTAGAGCACTTTTCACTGACAGAAAGAGAGACCCATGAAGGTACGGTTCAAAATCGCGATCGCCGCCGCGGCGGCGGCCGCACTCGCCCTGACAGCCTGTGGCACCGAGAAGTCGGGTCCCGAGGCCAGCTCCTCGGGATCGGATGACGTCGCGAGCAGTCTGGTCGCCAAGTCTGCGGAAGCGATGAAGAACGTCACCAGCGCCCACGTGACGATGACCGCCGACGGCAACGTGCCCAACCTCAAGGTCACCAAGCTCGAGGCTGACGTCGCGTCCAAGCCTGCGGTGGTAGCCACCGGTGAGGCCACGGTGCAAATGGGCCAGGACACCCAGACCGCCAAGCTCATCTACGTCGATGACCATCTGTACTCCGACATCGCTGAGCCAGGCCAGTTCTTCGACTACGGCGCCGGCAGCTCGATCTACAACCTGTCGGTGATCTTCGATCCGAGCCAGGGTCTGGCAAATGCCTTGGCGCACCTCAAGGATCCCAAGTCCGCTGGGTCGGAAACCATCAATGGAGTCCAGACCACCAAGATCACGGCCAAGGCCTCGACCAACGATGTCGCAGAGCTCGCGGGCTCACGTAAAGCTCCTGAGAACGCACAGGATTGGCCGGTGACGGTGTGGATCGCCGAGAGCGAGCCCCACAATCTTGTTCAGGCTCAGATCAACGTCACCGATCCCGCCGACGCCAAGGTCACGATGACCCTGTCGGACTTCGGCAAGACCGTTACCGCCGAAAAGCCCGCGATCACCCCGCCCAACTGAGCGACAGACTGAAAGGACACCGAAACAGCATGGAAATCAAAAGTTTTGCGCGTCGGGCGGCGGTTGCCGGCATAGGCGCTGTGACGGTCGGCGCCACTCAGTTGGTCGCCCCGACCGGTGCACATGCCGCGCTCTCGTACGGGGCGATCGCGTACTCGGAGAATGGCGCCGGCGCGGCGGTGTGGCACTATCCCTCGGCCAAGGAAGCGTCGGCGGCAGCCGTTCAGTACTGCGGTTACACCAGTTGTGAACCGATGAACACCTTCACCGACTGCGGTGTGGCTGTCCGAAACGACACCCACGTCCAGACGGCCCACGGCCCCACCTTGGGTGCGGCGACCCGTGCGGCTCTCAACGCTATTCCGGGCGGTGGAGGCTACATCGATATTTGGGCTTGCAACTAGTTCCTGGCTGACTGCAGGTCGGTGTGACGGCGGCGGCGGATGCGACGCCGGGGCGGTCACCACCCATCACCACGACACCTCCCTGATTCGGGACGAATCAGGGAGGTGTCGCTTATCCCGGGTCAGCCGGGGATAGCCAATCTCGTGAGCCCATTCAACCGGCCCGGAGAGTCTTGACCCGGCTGAGTTTGTGCGGCCGCTGTAAGAATTGCTGTAGAAGGTGGTCAGGTGGATCGTCAGAAGTTGGCTGATGAGTGGGACGACGGGATCTCGCCCGCGGTGGCAGGACTGGCCGGGCTGGCCGAACCCTACGGAGTCGCCCTGGACTACTCGGCCCAATCACTGCGCGCACTCGAACACGTCATCACCACCCTGTTCCACGAACCCGACGACCTCTTCACCGACGACGACCGCCCTGTCGTCCGCGCACTGATCGCCTATGTCGGACT
Organism: Mycolicibacterium peregrinum; assembly: GCF_001665625.1. Lineage (GTDB taxonomy): Bacteria > Actinomycetota > Actinomycetes > Mycobacteriales > Mycobacteriaceae > Mycobacterium > Mycobacterium peregrinum_B. Next base: position 42,561 of record NZ_LZSY01000205.1, on the reverse strand, counting down.
CACCCTGACCCACCTCACCACCGGACACTGGGACTGGGACAACCAACCCGGCTTCGCCGGACACGCACAACCCACCCTCACCGACACCGCACTACGCGACCGCATCACCACTACCTACTGGGGCTGGGACGACAACCCCGCCGGCATCCCCATCGCCGTACCCGCCGACGGACTCGAACTCCAACCCGTCTCACCTCTGCACCTTCTCTTCGCCACCGTCATCGACCGGCCCACCAACGCAGGACCACTGGGGTCCAGACCTTCACCGCCTGGAGCGAAAAGGTCACCGCCCCACCCCCGCCCGGCGTCGTCGGCATCGACCTACTACCCAGCCCAGAACCCTCACCCGTCCTCGACGACTGGCTGGCCGCCCGCCAACGCGACTTCCCACAATGGGCCACCCGCTACCCCGGAAACTGGGACTTCACCCCCGAATCCATCGACCGCCTCACCGACCTCATCCACCACCACACCCCCACCGTCGAAGCCATCAACGACCCCGCCAACACCGACCTACTCGCAGGCGCCTGCTGGTACCTCGGCGAAATGCTGCGCCGCAGCCGACCCTCCCGCTGGGCCTACGTCGACTACACGAGGGAGCCCGGAGACCCCGCCCTCGTCGAATATCGGGTGCAAACCAACGACGACAGAAACGCCGTGACTCCATTCAGCCTGTTCCGCCGGGGCGTCACCAAAGGCGAACCCAAAGCCCGAGGCCGCTACCACCGCTGGGCCGGAAAACCATGATTCGGCAGCGGATCGCGGCGAAGAACAGCAAAGGGAGAGATGGAGAATTTCAGCAGACGGTTTGGCATGACGCTCAACCTGATTCTTGCGTTGATATGTGGAATCTGGGCGTTTAACGCGATCAAGCACTTGGCTTTCATTACCGCGGTGATCGCGGTTGGGCTGATCACCACCTGCCTGTTGGTTGCCATCCAGTTGGCGGCATCGAAAAATGCTGTGGTCCAAGCTGCGTTCGATGAATCTGGGATGTTATTGCGGCCGGACAGTCGGTTAGAGTCGATGCAGCGGAGAACGAACCTCGCCCTCGCGGTGTCGGGAGTGTCGATGTTCATTGCGTGGCTGACCGGCTGGCTCTACATGCCATTGCCCGAGGGAATGGGCGATGTCTTTCCGATCGCGTTGGGCGCCGCTGGCCTCGTTGCGGGATGGTTTTCGTTTGTCTTCAAGCGCCAAGGCGGGACTAGCTATCTGCTACTCACTCTGGAGGAGTTCGAGTTCCCCAATCTCGGTTCTTTGAACTCAGGAAGGTGGGACGATATTGCGTCGGTGACCGACGAGCTCCCGACCGAGGGGCGGTTCTGGACTCCCGTGGTGATCACCATGAAGGACGGTTCTCGGCTGGTGATGGATTCGCCCGGCAGCTACACGCCGAAGGGAACCGCTCTCATCGAGTTGGTGCGGTTCTACTGGCGCCACCCCGAGCAGCGAACTGAGCTCACCGACGGACGCGCGCTGGACCGCCTCCGCGCATTGGACCCATGATCGACCACGAATTGTGCCTGATCTCTGCGATCACCATCTGCCCGCCACTTGCTATTTCTGCGGCTACCAAGCTCTGTAGCTGAACGGGAGTTCGGCTGCGGCAGAGAGCCTCAACTATATTCAACGCGTGAATTCTTCCGCGCCGTCGCCTGTCCAGGAGGCTGTGGCTTTGGCAGAAGCGGCACTTGCGCTGGCCGGCAATGAGCTGCATCCGCTCACCAGGCAGCTGATCGTTGAAGTCGGCCGGGGCGAGCTGCCAATCGGGAAGGCTGTCGAGCAGATCTTGTCGCATTACACCGCCCCTGGGGCGCGGTGATTACCGATGATGGCTGGCAGGATCACCGCGACCCAGCCAAGCTGAAGACGCTGCGCAACAAATTCACCCTCACCGATCAGCGCACTGTGGAAGCAGTAGAAGCGCAGATGTCTGCTCTGCGGATCGCAGAGATTGCCAACGAACCACTGTCCGGGAATTTTGATTTCGGGCACTACTGCGGCCTGCACAACCGACTGCTGGGCGATACTTTCGACTGGGCAGGGACGCCACCGGCGGCAGATGGGGCACTGACGGCTCCGGAACGCGACGTCGTCAAAGTCCTGGGTGAGGACTTGAGTTCGCCGAGCATTGACTACCGCCGTCTGGTGGGGCGGAGCGTGCGTGACAGCGCCGAGTACGTTTTTGGGTACCTTCAGGCCGAAGGTTGTTTGCTGGGTTTGACGGACCAGCGTTTCACGTCGCGGCTCGCTGCGTATTGGTGTGCCTTGAGTTCGCTGCCCATTTTTCCCCGGGGCAATACCCGGGTCGAGGTCGTGTTCTTCCACCAGCTCACCAGGTATTCGGGCCGGCGGCTCGATGCGCGGGAACTGTTCACTCGGGTCGCTGAGTTTCGCCAGGCCCGCAGCGCCGAGTCCACGCGGGCCCGCTATGCATTGTTCAGCGCATTGATGGAGGTCGTGGTCGACCACAACGACCACAATGAGCCGACTCGGCCAGTGTTTCGACCACCGCCGCAGACCAGCGACGTCGCCACCCCGTGAGCCGTGCGCATGGCAGCTCACGTGACCCGTCCTGTGCCGGCGCGCACTGGCCGGCGGTGGCGGTGAGGGGACTGCGCGCCCAGTAAGGGCAGTGCGCGCAACCCTGCGGGCCGGGCGATGCTGGGCGGATCAGCGAGTTGCTGCACCCCTGCCCCGTACTCTGAGTTGCTTATGATCATCGAATGGGAACGGCTGGAGCAGCCCGAATTTGATCGGGTCATCGAGCTCCTTGTGCGCGACCGGTTCGGGGCTGATGTCCGCGCGGTCAATGGCAAGGGCGGCGACCAGGGCATCGACATCGAGATCAACGTCTATGGCAGGCCATGGATCATGCAGCACAAGTTCTTCCCACTTGAGTTGGGTCACATTGGTCAGATCTGGGGGCGATGATGTGCCCCGGGTTGCGCGGAGTCGGTTTGCTTGATTGGTCACGACGTGCTGAAGGAGCCGTGTCCGTGCCCAAGCGTTACCCCGAGGAATTCCGCCGCAAGGTGCTCGACCTGGTGGCTGCTGGCCGCCCCATCGCGCAGATCGCTGCCGATCTGGGCGTCAGCGACAGACCATCTACGGCTGGCGCAAGCAGGAGCTGATCGACACCGGGCAGTTGCCGGGTCTCAACCGTGCCGAGCAGGCCGAGTTGTCGGCAGCCAACAAGCGCATCCGCGAATTAGAGACCGAGGTGGCGATCTTGAAAAGGGCGCGTGAGCTGCTACGGGAGCCGCACGACCCAAAAGGCGGTACGCGGCCATAGCCACTATGGCCGCAGAAGGACTGCCCGTGCAGAAAGCGTGCCGACTGCTGTCGGTGGCCGAGTCGGGCTACTACGAGTGGCGATGCCGGTCGCCGTCGGCGCGGGGCAGTCAGGCATGCCTGGCTGACCGAGCAGATCCGCGCCGTTCACACTGCATCACGGGGCACCTACGGCGCTCGCCGGGTTCACGCCGAGTTGACACTCGGTCTGGGCCTGCAGGTCGGTCACAACCAGGTCGAGGTGCTGATGGCTCGCGCGGCGATCAAAGGACTGCCGGGCAACCGACGACCCCGGTCCCGTCATGAGACGCCGACGGTGACCGATCTGGTCGAGCGGATGTTCACTAGGGATGTACCAAATCGGTTGTGGGTCACTGATATCACCGAGCATCGCACCTACGAAGGCAAGGTGTACTGCGCGGTCGTGCTCGACACCTTTTCCCGACGGGTCGTCGGATGGTCGATCGATTCCAGCCAGACCGCAGCCCTGGTCACCAACGCCCTGGGCATGGCCATCGCCAACCGCGACCCGCAGGCCGGCGGGATCATCCACTCCGACCACGGCGTGCAATTCACCTCCTGGGCCTTCACCGACCGCGCCAAGCGCTCCGGACTGGCCCCGTCGATGGGCTCGATCGGCGACTGCTACGACGACGCCATGATCGAATCATTCTGGGGCCGAATGCAAACCGAACTCCTTAATCGAAAACGGTGGAAGACTCGCATCGAGTTGGCCAACGCGATTTTCGACTACCTAGAGATCTTCCACAACAGGCAACGGCGACACTCGGCCCTGGGCATGCGTACTCCGATAGAGTTCGAGCTGCTACACCAATCCACCCAACCCGTGGCCTGAAACCAAGTATGGCGACACCGCCGAACTCGGGGCACATCAGGATGCGTTGTTGGCCGATGCCGAGGTCACAGGCACACAAGAATCTCGACACGCTCACGTTGTCGGCCACCCCGTCGCCCCCGACCGCGTCGAAAACATCGGCGACAGCCTCAGAACCGCCGTCGACGAACTCACTGAGGGGCATGCTTGCCATCCTCGACGAGGTCAGCGCCCCAATCGACGACGTCGTCCCAGAATCCCATGAGTCGCTATCCGAAAAGTATTGTCATACCGCAGGATCGGGCACAGGTTGAGGAGCCGGAGCCGCAGAGGCTGGTTGCTCGTCACCGTTCATGAAGCCGTCGACCGTGACGCGCGTTATTTCACCGGGGATCACCGCATTCTTGCCGGCCTGTGCCGCGTTGTCCTGGATCGAGTTCCAGTTCTCCTGGATCTGCGGCTTGACCCGCTTCGAAGGATTCCGCCGACCAGCCCGGGTAGGTCAGTCGATTCACGTTGTAATCGACCATCTCGCCCCAGCCCATATCGTCGGTGCCGCGGATGACGATGTTGCCGTGTTCATCCTTGACGGATTCCTTCTGCAGCGAAGGGTCACCCGCCAGGTCGTTGACCATGTCCTTGGCGGCATCGCTGTAGTACTTCTCCTGCAGTTCGTACCGACCCGCACCCAGGTCCAAGGCCTCACCGATGTCGTTGGCGGCGATGATGAGTGCTCTGGTCCCTCACTCCCAACGGTGAGTGAAATTGTCGAAACCGGACTTCGCGTCGGGATGGCTGGCCTCCAGGCCCGTGATCGCCAGCTCTTCGAAACCGCGGCCCAGTTGCCCCTGATAGCTGCCGAATGCACCACCGGAGATCCCGCTGATCACACCGTTGATGCCCTTGGCGGCCTGCTGGAGAGTGGCCGGGTCGACACCGAGAACCTTCACGCCGCCCATGTGCGGACCGCCTTCCCTGTTTCCTCATCGATATAGCAGTGCGGGGTTATCGCCTTGACCGGCGGGAAGACCATGACATCCGAACTCGCCGGATCCACCACCAAGCCCGTCGGCTCGGGCGCGCGGTCCAGGCCGTCGAGCACCGCGGCGCCACGCACGGTGACCACCTCGATGGCCGCGGGTATCCCGGCCTGTTTTCTCGGCGAACCGTACGCACCGATCGACCGTGGTGAATGCGGTAAGCCACGGCAGTCCGCCCCAGACCCAGGTGAACACCGAGCCATTGACATCGAGCGGGAGCACCAATGCTGCAGCGCGAAGTCCGGTGAGCAGCGTAGATGCGTCCCCGAAGCCACCAAAGAACGCCGAGCGTTCAACGTCGAACGGAAACACGAATCACCCCCCAGCAAACAACTAGCTGAAGTGATCTTATCTGGTCACGACCATGCTCGCCTGCGCCCGAATTCAGCCCGCCTTGTGCGCAGTCAGCAAGAACGCCGGGAACTTGATGCGCCCCTTCTCGTCACGGTCATGTGGCGGCATTTCGAAGGGAACGTCCGCGGGCACTGCCATGGCGTTGGCATGGATGAAGGCCGGCCGGATGTCGTCGACCTCCCAGTGCTTCGACACCGCGGCGCGCAACTCGTCCTCGGACACCTCGTTGGGCTTGGTCTCCAACTCGGCGGGGAACGCGCCCTTGGCGAACACCAGCACGTAGTAGTGCGCACCTGGCGCCGAGGCTCGGTGGATGGAGCGCAGGTACCCGTCGCGACCTTCGATCGGCAGGGAGTGGAACAAGGTCGAGTCGATCACGGTGTTGAACCGGCCGTCGTAGCCCGTGAACGAGGTGATGTCGGCCTGGGCGAAACTGGCCGTCGACAGACCGCGCACCTGCGCGGCGTTGTTGGCCGCGGCGATCGCCGTTGGGCTCAGATCCAGCCCCACGACGGTGTAGCCGTCGGACGCCAGAGTCAGCGACAGCTCGGCATGCCCGCAGCCCGCATCGAGCACGTCGCTCTCGAACTTCCCGGCCCGGTGCAGCGCTGCAAGCTCGGGTTGTGGCTCACCGATGTTCCACGGCGGCTGACCCTCGAAACCTGCTTCCCCCTTGTACGCGCCATCCCAGTCCAAGACCTGTCCAGATGTCATTCTTCCAACGTACGCGTCTCAATCCCAGGTATGGACGGGCTCGTTGCTGTGCATCCGCTGCACATAGCGTCGTAGCATCTCGGCCAACGCCTGGGGTCTGGTCAGCCCCTGTGCCTGGAGGGCCTGGACCGTTGCGACCTGCCAGGTCGACCCGGTGCGGCCGGTCTTGGCACGGCCTTCGATGACCCCCAGATAGCGGTCGCACACCTCCGCTGCCACGCCCCAGCGGCGCAGCCCGTCGTGCGCCATCGGCAGCAGCCTGCGCAGCACCAACTCGTCGGGCGTCACCTCGCCCAGACCGGGCCAGTACAACCGGGCGTCGAGCCCGTGCTGAGCACCCTCGACGAAGTTGTGGTGGGCCGCGGCGAAGCTCATCTTGGTCCACAGCGGCCGGTCCTCCTCGGACAGTGTCCTCAGCAGGCCGTAGTAGAACGCCGCGTTGGCCAGCATGTCGACGACGCTCGGGCCGGCGGGCAGCACGCGGTTCTCGACGCGCAGATGGGGGACCCCGTCCACGACGTCGTAGACGGGGCGGTTCCACCGGTAGATGGTCCCGTTGTGCAGCCGCAGCTCGGCCAGCTGCGGTGCCCGGCCCGCCGCGAGTTCGGCCACCGGGTCCTCGTCGGACAGCTCGGGTAACAGGGACGGGAAGTACCGCACGTTCTCTTCGAACAGGTCGAAGATCGAGGTGATCCACCGTTCGCCGAACCAGACCCGGGGCCGGACGCCCTGAGCTTTGAGCTCGTCGGGCCGGGTGTCTGTGGACTGGGTGAACAACTCGATGCGGGTCTCGGCCCACAGCTGATGGCCGAAGAAATAGGGCGAGTTGGCACCGACCGCGAGCTGCGGCCCGGCCAGCACCTGGGCTGCATTCCAGTTGCGGGCGAAGTCGGCGGGGGACACCTGCAGGTGCAACTGCATGCTCGTGCACGCGGACTCCGGCGCGATCGAAGCCGATTGCAGGCTGAGTCGTTCCGGTCCGGAGATGTCGATCGGCATGTCCTCGCCGCGGGCGGTGAAGATCGAGTCGTTGAGCGCCTGATACCGCGTGGACTCGCTCATCCACGGGCCCGACAGATGTTCGGGCATCAGCGTCGGCAGGATGCCCACCATCACGATGTGCGCGCCGTCCTCGTTGGCCTTGGTCTCCGCGGCATTGAGGCTGAGCCGCACCTCGTTCTCCAGTTCAAGCGCGGCCCGGCCGGGCAGCGGACGTGGTGGAACGTTGAATTCGATGTTGTAAGCGCCCAATTCGGTCTGGTAGGCCGGATCGGCGATGGAGGCGAGCACCTCCTGGTTGGTCATCGCGGGCTGATATTCGTTGTCGACGAGGTTGCACTCGATCTCCATGCCGGTGAGCGGACGCTCGAACTCGAAACTCGACTGGGCCAGCATGGTCTCGAAGACGTCCAGGCACAGCTGTACCTTGCGCCGGTACTCCTGCCGGTGCGCGCGGCTGAACTCGGTGTTCCTGACCTCTTCACCCACACCGCGATGCAACAACGCGAATGGCCGTGCGCGCAGCAGAATGGCCAAATGACGACGGAGCGGGCCGACCAATGACCTCAGAGGTGGAGGACGATCAGGGCGGGCTCGAGCAGGTCTCGCATGCGGATCGTGTCGCGTCGCTCACCGGGGTGCGCGCGGTCGCCGCGCTGACGGTCATGGGAACCCACGCTGCGTACGGCACCGGGCTGCTCTCGCAGGGGTACGTGGGATTGATGAGCGCGCGCCTCGAGGTCGGGGTGGCGATCTTCTTCGTGCTCTCGGGGTTGCTGTTGTTCGGTCCGTGGGTACGGGCGGCCGCCGCCGACTCCGCTGCGCCGAGCGTCCGCCGCTACGCGCGAAACCGGTTCCGCCGCATCATGCCCGCCTACGTCGTCACCGTCCTGCTCGTCTACGGCATCTACGAGCTGCGGCCCGTGCAGCCGAATCCCGGCCACACCTGGGCCGGCCTGGTACGCAATCTGACGCTGACCCAGATCTACAGCGACAACTACTTCACGGAGTATCTGCACCAGGGGCTGAGCCAGATGTGGAGCCTGGCGGTCGAGGTCGCGTTCTATGCCGTGCTGCCGCTGCTGGCCTACCTGCTGCTGGTGGTGTTGTGTCGCAGGAAGTTTCGGCCGGTGCTGCTGCTCGTCGGGTTGACCGGCCTGGCTGCGATCAGCCCGCTCTGGCTGGTCCTGCTGCACAACACCGACTGGCTGCCGGTGGGCGGCGGGGCCTGGCTGCCGCACTATCTGGTCTGGTTCGTCGGAGGGATGATGCTGGCGGTACTGGCGAGGATGGGTGTGCGCTGCTACGCGATGGCGACGTTGCCCCTGGCGCTGGCCTGCTACCTGGTGGTCTCGACCCCGATCGCGGGTACCACCACCGCGCTCACCCTCGGCGTGGGTGAGGACGTGACGAAGACGATGTTCTACGTGCTCATCGCGACGCTCGTGGTGGCTCCGTTGGCGTTGGGAGACAACGGAGTGTACGCGCGGGTGATGGGCAGCCGACCGATGGTCGCTCTCGGCGAGATCTCCTACGAGATCTTCCTGCTGCACGTGGTCGCCATGGACCTGGTCATGGAGTTCGTGCTGGGCTGGCACGTGTATACCGGTTCGGCGACCGTGTTGTTCCTCGTGACGTTGGTGGTCACGGTGCCTTTCGCCTGGCTGCTACATCGGTTGACCCGGCCGCGCTGAATCACGTTGTCCGTCTGGCGATCACGATCTGCGGCAGGTTCAGCCCGCCGCGCAGCGTGAGCTCGATCGACGGGTCGGCGTGGCGGGCCAGGCTGCGCAATGCCGAGGGGCTGTAGCTACGCAGCGAGCTGATGACCCCGTCGTGCACGAACGGCAGCACTGCGGCCATGGGCAGCATCGTCGCCAGGCGCAACAGGTGCAGCGGGGCGGGCGGTCGCGGCAGATCGATGATCAGCAGTGTTTCGGCAACCCGGGTGCCCTCGGCGAACACCCGCGCGGCCTGCGCGGGGCGCAGATGGTGAAACGACAAGGCGAACAGGACCAGGTCGTAACTGCCCTCGGCGGCATCGATTTCGGTGGCGTCCATCTGGCGGACCTCGGCGCGGGGATGGCTGCCGAGGTCACTCGCGGCGATGCGGGCGACCGAATCCGGATCGAGGTCGGTGACGGTGACCTGTGCGGACGGATGGTCGGCCAGCAGCTGCCGCGACACGCCGCCGTGCCCGGCGCCCAGTTCCAGGATTCGCGGATCGGCTACGTCGGCGACCAGGTCGAGCGCGATCGCGGCGAAGCGCTGATGATTCCTGAAGAACCGGCCGGTCCAGTCCAGGGCGCCGATCACCTGGTTCTTGGTCGATTCGTCCACATCGTCACGGTCCAGGTACTCCTGCCGGTCCGTTTCCAGTAACCGATCCAGGCACGACGCGCGGAATCCGCCTCTGGGCATCCGGTCGATATCTGAGGGGTCGGGAGCCATGTAGGCCATCATGTACGAATGTCCGCGGACTTCGTAGCTGCAATCGACCAGGGCACGACCAGCACCCGATGCATGATCTTCGATCATGCCGGCGCCGAGGTGGGCCGCCATCAGCTGGAACACCAGCAGATTCTGCCCAAGGCCGGATGGGTGGAACACAATCCGGTGGAGATCTGGGAACGCACCTCCGCGGCGATCATGACCGCACTGAACAAGACCAACCTGGTAGCCGGGGACCTTGCTGCGCTGGGCATTACCAACCAGCGGGAGACCACGTTGGTCTGGAATCGTCACACCGGCAGGCCGTACCACAACGCCATCGTCTGGCAGGACACCCGCACGGACCGCATCGCCGCCGCGTTGGACCGCGATGGCCGCGGCGATGTGATCCGGCGCAAGGCCGGGCTGCCGCCCGCGACCTACTTCTCGGGCGGCAAGATCCAGTGGATCCTGGACAACGTCGATGGTGTCCGGCGCGACGCCGAGAACGGTGACGCGATCTTCGGTACACCGGACAGTTGGGTGACCTGGAACCTCACCGGTGGCTATCGCGGCGGTGAGCACGTCACCGACGTCACCAACGCCAGCCGCACCATGCTGATGAACCTGGAAACCCTGGACTGGGACGACGAGTTGTTGTCGTTCTTCTCGATTCCGCGGCAGATGCTGCCCGAGATCAAGCCGTCATCCAATCCGGCCTCCTTCGGGAGCACCCGAGACAACGGTCCGCTGGCCGGGCAGGTTCCGGTGACCGGCATCCTCGGCGATCAGCAGGCCGCCATGGTGGGGCAGGTGTGCCTGGAGCCGGGTGAGGCGAAGAACACTTACGGCACAGGCAATTTCCTGTTGCTCAACACGGGCGAGAAGATCGTGCGTTCGGACAACGGACTGCTCACCACGGTGTGCTATCAGTTCGGTGACTCGAAACCTGTTTACGCCCTCGAAGGTTCGATCGCCGTGACCGGATCGGCGGTGCAATGGCTGCGCGATCAGTTGGGCATCATCAGCGGTGCGGCACAGAGCGAGGCACTGGCCCGGCAGGTGACCGACAACGGCGGCGTCTACTTCGTGCCGGCGTTCTCCGGGCTGTTCGCACCCTATTGGCGCTCGGACGCCCGGGGCGTCATCGTCGGACTGTCCCGCTTCAATACCAACGCTCACCTGGCGCGGGCCACCCTGGAGGCAATCTGCTACCAGAGCCGCGACGTCGTGGAGGCCATGGAAGCGGATTCCGGTGTGCACCTTGAGGTTCTGAAGGTCGACGGCGGTATCACCGCCAATGCGCTGTGCATGCAGATCCAGGCCGATGTGCTGGGTGTCGACGTGGTCAAGCCCGTGGTGGCCGAGACCACTGCGTTGGGCGCGGCGTATGCGGCCGGGCTCGCGGTGGGGTTCTGGGCGAGCCCCGACGACCTGCGGGCCAACTGGCAGGAAGGTCAGCGCTGGAGCTCACAATGGGACGACGAGCAGCGACACGGGGGTTACGCCGGTTGGCGCAAAGCTGTTTCGCGCACGCTGGACTGGGTCGAGATCGACTGACCGGCTACCGCCGGCACTTGGCGACGATCGCCTTGAACTCGTCGGAATACTGCACGCCGAGAACTGCGTGGTCGGCACTCGCCTTGTTGCGGACGGCGTCGGTGATCTGTCCGGCCAACTCGGCCATCTTGTGGGCGTGCGGCCCGACCTCGCCGTCGGTCACCTGATCGGCGGCCTCGCGGATGAGTTTCGACCAATTCTCGTAGTCGCCCACTGCCGGACCTGGCTTGCCGGGGGGTGGGGGTGTGAGCGCGCCCAAGCTCGCGTTCGTGTAGTCCACCAAGAGCTGGGCCTGCCGGCAACCCTTGTTCCCGGTGTAGGTCAGTGCGGTCGCGCCCACGATCACCAGGACCGCGCACGTGGCGGCGGCCGTCGCGATCGCGATGTTGCGGGGCTCGGCATCGGGGACGCGTCGCCGCCACATCACATGCGCGACGACGACGGCAGCCACGCCGACCACCGCCATGATGATGGCTTCCCGCAGGTCCCCGCTTTCGACACCGGATGCCGAGCCGACGGCCCCCATGGTCGCGGCGGCAGCGAGCACGACCAGAAGCCACTGCCAGATGCCGCGCCGGCGCTCGTAGGCGTCGACGTCACGGAATTGGAGTCCGATGACCGCGCCGGCCGCGGTCAGGACTGCGACGACGGCCGGCGCGATGATCGTGAAGAGGCTGCTCACAACCGCAGCCTACGGGCCGCTACTCCTCACCGAGGACCTGGTAGACCTCGCGGCGGGCGTTGTTGACGATGTCGAGGATGCGTTGTTGCTGGTCCTCGGTGGCGGTGAAGCTCGACTGCCCGACGGCGGCCATCAGCTGGCCGAGGGCGCCGCGCAGGTTCATCGCAGCGGGGTCGGCATCTTCGGTGATCTGGTCCCAGGGTGCGGTCTCGATCGCGGCCGCCGCCTGGCGACCTTCCTCGGTCAGCTCGAAAGTCTTCTTGCTGCCCTCGGTTTCGGCCGGGGTGATCAGGCCCTCGTCGACCAGCAGTTGCAGGGTGGGGTACACCGAGCCCGGACTGGGCTTCCACAGGTTATGGCTGCGGGCGGCGATCTCCTGCGTCATCTCGTAGCCGTGCATGGGCCGTTCGGTCAGCAGGGTCAGGATGGCGGCGCGGACATCGCCGCGTCGTCCGCGTCGTCCGCCGCGCCCGCCCCGGCCCCTGGGGCCGCCGAACGGTCCGCCGAGGTTGCCGAATCCGAAGCCGAGACCGCCGCGCGGATCGAAACCGGGTCCGAAGCCGGGGCCACCGAATCCGGTCTGGCAGGTGGCGTCGGCGGCTTGCTCGCGAGCCGCGTGCGCCTGGGCGCGCATCTGCTCGCGCATGTCCCGGCGTGCGGCGCGGGCCTGGTGGAACATGTGGCGAGCCTCTTCGCGGCCAAGGGGTACGAAGCCGAAGCCGCCGTTTGGTGAATTGAACGGGTTGGTCATTGGTGAATCCTTCGTTGTCGTGGAGGAGCGCCGCTGGCGCTTCCGATGCGTCAACGATATATCGGGATCTATCGGTTGTCGATAGTCTTTTTGAGCCAATGCGCCCACTCGGCCTGCATGGCGTTGAAGCGCAGACCGTATTCCAGGGCTGCGTGCCCGTACCGGTCCTCGTCGGTGTCGGCCCAGGGGATGGATGCCTCCAGTTCCTTGAGTCGCGCCACCTCGGACTCGGAGTGGGCGGCCAGCGCGGTGAGGTGCTCGAGTGCCTGGTCGCGGGGTAATTCGCCCAGTAGGAACACGCGGAGTAGTCCCGCGCTGCGCTCGGGTGGATCGGCGGCGGGATCGGTGATCCAGTGCGCCAGTTCGGTGCGGCCGGCGGGCGTGATGCGGTACTCCTTGCGGCCGCGGGGGCCGATCGCCGACACCTCGATCAGGCCGGTCCCGGCCAGCTTGTTGAGCTCGCCGTAGAGCTGGCTCTGGGTGGCGGGCCAGACGTTCGCCATCGATTTCTCGAACCGTTTGAGCAGGTCGTACCCGCTGCCGGGGTGTTGTGCCAACAAGCCAAGTGCCGCCATGCGCAGACTCATGCCGGCAGTCTACCGTCCACTATTGACATGTCACTTGTGGAATGTCACCGTTGAGTGCATGACCTCAGCCCTGCCCATCGGCGAAACCGACTTCTTCCGGCGCGGCAACTACGCACCCGTCGCCGACGAACTCACCGAGTACGACCTGCCCGTCGATGGCGCCATCCCCGCCGAACTCGACGGCTGGTACCTGCGCAACGGCCCGAATCCGCGCCAGGCGACCGAGCACTGGTTCACCGGTGACGGGATGATCCACGGCGTCCGCATCGAGGGTGGTGCAGCCAAGTGGTACCGCAACCGCTGGGTCCGTACCGACAGCTTCGTCAAGGACTTCCCGCTGTACAACGCCGACGGCACGCGCAACCTGCGCTCCGCCGTCGCCAACACCCACATCGTCAACCACGCGGGCAGGACCCTGGCGCTGGTGGAATCCTCGCTGCCCTACGAGATCACCAACGACCTGGAAACCGTGGGCGCCTACGACTTCGGCGGGAAACTGGTCGACTCGATGACCGCGCACCCCAAGATCTGCCCGACGACCGGCGAGCTGCACTTCTTCGGATACGGCAGCATCTTCGAGCCCTACGTCACCTATCACCGCGCAGACGCCAACGGTGAACTGACCGTCAACCGGCCGGTGGATGTCAAGGCGCACACCATGATGCACGACTTCGCCATGACCGCAGGCCATGTGATCTTCATGGACCTGCCCGTGGTGTTCGACCTCGACATCGCGATCAAGGGCGAAGGTGACATGCCCTACCGCTGGAGCGATGACTACGGTGCCCGATTCGGTGTGCTGCGCCGGGATGATCCCGACGCGCCGATCCGGTGGTTCGACATCGACCCGTGCTACGTGTTCCACGTAGTGAATGCATATGAGGCAATGTCCTCCTACGGTAATTCGATTGTGTTGCAGGCGATTCGCTACCCCGAACTGTGGCGCAGCAACGGTGGTTTCGACGTCGAGGGTGTGTTGTGGGAGTGGCGGATCGACTTGGCGTCCGGGACTGTCCACGAGCGTCAACTCGATGACCTCGGGGTGGAGTTCCCCCGCATCGACGATCGGTTGGCGGGTCTGCCCGCCCGGTACTCGGTGTCGGTCGGGGGTAACGCCTGGATCCGCTACGACCTGTCCACCGGCGCCGGAGCGCGCCATGAACTCGGATCCGGCGGACCGGGGGAAGCCGTGTTCGTCCCCGGCGCTGGTCCAGTCGACGAGAGCAACGGTTGGTACCTGGGCTACGTCTACAACCCGGAGCGGGACGGCAGCGACCTCGTGATCCTGGATGCGGCCGACTTCACCGCAGGCCCCGTCGCGACCATCGCACTGCCGCAGCGGGTTCCCTACGGCTTCCACGGGAACTGGATAGGTGCCTAGTCAGAGGCGGTTTTTGAGGCCCTAGTCCGCAGCGGGTCCGCAGGCGGGTTGAGTGCCGCTGCCAGTAGCTCGCCAGCCGCCTTGCGGGTCCGGTCCGAAGCGTCGGGCCACAGGTGTCCGTACGTGCCCAGAGTCTCCACAGCGGAGGCGTGACCGAGCGCCCGTTGCACGGTGACGACGTCGCAGCCGGCAGCGATCAGACCGGATGCGAAGAAGTGCCGAAGGTGGTGAAGTCGGTAGTCCACGTTCACCGCCGCGCGTAACTCCCTCCACTTCCGGCCTACTGTCGCAGCATGAATTGGACGTTCGCGGTTCATGGTTCCCGGGAACAGCCACCGCGCGGGATCGTCTCCGGGACAGTGCAACCGGATGTGCTCCGCCACGATCTTCAGCAGTTCGTCTGGGGCGTAGACCGTACGTTCGGAACTGTACTTCGGAGGGCGGATCTCCATCGTGCCGTCGTCGGGCCACTGAACCTGCCGCTCAACATGTAATTCCTTGCGCAGGAAGTCGATATCGCCCACTTGCAGGGCTGAAGCTTCACCGCGCCGCAGACCGGAGAACGCGCACACCGCTACGAAGGCGGTCACCCAGTCGGTTGACGTGCGGAGCGCTGAACCAACGTCGGCCGCGGTAGGGATGACCATCGCGGCGGATGCTTTACGGCGCCGGGGGAGCTTTACATTCTCGCTGGGATCACGTGCCAGGTGACGGTCGCGGAGCGCAGCACGAATTACCGTTCGTACGTTCGCAAATCGCGTCTTGATCGTAGACGGCTGAAGGCCGCTCTCCTGCAGAGCTTTGATCCAAGATTCGAGGTGTGACGGTCGCAGGTCGGCCAGTCCGATGTTTCCGAAGGTGGCTGAGTTGACGGCTTGGTCCATGTTGTGGCGGGTCCCGGACACCCATATCTGTCGGGTTGACCAGTCGCGGTAGAAGCTGGCGAATGTCACCTTGCCTAGTTGTGGATCGATGTAGGAGCCGGTGATCTGGCCGGCCACGATCTCATCGAGCCACGTCTGAGCGTCTGCCTTGACACGGAATGCTTTGGAGTGCTCGCGTCCTTCGGCATCGACATACCTTGCCCGCCAACGCATTCCCTTGCCGAAGTTGACGGGCTTGAACGTCATCACCGGCTCACCGTCTGCGTCGAACATCGGGTTGCCGTCTTTGTCGCGGTCCTGACGTGGTTTCTTCAGGTCCGCCCAACGGTCTTCGACGCCGGCCCGCCGGTTACGCGTCTGAGACATCGGAATCACGGGTGACGATTAAATTGCCGGTGGCTGCCCTGATTATCTCTTCAATCTGAGCAACATGCGCATCGTCTGTGTGGGCTATTAACCGGGCCGCAGGAGTTCGCTCTGCAGCGCGCCTAGCTTCTTCATCTAGATATTGCCGCGAGTCACTGAAGTCAGTCATGACGTCTCCGTGTTTTGAAATGGTCGATGCTGCAAGCAGATACGCGGTTGCCATCCGGTGAAGGGCTTCCTGTGCGAGTTTGATCTCCCAGTGCGCAGAACTTGTAAGCTGGCGCAATTCTTCATCGTGCGGGTTGTCGAAATGCGTGACGAGTTGATATAGGGCGACATCGAGCGCAGCGGCTATCGCGGATGCTTCCCTCAGCTTTATGCCGCGTTCGCCGCGCTCAATTCTCGTAACAGCGGATGGATCAAGCCGAAGGTCGCCCTGAAGCGCCTCCGCTAGCTGTCGCTGACTCCACCCCTTCTTGTTGCGAAGGTCTCGGATGTTCGCGCCCACGCGCCTGTCGAAACCGGGCTCCGCATCTTCCTCATGCATAAATCGCATCGTAGTGCTTGACCAGCACCGCCAACAGTGGCAATCTGACGGTGCAGTTTCAACACCGTTATGCGATTGGAGCACCATTGTGACTGAGAACGAGTTCATCGACACCGGCACGGTGTCACGGATTACCGGATTGCCAGCCGGGACATTGCGGTACTTCCGCAGCACCAACCAAGGACCAGCCTCCTTCACTCTCGGTCGCCGCGTGGTCTACCGGCGCAGCGAGGTGGAGCGGTGGATTGCAGAACAGGAACAGACCACCAGGCGCGGCGGCAGCCCGGAGGTCGCGTAATGCGGTCTCTGCCGCAGGAATTGCACGCTGATCTGGGCATCGTGCCCGACTCGGATCACACCGAGGATTTACGCAAATCGGCCCCCGAAACCCCGGTGTTGGCGCACCAGGCGGGGACCGATCCGAACAACCCAACCGCTAAGTAAGGAGAAGTTCTGATGACCAGAGTAGATCAAATGGCCCCGGTGCCGGTACCCCCCGCCACCGAGTGCAAGCACTGCACGATTCCCATCGATTCCGGGGACACCTGCGCGTTCTGCGCGACATACAGCCCGCCGGCCACCATCTCGCAGCGGCTCGACATCGCGGTGAACAAGGTGGATCTGCTACGGCACGACCTCAACGAGGAGCTGCAGGGTCTACCCGCCGGCGCCCCGCTGATGGCTTGTGTCGACCTCGTAACTGCCCTCGGTCACCTGAAGCGCGCAGCCGTCGCGCTTGACCGTGCGACCGACCAGCTCGAAGCCGCTGCCGCGGAGGTGGCACGGTGAGCGATCAGAAGCTCAAGGCGCTTTGCTGCACCTGCGGATCGGTCCGGACGTGCCGCCGCCCACGCAACCACCGCTCGGAGAACTACTGGCTGGCAGGCCCGATCAATCGGGACTGGCACCGGGAGACTGGTGACCTCAAGTGCCAGGAGTGCGGCCGGGTCACCACCCACGCGATCATCCTCCCCGAGGGCGACCGCTTCCGTGATCACGCCGAGATGATGCAGCGGGTTGCTACCGGGAACGGGCACGGTCACTTCAACGCGGAGCAGCTTGTCGAAGTGCGCCGGAAGTACAACCAGGGCCAGCTGCGAAACCCCAAGCTCTGCCACCTGTGGTACGGCTCCGATGCGCAGGAGGACTGGGACGCCGGCCGGCGCGAGACAACGTCGCTGTGTGGGCGAAAGGTGAAGCTTCACCGCGATCCGTCATCGTACGGTCCGTCCCGAGCTGACGAATCCGATGACTCTCAGATCGCCCCCCAAGAGGTCCGCGACCAGGAGTACGAAGACCCGGAAACGGGCTTGTCATGGCAGTGGATGGAGTGTGTCGACTGCCTGCGGGTGTGGCACCTGGAGCTGCTGCGGCAGCGCCGAGAGGTGCTGTTGCCCAAGCTGACACAGTTTCTGGTGGACCTGATCGAAGACAAGAACGGCGGCTACCCTAAGCGGTTCGAGCTACCCATTGTGAACGGTCTGATCGAAGCGCTGGAGAACGCCTACGCGGGTCGCAGCGCAGTGAAGGCCAAGGACGCCACCCGGTGACCAACCAGCGCAACGTGGAGTCCCGCCCCCTCACCGGGGCGGGCTCTCCGCAGCACGTTGTAGACAACACCTTGGTCGCGGAATCGAGAAAGTCGACAGTCGACCATCTCGACCTCAACCTTCCACGGCGAGTTCCAGAACACGGTGTTCTTCAGAAGAACACCGTCTCCCGTCAGGTGAGCTGGTTCGAGGTCTATCGATACGCCGAACGTCTTGCCGCCAGCCACGATGCCGACCTCAACCACCTGCCCCTGCCGGGTACGCCGGCCTGGTGCGGGATGGCCGACGACGATGCCCGCAAGCTGCTGGCCCTGGTCCTCGGCGGAGTCCGTGAAGCACTCGCCAACGACACCCGCCAAGAACATCTTGCCGACGCCAGCAAAAAGATCTGCACCGCCGCCGACTGGACCGCAATAGCCCGCGCCCAACTCCGTCACGCCCGCGCGGTGACCAGCGGCGCCTACATTCCCAGGAGAGCATCTTGACCGACTCCGAATTCTTCAACGCCACACCAGAACTCAAAGCCATCTACCAGTGGGCCCGTGCCCGCTACGCAGCACCATGGGCCGTGTTCGGCGCGGTCCTACTGCGAGTCTCAGCCACCACGGGGCCCGAGGTCCAGTTGCCCGGCATCATCGGCGGTCGCGCGAGCCTGAACCTGCTGGCCGCGTTCGTCTCCCCATCCGGCGGCGGCAAGGGAATCTCCGACAAGGTCGCTCGCGAGGTCTGGCCTGCCCCGATCATCGAACGCCCCATCGGATCCGGTGAGGGCATCGCGGCAACGTTCGTGCCGCCGAAAAAAGAAGGCCAGGAGCCGATCACGCGGGCGATCTTCAGCGTCCCTGAGATCGACACCCTGGCTGGCATCGCGGGCCGACAGGGCTCCATCCTGCTCGCTCAGCTCAAGTCCATGGCGATGGGAGAGCTGCTCGGACAGTCCAACGCCAGCGATGCCACCACCCGGATCGTCCAGGCCCACTCCTACCGGTGTTGCCTCTCGGTCGGCGCCCAGCCCGGTCACTGCGGAGTGATCTTCTCCGACACCTCCGGCGGTACCCCGCAGCGGTTCTTGTGGTTCCCCACCACTGACCCGGACATGCCAGCCACGCCGGCACCCGATCCAGACCCGCTCAACACCGCGTTGCCCCCGTGGGCGCGCCTGAGCACCGAGCCGGTAGAGATCGAGTACGGGCCCGAGGAGATCGCCCAGGCGGTCATCGCCGCCCACATTGCCCGCCAGCGTGGCGACTCCGAAGCCCTCGACGGCCACGCTCTTCTGACCCGCTGCAAGGTCGCTGCGGTCCTGGCCGTCATGCACCACCGCTCGGTCGTCAGCGAGCTCGACTGGCAGCTATCGGAGGCCGTCATGGCCGTGTCCGATCGCACCCGCGACTGGATCCTGTCCGAGGCTAAGCGCGCCGATCGGGAGAAGGCCAGGGCGCGTGCACTGCGGCAGGCAGAGTTCAACGACGTCATCGACAACCGTCTACTCGACGGTGTGAAGACCAGCATCATCCGCACCCTTGAGCGCGACGGCGAACAGGCCGGCAATGCCCTCCGCAGCCGCATGGGAAAACGGGAACGACGGGACCTGTTCGACCAAGCCGTGTCTTTGCTGGAACATGAGGGCCGGGTGGTCACTATCGCCGTTGACCGCGGGGTCCGGTACCGACTGACAGAAGTTCAGGGTGAACCCCCGGTTCAGGGTCAATATCCGCAGTTCAACATGGGTGAACCGAAAGTTCAGGGTGAACCAGAGGCAACGGTTACCGAACTGGATTCCCGCAGGTCGAACGATTCCGAGCGGCCGAAGCTCTCGGCTCGCGAATGGCTCATCAACCACATTGAAGAGTTGCGGACGAGGGGTTACGAGACCGCCGAATCGTTTGCTGTATTCGAGGCTGGGCAAGCCGCGGGATACCCAATCGAAGCCCTGCGAACAGCTGCTAGCAGGTGCTCGTCAGTAACAGTGATCGCCCGGTCGCCCCGTTCCTCCACCTGGTCCATCACTGGCACTGCACAGTCCGCCTACCGCCCGGCCAAAGCCTGGGTTGACGACTACATCGACAGCCTCCCGGAGGGCGTAGAGAGTATCGACCGCGAGGAGTTCCGCACTGCAGCCCAAGCAGCCGGTTACACGTGGACGGCGGCCCGCCACGCTGCCCTCAATCACGACCGCGTCTCATCCATCCCGGCCGAAGGTGACAGTGCCGTCAAGCGGATCTGGACGCTCAGTCCGACTGTGGAGACAGCATGAGTGCCGCCCGTTTCTTCTGGTGCTGGCTTGCCGGATCCGCAGCGGTGTCCACACTCGGCACCGTCACGCACGCCGTTCTCGGTGCTGCACCATCGCCTGTGATCGCCTCGGCAGTCGCGTTCTTCACCGTCGCTATCCAACTCGCCGCAACCTACGGTGTGCACGCCCTGGCGCAAGCCGGTCTGGTCGGCGGCGCATATCGCGCGGCTCTGTGCATCGCCGTCACACTGGCCGCGCTGGCGTTCGTGGTGAACTTCGTGCAACTGCGCGACCTCGTCGTCACCTGGGCGGCGATCCCGAACGTCATCGCGTGGATCGTGCCGCTCATCGTCGACCTCGGGATGACGGGCAGTCTCGTGGCGATACTGGCGCTCACCAACGCCGAACGGGGTCAGTACCTGCATGCACAGCATGTTGCGCCACCAAACGACCAGCTTCCGGGCGCCGTGCATGTTGAGGTGCACAACACCGTGCACACTGACACCGCACCTGATGCACACCACCTGGCCGCCGCTCGCATCGTTGCGCAAGGCATCGTCCGTATCTCACCCGAACGTGTTGCTGAAGTACTCGCCGAACAATCGGCCGGCGCCGCGCCCAGCATGATCGCCCGCCGTCTCAAGGTCGGCTACAGCACCGTTACCCGCATCCTCGAACACCAGGAGATCGGCTGTGGCGATGGAAATCAGTGATAGCCAAGCTCGTTTGATTCGTGATGTGGTGGCTGAGGTGATGCTGAACCGGCAGCGTCTCGGCGCACCAATACCTGAGCGGGTGCGGGACCTCCTGCGGTACGTGTCCTGTAGCGGACATCAAAGTGTCGCTGTCCCAACACAATCAGTACAGGATCCCGACGATCTGATCAGTACCGAGCGGGCCGCGGTGATCCTGGGTTGCAGTCCACGGACCGCCCGCCGCCTGTCCGCCGATCTTGACGGTCACAAGGTGGCCGGCCGGTGGACCTACAGCCGCACTGCCGTAACGGAATACGCCCAATCTAGGAGGGCATCGTGAGCCAGCCAGACCAGCCGGACCCGGTTCTGCGTGATGCGATCAAGCGGTACCTGACCGACCTGCCCGCCAACGATCGCAGTGCCCTCATGGAGGAGGTACGGGAGGCCGGCGGCGAGTCATCCTCCTACCCCGCCACCTGGGGCTACGCCACCGACCGAGGAGAACGCTAATGCCGACACTTCCCCAGAACACAAGAATGCGCGACGCACAAAGCCTCATCTGGGCAGTCGAGGGACTCAACGTCGCTGTTCCGCAACAACTGTCCAACCTGTGCAAGAACTACGAGATCCTTACCCAGCCTGCCGGGTCGCAGGATCCGGCCCGCACCATCGTGGACGCCGCAATCGCCGGTGAGCTCACAGAGGGCAAGATTGACGAGTTGTGCACCGCCGCGGCCGCGCAAACCTCGGTGGCCGAATACCGCTCCACCCTGGCACGCAAGTCCGAACGCCTCTTCCTCAAGCGATTCCACGACGCACTCACCGAGGGTGAAGGGGACGTTATCCTGGACGGCTTGCGACCGCTCTTCGACGGGGCCGCCGACAAGCTTCGCCAGGCCCTCGACGTGGTCGACACCAGCGCCACCGACGAAGCGCTTGTGACCAGTGCCAGTACCAAGGAACTGAACGCGTGGCGCTCACTGCCGGATCTGCTGCACAGGCTCAATCAGGTGGCCGCTATCGCCGCTTCGTTCGGCATCAACAGCGGCACGTTCCCCTTGATCGACAACCCGCGGGATCGGGACATCACGTTGAAGGGCAACACTCGGCCGCTCGATGATCGGGCCGTTATGTGCGCGGCCAACGACATACATGCCGGTACGGCGATCTTCGCGAACCCCCACCCGGTAGGCGATGTGCGGACCAGCCCGTGGCTGCGGGTGACCCCGAAGCTGCACACCCTCGACGAGGCCCGCGAGCGGGTCCGGGCGTGGGCTGAAGAGGCGTGGGCCGGCCTCGACGCCGTCCGCTCCAAGACCTACAGCACGATCAACGGTGAACTCGTCGAAGACACCAGGGTCAACCCGTTCCGCATCAACGAGCCGGTCTAGGTACCGGCGAACGCATGAGCCTCCCAGGGCCGGTGAGCGTAGGTGGTGCTTCGACCCGCCGGCCCTGGGACCCCCAAATTCCTTCAGGCCCAGCCAACTTAACGCCTAGAAGGTGAACCTCGAATGGCAAACGGAATCGAACTCGCCACCGCCTACGTCAGCCTCGTTGGCGACACGGCGAAGCTCTCCAAAAGCATCAATTCGGTGTTCGCCGAGGCTGACAAGGCATCTGGACGCACCGCGAAGACAATCTCCAAAAACCTCGATGCGGGCCTGTCCGGAACGAAGAACTCCGCAGCCAGGGCCGGCGCGGACGCCGCAGCCGAATACGAACGGGCACTGAAGTCATCTATCCGCGGGGAGCAGATCGGGCGCGCTATCGGCACTCCCATCGGCAAGGGCATCGGCATGGGAATGAAAGCCGGTATCGGCGTCGCCGCCGCGGGTGCCACCGCAGCCGTGGGCGCTTTAACCTATGCCCTCACATCAGGTTTCGAACGACTCAAGAGCATCGACAACGCCCGCTTCAAACTGAAAGCCCTCGGCAACTCAGCCGAAGACGTCAACACCATCATGCAGTCGGCCACCGACTCAGTGAAGGGCACCGCGTTCTCCCTCGACAAGGCCGCCAACACCGCGGCCTCCGCAGTGGCGGCCGGCATCAAACCCGGCAAGGACCTCACCAAATACCTGTCCACCGCGGCGGATGCCGCTGCGGTCGCCGGCACCTCGCTCGACGACATGGGCTCCATCTTCAACAAGGTGCAGACCAACGGCAAGGCCTACACCGACGATCTGCAGCAGCTCGCAGACCGTGGCCTGCCGATCTTTACGTGGCTACAAGAGGCGTACGGCGTCAGCGGTGAGGCCTTGTCGAAGATGGTGCAGGACGGCAAAGTTGACGCTCAAACGTTCCAGACGGCGATCGAAACCCACATCGGTGGCGCTGCAAAGAACATGGGTCAGAGTCTCGAAGGCTCCATCGAGAACATGAAGGCCTCCATTGCCCGCTTGGGCGCCAACTTCCTGGCCCCCATCCTCGGCATGGACCCAGCCAAAGACGGCTCCGACGCCGCTGCCGCGGTGCAGCGCATCACCGACGAACTCAACGAGATGGGCGCCTGGGTCCTCGCCCACCAAAACGACATCAAGCAGTACTTCGACGTCGGTATCGGTGTCGCCAAAGACCTGGGTGGCGCAATCCTGGAAGTCTCGGGATTCTTGAAGGAACATCCCGGCCTCATCAAAGCGGTGGCGGGTGCGTTCGTGGCGTGGAAGACCATTGAGGGTGTCGCCGGACTCATCACCAGCCTCAAGACAATCAGCACCCTACTGAAGGTCGAAATCCCGGCTTCGGCGGCCGCCGGCGCAACGGCCACGTCAGCCAGCCTCGCGGCCATTACCGCCCCAGCCTGGCTGATCGCCCTGCTGGGCGGTGGCAGTGTGTTGGCTTCGAACGCATTCAACGAGTGGTCGGACAATCACCCCGAGGTTCAGCGGCGTGATGACAAGGGCCGCATCATTCCAGGCCGAGAGTCGCAGAATGGTGGAAGTGCCTCGAAGATCCCCGGATTCGAGGTCCCGGCGCCGACGCCGGCGCAAAGTCGTGAACACCGCGGCTTGCCGCCGCTTGATCCAAGTCACGGAATGCTGACGCCTGGCGCTACGGCGGCACCGAGCGATCCCCGGGACCCGGTCAGCCTGATTCCCGGATACGTACCCTACGACCCGACCAAGAAGATTCCACACCGCGCCATCGGTGGACCTATCCGCGGAGCTGGCCCCAAAGGCAAAGACTCGGTGCTGATGTTCGGCGCCCCGGGTGAGCACATGTGGACCGCCGAGGAAGTCGATGCAGTCGGCGGTCAGGGCGCGATGTACCAACTGCGCGCCATGGCCCGCGCCGGCGCCATCCCTGGATTCAAGGACGGCGGCCCCGTCGGCGCCATCGACTACGCCTACGACAACGCCGGAAAGGCCTATCAGTTCGGGCCGTTCGACTGCTCGATGTACATGTCGCAGATCTACGCCCGCATGGCCGGACTCCCTCCCGGACGCTACTTCACCACCGACTCCGATTTCGCCGCTCTCGGGTTCAAGAAGGGCTACAAGCCCGGCGCGTTGAACATCGGCACCAACGGCGGCTCAGGGTCCAACGGGCATATGGCAGGCACCCTGCCCAACGGTGTCAATGTCGAAAACTCCGGCGGCGCCGGATCGATGTACGGCGCAGGGGCCAAGGGCGCCAACGACTTCACCCAGCAGTGGTACTACGAACCCCCCAACTCCGGGGACATGGGCGACCTGCAAGCCAACGGTGCAGCTCACGGCATGACCGCCGGCGCCGCCCCAGGCCCAGTCGGTGCCGACGGGCAACCCGTGACCCCAGGAACAGGCGCCACACCAACCGATTCCGGCCGCACCGAGGGCTATATTCCTGCCGGCGCAGGCAACACCAGCGTCGCCGGCACATCATTCATGTCGGGCATCTACAACATGGGCGCCGAGGCCATCAACGGATTGATCGACCAGGCCGCATCCGCAGCCTCAACCGCAGCCAGCATAGGCGCGTTCGGAGCCCCCGGATCTGGTCAAGGCGCAGCCCTAGCAATTGGCATGGGCGCCAACGCCGCTAAGCGCGGTGTCTCGTACGGGGCTCAGATGCTCGGTATCGGCACAGACGCACTGGTTGAGCAGTTGACCCCGTTCGGGGCGCCGCGTTGGTTGTCGACAGATCCCACGGCGTTCATGCCGCAAGGGTTGACGTCGGCAGCTACAACGAGCCTGGAGCAGGCGCAGCAGGGCGGCGACCAACCGCAGGCCGCCGGGCAGCAGCCAGTCGAACCGGTCACCCCGCAGGCCCCAGCCGCTCCGCAGGCCAACCTCGCCCCACCCAATCCCGAGGATTTGCACCCCGCAGAAGGTGGCGGCGGCATTACCGTCGGCAGCATCACCGGCTACGGACCCGAAGAGATCGGTAACCAACTCCTCAAAGTCCAGCGCTACAACGCACTCCAATACCAAGGCCGTCCATGAAGGAGACACCCATGACCGACAACCGCTGCGCCGAACCCGACTACGACCGCCGCGCCAACCGCTACGACCTACCCCGCGCACTCCGGCTGGCACTGGCCGACATCCGAGAAGACGACAGCGCGGTCGAAATTCTCTACGACGAGATCGGAGACTGCCCGCACTGCTGGCGCGGAATCTCCCGCGTCCTCGCCGGCGCAGTCATCGGCATGGGCCTCTCCCAAGCCAACGATGACAAGGAACTCGTGGAGGCTCAACTGGAAAAGCAGCTCGCAGCCGCCCTCGATGGACAATGAAGTCTCCACCGCGCGAGAACGACGCCACAACCAAACGGCTCCGCACCCGGATCCGTAACCGTGGCGACGACTGCCACATCTGCGGCCAACCCATCGACTACACCGCCCACCACACCGAGCCCTGGTCCTTCCAAATGGACCACCTCCTACAAATCGCCAACGGCGGACCCAACATCGAAGCCAACGTCGGCCCATCCCACCGCGCCTGCAACCGCGCACGCTCCGACAAAATCGACGCCATCGCCATCGCCGCCGCCGAACACCTCGGCATCCCGCTCAACCCCACCAAAGCCGCCCGCCACGGCCACACTCCAGCGTCAAGACATTGGATCTGCAACGCCGGCACCCCAGACGGCCAGCACTGCCCAGAACACAACTGCACCCACCCAGGCGTGTACTACGTCAGCAAGCGCCGCTGGTGGTGAAGACCACCGGGTGGTGGGTGACCCTCGACCGCACACCGTTCCACCTCTGGGCATAGGGATTTAGAGAGAGAGCACATTTCTTTTTTCGCAGGATCGCCCGTCGTGCGACACTCGATGAACGGCGAATCGAGCGGTGAGGAGGCGTAGTCGTGATTCTCGACGTACGTGTCCTGCGCGGAGCAACTCCGGATGCTCTCGTTGACGCAATCTCCACTCATCTGCAGGGTGAGGTGGGCGTCGACCAGTACGGAAATCCGTCCATCCGCACCGACGCCGGAACGATTGTTGCCGCGGAATCGCTTTGGGACGTTGGCCAGGTGTACGCCGAGGTCAGATCTCCTGATGGTGTGCTTGCCAACCGTGTGTACGACATCCTGGTGGAGAACTCGGGATGGGATGTCAGCCTGGTTGACTCCAGCGACAACCATCCTGAAGACGTCGTGTTGCGGCACCGCGTAGCTCACGCCGCGTAACTGCAGGGTCACCACGGGCCACGACCTTGGGGTGGGGGGTGACCCATCTGGACCGACCTGTCCACCTCAATGGCATAGGGACCATCTCTCTCCGGTGTGGAAAAAAATCTTCGGGGGGAGAAAGATTCCCTATGCCCAGAGGTGGACGGCTGGCTCGACGGGGGCACCCACCAGGGTCCACTGAGCCTTGAGGAACCTCAGTTAGTACCGAAATCGGTACTAGTAAGCGTCATCTGGTCATGCGTTACCCCGACCGTCTGTACATTCTCGGCCATGATCAAGATGGTGTTCACCCTGTTGGCGGCATTGGTGCTCTCGGCTTGTGGTGCGTCGCCTAACGCGGCGCCGGCCCGTTCGTCTGAATCGGCCGAACGGCCGCAAGCGACGACGACAGCTGCGTCAACTGCCGACATTGAGGGCGATTTCCGTACCAACTTTGGTGAGACGAACTGGGGGATGGCTGTCACAGGCTTTAGCTTCAAGGATGGGAATCTGCACGTTAGTGCCCAGATTGATGCGTCTGACAAAGCGACTGCCGAGAAGATTCAGCGCGGGGTTGTGAACCTGATTAGGACGGGTGGCCCGTACGCGGTCGGTCCGATCAACTGGGTGATCGTTGAGGATGGCACAGGGGTTGTAGTTACCCAGCAGAAGGTCTAATCCTGGCAACTCCCTTTGCCGTTTTGGCAAGGTCAGTCCGCAGTGCGTCCGCAAGAGCTTCACAAACCGCCGTTTGCCACCAACACAGCCAACCGCTCTGACCAGCGATTGCCAACGTGATCAACTGCGACCAACGTTGCCAAACCTGCTGGATTGGCTTCCACGGGAACTGGATCAGCGCCTAATGTGTGCGGATGGCCGGGTTCGGGTTCGACACGCTGGCACTGGTCGCGGTCATCGGCCTGACGGGACCGGCCCTGGCTGCCGTTCCGCGGTTACGCATCCCGGTGGTCATCGGTGAGCTGATCGTCGGGATCATCCTGGGCCGAAGCGGATTCGGCATCGTCGACCACACCGATCCCACCTTCACCCTGCTGGCCAACATCGGCTTCGCGTTGGTGATGTTCGTCGTCGGCACCCACGTGCCGGTGCGCGACACCTCGTTGCGCGCCGCGCTTCCCAGGGCACTGGCGCGGGCGGTGTTGGTGGGGGCGGTGGCCGCTGTGCTCGGAGTGGTGATCGCGCACCTGTTCGGGACCGGGCACGCCGCGCTCTACGCCGTGGTGATGGCGTCCTCCTCGGCCGCACTCGCCCTGCCGGTGATCGACGGCCTCCGCCTACAGGGGCCGAACGTGCTGTCGGTGACCGCCCAGATCGCCATTGCCGATGCGGCATCGATCGTGTTGTTGCCCTTGGTGATCGACATCCAGCACGCGCCCCGAGCGGCTCTCGGTGCGCTGGCCATAGCCGGTTGCGCGGCGGTGTTGTTCGTCGTGTTACGTGCCGCGAATACCCGCGGGCTCCGCAAACGCCTGCACCGGTACTCCGAGGATCACAAGTTCGCGCTTGAGCTGCGCCTGAGCCTGGTGATGCTGTTCGGACTGTCAGCGCTGGCCGTCGCCACCCACGTCTCGATCATGCTCGCCGGGTTCGCCCTCGGTCTTGTGGTGTCGGCGATCGGTGAGCCGAGGCGGCTGGCCAGGCAGTTGTTCGGGATCACCGACGGGTTCTTCGGCCCGTTGTTCTTCATCTGGCTCGGCGCCTCGCTGCAGGTTCGCGAACTTGCCGACAAGCCCGAGTTCATCGTGCTCGGAGTGGCTTTGGGGCTCGGCGCGGTGCTCGCCCACAGTGCAGGGCGGTTGCTGGGCCAGCCGATGACGCTGGCGGTGCTCTCCGCCGCCCAGCTCGGCGTGCCGGTCGCCGCCGCGACGCTGGGCACCGAGCAGCACCTGCTGGCGCCAGGTGAGCCCGCCGCGCTGATGCTCGGCGCGCTGGTCACCATCGCGACCACCTCGGTCGCCGGGATGCTCGCGGCACGGGTCAACCAGCCTGCACCCGATGTTCATTCGGGCTGACCCCGTAGGACCGTTTGAACGCGCTGCTCAACGCGAACGGTGTGGAGTAGCCGACCTGCCGGGCGACGGCAGCGATCGTGGCCTCGCTGCCGCGCAGCAAGTCGGCCGCCAGCGCCAGGCGCCAGCCGGTGAGGAACGCGATCGGTGGCTCACCGACCTGATCGGTGAACCGGCGCGCGAAGACCGCACGTGAACACCCCACTGCCGTAGCGAGATTGGAGACCGTCCAGGGGTGGGCCGGATTGTTGTAGATCAGCTTGAGCGCAGGCCCGACGACCGGATCCCGTTCGGCCTGCCACCACGCGGGCGCATTGCCGTCCCGGTCGAACCAGGTACGTAGCACCGCGATCAGCAGCAGGTCGAGCAACCGATCCAGATAGGCCTCCTGCCCGGACCCGTCGCGGCCGGCCTCGACCGACAGCAGATCGATCAGCGGGCTGTCCCACTCTTCGGCGCGCAGCACCAGCACTGCAGGCAGCGCGTCGAGCAGGCGGGCACTGACCTCGCTGCGGCCCTCGTAGGCGCAGACGATCGACTCCGCGGCCCCGTCGGCGCTGTTGCCCCAACTGCGAAGCCCGAGCGACATCTCGAAATGCAGATCCTCGCCCGACAGCGTGGTGCACTGCTGTCCGGGGTTGATGATGACGCTCGGCGGCGTAGCCGGATCGTCGGCGAAGACATAGTTCTCGGTGCCGCGGGTCACCGCCACGTCGCCCGGCCCGAGCCGGAAGATGCCGCTGTGCTCGCCGACGATGACGGCCTCGCCGCGCGTCTGGCAGATCAGGGCCAGCGGCGCTTCGTCGCGGATGGCGAGTGACCAGGGTGGATCCATCCGGAGCCGCAATACGAATGCGCCTCGTGCGCGCACGCCGTCGAGCAGTCCGACCAGGGCGTCCACCTCGGTAGGGTAACGCTCATCCCGGCTTGCGCGCTTCGATCAGATGCCGCGAGGAGTGCGCGACGAAGGATCCGTCGTTCGCGATCTTCCGGTGCAGTGCGGCGAGTTCGTCGCGATAGGCCGCGACGGTGAAGCCGGGCACGATCCAGATGACCTTGCGCAGGAAATACACCACCGCGCCGATGTCGAAGAACTCCATCCGCAGCCGCTCGGCACGCAGGTCGACGATGTCGAGGCCGGCGTCTCGCGCCGCGGCACACTCGATGTCGGGATCACGGGCCCGCCGGGCCTGTGGCTGCGGACCGAGGAAGAACTCGGTGAGCTCGAAAACGCTTGCCGGTCCGACATGTTGAGCGAAGTAGGTGCCGCCGGGGCACAGCACGCGCGCGATCTCGTCCCACCATACGGTGGCCGGGTGTCGGCTGAGGACCAGGTCGAACGCCGCGTCGGCGAACGGCAACGGCGGCTCATCGGGATCGGCGACCACGACAACCCCACGGGGTCCCAGCAGCCGGGTCGCCCGGTCGAGGTTGGGCGGCCAGGACTCGGTGGCTGCCATGGTCGGCGGGAACACCGTCGCCCCGGCGAGCACTTCGCCACCGCCGGTCTGGATGTCGAGCGCTGACGATGCCGCGGCCAGCCGTTCGCTCATCAGTCGTTGAAACCCCCAAGACGGTCGGGCTTCGGTGGCCCGTCCGTCCAGCCATGAGAAGTCCCAGCCGTCCACCGATGCCGCGTCGGCCTCGGTGATCAGCTCGTCGAATTCGCGGGTCATGGTCTCCATCGTCGCAGTGCCGACCGGCGAGACGATCACGTATGGAATCGGGAGTCTCGACCATGGAACGTCTCGGGTCGGCGCCGTTGACTGAAGCCATGACCATCAGCCCCGTCGCCGTCCTCACCGCAGCCGCCGCCCTAGGCAGTGCCGCGAGCGGTGGAATCTTCTACGCCTTCTCGACATTCGTGATGCGTGGCCTCGACCGGACCGGTCCCGTCGCCGCGATCACCGCGATGCGCGGGATGAACTCAGCGGCCAACACCAACGCGCCGTTCCTGCTGTTCCTGCTCGGCTCTGCGCTGCTCTCGGTGGCCCTCGGCGTGGTCGCACTGACGCAGATCGGACGGCCGGGCAGTTGGTTCCTGCTGGCCGGCGCGATCGTCGGAGTCCTCGGGTTCCTCGTCACGGTGCTGTTCAACGTGCCGCTCAACAACCACCTCGATCAGGTCGATCTCACCGATGCAGCGGCCGAATGGCAGGCCTACCTGACCACCTGGACCGCGTGGAACCACGTGCGCGCCGCCTCCGGGTTCATCAGCGCGGTCCTGCTGGTGATCGGGCTGCGTTACCGCTGAGGCCCGGTGTGCGGCCGAGTGGCCAGTTGACACACGCGTTTTCGCGGATCACGTGTCATAACTGGCCACTGGGCGTCAAATCGGCTGAGCCGGCTTGCGGAACGCGTAGGCGACGATCCCGGCCGCGGCCAGCGCGAGTATCGCCGCGATGACCGCTGTCGGTGCGATCCCGGAATCGAACGCGGTGCGGGCGGAGTCGAGCAGTTGCGCCGCCGTGTTCGCCGGCAGGTCGGCGGCCACGGAGGTGGCGCCGCCGATGCTCTCACCGGCGTCGGCCGCCTGTGTCGGGCTCAAGCCGGCCGGCAGGGCAATGTTGTTGCGGTAGAACGCCGTGAAGATCGTGCCGAGTGTGGCGGTGCCGATCACTGCGCCCAGCTCGTAGGCGGTCTCCGAGACAGCCGACGCCGCACCGGCTTTGGCGGCCGGTACCGAGGCGACGATGGTGTCGTTCGACACCGTCTGGGAGACGCCGACGCCGAGCTCGAGCACGATGAACGACACGATTACCGCGACCACCGACAGGTCGTGGCGGAACAGCAGGATCATGATGAACCCGGCCGCGACCAGCACCAGCCCGGCGACCATCAGGGTCTGCGGCGCAAAGCGTTTCGCCAGCTTGACCACGCTGATCCCGGCGACCATCGACACCACCGCGCCCGGCAGGGTCACCAGGCCGGCCGCCAGCGGAGGCAGGCCGAGCACCAGCTGCAGGTGCTGCGAGATGAAGAAGATGAAGCCGATCAAGCCCACGATGGACAGGAAGTTCGCCAGGATCGACGAGCTGAACGGTGCGTAGGAGAACAGCCCGATGTCGAGCATCGGGGTGGCGCTGCGCTTCTGTCGAAGGACGAACAGCACGCCCGAGGCGATGCCCACCACGAAGGCCAGCCCGACCAGCAACGACAGCCCGTCGTGGGCAGCGGTTTTGATCGCCCACACGATGGGCAACATGGCGGTGAAGGACAGCGCCACGCTGGTCAGATCCAGCGGGCCCGGATTCGGGTCACGGGATTCCGGTATCAGCTTGGGACCCAGAACGAGCAGCGGCAGCAGGATCGGGACGGCCACCAAAAAGACCGACCCCCAATGGAAATGCTGCAACAGCGCGCCGCCGACGATCGGCCCGAGGGTCGATCCCGCGGTGAAGCACGAGGCCCAGATCGCGATGGCCAGCCGGCGCGCGGAGGCCTCGGTGAAGATGTTGCGGATCAACGACAGCGTCGAGGGCATCAGCATGGCACCGAACACGCCCAGCACGGCGCGGGCCAGCACCAGGTACTGCGCGCTCGGTGCGAAGGCGGCCGCGACCGACACCACCGCGAAACCGGTGGCGCCGATGAGCAGCATTCGACGCCGGCCCAACCGGTCGCCGAGGCTGCCCATGGCGACCAGAAGTGCGGCCAGCACCAGCGAGTAGACGTCGACGATCCAGAGCTGGGTGGATGCGGCGGGCCGGAAATCCTCGGCGATCGCCGGGAGGGCGAACGCCAGCACGGTGTTGTCGACCGCGATCAGGATGACCGGAAGGGCCAGCACGGCGAGTGCGAGCCAGGCGCGTTTGGGCGTCGGTGTCATCGACGGCGAGCCGTCGCGAGAGTTTGACGGCGAGCCGTCGCGAGGGTCTGACGGCGAGCCGTCGCGAGGGTTTGACGGCGAGCCGTCGAGGCGGGTGGACATGGGGCTTGGCTCCAAGGACTCAAGAAGAGGGGCTCAGCCGCGCGGGAGATCAATGGTGCCCGCGGTCAGGCTGGTCATGATGGCGTCGACGATTTGGTGGCGGGGTGTGCCGTCCTGCTTGGCGGCTTCGTAGCCGGCGTCAAGCAGGGCCCAGAACACTCGCCGGGCCCATCCTGGGGGATATTCGGGCCTGTCGACAGCGGCGCGGTTGAGCACCTCGACGATCGCCTCGTCCCCGGTGTCGAGGTAGGCGGCCAGCTCGGGATCGGCCAGGATCGTCGGCTCGCTGTACACGAAGATCACGATGGGGCCCAGGTCGAGTTGACTTTCCACCACGCGGCGCAGCGCCGCATCTGCCGGACCGTGGGTGGGATCCGCGCGGTCGATTTCGGCGTTGCTGAGCTCGTGGACGTGGCGGGCGAGGGCCCGCAGGAGATCGGTGCGTTCCGGGTAGTACCGGTGCACGGTGCTGCGGCCGACGTCGGCGGCAGCGGCGATATCGGTCAGTGAGGCCGACGGATTGTCGGCCAGGACCGTCATGGCGGCATCGAGAATCGCCTTGCGGGTGCGCTCCCGCGGCCCGCTGTGCGACGACGCCGAACTGGTCATGCATCAAAATGTAGCACGACCGGGCCAAAATGGGACAGTGATGTCCCACACTTCAGGTGGGCAACGTGAACCCGCTGGTCGGAGGCGGTGGAGGGTAGTTCGGATACGGCGGGGGATAACGCGCTGGGAACGCCGGAGCCGGGGCCTGCGGCATGAGCCTGGCCAACGCGCGACGGTGCCGTTCGGCCAGCACCGCGGCCAGCACATACTCGACCGGCGCGCCCGGCGGCGGCGGGGGTGAGATGCGGGAGGTCACCTCGCCGAAGATCCTCCCGCCCATCTCCTGGCGTATCCGCGGGTCGAGTTGGGCCGAGCGCGACACGAACTGCCTGGCGAGCTCGGCCTGCTCGGGGCCCAGCCCGGACAGTTCCAGCGAGCCGGCCCACCAGGCCAACGCCGGCGGCATGACCGGTGGCGGGTTCAACTTGGGCCCGCGCTCACTGATCACCACGGTCCCGGCGAAGATGTCACCGAGGCGCTTGCCCTTCGCCGACACCAGGCTGCAGATCACCGCAGGCCCGCCGGTGAGCATCCAGATCTCGATGAAGCCCGCGAGCCCGCGGAACAAGGCCTGCCGGAAGCGTTCCGGGCCGCCGTCCTCGGCCACCACCCGGAGACCCAACGCCATCTTGCCCAGCGACCGGCCGCGGGTCGCGGTCTCCATCACCACCGGATAACCCACCAGGGTCAGCACCGTGAAGATGATCAGAATGGCCGCCGTCAGTGCATCGTCGAGCTGGCTCAACGTGATCGACCACAACACCAGACCGGCCACATAGCCGACGGCGATCACCAGAATGTCGATCAACGCGGCCAGCGTGCGCACCGGCAACTGGGCGATCGCCACGTCGAGGACGACGGCGTCCCCGGTCACCACCGGCGCGGGCTGCCAAACCATACCGACACACGCTACCGACTACGCTTTGCCACGTGGATGTCGATGCGTTCGTCGTGGCCCATCGCCCCACCTGGGACCGGTTGGAGCAGTTGGTAAAACGACGCCGACGGTTGACCGGTGCGGAGGTGGACGAGCTCGTCGACCTCTATCAGCGGGTCTCGACGCACCTGTCGATGGTGCGTTCGGCCTCGCAGGATTCCGTTCTGGTCGGCCGGTTGTCTGGGCTGGTGGCCCGGGCACGCGCCGCGGTGACAGGTGCGCACGCTCCGCTCTGGCGCGAGTTCGTCCGGTTCTGGACCGTGTCCTTCCCCGTGGTGGCCTACCGAGCCTGGCGCTGGTGGCTGGGATCGGCAGTGGCGTTCTTCATCGTGACCGTCGCCCTGGCGCTGTGGGTGTCGGGCAACCCGGATGTGCACGCAGCCATCGGAACCCCCAGCGAGATCGACGAATTGGTGAACCACGACTTCGCGTCGTATTACAGCGAGCATCCCGCCGCGTCCTTTGCCCTGCAGGTGTGGGTGAACAACTCCTGGGTGGCGGCGCAGTGCATCGCCTTCGCGATCCTGCTCGGCCTGCCCATCCCGTATGTGCTGTTCCAGAACGCGGCGAACCTCGGTGTGATCGCCGGACTGATGTTCAGCGCAGACAAGGGAGATCTCTTCCTCGGCCTGATCACCCCGCACGGACTGCTCGAGTTGACCGCGGTATTCCTGGCCGCCGCGGTGGGGATGCGGCTGGGTTGGACGGTGATCGCTCCCGGCGACCGACCCCGCGCACAGGTGCTGGCCGAACAGGGCCGGGCTGTTGTTGCGGCCGCGGTCGGGCTGGCCGTCGTGCTGTTGATATCCGGTCTGATCGAGGCATTGGTGACACCGTCGCCGTTGCCCACCTGGATGCGGATCGGCATCGGTGTGGCCGCCGAACTCGCCTTCCTCGGCTACGTGTTCCATTTCGGCCGCAAGGCCGCCCGGGCGGGCGAGAGTGGAGACCTCGAGGACGCGCCCGACGTGCTGCCCACGGGCTGAACTTTTCCGGCGAGCAGACGCGCAGGGGGCTAGAGCTTGCCCGCAGCCTTCATCGCCAGATAGTGGTCGGCCAGGGCCGGCGCCAGGTCCTCGGGCCGGGCATCGACCACGTCGACCCCGTGGCCGCGCAGCCGCGACGCGATGGCCCGGCGGTCGTTTCGGGCCCGTTCGGCGGCCGCCGCGTCATAGACCTGCGCGGCGTCGGACCGACCCGCCGCCAACTGGTCCACCCGCGGATCGGACACCGCAGCCAGCAGGACCTGATGTCGCGACGACAGTAGCGGCAGCACCGTCATCAACCCCTCGTCGAGCGCCGAGGCGTTGAGATCGGTCAGCAGCACCACCAGGGCCCGGCCCCGCACCCGCCGCGACACCGCCGAAACCATCGCCGTCGCATCGGATTCCACCAGTGCGGGCTGCAGGGGCGCCATCGCCGCGACCAGCGCGGCCAATAGTTCGGTGCGCGAGGCGCCCCACACCCCGGCACGTGTCACCCGGTCGATGGCCAGGAAGTCGACGTGATCTCCGGCGCGGGCAGCCAGCGCCGCCAGCAGCAGTGCGGCGTCCATCGACCAGTCCAGTCGCGGCCACCCGCCCGGATCCAGCGCGGTCGGGTCCACCCCGACCCGGCCCGCCGAGGTACGGCCGGTGTCGAGCACGATCACCACGCGCCGGTCGCGCTCCGGACGCCATGTACGCACCACGACGTCGGCGCGCCGGGCAGTGGCGCGCCAGTCGATCGAGCGGACGTCGTCGCCGACCACATACTCACGCAGCGAGTCGAATTCGGTGCCCTGACCGCGGATCAGCACGGGGATCGCACCGTCCAACTGCCGCAGCCTGGCCAGCCGGGACGGAAGATGCTTGCGTGACAGGAACGGCGGCAGGACCCGTACCTGTCCGGGTAGCCGTTGCGAGCGTTGGCGTCCGGCGAGTCCCAGTGGCCCGACCGACCGCACCGTGAGCAGCTCGCAGCGCTGGTCGCCGCGGCGCACCGGGTGCAATCGAGTGGTCAGGGAAACCGCTTGTCCCGCACCGATATTCACCTGGTGGGTGCGCGGTTGTGCCGACGCGCTGGGCGGCCAGGCATCGCGGACGGCGCCGCGGACCGTCCGCCGTCCGGTGTTGTGCACGGTGAGCCCGGCCTCGACGCTCTGGCCCAGCCGTGCGGTGGACTCGCCGCTGCGGGTGACCTGCAGGCTGCCGATGCGACCGGCCAGTGCGACATCTGCGACCACCGCTGCCGCCAGCAACGCCGCCAGTGTAGCGAAAGCCGTTGCCGGCCAAGGGGCCAACGCGATCGGCAGCACGCATACCAGTGCCACCAGACCGGCGCGGCCGGTGAGAACCATCAGCGCGGCACCGGGACGGCGGCCAGGATGCCGTCCAGTACTCCGTCAGAGGTGGCGCCTTCCAACTCGGCCTCGGGACGCAGCGCCACCCGGTGGCGAAGCGTCGAACGGGCCATCGCCTTGACGTCGTCGGGAGTCACGTAGTTGCGGCCCGACAGCCAGGCCCAGGATCGCGACGTGGCCAGCAGCGCGGTCGCGCCGCGCGGTGACACACCGAGCTGCAGGGACGGGGAATGCCGGGTGGCCCCGACGATGTCGACGATGTAACCGAGCACCTCGTCGCCGGCCAGGACCCGACGCACCGCGTCGCGCCCGGCGGCAAGCTCGGCCGCGCCGGCCACCGGCTGCACGGCTGACAGGTCACGCGGGTCGAAGCCCTGCGCATGCCGGCTCAGGATCGCGATCTCCTGATCCCGCGGCGGCAGCGGCACGGTGAGTTTGAGCAGGAAGCGGTCCAACTGAGCCTCGGGCAGCTGATACGTGCCCTCGTACTCGATCGGGTTCTGGGTGGCTGCCACGATGAACGGGTCGGGCAGCGGTCGAGGCATGCCGTCGACGCTGACCTGACGCTCCTCCATGGCTTCCAGAAGGGCCGCCTGGGTTTTCGGTGGCGTCCGGTTGATCTCATCGGCCAGCAGCAGGTTGGTGAACACGGGACCGGCGCGGAACTCGAACTCGGCGGTGCGCGCGTCGTACACCAGCGAGCCGGTGACGTCGCCGGGCATCAGGTCCGGCGTGAACTGCACGCGCTTGAACTCCAACTGCAGGGCCGCCGCCAGGGTGCGCACCAGCAGGGTCTTGGCCACCCCCGGCACGCCTTCGAGCAGCACGTGCCCGCGACACAGCAGCGCTACCACCAGCCCGCTGATCACCGCATCCTGCCCGACCACCACCTTGGCGATCTCGTTGCGCAGGGCCAGCAGGGCGTCACGGGCCGAATCGGAGCCGGCATTCTCTGGATGGGGCTGAGTCACGACTGCGCGACCTGCCTTTCGATGTCGTCGAGTTGGTGTGCGAGGTGGACGAGTTCGGCGTCGGTCGCAGGCGGTGGGCCGAACAGGATGTGTCCGACCGAGTTCGAGGCGGTGCCGCACCGCGCGGCGACAGCGGCGGCCACCGCCTGTGGTGCCGCCGACGAGTTCAGGCCGAGCCTGGGCAACATCCGGCCCAGTGCGGCCGCGCGCAAGGCGTCGGCGGCCCGGTCGCGAGCCCGGCGGGAGCGGTACAACCGGCCACGCCCCTCGACGGTCTCCGACGCGCGGACCACCACGGGCAGGATTTCGGCGACCAGCGGACCGAGGCGCCGTCCCTGCGCCACCGCGAGCAGGGCCACCACCAGGCACAGCTGCAGGACGATCCACCGGATCTGCGGCGGCATCAGATCCGACAGCGTGCCGTCACCAGTCGACTCGGCCTCGAAATGCTGTGGTGCATACCAGATCACCCGCGGTGCGGCACCGGCCAGATTCATCGCCAGTGCCGCGTTGCCCTCCTTGAGCAGGCGCGCGTTGGTCATGAAGGAGCCGGCGCCGACGACCGTGACGGTGCGCGTCCCGTCGTGGTAGCGGACCAGCGCGCCGTCGTAGCACGACGTCAGCGGCGAACTGTCGGCGGCGACGTAGGTGTCGGTGGTGCCCAGCTGGACGGCACCGGCTCGGTTCGCCTCGGGCAGTTCACAATCCGGCTCGCGGCCGCCGAACTCCGTCGGTTTGCCGAGCCGGACCTGAGGTGCCAGCTTCTCCCGAACGAGTCCGGACGGCGCGACCAACAGAAGGTCGCCGGGGGTATCGGCGAGCCGGTCGACGGTCTTGTCGCCGGACAGATACATCGTCTGTGCCACCACCAGCAGGGTGCCGGG
Organism: Mycolicibacterium peregrinum; assembly: GCF_001665625.1. Taxonomy (GTDB): domain Bacteria; phylum Actinomycetota; class Actinomycetes; order Mycobacteriales; family Mycobacteriaceae; genus Mycobacterium; species Mycobacterium peregrinum_B. The sequence continues at coordinate 4,350 of NZ_LZSY01000205.1, read as the reverse complement.
CCGGGCGGCCTGCTGCACCTGGCCGACATCGGTCGCGGTGATCACCTCGACACCGTGGTCCCGCAGCAGACTGACCAACGCGTGCGTTCCCTCGGGCGACGTCGACTCGGGATCCAGCGCGCCACCCGGGCGCGGTGCGGTCAGGTACACCGTCACGACGGAAACCGCGACGATCACGGCGAGTGCCAGCAGTACCCAGCGTGCCGTCTGGAAACGGTGTCTGATCGAATCGGCGCTCACGGCACCCCGGCCTCGTCGAGCGCCGCGATCTCCCGGTAGGCCGCCTCGGTACCCGGGTGCTCGCCGTAGGTGACGTCGTTGAATGTGCTTGCCGCGCTGAACAGTCCGGTCGACTTGGCCGGCAGTGCCGCTGCGGCGTCGCGGGCGAGTTCGGTCGCGGTACGGCCTGGGACCGCGTCGAGCACTCCGGATTCCTCAAGGTGGCGGGCCAGCGCGCGGACCCGGTGACGAATCGCGGCCGACCAATCACCCTGTGTGGCATATTGTTCGGCGATGGAACGGTGCTGTGCGGCACTGAGCTCCTGACTGCCGAACAGGGCGTTGTCACCGTTGCGCGCAGTACGCATGGTGCGCCGTGCGATCCGCACCGCCACGACGACGGCCGCCACGAGCAGGATGGCCAGCACCGAGATGGTGAACCAGCCACCGGGGATCGTCGAGCCCGCCGCGGTGATCCGGTACAGCAGATCGTTGATCCAGTCACCGATCTGCTCGGTCGGTGAAGCCCTCGGATAGATCGGCTTGGTCAGCTCGTTCTGCGCGGCGTCGTGCGCGGCGTCACGGTCGATGTCGATGCTCGTCACCTCAGACGTACCGCGGCAGCCATAGTTGATCGGTAGTTTCCACCGGTGCACCCGCGCCCGTCTGCAGCATCAGGTCGAACGCCTCGGCCCGGAACCGCCGGTCGGCGTAGAGCAGCACCACCACGCCCGCGCTGAACGGTGCGGTGACGATCTGCCCGATCGCTCCACCGACCGCAGTGAGGATCAGCGCAGGCACCGTCGGGCCCTCGGCGACCATCGTCATGATCTGTCCCGCCACGTTGAACGGCGCACCCACCCCCCAGGCCATCACCGCGGCCACGATGGTGGCCAGCACCCAGATGCCGAACACCCGCCAGAAGTCCTTGTTCACCAACGTGAATGACCGCTTGACCGCATCGACGATGCCAAGGTGCTCCAGCACGATCACCGCGGGGGCGAACAGCAGCACCGTCGATACGTAGAGCACACCGAGCAACGTGAGCAGGACGAGCGGCATACCGATGGCGAACGCGGCCAGTCCGCCGCCCAGCGCATCGGCTCCGACGATCACGACCGCGACGATCCCGACGATCACGACCAGGGCCACCGCCTGCAGCACCGTCAACCCGATCAGCGCCGGTAATCGTCCGCGCAGCCGCCGCCAGGCCTCGCCGATGGTGATACGGCCGCCGAACACCGCGCGGCCGATCACCACCGTGAGCATGCCGCTGAGCAGAAGCGAGGCCAGCGTCGTGACGACGATGCCGACGAACGCCCCGATCGCGAACACCGCGATGGTCCCGGACGACGGGGTCTCACCCTGCAGTGTGGGGTCGAATTCGCCGAGGGCGGACAGCGGCCCGATCTGCAGCGCGAGCGTGACGATCTGCGACGCGAGAACGACCACGGTGGCCAGACCCAGCGTCGCCTTCGGATTGGTGCGGACGTAGGCGAGGGAGCCGTTGAAAATGTCGGTCAGGCTCAACGGGCGAAGCGGGATGACACTCCCCGCATATGGCCGACCGCTCGTCATCCTCTCACCGTAGTTCCCGTCAGCAACTACGGTGGACCCATGCCGACCGAGATCATCGTGCGTGGGTCTTTTTCCGCATTTCGGCAGCCGGAACGTGCGACGGTCCATGCCACGCTCGGTTACGAGGGCCCGGCAATCGAACCGGCGTACGAGCGCGTGGTGCGCGACCTGGACACGGTGAAATCCTCGATCACCCCGCTGTACAAGCCCGACACCGGCCCGGTCACCTGGTGGTCCACCGGCCAGGTGCGCACCTGGGCCAACCGCCCCTGGAACAACGAGGGCAAGCAACTGCCCCTCGTGCACCACGCAAGTGTCGACATCCAGGTCAAGTTCAGCGATTTCACCGCGCTGTCGCGATGGGTCGGCGGTCATGTCACCGACACCGGCGGCTTTTCGTTGTCGCGGATCGAATGGGCACTGACAGCCGAACATCGCGAGGAGCTCGTCACCCAGGTCCACACCCGGGCCGTGCAGGACGCCATCACCAAGGCCCAGCGCTACTCCGATGCGCTGGCCCTCGGTCCGGTCCGGCCGGTGGCGATCGGCGACGCCGGGATGGTGTGCCGGCCGCCCGACGATTCGTCGTCCCCGCCGATGATGCGTGCCATGGCAGTGCGCAGCGGCGCGGCGCCTGAAATCGAGTTCGCACCCGCCGATATCGAGGTCTCGGTCGCGGTCGACGCGAAATTCGTGGCGGGCGACGACTGATCGCGGCTAGGTTGACGCTATGGCCGAGCTCAAGGACAAGCTGCGCGCGGATCTGACCGGCGCGATGAAGTCGCAGGACAAGCTGCGCACCGCCACCCTGCGCATGATGCTGGCGGCGATCCAGAGCGAAGAGGTCTCGGGTAAGCAGGCCCGGGAACTGTCCGACGCCGAGGTGATCGCGGTGCTGGCCCGCGAATCGAAGAAGCGCGGCGAGGCCGCCGAGATCTACACCCAGAACGGCCGGGGCGAGTTGGCAGCCAACGAGCATGCCGAGGCCCGGGTGATCGATGAGTACCTGCCCACCCCGTTGACCGACGCCGAACTGGCCGACGTCGCCGACACCGCCATCGCACAGGTCGCCGAGCAGACCGGGGAACGGCCCGGCATGCGCCAGATGGGTCAGGTGATGAAGGCCGCGACGGCAATTGCCGCGGGCAAGGCCGACGGTGCGCGGTTGTCGGCGGCGGTCAAGGCGCGGCTGTAGCGCTCGGCGTGCGTTGAAACCCACGGTGGCGGGTATCTCAAGCGCATGCCAACCGGTAAAGGGATCTACGACGAAGAGCACCGCGAGAAGAACGGTGCTGCGGGCGACAAGCACGCTCGGGCAAAGGACGTTCCGGAGGACACTCCGGATGTCGACACCAGTGAGAGCACGACGCACGAACCGCCCGACTGAACGCTACTCGGCATCGCGCCCGACGCGACTGCTGTGATATGCGCTGCGGCGGATGTCGGCCAGCCACGTGGGCACCAGGCGAACCCCGTCGGCCTCGTGCAAAGCAGGATCGAACGACACGTCACGGCCGTGGGGCAGCTTCTCGCACAGTGACAGTCGGGCGACGGGCTCGAATTCGCCGGCGGCGGGGGACTGCTCGATGTCGAACTCGACCCCACCGCGTTCCAATTGCTGGTCCACGCTGCCGAGCGAAAGCCCGGCGCCATCGAAGTCGGTGGTGAGGCGGGCTCGCAGCCACCACAGCGCGCCCTCGAATCTCAACGGCATCACACTCGAGAACGTGATCCCTGCCCAGGAATTGGCCGGCCACAAGACAAAACGATTGCCGGCCAGTGTGGAGGCCAACAGCACATCCCACGGTGTGCCCGACAGCTGCGGTGGCATCCGCCACGCCAGGCCGGCGATGTCCGGCACCGAATCCGGGGTCCCGATCCCTTTCGACAACCTGCCCACCACATCGCACGAGTAGAGCGGCAGGCCCCGGCCTGCGGGCGCGGTGCGCTCCAGATGGCCTCGCGCCAGCACTCCGTTCGGGTGGAACAGCCGCCGGTGCCGCATCGCGGCACCGATCTCGACCGGCCAGGACGCGACATCGGAGATCTTCATGCCACCGGTTGCCCGCCATGCGGCGGTGACAAACGTCGAGCTAGACCGGAATCCGCCAGAGCGCTTCCTGGCTGATGCTGGCGATCAGTGCGCCGGCCGCGTCGTACAGCGAGCCGCGGGCCAGGCCACGCGAATCGTTGTGGTTCGCCGACTGCAATTCATATCGGTGCCAGCCGCAGGGCAGGAACGGGCGATGGAACCAGATCGAGTGGTCCAGGCTGGCGGCGAAGCCGAGATCGGACCGCAGCGGGACCGTCGGCGGGAGCGCCGAGGGGACCGGACCGAGATCGGACATGAAGGTCAGTGTGCAGGCCCGGATCAGCGGATCGTCCTCGATCTCGACCTGGCTGCGGATCCAGAACGGCGACACCGCGAATTCTGAGGTGTCGCTGGGCATGGTGCGTAGGTCGAACTTGTCGCCGAAGTCCATGACGTCGTGCTTTGGGGCGGCCGCGTCGAACTCGAGGGTGGGCGTGGCGGTCGGGCGTCCGGCCTGGGTC
>NZ_LZSY01000204.1 GCF_001665625.1 Mycolicibacterium peregrinum | reverse complement strand
TACCCGCACGTGGGTCGACGCTTCTCACAAATTGGCGTAGGGGATTAGTGCTTGGACACGCTGGCGACGCGGAACGTGGCGCCCTGGATCTTCTCGACGTCCTCGGAGAAGGTGAAGAGGTCCTCGGTGGTGGACTGACCGGGCGAGAGGCTGGTGACGCTGGCAGTGTCTTCTGCGACGCGGTTGCCGTCGGCGTCGAGCGCCTCGACCTGGACGTAGAAGCTGGCCTTCTCACCGCTCTTGTTGCGGAAGGTGACCGGCAGCTTGCCGTCCTTGCGGTATTTCGTATCGGTGCGTGTGAATTCGCCGAACGTGACCTCTAGTTCGTTTTCGAGGATCTGTTCGGTGTTGGCACCGCTGCTGTTTGCGATGCTGTCGTTGAGGTCACCGGTCATCTTGTCGATGAAGAAGAAGGGGGCGACGAAGACGATGAGTGCGATGAGCACAGCTCCGATGACCAAGGTGATCACCAGCCCCGTGTAGGACTTGCGGGGAGCTGCGGGGGGATAAGGTCCGGCCCAGCCCTGTGCGAGCTGCGGAGTCCATTGGCCGGCCGCCGGATAGGCAGGCTGACTATCTTGCTGAGATTGTCCGTCGTAGCCCGAGGGGGGTGGCCACTGTTCATGTGGGTAGGTCACGGGCGTGGTCTCCTGTTCTGGCCCGGCAGCTAGGTTCGGGTTGAAGCCTAAGGCCCGTTTTGTGCCCCGCAGATCACCAATTTCCAGCACCATCGCGGCAACCCTCAAGTGGCCGCCGCCTGGACCCGGATCATGTGCGCGGGAACCCCAGCGTTGCTAAAGGGAGTGGCGCTGGCGCGGGCCCCCGGGGCCATCGGTACATTCGTGTTCGCGACCAGCCAACCTAATCCGTTCGGTATCGCCTGGTTGGTGGCATCCGCCCAGGCAGTTGAACAGTCAACTGCCTGGGCGGTTCTTAGTTTGGCGCGTAGTACGCGGCGAGTGGGCCCGGCGCATGCTGTCGCGCGCTCACTCAGGCGGTTCAGGGTCGACCATCGACGCTGAGTAGCAGTCGAACGAGCTCCGTCTGGCGGTGTGTGCCCGTTTTCCTAAACACGTGCTGCAGGTGCGTTCTCACTGTCGTGAGAGACACCGACAGCCGGTCCGCAACGTCCGCCAGGCTATTGCCGTCACGAAGCAGTGCAACGAACCTGGTTTCGGTCGGCGTCAGGCCGTAGAGATCTCTTACGATGTCTTCGGCCGGCTGGGTCTTGTGGCGCTCAGGGTCATTCAAGACGACAAGGGCACAGTGGTCTGGGCCTGCTGGGTCGCCGATCGGCACAACGTTTGCCACATACGGCTCCTTTCCCGAAGGTCGCGGGCATAATATCCAACTACCCCGCCGGAGTCCGTCCGATCCCGCGCTCAACGCCATGGCAATGCCGCCTTTGAGAGCGTCGGTCGCGATCCGGCCGCCGCGCACCGAAATCCCGTCGCCCACGGTGAAAATTTCGGCCGCCGCCGCGTTCGCTGACCACACGGTGCCCTCCGCGGAAACGACCACCACACCCCGGTCGTCAACGTTGAGGACGTCCTCAAGAATGCGGGTTTGCCGAATAGTCTGGGCCAGCATGCTTTCTGTGCGTAGCGCTTGCTGAAGGTGCGGAACCACCGCACTCATCAGCCGTGTTCGTTCCTCCGTTGCAAACGAGCGTGTCGCTCTCGCGGATACCACCAGGAACGTCGTGGGGCGACGAGGAGCAGTGAGTCTGACAAACAGGCCGTCTTGCATGCAGTGCGGGCGCATGAAATCGCTGTTGAACTCAGATCGCCGTCGAGGATCAATGAGTTCTTCACCGCTGTGCACCAGCCCAGCTGGCCCGCATTCCACAGCTTCGAGGACGTGGTCGATGCTGTTGTAGTACGAACGGTAGCTGGCCTCCGCTGCCGCGGGGACGTTGTGATACAGCCGGTATCCGGCGGCGCGGGGATTCGGCGACGATCAAGGCGCCCCCACCCGCCCCGGGGGCTTGACTGATTTCGGACACCACCGGTGACCATTCGCTGTTGTCCAGCGCGGCGGCATAGATCCGCAGCGCCAAACGCGAGAGTGCGTCGACCGACAGCATGCGCGTACCCCCGCCGTGCCAAATGATCACAGTGTGCGACACGTCGTGTCGGGTTGTCACCATGCCGCGATCCATACACTTTCGTCTGCAAGATCATTCGAACGGATGATTCCCGAGTATCGATGCCTCTGATTGATTAGGTGACGACACACCTTGACCAGGACTTGAAAGATTCGATGACTCGAATGCCCGGTAAGGCAACCGTGTTCGGCTAGCCGCGTTCCGCGACGAGGCCGGACGGAACAGAATGAGGAGGATCCAGCATGCCTGGCAGTCGCTCAACACTCGCCTCCACTGAGCTCTACGACTTCGTCCACGCCAATATCAACCTGGACCCCGACAATCTGTACAAGAAGCTGGTTCCCGGCCAGAAACTGCTGGACAACCGTTGGGCTGCACCAGGGGTGGTTCTCGTCGATGGAATCAGGGACCGGCTCATCGACATTACGAAGTACCTCGTCCCGGCGGTCGAGGCAATTGATCAGAAGGCAAAGTCCCTGGGGTGGGACCTTCACCCCGCCGGCCGGTCGAGAACCGTCAACGCGGTGAAGCGGTATTCGGTAATCCCCTTCGGCAGTGATGACTTGGACGTGCGGACGAGGTCGACACAAGTCACCTCGCGGGACTACTCGAACGCGACCGGTGTCGTCACCATCTACTACACAGAACAACGCGGAGCGTTCGTCGTTTATGGCGGCATTCGAGAGAGATTCTTGGCGCTGGGTGGCCCAGCCTCCTACCTCGGTTTTCCGACCTCTGACGAGGACGGAAACGGCAAGCAGGGCAACGACAACGTCCGGTGGTCCCACTTCGACGGCGGCACCCTCTACTGGACACCACAGCGCGGCACGTACGCCGAAGTCAGCGTGAACGCTGTGACTCAGCGATACGAGACCTGGCGACTCACGGCCCTCGATGTCACAGGCCTCGCCCCGGGCAGCCAGTTCAACGTGTACGGCTTGGGAATGTATGACCTTCCCGAGACCAAGCGCCAAGGCTTCGGCTTCGCCGGGGCGGGCCCAGACAGCACGTACTACGGGTTCGGCGTGTCAGAGACGCACATCTTGTCTGAGGCAGACCTTGCGAAACAGTTCCTTGTGGTGGAGAAGTTCACGAACCGCTCAGGACGGGTCACCCCGTAGTTCGGAGATCCACCCGGCTCCACAAACGATGGGTTATGGCCGCCCGCGCCGCAGCACGATGCTCATGCTCCGGGGCGGTCTCACAAGGCCTTCCGATTGCGGAGAAGTTGTCGGACCTGTGGGGCACAATGCGAATGACCGATGTTCTCTCCGTCCCACACCGCGTATGAGGCCTGGCCATGAGCCCCGATGAGTTTTTCGACACCGTTGACGCGGTGAAAGCCACTCTGATCGAGCGTGCGAAGTCGAGCTTCTCTACCAATGGTGTGGTCCCTACGCCACAGATGTGGGCGTTCAGCTCGACCAGCTCCAAGGGCTTGATGGGCTACGCGGTGTGCCGCGATTACACCCGCGGCGCCGACGCCGCCTTGGGGATCGGATCCTTGGGGATTCTTGCTGACGCCATGCACGCCGACCTGTTGGTGCTCATGTGGGAGGAAGCAGACCTGCGGACGTCGCTCTACGGTCCCAGCGACGACCACCCGACCGGCATCGTGATTCTGGAAGCAACGTTGCACTCGCACGAGTTGACCTGGCATCCGTTCGATTTCACCGTGGTGGGCTACAACTCGGCCGGGTTGCCCCGCCTTGACGTGCGCTACGGCGACTCCTCTGACATCAAGGGCGGGCCGTTGCCTGAGGTGATCGCCAAGGTGCTTGCGGAGTGGCGGTCGCGTCAGGTTGCTTCTTTTGAAGAGGCGCGGGCCACGATCGAGGGCGCGGCGGCCGACGGGTACCAGATCAGCTTGGTTGCCTAAACGAGCGCATGAAAGTTGGGTGCGGCGCCGGCTCAGCC
>NZ_LZSY01000203.1 GCF_001665625.1 Mycolicibacterium peregrinum | reverse complement strand
CTGTTCAGAGTCGGGTGATGGTTGACGGATCTGTTTCGGTTGATCCTTGACACTCTTGTGTTGTGGTTTAGGCCTGTGCGCTGCTGCGGAAGGCCCGTTTGTTTCGTACCCCGCCGGTGCTGGTGCGGGCAGCGGTTTTGACGAGTTGGTCTCCCACCCAGAACCGCAACAGCTCGCCGTCGACGTGCACATCACAGCGCGCTCCCGCGTAATGCCGTCCGATCGATACCTGTTGCCAAGACACACACACCACCCCGTTGGTGGTCACCATCCGCGACACCCAGTCCTGACCACCACGATCGGCGCCCGTGGTAGCAGGCGCCGAAAGTCGCGCCCTGACGCCGGTGCCCGCGGTGAATCGTTGGGCCGGGGTGGCCATCTTCAACGACTGATGCGGCCGCACATTGTTGTACTCGGCCACCCATGCATCCAACGCCGCCTGGGCCGCCTTCAGGTTGAGGAAAGGCGCTGCGGTGCTGAGGAACTCAGCGCGCAAGCTGCGGTGAAACCGCTCAATCTTTCCCGTGGTGGTGGGCGAACGCGGCTGAGTCAACAAATGCTCGATCCCATGCTCGCGGCAGATCGCATCAAAGAGCACTTCGACCGGCGGATGGTGGAACCGCCCGGTAAACACCTTGCCGTTATCGGTCAAGATCTGCTCCGGAGCCCCGTAGGTCGCCAACGCCTCACGCAGCCCGTCGCAGACCGCACGAGTGCGTTCCCGGGCCATCAACCGAGCACAGACACACATCCGCGAGTGATCATCGATCCCGGTCAACGCCTTGGCGCTGGTCCCATCCGCCAGCGGGAACCCGCCCACCACATCCATCTGCCACAGCTCCATCGGCGCACCACGCTCCCAGCGCTTCCACTTGCGCGAACGCCGATCCCGCACGTGTGGATCAATCAACCCCGCCCGCAGCAACGCCCGATATACCGCCGACTCCGAAGGCACCGGGGCGACCTGGCGTTTGGTCAGTTCGAACACCAACCGCCGCGGCCCCCAATACGGCCGCGAACGGCGTAGCTCCAACACCGCGGCTTCCACCGCCGCCGGCATCTGATGCGGACATGACCCCGGCCGATGCGACCGATCCGCCAACCCCTCCAAACCCTCGGCCTCATACCGGGCCAACCAGGCATGCAGCGTCTGCCGCGACACCCCAACCTTGGAGGCCACCTGCGATATCGACAGACCGTCGCTGATTACCGCCAGCACGGCCTGATACCTCTGCTCCACCACGCTCAACTCCCTCATCCAGGGAGTGTCAAGGATCAACCGAAGTAGGTGTAAAGCATCAGCCGAAACACTGTCAGCCATCAACCGGAGACAAAACGTCAAGCATCACCCGACGTCATACA
>NZ_LZSY01000202.1 GCF_001665625.1 Mycolicibacterium peregrinum | reverse complement strand
CTCGGCGCGCAGCCCGTCGGTGACCAGTGCCAGGTCGGTGTAGTCGTGGCCGCGTTCCTTGGAGGTGCGCTCGACGGCGGCCAGCTGATCCTCCATGACCGCCTTCGAGTCGAACAGCAGCCGGCCGATCAGCGTGGACTTGCCGTCGTCGACGGAACCCGCCGTGGCGATTCTCAACAACGTGCTCATCAGAAATACCCCTCGCGCTTACGGTCTTCCATTCCGGCCTCGGAGATCCGGTCATCGGCGCGGGTGGCGCCGCGCTCGGTCAGCCGCGACACCGCGGTCTCGGCGATGACCTCGGAAACCGTTGCGGCGGTGGACTCCACGCAGCCGGTGCAGGTGACGTCGCCGACGGTGCGGAACCGCACGGTCTTCTCGATCACCGGTTCGTCCTTGCGGGGTTGCATGAACTTGTGCACCGCGAGCAGCATGCCGTCGCGCTCGAACACCTTGCGCTGGTGCGCGTAGTAGATGGACGGCAGCTTGATCTTCTCGGCGCCGATGTAGGACCAGATGTCGAACTCGGTCCAGTTGGAGATCGGGAAGGCCCGGATGTGCTCGCCCTTGTGGTGCCGCCCGTTGTACAGGTTCCACAGCTCGGGACGCTGGGCCTTGGGGTCCCACTGGCCGAACTCGTCGCGGAAGGAGAACACGCGCTCTTTGGCGCGGGCCTTCTCCTCGTCGCGACGGGCGCCACCGAACGCGGCGTCGAACTTGTTCTCCCGGATGCCGCGCAGCAGCGTCACGGTCTGGATCGGGTTGCGCGACGGGATGGTCTCGACCACGCGGCCTGCGTCGATGTCGTCCTGCACCTTGGCCACGACCAGGCGCGCACCGTAGTGCTCGACGAGCTCGTCGCGGGTCTCGTAAACCTCGTCGAAGTTGTGCCCTGTGTCGACGTGCATGACGGGGAACGGCAGCCGTCCTGGCGCGAACGCCTTGACCGCCAGGTGCAGCATGACGATCGAGTCCTTGCCGCCGGAGAACAGCAGCACCGGCTTCTCGAACTCGGCGGCGACCTCACGGATGATGTGGATGGCCTCGGCCTCCAGGGACCGCAGGTGGCTCAGCTCGTACTGCCCGGCACGGCCGGACTGCTGATCGGATTTCTGTGCGGTGGTCATCACTTCCCCATTAAGTTGGTAGGAATGGCCAGAATTGCAAGCATGGCCAGGAATCTAGCCGCCCTGCCGCCGCGGTGTCAATGGCGGGCAACCCTCAAATCCGATGCCCGCTTACGTGGGCACCTGCGTGCCGCGGCAGCCGCACCGTGGCGACCAGGGTCAGCGCCAGCAAAGCGCCCAGGACCAGGTAGGTCACCGAATATGAGGTGAATTGGCTGAGCAGCAGCGCTGCCACCGCGATGCCCAGTCCAGCCGCCAACTCCTGCACCGAGGCGTTGAGCGTGTTGGCGTGCGTCAGGTGCTCCCCGTCTACGTCGGAGAACGCCAGGCTGTTGTAGGCGGTGAAGCCGATCGACCGCAGCGCCCCGCTCAGATAGAGGACGACGGCCATCACCGCCACTGGCAGGCCCGGCCGCAACGCGGCCAGCAGGCCGAAGCACGCGACCGAGGTCACCCCGTTGACCAGCAGCACGGTCCGGATGCCGTACCTGCGCATCAACGGGGTGGTGGCCGGCTTGATGGTCAGGTTCCCGGCGAACAACGCGGCCACCATGACGCCGGCTGCCAGCGGCGTCCAGCCGAACTCCAGCTGGAATTGCAGCGGCAGCAGGAACGGCACCGCGGTGATCACCAGTCGGTACAGCGACCCGGCCACCACCGTGATGCGCAGCGTGTGCACCCTCAGCACCCGCAACTGCACCAGCGGGGCCGGCGCCCTGAGCAGCCGCCACATGGCCGCGCCGAGTAGGACGACTGCCGCGGCGCCGCATCCGGTGACCAGTCCCCAGTCGGTCCCCGAGACCCGGATGTTCTCCAATGCGATGAGGGCCGCAGCAATCCCCGAGCCGAGTGCCAGCAGGCCCGGCCAGTCCAGCGACCGGACCGCGGATTGCGGCCCGCCGCGGACGAGTCCGAGCGCCAGGACAATTCCGATCACGCCGATCGGAATGTTGATCGCGAAGATCCACCGCCAGCTGCCCAGCGTCGCGATGGCCCCACCGAGCACCGGAGCCAGCACCGGTGCGGTGAGCGCCGGCCAGGTCAATAGTGCGATGGCCCGCACGAGGTCGGACTTGCTGCTGTGCCGCAACACTGCCAGGCGGCCGACGGGCACCATCATGGCGCCGCCGACCCCTTGCAGGATCCGCATCGCCACCAACATCGGCAGTGAGGCACTCACCGCGCAGCCGACCGAGGCCAGCGTGAACACTGCGATCGCCCCGATGAACACCCGGCGGACACCGAACCGGTCGGCCAGCCAGCCGCTGGCCGGGATCAGAACCGCGACCGTGACCAGGTATGCCGAGATCGCCACGTTGACATCGACAGCCTCGACACCGAACGACGCGGCGATCAACGGGATGGCCGGGGCGATGATCGTGGCGTCCAGGATTTCCATGAACAGCGCCCCGGCCACCAGCAGCGCCATCCCCCGTGGGAACGGCGGATTCACTGTGCGCTTACCCCGCAGGTAATTGAGACGCTGACCGCCGGCGGCAGACACTGGCGGCCATGAGTATCCAGACCGGCCCGGAAGTCATGGCGCAATTCCTCCCCCAGTCGCCGTTCGTGGCCAAACTCGGCATTTTCGCCGAAAACCTCGACGGCCCCGAGGTCCGACTTCGGTTGCCGTGGGATCCGTCGAACATCACGATCGCCGACATGGTGCACGGCGGTGCGATCGCCGCGTTGGCCGACGTCACGGTGATGGCGGCAGCCTGGGCGCACGCCGACGTTCCGGATTCGCTTCGCGGAGTGACGGTCTCGATGACAATCAACTACCTGGCGCCGGCCCGCGCCACCGATCTGATCGGCCTCGGGCGCGTGCTGCGTCAGGGTAGGTCCCTGGTGAACAGCGAGGTCGATATCGTCACTCCTGACGGCGAGGCGGTGGCGAAGGCCATCGCGACGTACAAGGTGGGGTGAGCTACAGCGTCACCTCGTTGAGCTTGCCGGTGGCGACGTCGAAGATGAAGCCGCGCAACGATTCATGCTTTGTGACGAACGGGCTGGCCTCGATGCGACGCAACGACTGACGCACGTCCTCGGCCAGGTCGACGAAGGACTCGGCGGCCCAGTTCGGCTTGATTCCGGTTTCGTCCTGGATCTGCTGTTTGAACCCGTCGTCGGTGAATGTCAGCATGCCGCAGTCGGTGTGGTGGATCAGGATGATTTCTTTGGTGCCGAGCAGCCGCTGGCTGATGGCCAGTGAGCGGATCTCGTCGTCGGTGATGACACCACCGGCATTGCGGATGACGTGCGCCTCACCGTCGCCCAGGCCGAGGATCCGGTAGACGTCCAGCCTGGCGTCCATGCACGCGACCACCGCAACGTGCTTGCTGGGCGGCAACGGCAACGGCCCGGAAAAGGTCGTGGCATAGACCTCGTTGTTGGCCAGGTACTGGTCGGTGACAGACATGAATCGACGCTAACCCCGCGCCGCCGACAGGACCAGAGGAAGAATCAGGCTGAGCCGATTGGGGTGCGCCCAGGCGGCGGCCGTCCTGCCGGGGGGATGTGGACGGCCGCCGCGGTCTGGGTGTCAGGCGACGGGCGCAGACAGGTCGTACACCGGAACCTCACCGACCATGTTCTTGGTGAAGTGCTCGCGAACCCATGTGGTGATCTCCCCCGCGCTACCGCCGGGATCACGCGGCGGTCCGGGCGGCCCGCCGCGACCACCTGCGGGCCGATCGAGGAAGTAGCGGACCTGGCCATCGGCAACATATTGCTGGAACTGCGCCAGCGTGGGCGAGTTGTCACTGCCCGTGAAACCGCCGATTGCCATCAACGACTCGCCCGTCTTGAGCTCTAGATCGCTGACCTGCATCGAGCCGACACCGGCTGCGGCCCAGCGCCCGTCGGCCCCCGCGATGAGCTCGGCCAGTGCCGGATCATCGGCGCGCCCGAATCCACCAGGACCGCCAGGACCACCGGGTCCGCCGAACCCCATGTCCCGGTTGGGTCCCGAGGTGGCCATCGGCCCACCGCCGTGGACTTTCGCCACCGTCTCGACGGTGTAGGCCGCCGTCGCGGCGAGCCCGAAGACCATGGCCGCCAGCGCCACCACCGCGGGGACCTTGCCCGCCCGGTGGGCAGTGATCGCCAGGGCGACCGCCGTCAGTGCCGAGCCGATCAACACGATCCAGCGCAGCGCCGGCAACCAGTCAGGCGTCCGGTCCAGCAGCACGAACGCCCACGCCCCGGTCCCGGCCAGCATCAGCGCCAGCACCAGCCGGGCTGCCGATCGGGCACGGACCCGCCACAATTCGACGACCGAGATGCCCACCAGAGCCGCCACCGCAGGCGCCAGCGCCACGGTGTAATAGGGATGGATGATCCCGTCCATGAAGCTGAACACCACGGCGGTGACCAGCAGCCAGCCGCCCCACATCAGCACACCGGCCCGCGGTCCGGCAGTGCGCGCGGTGCGCCGGGTCAGCCACAGCATGGCAACCAGCCCGATCAGCGCCGCAGGCAACAGCCACGACGCCTCGGTGCCCATCGACATCCCGAACATCCGGCCGATCCCGGGATCACCGCCGAACATCAGGTTGGGGCCGCCGCCGGGACCGTGACCGAAACCGGGTCCACCCGGACCGGGGCCCGAGCCGGGCCCGTGCCCCTCCTGCCCCAGGATGCGTTGCAGCCCGTTGTAGCCGAAGGCCAATTGCAACAGGCTGTTGTCGGTCGATCCGGCGATGTAGGGCCGGGAGTCCGCCGGCCACAGCGCCACCAGCGCGAGGTACCAGCCCGACGAGACGATCATCGTCGCCGCGCCGATCAGCAAGGTACCCAGTCGTTTCCACACTCCGACCGCGGGCGCGGCGACCAGGAACATCAGGGCCAGGCCCGGCACGATCAGGAAGGCCTGCAGCATCTTGGTCAGGAACGCGAACCCGAGCGCACATCCTGCCAATGCCACCCACCCGGCGCTGGCCCGTGCCGACACCGGCCCGACGGCACGCACCATGAAGTAAGCCGCCAGCACCAACAGCAGGACCAGGAGTGCATCGGGATTGTTGTAGCGGAACATGGAGGCCGCGACCGGTGTCAGCGCCAACGCCGCCCCGGCGATCAGTCCGGCGGCCGGACCGCTGGTGCGGCGCACGGTGGCGTAGAGCAGTGCCACCGCACCCACCCCCATCAACGCCTGCGGCAGCAGCATGGTGAACTCGTTGAAGCCGAACAGCCGGCCCGACAAGCCCATTGCCCACATCGCGGCCGGTGGTTTGTCGACCGTGATGGCGTTGCCGGCATCCAGCGATCCGAAAAGCCAGGCTTTCCAGGACTGGGTGCCCGCTTGGGCCGCGGCGGCGTAGTAGCTGTTGGCCCACCCCGACGATCCCAGCCCCCAGAGGTAGAGCACCGCGGTGCCGGCCAGCAGAGCCCAATAGGTGGGGCGAATCCAGCGCGGTGTCAATGTCTTCGGCGATTCCGCGGTCTCCGCGGCGGCTTCTGGTGCCGTGTCGACGATGGTCGTCATAGTTCGGTCCCTCGATTCGGCGCGGTCACCTGCCGTGTCCGCGCGGGGTGGAAGACCCACCCGCGCAACAGGACGAAGCGCACCACGGTGGCCAACAGGTTGGCCGCCACCAATACTGCAAGCTCGACGCCGCGGTGCGGCACGGGCGTCACGACGTGCAAGAGTCCCAGTGATCCGCTGGTGATGGCCAGCGCGATCCCGAACACCGTCAATCCCTCCAGATGATGGCGGGTGACGTTGCCCGAACCGGCGATGCCGAAGGTGAAGCGGCGGTTGGCTGCGGTGTTTCCGATCGCGGTCACCAGTAGGGCGATCAGGTTGGCGGCCTGCGCGCCGACACCGGCCCGCAGGGCCGTGAACAGCAACAGGTAGGCCAGCGTGGAGACCACACCGACCGCACCGAAACGCACCGCCTGGCGCAACAACGATCCGGGGGCAGCCGATTTCCGAGAGGACCCGAGCTGCGCGGCGATCGTGTTCACCGGGATCGACCCGTTGGCGAACCCGCGCAGCAGCCGCCCGATGCCCTTGAGATCGGCGGCCGCCGTGGCGACGATGTCCACCCGGCTGTCCGGATCGTCCACCCAGTCCACCGGAACCTCGTGAATGCGCAGACCGCTGCGTTCGGCCAGCACCAGAAGCTCGGTGTCGAAGAACCACCCGGTATCGGCAACGTGGGGCAGCAACTCGCGGGCAACGTCGGCGCGAATCGCCTTGAATCCACACTGGGCATCCGAGAACCGGGCTGCCAAAGTCGATTTCAGGATGAAGTTGTAGCAGCGCGAGATGAACTCGCGCTTGGCGCCGCGGACGACCCGTGAGCCGCGGCCCAGACGGGTGCCGATGGCCAGGTCGGAGTGGCCGGAGATCAGTGGTGCCACCAACGGCGCAAGCGCGGCCAGGTCGGTGGACAGGTCGACGTCCATGTACGCCAGCACGGGCGCGTCCGAAGCCGACCACACCGCCCGCAGTGCGCGTCCGCGCCCCTTCTCCTCCAGCCGGACCACCCGCACGTCGTCGAGGTCAGCGGCCAGTTCGGCAGCGATGCGCGGGGTTTCGTCGACACTGGCATTGTCGGCGATGGTGATGCGCACCGGCACCGCGAAGTTCTCGGCGAGATACCGGTGCAGCCGGCGAACCGAATGGGCGAGCGTTGCCTGCTCGTTGTACACCGGTACGACGACGTCGAGCACCGGAACCCCGGCGTCCCGCGCGGCATGTGTGGCGTTGGGCCGCGACGCGAAATGAAAGCGCTGCTCGGGTTCTTCGACCAAGGTTGTCATGAGTTCATCGTTCTCCGCAGGGTTGTGATCCGGGTTGGGCGAAGCTATGCGCCGGCTATGTGTTCGACGCACGGTGAGTCAGGTCGTAGATGGTGACGTCGTCGACGGTGACCGGGTTGTAGTGGGCCTGGACCCATTCCGCGATCTCGGTGGCGGCCTGGCTGCCACTGGGGGTGTGTCCGCCGAATCCGCCGGCCATGATGCGGGATCGGATGAAGTAGTGGATGGCGCCGTCGTCGACGAGACGCTGGAATTCGTCGAGCGTGGGTGCCGGATCCGTGCCGTTGAAGCCTCCGACTGCCATCACCGGTGCGCGGGTGGCCAATTGGTATCCGGCGGCATTCGACGAGCCCACCACGGCGGCCGCCCACCGGTAGCGGTCGGCATCTGCGGTCAGCGTTGCGGTCAGCGTCGGCCCTGGATCGGGGGCGGCGAACATTCCGCCGAACCCGCCGCCACCACGCGATGGACCGACGGACGGTATCGCCCCGGTGTGCGGGGCGGAGGCGGTGGCGATCGAATACGCGGCCGGACCGGCCAGGCAGGCTGCGACCGCCAGCACCGCCGTCACCCGCACCATCGGGCGCTCCAACCGTGTGACCATCAGCAGCAGTACCGCGGCACCCACACCCACCACTGCCACTGCCGCCCGCAGCCACGGGAAGGCATCGTCGTTGCGGACCAACAGCACTGCGGCCAGGATCGCGGTCACCAACACCGCGCCCGACATCGCCGTGGCGGCGCGGAGGTCGGTGCGGTGTTGCCACAGCAACCTCGCCCCGATGCCGATGACCGCACCGATGGCCGGGGCGAGCGCCACGGTGTAATAGGGGTGGACGATGCCGTTCATGAAGCTGAACACCAGCGCGGTGACCAGGAGCCAGCCGCCCCAGAGAATCAAGGCGGCCCGGGCCGGATCGGTGCGGGCGGCCCGGCGGGTCAGGTAGAGGCCGGCCACCAGGCAGATCAGTGCGGCGGGCAACAACCAGGCGATGTCGGCGCCCATCTGCGACCCGAACAACCGGCCGGGCCCGACGTCGAAGTTCAGATTGCCGAGGCCACCCGTTTCGTCACCGGTGAGCCGACCCAAACCGTTGTAGCCCAATGCCAATTCGAGAATACTGTCGTGCTGCGAACCACCGATGTAGGGCCGTGACGAGGACGGCCACAACTCCACCAGCACCAGGTACCAGCCACCGCTGAGGACCATGGCGACGCCGGCGGTGGCGACATCGAGGATGCGTCGGCCCAGTGGGCGGTCTCCGGCGACCAGCGCCGCGGCGGCAATACCCGGCAGCACCAGGAATGCCTGCAGCATCTTGGCCAGGAAACCGAAGCCGAGTGCGACCCCCGCACCGACGAACCACCAACGGCTGGAGTTCTTTTCGATGCCGCGCTGCACGCAGTAGGCCGCCACGACGAGCAGCAGCACCAGAAGCGCGTCGGGATTGTTGAACCGGAAGATCAAGGCGGCCACCGGCGTCAGCGCCAGGACGGTGCCGGCCAACAGACCGGCCCACGGTCCGACCGCCCGGCGTACCGCCGCGTAGAGCACCGCGACCGCACCGACGCCCATGAGCGCCTGCGGCACCAGCACACTCCACGGGCTCAGCCCGAACAGGCGCACCGAGAGATCGGTGACCCACAGCGCCGCCGGCGTCTTGTCCACGGTGATGGCGTTGCCCGCGTCACTGGATCCGAAGAGCATCGCGGTCCAGTTCTCGGCACCGGCCTGCGCGGCGGCCGAGTAGAACGCGTTGGCCCACCCGCTGATCGACAGGTTCCACAGGTAGAGCACCGCGGTGCCGGCGGCGACACCCGAGGAGTCGAAGCCCCGCAACTCGACCCCGATCACCCAGCGCATCGCGGTGGGCCTGCTGTTGGCCGGCACCGCGGTGCTCTACCTGTGGAACCTGTCGATCAGCGGGTGGGCCAACGCGTTCTACTCGGCCGCCGCGCA
>NZ_LZSY01000201.1 GCF_001665625.1 Mycolicibacterium peregrinum | reverse complement strand
ACAACCTGCCCGGCAGGTGGCCACCGCCGTCGCTGGTCGCTGATACCGTCGGCTTCGACGCACCGCCGAGCAGTTGATCAGAAGGGAAGCGGCATGTCCGAGGACTCGTCGCTGAGCGTGGCGGCGGTCTTGACGATTCCACCCCTGGACCAGGGTTCAGTGGTCGCCGGCCACCGCGGACTGGACCGCGAGGTCCGCTGGGTGGACATCATCCACGCACCCGCCGAGGACTTCGTCCGGCCCGGCGACCTGGTGCTCACCACCGGCGCCGACCTCAAACAACCCGGTGTGCGCGAATTCCTGGTCTCCCTGGTGGCCTCACCGGCCGCCGGCATCATTCTCAGCCCGCCCCCCGACGTGGACGCCCACGACCTCCTCGAGCTGCTGATCCCGCTCGCCGACCAGCATGCGTGTCCATTTGTGCTGCTGCCCTGGGAGATTGCCTTCGCCGACGTCCAGAAGACCATCCTGCCGCTGGTCGGTCCATCTCCGCCGGAGACCGGGGTCCAGATGGTCATCGGTCGCCGCGTGCGCGACGACCCTCAGTGGGGCGAAGCCGCCGACAAGTTCGCCAACGCCCTGCGCGAATTGGCGCTCGCCGCCGGCCTGACAGTCACGTCGTCGGTGACCGACGACCTGGTCATGGGTCATTTCTCTTCGGCCCCAACGGAATCCACGGTTTCCGGGTTGGTCGATTCCGCACAGCGACTCAGCGGGCTCCCCGAGGATCTCGTGACCTGGGCCCTGTTGGCGCCCGCACACGGCCATGCGGTCACCGTGGCGGCTCCGGTTTCGTCGCCACTGCCCGAAGGCCCGGTCGGTCCCATGCAGTTCGCCGAGGTGCTGCGTCAGCACCCGCGCAGCATGGCCACTGTCCTGCAGACGCTGCAGCCACTCGTCGAGTACGACAAGACCCGACGTGGGCAACTCGTGCACACCCTGGAGATCCTGCTCGACGAGGCCACCAACACCAGTGCGGCGGCGCGGGCGCTGTTCCTGAACCGCCACTCGCTGCTGTACCGGATCAAACTCATCGAGGAACTCACCGGGCTGTCACTCAAGAACCCCGCCGACCGTTTCCAGCTGGAGGTCAGTGTGCGGGTTCACCACATCAACGAAGCGCGCTGACCTAGCGTCCGTACTGTCGCGGGTCGACGTTCAGATGCGCCGAGACATCCCCCACCATCTCCACGTCGACCTTGCGTTCGGTGAAGTGCCAGCCCTCGTCATCCCGCGCGAACGTGTCGATGTACCGCCCGACCACGATGGGCTGTAGGGGAACGGGACTCGGGCCGTCCGGGACGTGCTGCACGACGCAGAACGTCGACCGGGCTTCGGCCCGATCGCCGTCGAGTTCGACGATCGGATTGAGCACCAGGTGACGGGTCCGGGTGCGGTTGTCGTGGTCGGGGAACCTGCGCGTCGTGTGGGCGAACAACTTCGCGATGGTCTGGGCTCCAGACACGCTGCCAGAGGCCGGGCCGCCGAACGTGGCCCGGCCCAGTAACTGCCCGACCCCGTCGAAGTCGCCGGCGTCGATCAGTTCGGCATAGCGGTACAGCAGCTCGGTGACTTCAAGCTTGTCCACAACCGAACTCATGCCACCTGTCCCTTCACCACCGGCAATCCCGGATCACTGGCCGCATCCAGCGGCGACGGTTCCGCGCCGGCTGCGATCAGGTGCGCCGCGAACGAGGCGATCATCGCGCCGTTGTCGGTGCACAGCCGGGGCCGCGGCACCCGCAGCGTCAGACCCGCTGCGGCGCAGCGTTCCTCGGCGAGTTCCCGCAGCCGTGAGTTGGCTGCCACCCCGCCCGCGATGAGCAGGGTGGACACCCCGAGATCGGTGGCGGCGCGCACAGCCTTGGCGGTCAGCACGTCGGCGACGGCCTCCTGGAAGCCGGCGGCGACATCGGCCTGCGAGGCCTCCGGGTGGGCCTCGACATACCGGGCAACCGCGGTCTTGAGTCCCGAGAAGCTGAACACGTACGGGTCGTCGCGTGGCCCGGTCATACCGCGGGGGAAGACGATGGCGTCACGGTCCCCGGTGCGGGCCAGCTCGTCGAGCACCCGTCCACCCGGATAGCCCAGTCCGAGCAGCCGGGCCACCTTGTCGTAGGCCTCACCGGCGGCGTCGTCGACGGTGCTGCCGAGCTCGATGATGGGCTCCCCCAACGACCGGACATGCAGCAGATGGGTGTGACCACCCGAGACCAGCAGACCGACACTTTCGGGCAGCGGCCCGTGGTCGTACACGTCGGCGGCCAGGTGCCCGCCGAGATGATTGACCCCGTAGAAGGGAACGTTCCAGCCGGCCGCGTATGCCTTGGCGGCGGCCACCCCGACCAGCAGCGCCCCGGCCAGTCCGGGGCCGATGGTCGCGGCGACGACGTCGGGCCGCTCGATGCCTGCGGCGTCCAGCGCCCGGCGCATGGTCGGCCCCAGCGCTTCCAGATGCGCGCGTGAGGCGATCTCGGGAACGACACCGCCGAAGCGGGCGTGCTCGTCGACGCTGGAGGCGACCTCGTCGGCGAGAAGCTTTACGGTTCCGTCGGCGGCGAGATCGGCGATGCCGACTCCCGTTTCGTCACAAGAACTTTCGATGGCCAGAATGATCACGTCGGGCCCCCTTGGGGAAGGCGTTGCATGGTGTAGGCGTCGGCGCCGCTGGCGCGGTAGTACCGCTTGCGCAGGCCGATGTTGACGAAACCGACGCTCTCGTACAGCGCGATGGCCGGTTCGTTGTCGGTGCGGACCTCCAGGAAAACCGTTCCGCCCGAGGCGTAGTCGAGCAGGTCGTCGAGCAGCCTGCGCCCGATCCCCTGCCCCTGGAACTCGGGATCGACACCGATGGTGTGGATCTCGTACTCGTACGGGCGCATCCGGCCCAGCCGGGAGATACCCGCATAGCCGACCAGAACGCCGTCGTTGCGGGCCGCGATGTAGCGATTGTGCTTGGCGTCGAGTTCGGCCAAAAACGCCCGGGCCGGCCACGGGTCGTCGCCGACGAACAGCTTGGCTTCCAGCTCGGCGCACCGCGTGGCGTCGGCACGGGTCAGCGCGTCGAACACGGTCACTTCCGCACCGCCGCAGAGGGTTTCGCATCGGGCCGGCGCAGATACAACGGCACCAGAGACTGCGGGGCGCCCCAGTCGCCGACCGCGAGCACCAGTCCCGCCGGCGTCGGGTACACCACGTCGAGCCGGGGCAGCGCGAACAGGGCCGCGTGATCGGGTGAACCGGCCACCGCGGCCGAGGACTCCGGCGCCACATCGGCAGGTGCGTTGACGGCGGGCCCGTCGACCCGAACTCCGTCGCGGTAGCGCGCCCAGTACACCTCGCGCCGCCGCGCGTCGGTGACCACCAGCACATCGCCGTCGGTGTGGACACCGATGGCGTCCAGACTGCACACCCCGTGCACCGGAACGCCCAGTGCGTGGCCAAAGGCCGCGGCACTGGCCATCCCCACCCGCAGCCCGGTGAACGGGCCCGGCCCGCAGCCGACGACGACCGCGTCGAGCTCCGCGACAGTGATCCCGGCATCGGACACGGCACCGAGCACGTTGGGTGTGAGCTGCTCGGCGTGGGCCCGGGCATCCAGGGTCACCCGTTCGGCGAGGGTGCGCACGGCGCCGTCCTCGGCGCGGTGGACCACGCCGGCGCTGACCGCCGGGGTCGCGGTGTCGATGGTCAAGATGTTCATGGGGCGCTCCACTGCCAGATCACCGTGCGCGTCTCGGTGTCGGTGTCGCGCTCGATGCGGATGTCCAGGTGATGATCGGAGAGCCGTTCGGCCAGGCCCTCGCCCCACTCGACCACCACTACGGCGTCGTCGAGATCGGTGTCGAGGTCGAGTGCATCGAGCTCCCCCAACAGGTCGACGCCGGGATGGTCGAGCAGCCGGTACATGTCCACATGCACCATCGCCGGTCGGCCGGCCTGCCGGGCGGGATGCACCCGGGCCAACACGTACGTCGGCGAGACCACCGGCCCGTCCACATCCATCGCCGCCGCGATGCCCTTGGCCATCACCGTCTTGCCCGCCCCCAGCGGACCCGACAACACCACCACGTCACCGGCTTTGAGCCCCGCGCCCAGCGTCGCGCCCAGGGCGATGGTGTCCTCGGTGGTGGCGAGCTCCGCCGTGCCGGCCCTGCGCTCAGCCACGGAACCGGACCCGATCGCGGACCCGGCGGGACAGTGTGACCAGTTTGGAGGGCGTAGCCCGCTCCACCAGACGGACCAGTGCGTCGTCGATCACCACGGGCTCCTCAAGCTGGACCAGATGGCCGGCTCCCCCGACGATCACCAGTTCGGAGCGGGGTAGCTGTGCGGCCATGGCCTTTGAGTATTCCATCGGGGTGAGCAGGTCCCGGTCACCGCAGGCGATGAGTGTCGGCACCTTGGCCAGTACCCGTAGGGCGCCGGCCTCGTCGTGGACCTCGAGGGCGTGCAGGAATTCGACCAGCGTGGTGATCGACGTGCCGTGCATCATCCGTTGGGAGAACTCGACCACGCTGGGACTGACCGACTCGTCGCCGTAGGACGCGGCGCGCAGGATCGGCCCGATCACCGAGCGGGCGGCGCCGCGGGTGCGGTGCACGGCACCGGGGGCATAACGGGCCAGGAACCGCACCGCCTCCAGCGCCGGGTTGCGCAGGATCTCGCCCAGCGGTGAGCGCGCCACACCCTCGACCGCCGAGGAGATCACCGCGGCACCGACAATCTGCTTCGGGTAGCGGTGCGGGAACTGCCGGGCATGCGAGAGGACCGTCATTCCGCCCATCGAATGGCCGACGAGCACCGCGGGCCCGCGCGGAACCGTCACCGCCAGAACGGCTTCCAGATCACGTCCGAGTTGTTCGACGGAATAGGTGTCCGGTGGCGCCATCCCCGACTGGCCGTGGCCGCGCTGGTCGTAGAACACCATCCGCACCTGCGGGCCCCACTGTTCGGCCAGGCGGGTGCGCTGAAAGTAGAAGGCGCCCATGCGCAAACAGAATCCGTGGGCGAACACCACCGTCAGCGGTGCGTCGTTGGGTCCGACCTCACGCACGGCCAGCGGCACCCCGTCATCCGTCGTGACCACGGAACTGCGGTCTGCGTCCAGGCGTTCGAAATCTTCGCCCAGGTAGGGATCCTCGTCGGTGCTGCGCCGGGTCAATGAGCGCGCCACCGACCTGCCCGCCACCGTGCCCACGGCGGTGAGCCCGGCGGCACCGGCCAGCCACTGAGCATTGCGACTCAACGCTCGCGACCTGCCTGCAGATAGGTGCGGGCGATCCGGCCACGCGGACTGGTGGCCACCTCGTAGTTGATGGTGCCGAGCAGTTCGGCCCAGTCCTGGGCGGTCTGTTCGCCCTGGGTCCCGGGACCGAACAGGATCGCGTCGTCGCCTTCGGCGACGTCGGTGGCATCCGGGCCGAGGTCGACGACGAACTGATCCATGCAGATCCGCCCGACGGCCTGGCGACGCCTGCTCTTGATCAGCACCTCGATTCTTCCGCTCAACGAGCGGAAGATGCCGTCGGCGTAGCCCACCGGCAGCAGCGCCAGCGTGGTGTCCCGGTCGGCGATCCACCGGTGGCCGTAGGACACCCCGTCACCAGCATGTACCGAACGGACCAGTGCAACAGGGCATTTCACCGTCATGGCAGGGATCAGACCCATATCGCCCAGCTCGGGGATGGGGCTCAGCCCGTAGACCGCGATCCCGGGCCGCACCATGTCGAACGCCAGATCCGGCCGGGTCATGGCTGCCGGCGAGTTCGCGATATGGGCGACCTCGAACACCACACCCTGCTCGGCGGCCTGCTCGCGCATCGCGGTCAGGCGCTTGCCCTGCAGCTCGTTGAACGGGTTGTCAGGGTCGTCGCCGTGCACCAGGTGACTCATGATGCCGCGCACCCGGATCGCGCCGTCGGTCTGGGCCCGGGCCAGCGCAGCGACCATCGCGGGGAAATCTGCCGGGCTGACACCGTTGCGGCTCAACCCGGTGTCCACCTTCACCGTGACCGTCGCGGCGCGACCGGTCTGGCGCACGGCGGCCACCACGTCGTCGAGCTGGCGCACCGCGGACACCGCGATCTGCACATCGTTTTCCAGCGCCGGCGTGAAGTCGGTGCCCGGCGGGTGCAGCCAGCACAGCACCGGCGCGGTGATCCCGCCTGCCCGCAGCGCGACTGCCTCGGCGATGGTCACCACCCCGAGTTCGGCGGCCCCGGCGGCCAACGCGGCCGTACCCACCTCTACGGCGCCGTGGCCGTAACCGTCGGCTTTGACCACAGCCATCACGCGGGCGCCGCCGGCATGTTCACGCAGCAGGCGGACGTTGTGGTCGATCGCGCCGAGGTCCACCACCGCCTGCGGCGATGCGTGCGGGGTCAGCGAGGTCGCGAGTTCGGTCGTCTGCATGTCATATCACCGCCGACCATTGTCCCAGAGGCACCAATCCGGCCTGATCAGCGGACCGGCCCGGCCCATCTAATGCGCAAACGGCTGCAGGTCGTCGAACGCTCCGCGCGGCTTGAGCGCGTCGAGCCGGCCGAGCACCGTAATGGTGTCCTCCTTGAGCGCCCGGGCCAGATCGGCCGAGAACCCCTCGCGCACGACGACCCGCAGCACCACGACGTCGGTGGCGCCCTCGGGCATGGAGTAGGCCGGCACCTGCCAGCCGAAGGAACGCAGCCCCTCGGACACGTCGAACTCGGTGTAGCCCGGTTTTCCCTTGAGCCGGAAGCTGACCACGGGGATGGCGGAGCCGTCGGTGATCAGCTCGAAGTGCTCGCTGTCGCGCAGCTCATCCCCGAGCCAGCGGGCCGTCTGCGACAGGCACTGCATCACCTGGGTGTATCCGGCCCGGCCCAACCGCAGGAAGTTGTAGTACTGGCCCACCACCTGGTTGCCGGGCCGGGAGAAGTTCAGGGTGAAGGTCGGCATGTCCCCACCGAGGTAGTTGACCCGGAAGACCAGGTCCTCGGGCAGGTATTCCTTGCTGCGCCACACCACGAAGCCGATACCCGGGTAGGTCAGCCCGTACTTGTGACCGCTGACGTTGATCGACACCACGCGCGGCAACCGGAAATCCCACTCCAGATCGGGGTGCAGGAACGGGACGACGAATCCGCCGCTGGCGGCGTCGACGTGCACGGGGATGTCCAGGCCCTTGTCTTGCGAGAGCTGGTCCAGCGCCGCGCAGATCTCCGCGATCGGCTCCAGCTCGCCGGTATAGGTGGTGCCGAGGATCGCGACGACGCCGATGGTGTCCTCGTCGACCGCGTCGAGCACCTGCTCGGGGGTGATGACGTAGCGCCCCTCCTCCATCGGCAGGTAACGCGGCTCGACGTCGAAGTACCGGCAGAACTTCTCCCACACCACCTGGACGTTGGACCCCATCACCAGGTTGGGGGTGCGTCCCTTCCAATCCTTCCCGACCTTCTCGCGCCAGCGCCATTTCATGGCCAGCCCGCCCAGCATCACTGCCTCGCTGGAACCGATCGTCGAGACTCCACATGCAGCCGAAGCGTCGTCGTCGCTCAGGCCTTCGGCATGAAACAGGTCCGCGACCATGCTCACGCAGCGCGCCTCGATCGCCGCGGTGGCCGGGTACTCGTCCTTGTCGATCATGTTCTTGTCGAACGTCTCGGCCATGAGCTTCTCGGCCTCGGGGTCCATCCACGTGGTGACGAAGGTCGCGAGATTCAACCGGGAGCTGCCGTCGAGCATGAGCTCGTCGTGGATGAAGCGGTACGCCGCACCGGGTTCCATCGCATCGTCGGGCAGGCGCAGCGAGGGAACCGGTGCCATCGCCAATCTGCCGGTATAGGCGGGCGAGATGTGCGGGGCGCGATGGTGCTTGTGCGGCATGGAGTTCCTTTTCTTCTACAGCGCAGCGATTGCCGCGCGGACATGAGCGAGGATGCGTGACGCCGAGGTCGGCGCCGGGTTGGGACCGGGATCGGCCGCCGACAGGTTGGCGGCGCGGGCATGGACGAAAGCCGCTGCGGCTGCGGCTTCTCCGGGTGGCAGTCCGGCGGCCAGCAGGGATCCGATGATCCCGGACAGCACATCTCCGGATCCGGCTGTGGCAGCCCATGATTGGCCCGCGGGGTTGAGATAGGTGGTCATTCCTGATCCCCCGGTCGCTGCGCTCCTGCCCGCCGAACCGGGTTCGGCGATGACGGTGACGTTGCCTTTGAGCAGCACGGTGGCACCTAGTCGCTTGGCCAGATCGCGCGCGGCGGCGACGCGGTCGTGGCCCGGCGGATCTCCTGCCAGCCGTTCGAATTCCCCGGCATGCGGGGTGAGCACGGTCGGCGCGGTGCGTCCGGCGAGCAGGCCGGGTTCGGCGGCGAGCAGGGTGAGACCGTCGGCGTCGACGATCACCGGCAGGTCGGTTTCGAGTGCGAAGCGCAGCGCGGACTTGGCCGTGTCATCGGTGCCGAGTCCGGGCCCGACCACCCAGGCCTGGACTCGCCCCGCTTCCCGCGGACTGGGTGCGGCGATCACCTCGGGCCAGTGTGAAAGCACCTGCGGGCCGGCGCTTCCCGCATACCGGACCATGCCGGAGGTGGCGGCCACGGCGGCGCCGGTGCTCAACACCGCCGCACCGGGGTAGGTCGCCGAGCCGGACACCACGCCCGTCACACCTTGGGTGTACTTGTCGTCGTGTGGTCCCGGAATCGGCCACAGCTCCCGGACATCGGCTGTCTCCAGGCCGGCCAGATCGGCGGGCGCCAAATCCAGACCGATGTCGACGAGCTCGACGCGACCGCACTCACCCAGTGCGTGTACCGGTTTGAGGCCGCCGAACGTGACGGTCAGGACGGCATGCACATGTGGGCCGTCGGCGGCGCCGGTCTGCACGTCGAGGCCGCTGGGGATGTCGACGGCGACCACGGGTGCGGTGTTGGCTTCGAAGACCGCTGCGGCGTTGGCGCGCAGCGGACCGCGCCCGGAGATGCCGACGACGCCGTCGATCACCAGATCGGTTGCCGCAGAGATGCCGGACACCACCCGCCCTCCGGCCCGCCGGAACGCCGCCAGACCTTTGGCGTGAGTCTTCTCGGGATTGAGCAGGATCGCATCGGCAGCGGCGCCGCGACGGCGCAGGAACGTCGCTGCCCACAGCGCATCGCCACCGTTGTCGCCGGAACCGACCACCGCACAGATCCGTCGACCGGCGACACCACCGGTAAGCAGCTTCAACTCGGTCGCGATCGCCGTCGCCAGCCCATAGGCGGCGCGGCCCATCAGCACGCCGTCGGGCAGCGATGCCAGCAGCGGCGCTTCGGCGGCACGGATCGCATCGGCCGAGTAGTAGTACCGCATCCGCTCCGCTCCGCTCGATGTGTCGTCGACTTTGCCGCGCGCCAACAGGTTACGTGTGTTTGCTGTCGAGCGTCACCGAAAGTGACGCCACGGCTGCTACCGAGCCTCGTCGGCGACCGCCCTGCCACTTTCGCGTGACCCGCGCGATCGTGGCTGCCGCTTCGCGCAACCGGTCGGGTGGATGCGACGCGTACCCGAGAACCAGACCGGGCGGACCGGGTAGCCGCCGGTGCCATGACACGGGATGCACGAGCACACCGGCAGCACGCAGATCGTCGGCCAGCGCCGCATCATCGACGTCGTCGGGCAACGTGACGAGCAGGTGCAGGCCCGCGGCGACACCGCTCACCCTCGCGGCGGGCATCGCCGCGGTCAACGCGTCCAGCAGTGCGTCGCGCCGTGCCCGGTGCCGCGTGCGCACCAGCCGGACGTGCCGGTCGTATTCACCTGATTCGAGCAATCGCGCCAGCACCAGTTGCGGCACGGTCGGGCTGCCGAGGTCGCTGGCATGTTTGGCCGCCACCAGCTCGGGATGGCGGCGCGGCGGCGCGATCAGCCAACCCAGCCGCAGCGCGGGCGCCAGGCTCTTCGAGGTGCTCCCGGCGTAGGCGATGCGATCGGGCGCCGACGCGTGCATGGCCGGAACAGGGGCCCGGTCGTAACGATATTCGGCGTCGTAGTCGTCCTCGATGATCAGCGTGCCGTCCCATTCCAGCAGCGCGCGGCGCCGATGCGGGCCCAGCACCACGCCCGTCGGGAACTGATGCGCCGGGGTCAGGAAGACAGTCGGTGCGCCGCTGGCGGCGAGTTCGGTGACGAGGATTCCGTCGTCGTCGACGGGGATGGGCACCGGGTGCAGACCCCAGTGCTCGAGTTCGTCGACGGCCCCGCGCGAACCAGGATCCTCGACGGCGATCGTGTCGAGGCCTTCGCCGCGCAACTGCTGGGCGAGCAGGGCGACGGCCTGGGCAACGCCGGCGACCACCAGGATGTCGTCGGGAGCGACGCGCAGTCCGCGGGACCGGCCGAGCCACGGGGCGAGTGCGGCCCGCAACCGCGGATGGCCCCGGGGATCGCCGTAACCGAGGTCGTCGGGCGAGGCCTCGGCCAGCACCGCACGTTCGGCACGCAACCAGGTGCTGCGCGGAAATG
This sequence comes from Mycolicibacterium peregrinum, assembly GCF_001665625.1. Classification (GTDB taxonomy): domain Bacteria; phylum Actinomycetota; class Actinomycetes; order Mycobacteriales; family Mycobacteriaceae; genus Mycobacterium; species Mycobacterium peregrinum_B. Next base: position 39,202 of record NZ_LZSY01000201.1, on the reverse strand, counting down.
CCGACAGATCGGGCACGCCCGGCGACAGATCGATGCCCTCACCGACCGGCAGACGGGGGCGCGGCAGGCGTGCCACCAGCGATCCCAAAGGTTCAGCCCGGGTCGGCCGGACCGGCTGAGTGAGCACGTGAGTGCCGCCACCCGCGTGCCCGCTGACCAGACCTTCGTCCGCCAGCCGCCGATAGGCCTCGACAACCACCCCGCGTGATATCGCCAGTTCGCCGGCCAAGACCCTGGTCGGTGGAAACCGGGTGCCCGGGGACAGCCGCCCGTCGGCGATCGCAGTGCGCAGGGCGTCCGCGAGCCAGTCGGTGAGCCCCCGTGCCGGAGCAATCGACGGGTCGAGCTGCAGGAAGTCCGCCCCCGCAATTTGGTCCATGACATGTGTCCAAACTTGGTTCTATTTGTTGGACCATATTGGCGTCAGCATGGGTAGATGTCCAGCCCCACCCGAGCCGGCTTGTCCGGCGCACTCGGCATGACCTTCGTCGGTGGCAGCGTGGCCGTTTCGAGCGTGCTCGCCGACGCGCCACTGCACACCGCGCAGGCGTTGCGCTACGCCGTGGCGTGCCTGCTGCTGCTCGCGTGGGCCCGGCTCACCGGCCAATCCTTGCGCCGCCCGAGGGGTTCCGAATGGCTGTGGCTGCTGAGTGTGACCGTGAGCGGCCTGGTGCTGTTCAACGTGGCCCTGGTGTACGGATCACGCCACGCCGAGCCTGCGGTGCTGGCGGTGGCGGTGGCATGCGTGCCGGTCGCGCTGGCGACGATGGGGCCACTGCTGGAAGGCCACCGGCCGCGCAGTCGGGTGCTGGCCGCGGCAGTCGTGGTCAGCGTCGGGGCGGTGGTCGTCGAAGGACTGGGGCGGGCCGACGGGATCGGATTGTTCTGGGCCACGGTGGTATTCGCCTGCGAGGCCGGATTCACGTTGTTGGCGGTGCCAGTGCTCGGTTCACACGGTCCAGCGGGAGTGTCGGTGCACACCACCTGGATGGCCGCGGCGATGTTCGCCGTGCTCGCGTTGGTTACCGAAGGATGGAGAGCGGCAAGCAGTTTCGACGTCGGCGAGATCCTGGCGATCGGCTATCTGGCCGTATGCGTGACGGCGGTCGCGTTCGTGCTCTGGTACACCTGCGTGCGCACGCTGGGCGCCGGGGCCGCCGGGTTGTTGACCGGTGTGGCGCCCATTGCCGCCGCCGCCATCGGCATAGCCGTCATCGGGGCATTGCCCGCCGCGGCGGTATGGGCCGGCATCGGCCTGATCGGGGGCGGGTTGGCACTGGGACTGAGCGACAACGGTGCCGCCGGTCAGGCAAAAGGCTCACCGGAACGCATGCCCGACATCAGCAGGTTCAACCCGAACTCGAACCGCGCGTCGAAGTCGAGCAATTGCTCGACGGGGCTTGACGCGAGGTGCGGATAGTCGCCTGCCCGAACCACACCTTCGAGCGTCTCGGCCTCTCCCCCCGCCGCGCCCTGTTGTTCCAGCACCTCACCGAGGACGTAGCAGAACAGTGAGCTCGCCGCCCACAAGGCGTATTCACGGGCCAGACCGCCGGCCTGGATACTGCCGACGAGCGTGTCGATGTAGGTCAGGTTGGCTTGCTTGGCGGCATAGTTCCCGCCGACGATCCGGGCTCCGTCGCGCTGCGCCAGCAGGGACGAACGGAGTCCCGCAGCAAGGCCTTTGACGCGATGAGCCCATTCCGGGTCGCCAGTCTCGGCGTTTTCGAGTGCCTTCGCCAGGATCGTCTCGGCCATCTCGTCGATGAGGGCGTCCTTGCCGTCGACCAGTCGGTAGATCGTCGGGAGGTGCGCTTGCAGCCGGTCGGCGAGCCGGCGCATCGTCAGCGATTCCAGTCCACCGTCGTTGACCAGCGCCAGGGCCTCCCCGACCACGCGGTCGACCGACAGCTTGGCGAGCGCCACGCGATCGCGGCCAGTTGAGGCGGTTGACACGTTAACGATGTTAACAGTACTCTCTGACCTGCAATTAACATTGTTAACACGGAAGGGAGGTGTGGTGTGGGCAGCGAACTGACGGCCGACGGGATCGGCGTCGCCGTCCGCCAACTCCGATGGGAGGCCGACGGCGTGGTGTCCGTGCAACTGCAGCCGCGTGCCGGCGAACTGCTGCCGGCGTGGGAACCCGGCGCACACATCGATCTGCTCCTGCCGACCGGCATCCAGCGCCAGTACTCGTTGTGCGGGCCGGTCGGTGAACGGTCGTACTACCGCATCGGAGTGCGGCGGGAACGCACCAGCCGCGGCGGTTCCGAGTACGTGCATGCGTTTCTACGTCCGGGGCAACAACTCACGGTTGCCGGGCTACGCAACACATTCGAGCTGCGTCGCGCCACCTCATACGTCTTCGTGGCCGGCGGCATCGGAATCACCCCCATCCTTCCGATGATCCGTCAGGCCGAATCTTGGGGCCTGGACTGGAAACTGCTCTACGGTGGGCACACCGCGAGCTCGATGCCGTTCTCGGACGAACTCCGCCGATACGGAACACGCGTGAGTTTCTATGCCTCCGACGCCGACGGCCGCATCCCGCTCGGTGAGCAGTTCGCACAGGTCCGGCCCGGCGCGAAGATCTACGCGTGCGGCCCCTCGGCGCTGCTGTCGGCACTGCAGGACGCCACCGACCATTGGCCGGCGGACAGTCTGCATCTCGAGCGCTTCAAGCCACGTAAGCGGGCGGCATCCGCCGAAGACAAACCGGTCGAAGTGGTGTGTGCCGCGTCGGACAGGACCGTCAACGTCGAAGCGGGCCAGAGCGTTCTCGCCGCGCTCGATGATGCCGGGATCAACGTGCCCTCGTCGTGCCGATCGGGGATCTGCGGTGCCTGCGAGACCGCTGTCATCGAGGGCGTACCCGACCATCGGGACGACATCCTCTCCGAGTCCGAACGTGCGGCCAACGATCGCATGTTCGTCTGCGTTTCCCGGGCGCACACTCCCCGGCTGGTTCTGGACGTCTAGGGAATTCGATGATGGAAACCACAGGCACGGCGGCAGACTCGTACTCCCCCGTCTCCATGGAGCGGGTCAGGGAGATCGTCGGATACCCAGAGCGATTCATCGCCGAGAAGAAGGAGCCGAAACTCGGTGAATTCTCGGCTCGGTTCATCGCACACAGCCCGTTCTTCTGCATGGCGACCGTGGGTGCCGACGGTCAATTGGACACCAGCCCGCGAGGAGACCCACCCGGTTCGGTGCGGATCCTCGACCCATGGACGCTCGCCATCCCCGACCGGCCGGGCAACAAGCTCGCCGATACCCACAAGAACATCACCACGCATCCCGCGGTGGGGTTGGTCTTCTTCGTGCCGGGTATCCGCGAGGTGATCCGCGTGAACGGGGACGCGTTCGTCACCGATGACCCGGAACTACTCGAAATGCTCAGCGCCGACGGCAAACCCGCGGTGCTGGCCACCATCGTGCGCATCCGCGAGGTGTTCGGGCAATGCGGCAAGGCCGTGATCCGGGCCAAGCTCTGGGAGGGCGACAGCCGGGGACTGGCCGACGCCGTGACATTGGGCGGGGACTTCTACACCCTCTCGATCACCGAGAGTGCGGCGACGATGGCCGAGAAACTCGGCGACCTGGCCGACTCGCTTCATGCCGTGATCGACGACCACTATGAGAACGAGCTGTACTGACCTCAGACCGAGGCGGTCGCCGCGGCAGGTTCGACCGTCACCTTGATGGCCTCACCGTTCTGGACGATCGAGAACGCGTCGAGCACGTCGTCGAGCGGGATGTGGCGCGTGATGAGGTCTTTCACCGGTACCTGGCCCGTCGAGATGTACTGCAGCGCACGCTTGTTGTGCTCCGGCGCGGAACCGTTGGCACCGTGGATGTGCAACTGGCGGTAGTGCACCACGTTCGAATCGCAGGTGATGGTCGGGTTGGTCTTGGGCAGTCCGCCGAAGAACGAGATACGCCCGTTTCGGGCCGCCATCGCGATGGCCTGTTCCTGGGTGACGTTGGCCGCGGTGGCGGTGATGACGACGTCGGCACCGCGGCCACCGGTCAGTTCCATCACCTTCTCGACGACGTCGACCTCCGCGGCATTGATCACCTCATCGGGATGGACGGCGTCGGCCGAGATCTTGAGCCGGCTTTCGTTCACGTCGACGAGATAGACGGGGCCGCAGTTGTGCACGCCGCGCGCGATGCGGGTGTGCATGCAGCCGATGGGTCCGGCACCGAACACCACGACGGTGTCGCCCTCTTCGATCCCGAGCAGATCCTGCGCGTTGATCGCACACGCGAACGGTTCGGCCGCCGACGCCTCGTCGTAGCTGACATTGTCCGGAATCCGGTTCAGCCCATCGACCTTCAGCACCTGGCGCGGAACGATCATGTACTCGGCGAACCCGCCGTCGTACTGGTAGCCCATCGATGTCTGGTTCTGGCAGACGGCCATCCAGCCCTTGCGGCACTCATGACATTCTCCGCACGGGACCGCCGCGATCACCTGAACCCGGTCTCCCTCAGCCCAATCGGTGCCATAGGTGGAATTGACGTCGGCACCGACTTCCACGATGTCACCGGCGATCTCGTGGCCGATGGTGCGCGGCGGGGTCAGGTTCTGATGTCCGTTGTGCAGGATCTTGACGTCGGTGCCGCAGGTGGAGCAGTTGCGCACCCGAATCTTCACCTCGTGGGGACCGCACTGGGGCTCCGGCACATCCTCGAGCCGGACATCCTCGGGGGCGTAGAAACGCAGGGCTTTCATGACGGTCCTCTCGACGGGCAGGGACTGGCGATAACCGTGTTGATATCAGCACCCTAACCCCAATCTGGTCATAAAACCACAATTTGAGATGCCCATTTAAGCCCGACTGCTTGCACTCATGCCCATTTGTGCGGTGTACTGGCAGTGCATGTGACCGGCGTCACCCAGCAGCCGGCAAGATCGGAGGTCGTCAGATGTCCACTGTCGAAGCGCCACGCACCGGAGTTCGGGTGTACGTGCAGAAGCTGGGCACCTCGCTGTCGAACATGGTGATGCCGAATATCGGCGCCTTCATCGCCTGGGGTCTGATCACAGCTCTATTCATCGAGCAGGGCTGGCTACAGGCCATCTTCTCCGGACTCAGGAACCCCGACGGCTGGGTGGCCGAGATCGGCGGCTGGGGCAGCTACGACGGCGCCGGAATCGTCGGCCCGATGATCACCTATCTGCTGCCCGTTCTGATCGGTTACACCGGTGGCCGGATGATCCACGGCAACCGGGGCGCCGTCGTCGGCGCAATCGCCACCATGGGGGTGGTCGCCGGCGCCGACGTCCCGATGTTCATGGGCGCGATGATCATGGGGCCGCTCGGCGGCTGGGCGATGAAGAAGGCCGACGCGCTCTGGGAAGGCAAGATCCGGCCCGGTTTCGAGATGCTCGTCGACAACTTCTCCGCGGGCATCCTGGGCATGCTGCTGGCCATCCTCGGCTTCTTCGGCGTCGGGCCGATCGTGTCGTCTTTCACCCGCGCCGCCGGCAATGCGGTGGATTTCCTGGTCAACAATGACCTGCTGCCCCTGACCTCGATACTCATCGAGCCGGCGAAGGTCCTGTTTCTCAACAACGCCATCAACCACGGGGTGCTGACACCGCTGGGTACCACCCAGGCGCTCGAGACCGGCAAGTCGATTCTCTTCCTACTCGAGACCAACCCCGGGCCCGGACTGGGAGTCCTGTTGGCGTTCATGGTGTTCGGCCGCGGTGTTGCCCGCGCGTCGGCACCGGGCGCCGCGATCATCCAGTTCTTCGGCGGTATCCACGAGATCTACTTCCCGTATGTGCTGATGAAACCCAAGCTGATCGCCGCCACCATCCTCGGCGGTATGACCGGCGTCTTCATCAACGTGCTGTTCGGGTCCGGACTGCGCGCACCGGCCGCACCCGGTTCGATCATCGCGATCTACGCGCAGACCGCCGGCGGCAGCTTCCTCGGTGTGACGTTGTCGGTGCTCGGCGCCACCGCCGTCTCGTTCGCCGTCGCCTCACTGCTGCTCAAGACCGACCGTGCCGAAGACGAGCCGGATCTGGCCGCGGCCACCGCCGAGATGGAGGCACTGAAGGGCAAGAAGTCCGGCGTGGCCTCCGCCCTGGTCGGCGCGCACCGCGGACCGGTGAACAGCATCGTGTTCGCCTGTGACGCCGGCATGGGGTCCTCGGCGATGGGGGCGTCGGTGCTGCGCAAGAAGATCCGGTCCGCGGGATTCGGCGACATCACCGTGACCAACCAATCGATCGCGAACCTGACCGACACCTACGACCTGGTGGTCACCCACCGCGATCTGACGGACCGCGCCCGCCTGAAAACCGCCTCGGCCGTTCATGTCTCGGTCGAGGACTTCATGAGTTCCCCTCGCTACGACGAGATCGTCGAGATGTTGCGGAACACGAACGCGGCTTCGGATGAGCAGACAACCGAGGCTGCGCGCTCGCCCGAAGACCAGACAGCCGGCGCCGAGGTTCTGCCCCTCGAATCGATCGTGCTGGCCGGCTCGGCCAACTCGGCGGACGCCGCGATCGACGAGGCCGGTGCACTCTTGGTGGCAGCTGACTCCGTCGAGCCGGCCTACGTGGATGCCATGCACGAACGCGAGAAGTCGGTGTCGACGTACATGGGCAATGGTCTGGCCATCCCGCACGGCACCAACGAGGCCAAGACCGCGATCCGCCGTACCGGGATCTCCTTCGTGCGCTACCCCGAACCCATCGACTGGAACGGCAAACCCGCCGAGTTCGTCGTCGGCATCGCCGGGCTGGGCAACGACCATATGGCACTGCTGACCAAGATCGCCCATGTCTTCCTCGACAAGGACGAGGTCGCCCGACTGCGGGCGGCCACCAGCGCCGACGAGGTGCGTGCAGTGCTCTCCGACAGCAAATAAGCGACGTCGCACCCGGGTGCCCCAGAATGGCAAGCGTGGATTCAGATACCCGCCAGAGCCGCATCGTCGAGTTCGCGCGCAGCCGGGGCCGCGTCGATGTGCTGACGTTGGCCTCCGAACTCGACGTCGCGGCCGAGACCATCCGTCGCGACCTCAAGGCGCTGGCCGGGAGACGACTGCTCAAACGTGTGCACGGGGGCGCGATCCCGCTGGAGACCGCAGCGTTCGAATCCACCGTCGAATACCGCAGCCAGGTGGACCTGGCCCAGAAGCACCGCATCGCTGCCGCGGCGGCACATCTGTTGCATGGCGCCGAAACCGTCTACCTGGACGAGGGTTTCACGCCACGCCTGATCGCCGAACAGCTCGCCGATCAGGAACTGACCGTGGTGACGTCATCGCTGCTGGCAGCCGAAGCACTGGCACACAGCGAGACCGTCACCGTGCTGATGATCGGGGGGCGAATGCGTGGACGCACCCTGGCCACCGTCGACCACTGGGCGGTGGAGCGCCTGAACAGCCTCGTCATCGACATCGCATTTCTGGGCACCAACGGGATCACTACCGAGCATGGCCTCACCACACCGGATCCCGCCGTGGCGGCGGTGAAGCAGACTGCGGTGAACGTCGCGCAACGGCGCGTACTGGTGGCCGCCCATTCCAAGTTCGGGGAGACGAGTTTCTGCCGGTTCGCGAACGTCTCCGACTTCGAGTCGATCGTCACCGGCACCGAGTTACCCGCAGAGGAAGCACAGCTCTATGAAGCGCTGGGGCCGTCGGTGATTCGCGCCTGAAGATCCTCGTCGGCCTACGCCGCGTTCCAGAACCGGCCCGCACGTCGCGCGATCTCTTCGGGGTACTCACCGTTGATGGCGTGAGAAGCATCGGCCCAGAGTTCGACTTCCCCGCGCGCCAGCACCTCCCGCGCCCGCGCGACGGCACGCTCGGGGTCGAGCATGACGCTGCGGCCCGCGATCAACGCCAGCACTGGCACGTCGAGCCCCCGCAACTGCTCCTCGGTGAACATTTTCGGCGCCGGTACGCGCAGCGTGAAATCCTTTGCCCCAGCATCGATCAGCGCGGATTCGCTCGCGGCGGCCTGCAGGTCCGCACCACCGGCAATCCAGCTGTGCACCCTCCGGCGGCAGCGCTCCGGCACGCCCGGGGCGAACAGCGCCACCGAAGCGAGAATGGCCTTCGCCGGGATTCCGGTGAAGGTGAAAACCGGGTCGAGCAGCGTAAGCGAGGCTATCCGGCCGGGCCGGTGCACCGCGCAATTCGCCGCCGTCCACCCGCCCATCGACACTCCCAGCAGGTGCGCCGCTTCCAGGCCCAGGCCGGCCAGCGTCTCGTCGAGCCATTGTGCCTGATCCGGTGCACCGCGAATCGCCTTGTCCTGCACCGACAGACCGGCCTCACCGAGCAGGTCGATCGCATACACCGTGCGCTGTTGCAGCAACGGCCCGAGGTTGGTCCGGTACATCGGCGTCGACGCGTTGCGGCCCGGCAGCAGCACCACCGGCGCACCTGAGTCCGGTCCGGCGAACCGGTAGGCCCGGACCGTTCCGAACGAGGTCGGCACGTCGAACAGTTCGAACGGCGGCAACGTCGCCATCCCGGCCCGGTAGGCGCCCAGGAAGTGCTCGAACGCCGACTCGGAGACGAAGGCCCCCAACCCGTTCCGGTCCCGCCGTCGGGCAATGTTGGCCGTGGGAACCCGCAGATCCATCAGACCTCGGCGCCGAACGCGAAAAAGATCGCGAGATTTCTCGGAAACTTCGCGATCTTGTTCACAATCGACGAGATGACCGGACTACTCGACGGTGACCGACTTGGCCAGGTTGCGTGGCTTGTCCACGTCGTAACCCCGCGCCCGCGCCACCCCGGCCGCGAAGACCTGCAGCGGGATGGTCGACAGCAGCGGCTGGAAAAGCGTTGACACCGCGGGGATCTCGATCAGGTGATCGGCGTACGGCCGTACCGTGTCGTCACCCTCCTCGGCGATCACGATGGTCACCGCGCCGCGGGCCTGGATCTCGCGGATGTTCGAGAGCAGCTTGGCGTGCAGCATCTGCGCGTTCTTGGGCGAGGGCATCACCACGATCACGGGCAGGTCGTCGTCGATCAGCGCGATCGGACCGTGCTTGAGCTCACCGGCGGCGAACCCTTCGGCATGCATGTACGCCAGCTCCTTGAGCTTGAGCGCGCCCTCGAGCGCCACCGGGTAGCCGACGTGCCGGCCAAGGAACAGCACCGTGGGCGACTTCGCGAACCGCTGCGCCAGCTGCCCCACCGGCTCGATGCCGGCCAGCACCCGGGCAATCAGGTCCGGCATGGCCTCCAGGTCGTGGTACTCGCGCTCGACCTCGTCGGGGTACTTGGTCCCGCGGGCCTGCGCCAGGGCCAGTCCCACCAGGTAGTTCGCGGCGATCTGCGCCAGGAACGTCTTGGTGGCGGCCACACCGATCTCCGGTCCAGCCCGGGTGTAGAGCACTGCGTCGGCTTCGCGCGGGATCTGGCTGCCGTTGGTGTTGCAGATCGCCAGCACCTTGGCCTTCTGAGTCTTGGCGTGCCGCACCGCTTCCAGGGTGTCGGCGGTCTCGCCGGACTGCGAGATGGCGATCACCAGGGTGCTGCGGTCCAGCACCGGGTCCCGGTACCGGAACTCGCTGGCGAGTTCGACCTCGACGGGCAGCCGGGTCCAGTGCTCGATGGCGTACTTGGCCAGCAGACCCGAGTGGTAGGCGGTGCCGCAGGCGACGATGAAGACCTTGTCGATCTCGCGCAGTTCCTGATCGCTCAGGCGCTGCTCGTCGAGCACGATGCTGCCGTCGACGAAGTGCCCCAGCAGGGTGTCGGCGACCGCGGCGGGCTGCTCGGCGATCTCCTTGAGCATGAAGTAGTCGTAGCCACCCTTTTCGGCGGCGTCGAGATCCCAGTCGATGTGGAACTCGCGGTAGTCCCGGCCGGCCTGCAGATCGTCGCGACCGGAGAAGTCGGTGATCCGGTAGCCGTCGGCGGTCAGCACCACGGCCTGATCCTGGCCGAGCTCCACCGCATTCCGGGTGTGCTCGATGAACGCCGCCACATCCGAGCCGACGAACATCTCGCCGTCACCGATACCGACCACCAGCGGGGTGGACCGGCGCGCGGCCACGATGGTGCCCGGATCGTCGGCATTGGCGAAGACGAGGGTGAAGTGGCCTTCGAGGCGCTGCAGCACGGCCAGCACGGAGGCCGGGAAATCGCCGGCGGTGTCGCCGTATGCGTACTGGCGGGCCACGAGGTGCACGGCGACCTCGGAGTCGGTGTCGCTGGAGAACTCCACCCCGTCGGCTTCGAGCTCGGCGCGCAGCACGGCGAAGTTCTCGATGATGCCGTTGTGGACGACGGCGATCTTGGCGGCCGCGTCGCGGTGCGGGTGAGCGTTGCGGTCGGTGGGACGGCCGTGGGTGGCCCACCGGGTGTGGCCCAGCCCGGTGCTACCGGTCAGGATATTTTCGTCGGTCTCGGCGAGAGCGGTCTCCAGGTTGGCCAGCCGGCCGGCACGGCGACGCACCGTCAACCCGCCGTTGCCGTCGATGAGCGCGATACCCGCGGAGTCGTAGCCCCGGTATTCCATCCGGCGCAGCGCGTCGACCACGATGTCTCGGGCCGGGCGCGCCCCGACGTAGCCGACGATTCCACACATAGGCTCCCAGGGTAGTGCAGCCGGAGCCCTGGCCCGATTCTGCGCGACGGCGTTTGACGCAGATCACCGTGTTCGCACTCGGGCGCGCCTCAGGCTCAATTGGCGCTCACGCGCCGCACCGAGCCTGCGCTACGGTCAACGCGTGGCCAGCACAAAGAAGCTCTTCGCAGGGTTGACCCGCCGCGGACCGCATCGAGTCCTGCGCGGTGACCTGGCGTTCGCCGGCATGCCGGGAGTGGTCTACACGCCCGAGGCCGGCCTGAATCTGCCCGGTGTGGTGTTCGGCCACGAGTGGATGACACGGGCGGAGAACTACACGGGCACGCTCGAGCACCTGGCGTCCTGGGGCATCGTGGCGGCGGCACCCGATACCGAGACCAGCGTGGCTCCGTCGGTCCTCAATTTCGCGTTTGACCTGGGCGCGGCCCTGGAAATCATCACCGGCGTGCGGCTGGGCACCGGCAAGATCAGCGTGCACCCGGGCAAGCGGGGTGTGGTGGGGCACGGTTTCGGTGGGTCGGCCGCGGTGTTCGCTGCCGCAGGTATGGGAGGTGATCCGCACCGCCCGAAGGCCGTGGTCTCGCTGTTCCCGACGGTGACCAAGCCGCCCGCCGAACAACCGGCGTCGACGCTGCAGGTCCCCGGCCTGGTCCTGACCGCGCCCGGGGATCCTATGACGCTGCGGTCGAACGCCGTGGAACTGGCTCGCACCTGGGAGGGTGCGACGTTGCGGACCGTCAGCAAGGCGCAGGCCGGCGGCCTGGTCGAGGGGCGCCGGCTGGCTCGGTTCATCGGACTGCCCGGCGCCGACAAGGACACCCAGAAGATCATCCGCGGCCTGCTCACCGGATACCTGCTGGCCACGCTGGCCGGCGACAAGACCTACCGCGACTTCGCCGATCCCGACGCCCCACTGCCCCACACCGAACCGGCCGACCCGAACGCCGATCCGGTCGCCCTTGAAGACAAGGTCGTCGCGCTACTCAAGCCGTGATCGGGCGTCACACCAAGGTCGTACCGCCGTCCACAGTCAGCACCACCCCGGTACCGAACTCCTGCTCCATCAGGTAGGCGTACGCCAGCGCGGTGTCGGATGGCTCACCAATCCGGCCGACGGGGAGGTTGCTCGCGAACTGCTCGTAGATGGCCTCCCGAGCCTCCTCACCGAGCGCCGACCACAGCGGCGTCCGGATCGGACCGGGGGCGACGGCATTTACGCGCAACGGCGCCAGTTCGACGGCCAACGCCCTGGTCATCGCGTTGATTGCGCCGCATACCGCGGTGGGCAGCACGCCGAGTCCCGGTTTTTCGGCGGCAGTGCCGCTGGTGAGGGTGATCGACCCGCCCGGCGTGATCCGGGGCGCGAACTCCCGCACCGTCTGCAGCTGGCCGATGAGTCGAGTGCTGATGAACTCGGTGATCGTCGCAGCGGTCAGGTCGGCCAGGCCGACCATCGTGAGCGACTCCCCCGCGCTGAATACCAGGTGCTCGATCTGCCCGACCTCATCGACGAGACGACCGAGCGAGGCGGGGTCGGCGAGGTCGACGGTCATCCCCCGGGAGTTCTCACCCAGTTCGGCGACAGCTCGATCGACGTTGGACTGGTTGCGCGACACCACGATCGGGATGCCACCTCGGTCCGCCACCACAGCCGCCACCCCCAGACCGATGCCGGAGGTGCCGCCGATGATCAGGACACGTGCGTTCTTGAGGTTCATGAGTCCACTGTGAATTCGCGGCGACTTCGTCGTCCAAGACTCTTTTCGTCTTTCGGCGATACCCTCGGGGTATGAGCACCGCGGACCTCGACCTGCGCAAGCTGCGGTACTTCGTCGCGGTCGCCGAGGAGCTGAATTTCGGTCGGGCGGCCCAACGTCTCCATATCGCACAACCCGTGCTGTCGCGGCAGATTCGGGCGTTCGAGAGCGAGCTCGGCGCTCAGTTGTTCATCCGCGGCTCGACCGGTACCCAGCTGACCGCCGTCGGCTCGCAGCTGCTGCGGGACGCCAAGGTTCTACTCGACGACGCGCACGCGCTGCGACAGCGCCTGTCCCGCGCCGCCGGACACCCGGTGACTGTGACGGTAGGAGTGATCGCCGGGTTGCGGGCAACAGCGGCGGCCGCGGCGTTCGAGGCGGGCGGCCCGCGGCGTCGCGCAGTCGTGCGTCAGGTCCCGTGGCACGAGCAGGCGGAGCTGGTCCGGACGGGCGAGGTCGACGTGGTCTATGCCCGGGAGCCGGTCGACCACCGCGGACTGGGCAGCGCACCCCTGCTGGAAGAACCCATGGGCGCGGTGCTACCGGCAGACGACGCCCTGGTGACGCGCGCCTCGGTGCGCCTCGCCGATCTCGCTTCCAGGCTGTTGCTACTGCCGGACCCTGCGATGGTGCCGGACTGGGTGTGCGCGGCCGCACCCGATCAGCGGTGGGCACCGCCGCGCGACGAGTTCCGCAGCGTGGAGGACAAACTCGAACACGTTGCCGCGCACGAGGGTTTCGTCATCCTGCCCCGATCCACCACCGCCTACTACCGCCGACCCGATGTGAAAGCAGTGCCGATCGAAGACCTGGGGCCCTCCCGGGTGACACTGATCTGGAACGCCAACACGGACAACCCGGCGCGGGACGAATTCGTGGCAGCTGCGCTGGCGTGCCGAGCGGAGACGATCTGATGTCCGACCAGCCCACCTGGGTACGAGCAGCAGAGCCCATCATTCCTCCGGCGCTGGCAGTCCAGAAGACGGTCGGGGTACCGGATTTCGAGATCTATCAGTTGCTGACGATGAAGTGGGGAATGCTTCCCAGGCGGGCCATGATCGATTGGACCCTGACGGAGTACGGGATCTCCACCGAGGACGCGCAACGCATCCACCAGCGTGTCGTCGGGCTACTGGACGACGAATCCTCTCGCTTCGAGAACCTGAAACAGGTTGTCGGCGTGGCGAAACAGGACTCGACTTCGTTGTCGTTCTGCAGCGTGTTGTGGCCGGGTTTCGAGTTCACCGCACACACCGGGCCGGCCGGAACAATTGAGGCAGCGCAGTACTGCCGCGCCGGAGGCTATCCGCTGCCCGCCGATTCGCCCGGCGAGCAGCCCACGTGGAGCATGGACACCGCCGAATTCATCGAGCATTTCGGACCCGCCACTCTCACCCATCGCAGTTCGCTCACCGACGATGTTCTTCCCGCACACGAGGTGTACGACTTCGAGTGGAACGGCAGGCGGTACGGCGCCGGCTTCAGCTGGGGCCTGTTCCTGCTCGCGAGTCAGTACTGGGAATGAAGCCGCACTCCACCTCCGTTCCCAACCAACCGGTTGATGGTGATATAACTCCACTATGCGGACAGGAATATTTCTGAGTTACGCCGGCGGTTTCAAAGAAGCCGCCGACCAGGTCGTCGAATTGGAGAAGGTGGGCGTCGACATCGCCCTGGTCGCCGAGGCGTACTCCTACGACGCGATCAGCCAGCTCGGGTACCTGGCCGCCAAGACCTCCACCATGGAGCTCGGCACCGGCGTGGTCCCGATCTACACCCGCACGCCGGCCCTGATGGCCATGAGCGCGGCCGGTGTCGACTATGTGTCCGACGGCCGGTTCCGCCTGGGCATCGGCACCTCCGGCCCGCAGGTGATGGAGGGCTTCCACGGCGTACCGTTCGACGCACCACTGGGTCGCACCCGCGAGGTGGTCGAGATCTGCCGCAAGGTGTGGCGCCGGGAGAACCTGGACTACGACGGCAAGTACTACCAGCTGCCGCTGCCCGCCGACCGTGGCACCGGGCTGGGTAAGTCGCTGCATCTGATCAATCACCCTGTGCGTGAGCGCATTCCGATCACCATCGCGGCGCTGGGTCCCAAGAACGTCGAGCTGACCGCCGAGATCGCCGAGGGCTGGCAGCCGGTGTTCTACCTGCCCGAGAAGGCCGACGACGTGTGGGGCGACGCCCTGCGGGCCGGGACCGCCAAGCGCGATCCAGAGCTGGGACCGCTGGACGTCATGGTCAGCGCCAGCCTGGCCATCGGCGATGATGTCGACGACCGGCTGGCCTGGGCGAAACCCCAACTGGCGCTGTACATCGGCGGCATGGGCGCACGCGGACAGAACTTCTACCACAAGCTGGCCAGCCGGTACGGCTACGGCGAGGTCGCCGACACCATCCAGGACCTGTTCCTGGCCGGCAAGAAGGCCGAGGCCATCGCAGCCGTCCCCGACGACCTGGTGCGCAACGTGTCACTGGTCGGGCCAAAGGGATTCGTCAAAGAGCGGCTCGCCGCCTACGCCGAAGCCGGGGTGACCACCATGCTGGTGCACCCGCTGGCCACCGATACCTCCGAGACCGTGAAGTTCTGCGAGGAGCTCGTGGCGCTCACCGAGTAAGCGGGTCAGTACGACCGCAACTCAAGAAAGCAGGCCCGCGGCAGCCCGACTGATATCAGTCGGGCGCCCTGCCGGCTGGACGTTTGCCGAGTGCGGCGTTCAGGAGCAACGATTCGAACAACCTGTTCACACCGTCCATCTCCTCAGGTTCGGTGACCGCCGCCGCATGCGCGAAGCCGTCGACAATCGCGCCGATCACCCGCGCCACCTGAACCGGGTCGTACTCCGATGAGATCCGACCGCCTCGCTGTCCCTCGACGACCGAACGGGCCAGCGCGTCCGTCATCCGCGCGCCCTGCCGCGCGTAACCCGCGCTCAGCTCCTGGTGCCGACGGGCATCGATCGGTGCGGTCGCGACGAAACCAGCCAGCTCGGGAAACTCACGGTTGATCCGGATCGATTCGGTCAGTGCCGCACGCAGCAGTTCGTCCATCGAATGCGGCCCGGCCATGGCAGGGGCGGCGCTGGCCAGAATCTTGCCGTAGACGTCATCGCACACCGCCTCGAACAACTTGTTCTTCGTACCGAAGTGGTAATAGACCGAGCCGGCCGTCACGCCTGCCATCTCAGCGATCAGGTTGTTGGTCGCGGGTCCGTAGCCGAATTGGGCGAAGCATCGACAGGCGGCGTCGATGACCCGCTGGCGGGTGTCGCCACTGTCGATACCTGCGGGCCGTCCCGGACCCGTCTTGGCGGTCTTGGTCACGGTCATCGGACCATCTTTACGCAGAAATACGCGGATTCGCGTGACCACGTCAGTTGTCAACAACTCCCCCGGAGGACCGCCGCACCCGGTGGAATCGGGCTGACCCGGACTCCGCACCGCCTGCCCTGGTGATCGGCTACAGCCCACTCGGCGAGACGGCGATCCGCGACAGCATCAGTCGGCTCACGTCGATCCTCACCTGACTGAAGTGGCTCAGGCCCGGGTCGAGGCAGCTGCCGGTCATGGGGCGGACTGCGCGGTGGCGCGGGCAGCGATGTTGTCCTCGATCTCCTGTGCCCACGCATGCTGGGCGCTCGTGGTGTCGATCTCGTACTCGAACCGGTCGACCATGTCGGCCGCGACATCGTCGGCGTCGACGTAGAACTGTTCGTACCAACGACGCAGCTGATACACCGGCCCGTCCTCCTCGCACAACAACGGGTTATCGATGCGGGCCTTGGTTTTCCAGATTGCCACATCTTGCTCGAAGCCGATCTTCACCCAGTCACCCAGTGCGACGGCGTTCTGCATCGCCAGCTCCCCGGACAGGCCCGCGACCTTCTTGACGATGATGCCGTATTGCAGGACAAACGAATTCGCGTCGATCGGATAGTGGCAGTTGATCAGCACGCTGTAATGGTCGGTGTCGGGATAGTGGTAGGTCAGGTCATCGATCATGAAGGCCGGCCCGTAGTACGACGCCACCGAGGTGGTGCCGAGCATCGTCGAGCCGCCCACATCGTCGCGGTCGGCGCGGGTGTCGGCGTTCATGTACTGGGTCGCGATGTGGCCGTCGAAGATGTTCTTGAAGTACGTGGGCATCGATCCGTGCACGTAAAAGAAGTGCGCCATGTCCACCACGTTGTCCACCAACTCTCGGCAGTTGGCGTTGACGACCGTTGTGTACCAGTGCCAGTCGGTCCACTCGTCGCTGGTGGCACCTTCGATGCGGGGAATCGTCACATCGGTGGGCGGGGGCTTGCCCTCGGGATCGTTCCAGACGAAGAGCATCCCGTCCTGCTCAAGGGTCGTCCAGGTATCGGTCCGGGCCAGGCGTGGGGCGCGCTTGCCGTACGGCACGGTCTTGCAGCGTCCGTCGCCACCCCAGCGCCAGTCATGGAAGGGGCAGGCGATCTCATTTCCCTTGACCTGGCCTTGGGACAGATCACCGCCCATATGTCGGCAGTACCCGTCCAGGACGTTGATCTTGCCGTCCCCGCTGCGGAATACGACAAGCTTCTGGCCGAAGACGTTCATCGCGTGCGGCTCCCCGCCACCGAGGTCGCAGGTCAACCCAAGGCAGTGCCAGCCACGAGCAAAACGCGGCGGTGGCGGTTCGGCTGCGATCTCCCGCACCTCGCACTCGGATTCCATTTCCATCAAAGACCCCTCCGAAGGCTCGCGACGACTGTGGTTCACATCACATCCAGGTCTAACACTCAGGCGCCGCTCCTGTGCCCGAAGTCCCACTGGCAGGGATCGAAATCCGGTTCAGCGCGAAGCTAGCCGCCAACCTGCGGAAGCTGATCCGCGGCGATCTCACACGGCGTGCCACCCATGGGTGCAGCAAGCGGTGCGGCAGCGGGCACCGCCGGCGGCGGGATGAGGGCCTCGGGCACCTCCGTCGCCTCGGGCGGTGGATCCGGCTGCGATTCGGTCACTTCCACAGGCGCATCCTCCAGCCCGACAGGTTCGCGGTCGGCGGCCTCGTGGATCCCATCCTCGTCGGCCGCCGCCTCGTCCTCGTCGGTGCCGCCCTCGTCGGTGCCGTTCTCGGCCTCATCGTGTTCGTCATCGTCTGGCACTGGATCGACGTCCTCGTCCGACAGGTCACCGATATCCCCGGGCAGATCATCGGCCGACGACCCGATCAGCCCGCCCAGCAGATCGGCCAGTTGCGGCCCGGTACCGGCCGAGCCGGAACCTATGTCAGGTAAGCCGCCCAGACCGGGCAGGCCACCGCCACCGAGGCCCTGGCCCGGTCCTGCCGGTGCGGCCAAGGCGGGCGCCGCCGGCTCAACGGGTGCTGCCGCCGGGAGGATTGGCTCAGGACCCGCCGCCGCTCCGGACGCAGTCCCGGCGGGCAGCACAGTCGCGGGAACCGGGAACGATGGCACGCTCGCCGGAGCCGCGGTGGATCCCCCGATCGCACCGGCTGCCGAGGACCGGTCAGCTGCACCAGCGGCGAAGGCCGGGGCGGGGCCCGGGGATGCGCCGGTGGGAAGCCAGACCGGCCCCAGCTCCCCGGGGATGCCGAATGCCGGGTGGGCCTCGGCTCGCAGCGCAGCGACGGCCTGTGAGTACGCGTCGGCCACCGCTCGCGTCGTGCTGCGCATCGCCGTCAACCAGTCCCCGCCGATATCGTTGGCCACAAAGGGTTTCACCTGGGTATCGATGAGCTCGCTGGCCGCCGAGCGGTCCCCCACACCGCTGCTCACGGTTCGCGCAGCCGCGAGCCAGATGCCCCGCTGACCGGCCCGACGCTGCTCGATCTGCAGCGCGGCGGAGACCTTGGCGTCGACCGCCTCCCGCAGATTGTCACGCAACCGGGCCAATGTGGCTGCAGCTCCGCGGATCCCGGCGGCGACTTGCGCCGCGGACGTCGCATGCCGGCCCAGGAAATCCGTCGACGCCCGACCCCCGGTGCCGTGCCATGCCTGCGTCAGATTCTGAAACTGATTGTCCTGCAGCTGTAATACCTGCTCGGCCGCGGTCGCAGCGGCCGCCAGCGCGGTGCATTCGGTATCCAGCGCCCGCAGGTCCAGGCCGTCCTCGGCGGCATACCAGTCGCGTACCTGATAGCGATATCGCGTCAGATCGGGGTGATCGAAGCCCAGCAGGTGGCAGGCCCAGACGTACTCGGCGACGGTGTCGACAGCGGCCTGCCCCTCATCCAGCCGGGACGCGACGTCGAGGCTTGCCACCACGGCTCAACCCACCCGAGCCGCGGCACGCGCGTCGGCAACCGCGTACCGATCGATCGAGCCGCGCAGCACGGCCGCGATCTCGGCACTGGCCCGGGACCATTGCCGCAACCCATCCGTCACCTCGTCCACGGCAGTCCGCACGGCGTCGCCGTCGGCCGCGTGGGCGTGCCCGGCGGCGGCCCCGTCGAAAACCGGGCCACGCAACCGGTCGCGCACCAGCGAATCGAGATCGGCGGCAACGGCGTCGTATCCGGCTGCTACCGCGGACAGGCCCGCCCTGTCGAGACGGACGGCTGTTACATCTCCCATTCCCGGTTAGACGCAGCCGGGCACCATCCGGTTCCGTCAGGGCTGAATGTTCCTCGCGCGAGCGCTCGTCAGGCCGACTGGCCGCTGACCGAATCGGCCACCCGAACCGCGACCATCCGGGCCGTGTTCTCGTCGGCGGCCTCGACCATCACCCGAACCACCTGTTCGGTACCCGAGGGCCGCAACAGGATTCGGCCGGTGTCACCCAGCTCGGCCTCGGCCTGGGCCACGGCGGACTGCACCGACGGCGCCTTGGCCACCGCGGCCTTGTCGTCAACCGCCACGTTGATCAGAACCTGCGGCAAGGTCCGCATCGGCGCGGCCAACGCGGCCAACGTGGCGCGGGTCTGGGCCATCCGAGACATCAGCCGCAGCCCGGTGACGATGCCGTCTCCGGTCGTGCCGAAGCCGGGCAACACGATGTGACCGGACTGCTCGCCACCGAGCGAGAACTCACCGGCCCGCAGTTCCTCCAGGACGTAGCGGTCCCCGACGCCGGTGGTACGGACCTCGATACCGGCGGCCCGCATGGCCAGATGCAAGCCCAGATTGCTCATCACCGTGGCCACCAGCGTGTCCGAGGACAGCTCGCCGGCCTCCTGCATGGCCAGCGCCAGCACCACCATGATCGCGTCACCGTCGATGACGGCGCCCGTGGCGTCCACCGCCAGGCACCGGTCGGCATCCCCGTCGTGGGCCAGACCCAGATCGGCGCCGTGCTCGAGGACTGCGGCCTGCAGCACCTCCATGTGGGTGGATCCGCAGCCGTCGTTGATGTTGAGACCGTTGGGTTCGGCGTTGATCGCGATGACGTTGGCCCCCGCGGCCCGGTAGGCCCGGGGAGCGGCCGCCCACGCCGCGCCGTGCGCGCAATCGACCACGACGGTCAGCCCGTCAAGCCGCGTCGTCATGGCCTTGCCCGCATGCCGCAGATAGCGGTCCAGCGCGTCCTCGGCTTCGAGGACGCGGCCGATACCGGCACCCGTCGGGCGCAGCCCCGGGCCCGCCTGCACGAGGTCCTCGATGCGGTCCTCGGCGGCGTCGTCAAGCTTGTGCCCGCCGGGACCGAAGATCTTGATGCCGTTGTCCGGCATCGGATTGTGCGATGCGGAGATCATCACGCCGAAATCCGCGTCGTAGGCACTGGTCAGGTACGCCACCGCAGGCGTCGGCAAGACGCCGACCCGCAAGGCGTCGACACCCTCGCTGGTGATGCCGGCGATCACAGCGGCTTCAAGCATCTCGCCGCTGGCCCGCGGATCTCGGCCCACGACGGCCACCCGACGACCGGGACCTGTGGAATTGCCGAGACGCCGCGCAGCCGCCGAACCGAGCGCAACTGCCAGTTCGGCAGTCAGATCGCGATTGGCGACCCCGCGCACCCCATCGGTGCCGAACAGTCGACCCATGCCCTTAAACTTCTCATAATTGGCTGCCGTAAACACAACCGACGAGGTCAGCGACCATGTCGGAGCCGAATTGAAACCCCGTCGTGATGGCCGGTGACGCTCACCGGATCACCGCCCGCGGGTCGGGTGCGGGCGGTGATCGTCGGCGGCAAGCAGTTAGCTGGAGCCGGTGTCAGACGACGAATGGCTGCCACCCGGCGCCATCGGAGGTGCCGTCGTCGGCGCAACGCTGTGCGGCGCCGTGCCCTCGGCCATCCCACCCGGGCGCTCAGTGGTCCCGTTCTGGCTGAACGAGATGGTGCCGAGGTTGTTGGTGCAAACCACGTGGTCGGTGCTGTTCGCGTCAACCCCCTGAACGGCGGTGGTCAACGATGCCGTGTCGGTGTTCTCGCACACGCCTGCCGCGATCTGGGCGGCCGCGGCGTCGTCGACGTTCTCCAGGACCGAGATGTTGCCGAGGGTCAGGTTGACCTTGCCGTCTCCGGCAGTCTCGGGCGCCGCCTGCGCGATACCCAGACCCACGGTGAACAGCAACGACCCGCCGAGCATCGCGCCCGCAGTAGCTGTCTTCACGAAGTTCCCCACAATTACTCCTTCCGATGGGACAGCGGCACCCGGTCCCCCGACGTCAGAACGACGTCCACCGGCGGCAGGAAGGTCCTGCGGGCACAACCCTGCTGACACAAAGCAGCCCCCTGCTCTCCACACCGTGGGCTTCCACGCAGGATCCACCTTCAAACCCGAATCCCGGAAAAAGTTGAGAGGCGGGGCCGCGCAGATTTCGACGCCAGGGGCGTAACCGGGCGGCCAACCACAGCCCTGAGGTAGAACCCGGCGAGGTTCGGGCCCAGCTCAGCAGGCAAAAACAAACCCGCCGGGTGTGTCCTGTACACACCCGGCGGGTTCGTTCGGCCGCAATGGCGACAGATCAGCGCTTGCTGTACTGAGGCGCCTTGCGGGCCTTCTTGAGGCCGTACTTCTTGCGCTCGATGGCACGCGGGTCACGGGTCAGGAAGCCCGCCTTCTTCAGTGCGGGCCGGTCCTCCGGCTGCACCAGAATCAGCGCACGGGCGATCGCCAGACGCAGAGCGCCGGCCTGACCCGAGGGGCCACCACCATCGAGGTGGGCGAAGATGTCGAACTGCTCGAGGCGGTCGACGGTCACCAGCGGGGCCTTGATCAGCTGCTGGTGCACCTTGTTCGGGAAGTAGTTCTCCAGGGTGCGGCCGTCCAGGTTGAACTGACCGGTGCCGGGCACCAGGCGCACCCGCACCACGGCCTCCTTGCGGCGGCCGACGGTCTGGATCGGACGGTCGATGATGACCGGCTCGCGGTGCTCCTGCTCCACCTCGACGGCCTCGGTCACGACCTCGGTCTCAGTCACTTCAGTCGCTTCGGTCACTGGGCCACCTGCTTGATCTCGTACGGAACCGGCTGCTGCGCGGCGTGCGGATGATCCGGGCCGGCATAGACCTTGAGCTTCTTCTGGATCTGCCGACCGAGCTTGGTGTGCGGCAGCATGCCGATGATCGCGTTCTCGACGACGCGGGTCGGGTGCTTCTGCAGCAGGTCACCGATGGTGCGCTTGCGCAGACCGCCCGGGTAACCCGAGTGGCTGTAAGCGAACTTGTTGGTGAGCTTGTTGCCGCTGACGGCAATCTTCTCGGCGTTGATGACGATGACGAAGTCGCCACCATCGACATTCGGCGTGAATGTCGGCTTGTGCTTGCCGCGGAGCAGCTTGGCTGCTTCGACGGCGAGCCGGCCGAGCACCACGTCTTGGGCGTCGATGACATACCACTGACGCGTGGTGTCACCCGCCTTCGGCGTGTACGTAGGCACAGCGCTTACCTCTTCTTCTCGGGTTGGACCCCGGATAATCCGGGTGCCGGTCGCGGCGTGTGTACTCGGCTTTCCCGGCGACCGACAGTGACCCGGGACCCGCTTGCCCATCAGGGCAGCACACACCAACGGAGCAGCTTACCGGTGGGTGTCCGCGCAGGTCAAAACGCAGCTTCCGAGGTCAAACGTGCGCCTCGTCGGCACCTAAACCGTCCGTAGAGCAAGCACCCGCCGACCGCGATGTCCTAGCTTGTTTCATATACACCCATCTCACACCATAATTCCGGCCATTACAGGCTTCACTCCACGTACAAGCTGCAAAACGGGCGCTGACCAGGCGTAGCCAATGACACACCATCTAGATCGACTCATCGCTCATCGGACACTGCGCAGTGCTTGAGCCGCGATAGGTAGCGCCAGCTTGAACGCGGCTGAAAGCCCCAGGTCAGCCCGGGGTAACCGAATCTTGCGCCGCATCCAACAAAAGCCGCGGAATCGAGAAACAACGCCACACTGACGCTGCGCCTAATCGGGCAACAATCTGAGA
This sequence comes from Mycolicibacterium peregrinum, assembly GCF_001665625.1. GTDB lineage: Bacteria > Actinomycetota > Actinomycetes > Mycobacteriales > Mycobacteriaceae > Mycobacterium > Mycobacterium peregrinum_B. Next base: position 16,490 of record NZ_LZSY01000201.1, on the reverse strand, counting down.
GCCTCGCCGACCAAACGGTATTCCTCTCGGCCCCATAATTGTCGCGATCGTCCTCCGCTACAACACTCAACCGATGTAGCAGCTAACCGATGAAGTACGTCCTCGTCAACCCCTGCACTTCGAAGAGCCGCGAATTCGTCCAATACAGTCACGGAGAACAAGAAAGGATCGTCGGAACTAACAGAAACCTGACAACGTTCGTCTACCACCCACTTCGCCGCGGGATGCAGCTCGTGCCCACCCACCATTCCCGACAACAGGATATTCGACGTGGGGCACGCCTCCAAGATCGTCTCACTCTTCCGAACAAGATCAAATACATGTTCGCGACACTTTGCAATATTCTTCGCAGCAACGCGATTGTAGGCGTCCAGCCTCGTGCCCGCCGCCGCTCGTGACAGTTGATAGTCTTCGTCGGCACTTACAGCTCCTACCAGGTTCATCGCCGACCGCAATCGCGGTTCCAATGCTATTGCCGACACTTCCTGGAGCTCTTCTCGCGCTATTGTCGATAGCTTTCCCGACACGTTAGTAAGAAACAATGATTTGACGAAGTCGAGATCATGCAGCCGAACAAACGCCTCGACGACGGCACTGACGTCTAACGGCGTAATTCCTGGCGGCGGGGTTAGCAGCTGGTACAGAGCCTCCTCGACGTCACCCGATGTGTCGATTCGAGTCGCACTTAGCCAAGCCAGATCAGCAACACCATCAAAAAGCACGAACGCTGGCTTGGTCCTACTTAGGATCGAGGAGGACGCCCGCTCAGACAGAGCTAGCGCATGCCCGATTCTGTAAGGCTTAACGCTACCTAAATAAAGTTCCCCAACTCTGCGAACGCCGTTTAATTCCGTATAGAAGCTCTCTCCACAATGGATCGTGAACTTGAGATCAATTTCAAGATCTTCCAACAACTGCGCACCAATACAGTACGGCCAATTGTTGCTGCCCAACTCGTCATCGGCCACGTCAATCGACCATATCGCCTCAATCCGCCGAGCACCACCCTCTCCAAGCGCCAGGGCTGACAGCGCGTTGACCCCAGCCAGAACTGTTGCAAGTTCACTAAGTCCGACCGCGGCTGGGTCACGATCAGATGCCCGCATACGGCGAAATCCCACGGGCATGGATAGCGCTAGGCCTGGAAGCCCGGCAGACAATACAGAGGCAAAGGCATCACAATGCGTCGCAAGATCTTTTACGACCTCCTTTTTAAAGGACTTATCCGTAGTCTTGTCGACTGTACTTCTGAATTCAAGACCCACAACCTCCTCTGTGGGAGCCAAGCGCTTGATCGTGGAGGCTAATAGCTGCGTCTTTATATCCGCGATCTCAGGATCTCGCGCAGCACCCTTCGCCCCTCCCAGCATCGCGAAGCGTTCCGAAAAGCGCGTTAGCCCTTCCCCCACGCGGCAGGTCAGGAATGAATGAACCGCTACGATAGCTCGTAGTAATCCCAGCACCAAACTTGTACGTACGTGCACCGGAAGCAAATCCTTCGATGCAATGAAGTTGAGTTGCTTAAGTAACGACTGCGGGTTAGCAAAGGGCGGCATCTCGATGTTTAACATTCGCCCGTCGTGCGCTTCAAAAAGAGTTTGATCCAAACTAAGAGACCGCACTACATTCCAAAACGAACCATTTTGGAAACGCAACAGCCACTCGCTTGGCAGCCCTGAGACTTCCGGATCCCTTGGCCATTCTCCGTTCGTCAGCACAAAGCTCACGCACCTAACAAAGAGACGTATCCCGGCCAGGAGCGGAGCAACTAACCAACACTGTCCGGTGGGACTGTGCAGCGTCAGGACAGATTCCTGCTTGGTACGAGGATCTACTCGGATAAGTTCAATTGGTTGCGTTCTGGCCGCCACTGCTTGAATAAAGACATCGATCGGCATGCTTCCGCCAGAATGCAGGTGCCCGTCAGCAATCTCGAAACCGAATTCGGCCGTAGCGGCAAAGGCTACAGACGCAAACGCACTTACCGGAAAGTCAGACATATCGATACGAGGAACTTTGTTAAGTTCTTCACTAGCCATCACAACTGAAAATAGTTTCAGTATATCGCCCTGCGCTGCAGTCATCATGCGCTCGATATCGTCTCGCAGGAATGGATAGCTATAGGCCCGGTTCCGCATGCGAACGATATCTGCTAGTACCGCCGGCTCTATCTCGGACAAAGCTGTAGCCGGGTTGTCTCGAATCAACCTGCCTTCACCCAAGAGTGATAAGTCGGAAGTCACCAGGTCAAGTAATGCAACGCCGGCGTATATCAAGATATATGCCCATGTCCGCGGCGCCGCTCCTGGTCCTCCATTGACTCTAACAGCGCACGCGCACGCTCAAATAATTGCTTACCTTGATCGTTTTCAACTTCAGCAAACCTCCGGTGGCCGCCACTTTCCACATGCAAAGTGGCGTTCACTGATGCGGCCCCAGATTTGAGGGCGATCCGTTGCGATCGCCACGCCTCTTCGAAGGGGTGTATCTTTTGCGCTAATCTGTCGGAAAGCCGACCGGCCAACTCAGCGTAAGATGCCACCCAAGCGCATTCCTCAGCATCCATCGGATCGCTACAGTTAGCCATGACCCGGTCGAGCCTGGATTCGAGTAAGCGCAATTTACTACGCCCAATCGATGAATCGGTTGTATCTTCGAAGTATCTCTGGTAGTAACTGGCCATCTCACCAATAACACGTGGCCTGAGAATCGCTGTCGACCATTGCATCGGAAGTAGATCCTCGCACCATCGTCGGAACGACCGGTGTGAATTCGCGCGAGAACCTCTGCAGGATTCATACAGGTCAACAGCCGCTCGTACAGAGTCCTTGTATGTGCCAAATTCTACAATTTCGCTGCGATTTTGCGCCCAGGCGATCGACGCTCCAACATTCATGGTGAGCAAACGTTCAGGACGAACAGTGTGTGACGCTGAGGCAAGCTGGTTCCACAACGCTACAGCTGAACGAACCTCTGAGAGAGTGCGACATTCCGGCAAGAAAATAAAGCGATTGTCGGTTCCATTCCCTGCGACATTGACGCGCTGCAGGTTCAACCAATCGAAGTCATCAATCGTATTTGGAGTGGCGCCATGGACGTCGAATATTCCTGAATATACGAGCTCTTGGATAGCAAGTATTGTCGAAACTATCTCACCTTCGAGGTGTTCCGGCCTCGATGAGTTTGTCCGCGGATGAACCGAACCATCTGAGTCGAATGCAGCGTAAACCGCGTGAACCGGTCTTAGATCGATGTCCACAAGTGGCGGAGCGAGGGCCGCATCAAACAACCGGTCATTAACCCCTCGCGGATACTCTCTTTGCGAGGTCAGGTACACGAATAGATCGTCAGGTTTAAGATTGATTGAAAAGTCGTAGCTAGAATATCGTGGATCATTCTGAGTAATTGTACATAATTCCGTTGTCGCAGTAGCCCCGACTGAACGGAGCCTCTCAGACAGGATGCTGAGTATCCTGCGAACGCCAAGCACTATTGCTTCTTTAGTAAGTTCTTCGCTACGAGTCGCATTACTCACCGTTTGCCAAAGCTGGACCAGTTCGCGTGCGTTATCCGGAAGCGGATTAGGTAAACCAAACTGGCTATCCGGAAAACTCATCCAGGCGTCTGAATTTAAGTCCAGCCCAAATTCGTGCCCTATCGCAGATTCAAACTCCCACATGACTTCCGCGATACTCGCGGACTGCCCGATGGGTTTAAAGTTTGGGCGCTCATGAGAGGGGATCGGGTCAATCTCAAAACGTGACGTATAAGGTATCGCCTTAATCAATTGGCGGTTGTAGCGCTTAGCGAGATTGTCGTCCGCCATGCCCTGCTTTTTTGACGATACCCATGAGTCGAAAAGGTCCACCGGATTCATACAAAATATCGGAACAATCCCAGGCATTGATCCCAGTACGCGCAAATCTCGAAGGATTGTTGTCACATTACCCGCTGCCAAATCGGCGTCGTCGATAGGCACAATTATGAGGCGAGGCTCTTGGCGGTCGCCTAGAGTGGACAAAGTCATGGCGACACTTTGCAGAACGCGAACGACGCGCACACCTGACCGGCTGACAGCGTTCGCATCCTCGGCAAAATCCCCTGGGCCCTCACTTGAGTTTTCGAGTGCGGAGAGCGTCGTTCGGGCTATCGCCTGAAGCCGCGCAGCGTCGCCCAGTTGTCGGGTTAGTGCGAGTCTGTCGTTGTCATCCAAACCGAGTCCAAAAGGATCCGGACCGCGGGTAGCGATGTCCCACATCGAGGCTAAAAACGCAGAGATAATCGACTCACTCTGAGAATAAAGTTCGGGCCTGAGTATTGGAGTTACAATATCTCGATTAAATTCGCGCAATCTGGCTAAAGTAGCAGCCAACAGGGTTGATTTACCGGCGCCTCGCTCACCCATGATCGCAATAGTTGCGGGTTCATCGGTGAAAAGCATCTCCGAGTCGAGGCAATCTTGATAGCTAGAGTACACATCTTTTAGCTCACTATAATATGCATTAATACGGCCGACGATGCTGTCACGGAGGACTGTGAGATTCCTAGGCTCGTCCCGTCCACTGAGGATAGTATTGAACGACCCATTCCACGAGTTCATTCGCGGAATGTTAGTCGCTGTAGCTCGCGCCTGCGTCCGATAATTGCTTCAGTTTTTGCCGAATCTCCTCGAATACGTGCCGTACAACCTCCTCGTGGCCCGGAGCCTGTGTCTGTAACCACGCGAGGACGTCATCCTCTGGAAGTCCGGCTAGAGAATCAGCCGCGTCACCCGCTGTAGCACGCGCAATGCGGTAGCCAACGATGTTCGTGAGCGTAGCGACGAGCTGATCGAGCAGCTGCGAAGCTTGCTCCTCCGTCAGACGTGTATAGCCGAGGTCGGCGATGACATCGCGCGTTATCGTAAGCGTCAACCGTCTCCCCTTGTCCTGCCAGCACGCAAGCCCAGCTGGTTGCATGCGACGAATCTGATGGAGCTAGATTACGCCGCCCAACCGCAATGATGGGTCTTGCAGCAGTAAGAAGATAGTGGGTCTTGCGGCAGTGGGTTAACGGCATCGGGTTGACGTCCATTTCGAATGCGCTGCGCCGTGCTCCAACCGCCAAGGTCTGCTGGCGTGTTGAAGTCGACGCACGGCCTGGGACTGGATCAACGCTCCGCCTGAAAGACCATCGTCGAACGCGGAGCGAAGCCCTATCTCGGCCCAGGGAGTCGAGCGTAATCATGTGCCAGGCCGCCTGCTCCAACGTAATACTCGATGCACGCGATCGATCAGCTGCCGGCCACTCCTTTCAAACGCGATTACGACACCGCGCAGAGGGTGTCTTGACCTAGGCGCTACGAGACCGAGTCCTGCTGGTCAGGCACCACCGTTCCGTCCGCGCGGTGCAGCGGGGCGTCCTTGCCGCTGGGCTCGATGTAGCCCTCCGTCGTGCACTCGTACGGGTCGGCCTGCTTCTTCTTCGGATCGATGAACATCGGATTGACCACCCACCGACCGTCGGAGTTGTCGTAGGCGGTGCACATCAACTCGGTCTTGTTGCGGTTGAGCACCAGGCGCAACGCCGTGGCGTCGGTGAGGAACGTGACGTCGGTGTCGGAGTCCCCGGCGCCGAAGGCCGCACGTTTGGCCTCTGGCTGCTGCTCGAACGCGGCGGGCCCCTTGATGCCGAAGACGTCCTCGTTGACCCGGCACCGCTTGCCCTCGATGTACGGGATGGCCGTCTCGCCGCCACACGGCACCAGCCTCGACGTCAGGACATCACCGTCGCGCTCGGTCCGCACCCCCATCACCTTGTCCGGGGTGAAACCGAGATCGGCCGCCCACACCCGCACCACCGGCTCCGCCGACGCGGAGATGATGCGGACGTCGAAACCGTTGGCGCGCAAGGTTTCCACCAGATCGCGCATCTGCGGGTAGTAGCGAACCCAACCGGTCTCGTCACCGCTGCCGACCTTCTGGTCCGTGCCCTCGGGCGCGTCGAGGTTCTCCTTGCGTGCCGCCTCGGCGAAACCGGTCAGCTCGGATTCGGGCCAGCCGGCCAGCATCTGCGCGGCCCAGGCATACGAGGGCTCGAACCGGCGGGCGTTGAACCCGGCGAACGCCGGCTCGTCGGCACGTGTCTCACCGTCGGTGTAGACCGACAGCAGTTCGTCGGCGCAGCCCAGATCGGTGTTCGTCGGCATCGGTTGGCCCGGAGTTGTTGCGGCGCAGGCCTTGCCGAGCGCAGCCGTGGCCTGCGGGGTCAGGTACGGGCTCGTCGTCGACCAGTCGCCGCCTGCGGGTGCCCGCAGCTTGCCGTTGCGCACCATCCAGAAGAACGTCGCATCCCCGATGTCGTTCTTGACCACGGTGTTGTCCCAGTCGAACAACGCCAGCGGAGCGCCGTCGGCCACCGAGCCGTCCGCCCCGCAGCTGCCGCGTTCGGCGAGCATCGCGTCAATCCGGTCCCGGTTGTCGCCGTACCAACCCGGGTTGTCCGCCAGGGTGCGGCAGTTGGCGGCCGGTGTCTCGGTGCCAGTTTGCGTACCGGCCGACGGCTCCGCCGAATCGTTGCTTGCACCGCAGCCCGCGACAGCAACGGTCGTCGCGGCGAGCAGGGACAGAACGGCACGCACGGTCATTGAGACTCCTGATTCAGTTGAGCTGGGTCATGCTGGACGGGTCGAGCGTGGAGGTTCGTGAGGTGTCCTTCAGGTCGACACCGGAGCGGCCCAGCGCCAACGCGCCGTCGACCAGGCCTGCCGCCACCCGCGCGGCCTCGGTGTATCCCAGGCCATCGGGCGGGTGGATGTTGGAGATGCAGTTGCGGTCGGCGTCGGTGCGGCCGGGCATCGGCAGGTGGGTCAGGTAGATGCCGAGGCTGTCGGCGACACTCAAGCCCGGCCGTTCTCCGACGATGACGAGCACGGTCCGCATGCGGGCCTGAGCTGCGATGTGGTCGCCGAGTGCGACGCGGGCCTGCGTCGCGATCACCGGCGGGGCCAGGGTGTAGCGGTCCTTCAATTGAGCCACCAGAGCTGCCAGTAGCTCAGCGCCATGACGATCCAGTGCCGTCGGCGACAAACCGTCGGCCAGCACGAAGCCGATGTCGGCCGGGGTTTCGGGCACCTGCATGCCGGTTGCGGGGGCCCGGCCCAGATCGGGACGGCGAAGGTACTCGTCGCGCGAGGTGGCTTGACTGGTCACCACGGTCGGCTCACCGATACCCACCTCGAGGACAGCTTGCCTGAGCCGATCCAAATCCAGCGGCACGTGCACGGCGTCGCGCGCCGCGGCGTGGGCAGCGGCCAGTTCGAGCACCCGGCGCGTCGGCAACGCGTTGCCGGCCCGGCCCAGCCCGATCCTGGCCTGCGTGGTTTTGCGCAGCTCATCCCAGAACTCTTGAACCGCAACCTCGTTCGGGCTCATCGCACCTCCCCCGAAGTCAACGACCGCAGCGCCGAGCGCTCCAGGTCGAACGGGGTCAGCTTCCCGGAGTCGTCGACCATGCCGACGCTGCGCAGCCACGCCTCGAACTCCGGAGCCGGTCTCAGTCCCAGGGTGCGCCGAGTGGTCAGCACATCGTGGAACGACAAGCTCTGATACCCCAGCATGACGTCGTCGGCGCCGGGCACGGTGATGACGAACGCCACTCCCGCGGCAGCCAGCAACGTCAGCAGGGTGTCCATGTCGTTCTGGTCGGCCTCGGCGTGGTTGGTGTAGCAGACGTCCACCCCCATCGGCAGGCCGAGCAGCTTGCCGCAGAAGTGGTCTTCCAGGCCGGCCCGGATGATCTGCTTGCCGTCGTACAGGTACTCCGGCCCGATGAAGCCGACGACCGTGTTGACCAGCAGCGGCTGCAGGTCGCGGGCCACCGCGTAGGCGCGGGCCTCCAGGGTCTGCTGGTCGACGGGCTTGCCGCCGACGCCCAGGTGCGTGCCCGAGCTCAGTACCGAGCCCTGCCCGGTCTCCAGGTACATGACGTTGTCGCCGACGGTGCCCCGGTGCAGGCTGCGCGCCGCTTCGTTGCCTTCCCGCAACAGCTGCAGGTTCACCCCGAACGCGGAGTTGGCGCCCTCGGTGCCGGCGATCGACTGGAACATCAGGTCGACCGGCGCACCGGCCTCGATCAGGCCGATCGTGGTGGTGACATGCGAGAGCACACAGGACTGGGCCGGAATGTCGTAGCGGGTGCGGATCGAGTCGAGCAGATACAGCAGATCGGCGGTGGCCTGTGGCGAGTCGGTCGCCGGGTTGATCCCGATCACCGCGTCGCCGCAGCCCAGCAGCAGCCCGTCGAGCACCGCCGCGGCGATGCCGCGGGGGTCGTCGGTCGGATGGTTGGGCTGCAGCCGGGTGGCCAGGGTGCCGCGGCCGCCGACGGTGGTGCGGAACGCGGCGGTCACCTCGGCGGCGGCCGACACCGCGATCAGATCCTGGTTGCGCATGATCTTGCTGACCGCGGCCACCATCTCCGGGGTGAGCCCCGCGGCGACGGCAGCCAGCCGCTCGGCGCTGTGGTCATGGGCCGTGACGTCCATCAGCCAGTCCCGCAGCCCGCCCACGGTCAGGTGTGAGATCTCCGAAAAGGCCTGGCGGTCATGGCTGTCCATGATCAGCCGGGTCACCTCGTCGGTGTCGTACGGCACCAGCTCCTCGTTGAGGAAGATGTCCAGCGGCAGGTCCGCGAGCACCCAGGCGGCCGCGGCGCGTTCACCGTCGTGCTCGGCCGCGCAACCGGCGAGTTGATCGCCGGAGCGCAGCGGGGTGGCCTTGGCCATCACCTCGACCAGACCGTCGAAGCTGTAGGTCACCCCCGAAACCTGCTGGTGGTACTTCATTTCAGGGCACTCTCCGCTTCCGCGAGCATCGCGAACTCCTCGTCAGGCGAGTTGGCGACCAGACGGTGGCGGCTGTAGAGCGCGAAGTAGAGCATGAACGCGCAGAACACAGCCAGGCACAGACCCGCGGCCACGGGGCTGACCACGAAGGTCGCGATGAGCGCCACGACCGCGATGACCAGGGCGAAGCCCGTGGTGACGATGCCGCCCGGGGTGCGGTACGGCCGCTTCATCTCCGGCTCACGCACCCGCAGCACGATGTGGCTGATCATCATCAGCACGTAGCTCAGCGCCGCGCCGAACACCGCCATGTTCAGGATCAGATCACCGTGACCGGTCAGCGACAACAGGAAGCCGACGATGCCGGGGACGATCAGCGCGAGGGTCGGGGCCTTGCGCTTGTTGGTCACCGACAGCCTCGTGGGGAGGTAGCCGGCCCGCGACAGCGCGAAGGTCTGCCGCGAGTAGGCGTAGATGATCGAGAAGAAGCTCGCGATCAGTCCGAACAGGCCGATGTAGTTGACCGCCTTGGCGGCGAACCCGGTGCCACCGAGGGCCTGCACCAGCGGATCGTCCACCGTCGACATCGCGTCGGCACCGCCGGCGCCGGCCGTCAGGAACAGCACGGTGACGCAGGTGATGATGAGCACCGTCATCGCGGCGATGATGCCGCGCGGCACGTTGCGCTCGGGGTTGGCGGTCTCCTCGGCGGCCAGCGGGACGCCCTCGACGGCGAGGAAGAACCAGATGGCGAACGGGATGGCCGCCCAGATGCCGAGGTAACCGTGCGGCAGGAAGCTCGACGCACCTGCCGCCGCGGCGTCGGGGGCGATGTCGGTCAGGTTGGCGACGTCGAAGTGGCCGATGGCGCTCACGGCGAAGATGACCAGACCCAGCAGCGCGATCGCGGTGATGACGAACATCAACCGCAGCGCCTCACCGACACCCGCGAGGTGGATGCCGATGAAGATGACGAAGGCCGCCAGGTACACCCACCAGCCCTTGTGTATACCGAACAGACCGAGCGATTCGACGTAGCCGCCGATGAAGGTGGCGATCGCTGCCGGCGCGATCGAGTATTCGATCAGGATCGCGGTGCCGGTGGCGAAGCCACCCCACGGGCCCAGCGCGCGGCGGGCGAACGTGTAGCCGCCGCCGGCCGCGGGCAGCGCCGAGGACAGCTCGGCCAGGCCCAGGACCATGCAGAAGTACATCGCGGCGATGACCACCACGGCGATCAGCAGACCACCGAAGCCACCCTGCTCGAGGCCGAAGTTCCAGCCCGAGAAGTCACCGGACACCACATAACTGACGCCCAGGCCGGCCAACAGCAGCCATCCCGCGCTTCCGGATTTGAGCTGACGTTTCTGTAGATAGTCAGCGCTCTCCAGGTGTTCTTCCACACCCGCCATGTCAAACTCCTTCATTTACAACGTTTTCGAATGTCTCGTATGTGATGCCGTCAGCTGATGACGGTCTTCGCAGGCGGCGGCCCACCTTTACCCCGGCAACACCGCCGGTCCGACGCCGGAGCTCCGGCGAGTTCACCTTCCAAAGGTATGAAAATCAACCTTTAATGGAAGATTATTACCCCACTCTGCGACGGTGTCTACCCCAACGGTCAGTTTCGTTGTCAATCGTCGGGTTTGAGCGGAACACCTACCACGATCCTGGCCGCATTGTGCCCTAGTACCCGGACAACCGAAGGGCGCGTAACTGCACCAGACATCAACTCGGGCAACGGATCTGACAGCTTGGCATGTTGCACGCACACTTCACCTCCGGGGCCGACACCCACCCCGACATGCAGCGGCGATCTGAGCGCCGCGCGGCGCGCAAGTTCCGTCGCAGGCACCCCGGCGTCGCCCGGAACCAACAGGTACGGAACGCCTTCTTCCTCGATGCCCGCGAGCACGTCGCGTTCGACATCCCGGCTACCCGAACTCAACACCACGATCACCGGACGATCAGGTTGACCACCGCTATGCACTGAGGCCCGCTCCGACCAGCCGAGCGTGCGACGCCACCAGACCGGTGGCCACGGCGTTCCGTGGCCCCTCCGACCCGCGTACATTTCCTGTGCCGCAGACGATTCCGAACGGAGCCAGGGCATCCGCGATGAGTTCGGGGATCTCGAAGTCCAGCGCGCATCCACCGAGCAGCACCACGAACCCGATCTGTCGCAGGTCACCACCGGGCGCGATGGCCCGCAGTGCGCGCAACGCATTCACCACGAAGACCCGTTCCTTGGCCGCGCGGCGCACCAGCCTGACCCGGTCCATGGAATGCCGGGTGGGGATCGCATTCATGCCGTATTCAGCCAGCGTGACCACTCGCGCGAACGATGCAGCGGGCAGCGGCTTCTCGAAGAACATCACGGTGCCGTTCTCCAGCCGGACATGAAAGAAGCTCTCCGCCTTGCCCAACGGTGATCGTTTGATGTCCTCGGCCAGTTCCAGGTTGTCGAGACCGAGCTCGGCGTCGATCAGCTTGGTGACCAGATCGCCTGCACCGGCCAGGTGCACGGTACCGATCCCGCCGTCCACCGCCAGCGATGCGGCATCGGTCGAGCCGCCACCCAGATCGAGCACCACGAGCGGCTTGTCGGTGCCCGGCGTGGTCAGCGCACCCAGCGCCGCCATCTCGGCCTCGACACCACCGACCATCACCTCGACACGGTCAGCCCCGGCGGCCCGCAACCGGGCCCGAACCTCGTCGGCGACCGCTCGCATTCCGCTTTCACGCGTCCGGACCATGGCCGCCAGCGCAACCGCGTTCTCCAGGGCGACCTCACCGGCCACCCCGCCACGAACCTCCTGCGGCACAAAGGTATCCACTGCGAGCAGATCCTGGATGCATACGTCGGCCAGCACATGTCCGGACAGCTCGGCCATGCTGTGCCGCACATTGGCGATCATGCCGCCGGTGTTGGTGCCTGCCTCCCCCGCCACATCCGCCAGCGGAGCGACCCGCTCGACCGCGCTCATGATCTCCGGTGCACCGCGGGACACATCGACGGTGACCCGCTTGTGTACACCGGACAGCTCCAGCGATCCAGCCGGGATACTGCGATCGGCGACATCGCCTGCGGGAGTGCGCACCACCACCGCCGAGCGGTTGCCGGTCAACGCCCGGGCCACCGGCGAGATCACCTTGGTGGCAGCCGCGTCCAGGTCGAAGATCGTCGCCAGCCCGTAGGCGTTGGACAGGGTACGGATCGAGTTACCGGGTGCGGCCACCTCGACTGCGGCCAGCATGCCCAGCGGCACCGCATCGATGCGCGATACCTCGTCGATCACCGGGACCACGGAGTCGAGCCGGTTGGCCACCAGCACCGCATCGTCGTTGCCCAGGATCACCCCGCGCACCGTCAGCCCTTGTGCCGCTGCCGCATTGATCCCACGTGCCGCGTCCTCGAAGTCCACGTCCCTGGGCACCACCACGATCACTTCGGTGCCGGATGGCGTTTGGGCGAGGTCGTCGAACGCCACGGTGACGCCCACACCGAGACCGCGGCCGCCAGGGGTGCGCGGGTCATGACCGATCATCGTCGACTCGGTGATGATGGTTTCGGTGATGGTTTCCATCGCCATGCCACTGATCACCGGCGTGGCCTCGTTCAGCAGGACGAGGTCCAGGTCGGCCAGTCGCACCGCGCTCGCCTCCAGCGCTCGAACCACCGCCTGGGCCACGCCGTCCACGTTTCGAGGCGTGCCCTTGACGCCCGTCGTCGCGGTCAGTGCCGCGCCACGGAACCTGGTCGAGCCGTCAGTCGCGACGACCGCGGCACTGGCCTCGGTCGTCGAGTTGCCGATGTCGACACCGACAACAGTCAACGCCATCAGGTACCCAGTGCCTCGGGGGTCAGCTCGCCGAACTCCGGCGTCACCTCTACCGGGCGATCCTGCTTGCGGATCTGCTCGGTCTCCTTCAGGTGCAGCAGCGCCGCCTTCGCCTGCCAACGCGGCCGCGCCATCTGATCATTGAGCGTCGGAACCGGTTCGGGTGACTCACCTTTGGCGTACTGGGCGGCGTTCGACCCGATGCGGCGGTAGGTCTCCAACGTCATCAGCGGACTCTGGGGGAACAGTTCGAGGCTGGACAACCTGGGCAGGTCACGCTGATGGATCATCGATGTGCCGCGAGACAGGATGCCGATACCGATGCCCGACCCGCTGAGCCTGGCCGCCGCGTGTGCGACCACGGCGAGGTCACTGCTGTGCCGGATCCGGATACACCGGGCGGTCACCTCCTGTTCCTCGATACCGGCCAGGATCTGACGGATCACGTCGGCATGAGACAGGCCGACGATGGTCTGGCTGAAGAAGTCGGCGAACGCAGGCGAAATCGCCAGCACCACTTCATCAGAGCGCTTGCCGGGTTCTGCCGGCCGCTCGCCGGTGAAGCTCAGTGTCCGCTGCCCGGTCACTGCCGACATGTCACTCGACCTCCAGTTCAGGATTCTCGGCGCTGGTCACGTGACGTAGCCGCTTCATCTCTTCCCAGCGTGCGCCCGTGGGGCGGTAGCCGGTGCCCGGGCCCGCATAGTCGTTGCGGTCGTTGACCGCAGACAACGGCTGGAGCTCGCGCGTCATGATCGCCGACGTCTGCAGCAGGTCACCCGAGACCCGTTGCCGCAGAACGGCCAACAGGTTCTCGGCGACATCGGAGAAACCGGTCGATTCCAGCGCCTTCACCAGGTCCAGTCCCGTGATGTTGCGGTCCATCACCTGCTGAGCACCCTTGAGGTCTTCCAGGACGTCCCGCGGGATCAGCTCGCGGCTGCCGTGCGCATACACGGCCGTCTCGATCTCGGCGTCAGAGATGGCGGGCAGGTCCAGGTATGCGAACACTGCCTGCAGAGCCTTGGCCGCACGATGCCGGACAGCGAGAATCTCGGCCTCGTTGACGTGGCGCAACCCGCCGTCGATCTGCAGGTCCCGCTGGATGGTGTTGAAGTCGTCGTAATCCTCGGCGTCAAGGTTGGATCCGGCGAACATGTCGTCGTAGTTGGGTGGCGCCGAGTAGCCCGAGCAGATGAAATCGGTGCCCGGCATCAGCTGCGGCAACAACCGCGCCACCCGGCGCATCGGCGAGTGGGAGAACGACTGGTCGTTGCCCGAAGCGCATTCGAGGTCCACCGCCGAGGCAATCAGATTCTCCGCCGCCACCGCCCGGATCCCCGCCGGTACCGCACCCGGCACGCCGATGCAGGAAATCGAACCGTTCTGCAAGCCCTGCACGCCTGCGCCTTTCGCGACCAAGATGCACCGGATCTCGAGGTACAGCATGGAGCGGCCCTCGGCGTTGCCCATCTGCACCTCGGAACCGGTGCCCGAGGTGAACCGCATCTTGATGCCACGCGAGGCATAAGCCGCGGCCAGGAAGGCCTTCGACCACGGGGTGTCATCGCCGTCGACGAACACCGACTCGGTGCCGTAGACCGAGATGGTCTCGGCATAGGCAGTGATGCCGCGCATGCCGAGTTCGAGCTCGGTGGCCTCCTCGAGGGCGCACTGGGTCAGGCGTCCACCACAGCCGACCTGGCTGCCGATCTGCTGCGCCATCGCCACCAGCGGCGCGTAGCGCACCACACCCAAAGTGGTTTCCACTTCCGAGAATCCGCGCAGCGAAGCCTCGGCGGCTTCACACGCGACCTGGAGCGGGTTGTCCCGAGCGCTGGTGCAGTGCGCCTGGTTCGCCGGGGTGCGACGGGCCCGCATCTTCTGCATCCCCATCATGATCTCGACGATGTTCAGCGTCTTTGCCACTTCGAGCAGCTTGGCCGGGGTCAGTGCCGTGGTCACCGCGATCACCTCGTCGCGGGACACATGTGGGTCGACAAGCATCCGAGCGATGTCGGCCGCCGGGATCGCCATCGCCTGCTCGGTGGTCGCGGTGTCGATGGCGTGATCGGCGATGAACTGGTCGATGAAATCGAAATCGGCGCGGTCCCGGCCGTCCATCTCGACGATCACCCCGTCGACGACGCGCACGCTCGGCGCAGGATCGAATGCGCTGTCCAGCGCGACCATGCCCACCTCGGGCCATTCCTCGACGAAGCCGTCGAGGTTGACCGGCCGGTCCTCAAGGACCTTGGTGCGCTCGGACTGCCTGCGCCGGCCGGCCGTGGAATGTTGTGGCGATACTGCCGTCACCGGTGTTCTCCTATTCGCTGGTGGCCAGGATGTCGCGGCGCTCGTACACGTCGGCGGCCTCACGGACGAGCCCCGCCAGCAACGCCGCCCCGTATTTGGTGTCCAGCTCGTCGGCGATGGCGTCGAGTTCGGCCTTGGTGGAGGCGTTGGGCCGCAGCGCGTTGTAGATCTGCAACACCCGCTCGTCGCTGATCGCGGTCATCTCCGCGGCGCGGCGCAGGTTCGAGCCGAGCTGGCGGCGTCCCACCTTTTCCGCGATCTGGGCCTGCAGTCGCAGGGTCTGCGGGGTGATGCGCAGATCGGAGGCGGCGATCTCACCTGACATCACCGCGTCCATGGTGATACCGCCGATCGGCGTGCCGTTGGGGGTGAACAGCAGATCCTCGCGATGGATGCTCAGCGGGTAATCGGCCGAAGGGTCGAGAATCGGTTCCGTCATTCACTACTCCAACTGACTCGGGGCGGATCTCCCACCGACGTGCGACACAACGCGAGCCAATTGTGCGCTGCATCACGTTGCATCAGGGTTGCGCCGCAGGTCAGTGCGGCTAACCTGACCCGACGATGGACGCCGGAAAATCTGACCCGATCGCCGCGCTGGGCGAGTTCTTTGCCCTCCCGGCGGCCGATCCCGCCGACTGGAGGCCGATCGCGTCCCTGTGTGGCGATCCGGCCGTCCTGCACGAGTACACGATGCGCACCCGGGCGGCGACGGCCGCCGGCTTCGGGATCGACGAAGCCGACGTGCCGGTGAAGGCCGCGGCCTCCTCGGTGCACCTGTCGATCGCCGCACGCCTGTTGTCCCCCGCACTCGGCGCCGCGGTGTGCTTTGGCAGCGTCCCACTACTCACGATGGATTCGCTGTTCTGGCAACAGGATTCATCCCACCGACCAGCCCTCGGAAAAGCCGGTGTCGAATGGGTGACCGAAACCGACCTGCGGCGGGTCGCCGTCACCATCGCCGAATCGCTGATCGAAACCGTGTTGCTCCTGCTGAACGGCACCATGGGGCCGGCGGAATCCCTTTCGCCACAGGTGATGTGGGGCAACATCGCATCGGCGGCCAACGGCGCGGTCACCGTACTGGCCATGTCCCGCCCCGACGCGCAGCGCCGCGGCCGTGAGCTGGTGGCCGAACTGATCGCGATCGAACCGCTGCGCGGTGCCGCAGACGTTGTGGGAGAACAGTTCCGGCGGCGCAACTGCTGCCTGTTCTACCAGGTGCCCGGGGGCGGCTACTGCGGTGACTGTGTTCTGACCAGCGGGCCGGGCTAGATCCCTAGAGGGCGCCGCCCCTGCTCCGGCGACATTGCCGCTGCCGCAGCGGTGGCTACATTGCCGCTGCCGCAGCGGTCGCCACTGCGACATCCTGCTCGACACTGCCCGCACTGACCCCGACCGCGCCGATCACCACTCCGCCGGCTTCCAGCAGAACCCCGCCGCCGAACACGACCAGCCCGCCGGCGGTCTGCTCCAGGCCGTACAACTCACCGCCGGGCTGGCAGATG
>NZ_LZSY01000200.1 GCF_001665625.1 Mycolicibacterium peregrinum | reverse complement strand
CACCGAGCATCTGATCACCGCTGACATCAACGGACACAATCAACAACGGCTGCCGCGTCGCCCGCTACAGGACGGGGAAACACTGCCCGCAGTGTTTGACACCCCGTCGAAGGTGGTTGCCCAATTCGAGAAGTCGGCTGCCGGGCAACTCGAATCGCTTCGTCGCGATCGCGAACACCAGGTCACGAAAGACCAAGCCCAGGAGCTGAAACGAATTGCCAAGGGCTACAGCGCACAGATCCATGAAGCCGCCTACGAGGACAAATTGCGGCTCAGCAAAGCGCTGCGTTCCGAGGAGAAACGCCTGAGCCGACAGCCCGATATCCGCGCCCGGGCGAAAGTGCTTGCCGTGACACTGAACGAGGACGACTGGATCGTCGAGGAGATCTGGTCGGGCCCAAGTGGAGCCGAACGAGGCCTGACCTACGAATGGGGCCTGGATGAGGCTCTGATGGTCGAGAGTGACGTATCCGGGGAAGCGATCAATGTCCTGGCACTGTGCTCGAACGCACACTGGATCGATGAATCCGAGTCGACCCATTGCGAATCATGCGACGAGTACCTGTGCAAGGAGTGCGGCACAGCAGCCGTCTTTGCCGATTGCCCCGTCTGTGGCGCTGCGACCTGCGGAGGATGCCGCACCAAGACGAACGGGCTGTGTGGCAAGTGCGTAACCCCCGTCCGGGCACCCGAACTCGACGAGGAGAACGCGGTCGCCTGGTTTTTGAACGGTGGAACGACATTGCTCGTCGGTGAGCGCATGGCTCAGCTGATCCGTCCTGGAGGATGGACCGAAACTCTGGTCCCCAGCGGAGACATCGCAGATCGAGAACGGGCTCGACTCCGTTCCTACGCTGCGAGTAACAGCCTTCCGGCCGACTGCGGCCTGACGTTTCGCGATCTCACGAAGAGGCCCATGCTCCAGGACGAAACCCGGGTCAAGGTAAACGCATTCGCTGCGGTCGCCATTGAACTTTCACTCACCGGAACCACCGGCTCGGCGATCGACCGTGAGGTGGTATCCGACTTGCCGATTCAGCCGGACGTGCGTGTCAGATCCGAGCAGGAGTTCCGCCTAGAGTCTCTGCTTCAAACACTTCGACGCGATGTACCTCCGCCCGCTCCCCCAGCTGTTCTTTTGACCCGCCGTTCCACATTCACCGATTTCTATCTGGAAGCCGACCGCCTGGTGAAAGAGATCACGATCGTCGGCGATGACGGAACACTGAAAACCAAAGCCACCGAAGCAGCACAACTTCAGTGGATCACCCCATCTGCCGGTGACGGGACCCTAGCTACGGCTGACCTTGACGGAGTGCACGTAACTGTCCAGGCAAGGAACGAGGCTCTTCTCGTCAATGTTGGCGAATCCGGGTCGCCGGCGGACATGACACAGTGGATCGCTGGGCCCGACGAACTTTCCCTTCCGTACCAGCTCGGCAGCCTCCGTTATCTGAATTCGTTGGGAACACCGGGAGGACGGCTCGGCAAGCGCGCCGAGGAACCGCTGTCTATCGCAGGGCCGTTCCCTACACCTTCCGAATGCAGCCTCGTCAACCGCGACATCAAACCGGTCGTCGAACGCGTTGCGATCGAGTTCGATTCAGACGCCATACCCGCCGACACCGCGACGTTGCAGTCGGTGGGCATTCACCCCGATCACGCTGCAGTGAAACGCTTACCGCCATTGCCGGACGAGCTGAAAAAAGCCTTCCTTCACCAGGCCCAGCGGCCGTTCACAGACCTGCTGTACAACGGATTCGAAGTGACCGAAACCTGGCAAGGCCATAGCCGAGCCACTCACACCTACCGCAGTTTCGACGGCGAAGTAGTCTTTCCGAAGCTGGATGACAGTGGCTTCCGAGAAACTGATTTCGGTGTGTGCCGTGACGGCCACTTCTACGCAGCCGGCACCTCAGAGCAATGCGGCGCGTGCCACTCCTGGGCATGTCGAGCCTGCGATCCGGTCGAAGGACGCGCCACCATCGCCTGCACTGGCTGTTCGACATCAGTCTGCCGTCGTTGCTCAACGTCAGTCCACACGGTCCCGCAGGACCGCTGCCTGCTGTGCGATGACCATGCGTGCTCCGATTGCGGGCGCGAGCCCCAAGTCGCCCACTGCCCGCTCTGCGATCGCACCGTCTGTGGTGTGTGCCGTATCGGCGAAGTGTGTCCCGCTTGCTCGAATCTCCATCTGGCAACGGAACAAGAGTTGACAACCTTGCCACCGGAGCTGGCCGCCGTTGGCACTTCTGCACTCATCGGATCAGACGCAAATGCGACTGTGGTGATACTGAATCGAGGTAAGGCAAACGAGCAGGCGATCATCCGAAGCGGATTGGTCGCACAATGGATTGCCTTCGGCAGAAGCATGATTGATGACGACTACCGGCTGCGCCTGGCCTCAAGCAACAGCTACAAGACCCAAGTAGTGCCGATCGTCGAGCTGCTCCAGCCCGAAGCCGCACTTCCAGACCCACACATCGTGGTGGAAACCGAACGCACTTACTGCGCCACGTGGTCTATCCCCCAGCTTGGCGTCGCCGAACGCTCTGCGGCGCTGTTCGCCCGCCCCGAAGAAAAGCTGGCCTCGCTGGTGACCGGCGAGTTTCCTCCCACAGTGCTACTTCCCCAACCTGCCCACAACACACCACATGCCCTTGCCCGGGTTCTGAAAACTCTGGCGGACCCCTCCACCACCAAAATGGTTCTCCGATGGGAACGGCTAGGCCACGATGTGGCAATCACGCCGGTCGGGATCTTGGAGGTGACTCAGGACAGGACCACTACTCATCGCGAGCTGGCGAACTGGGAACAAGATGACACAGGATTTCCGGCCTGGGTCTCCCAAGCCTGGCAGCCTCAGCCACGCTTGCTCTCCTACGCTTCTGGCCGGCGTGCCCATGCTGCGATTGTCGAGGTGGCATCACTGCGTGTCCTCGGCGTGCGTCGTACAGAACAAACCGATTGGTACGTGATCCGGGCGTCCGAGAATGCATGCGCTGCCACAGCACTGTCGCGTTTGATGGGACTTGGTGACGCAGACTGCGTCTCGGCTTTCACCGATCCGGCAAAGCTCCGACTCTCCACGGTCACGAATGCCGCAGTGTCGCCTTCGCTCAAGGTGGATCCCGTAGGAGCGCTCACAACGGGGCCCCGTGTCGGGGCGGACACCACATCGGCAGCATTGGCGGCATGGGCGCCGACGGCACGCATAGTGGCGCCTGAAACCCATCCGCTCTCGGCCCAGCTTGCGGCCGCGCTCGAGCGAGCAGCCGGCCCCACTGGTCGTCAAACCACGCTCACAATCGGCAGTCACGTCAACCAGCACGTAACAGTCCACGGGGGCAATGAGTGGCAGTACGACCGTGTGCTCGCGGCCGGGCAGACAGATGCCCGGCGGATCAGCAACGCCACCGGTCAGGCAATGGACGTCGGAATGATCGATCGCGAAGGCCATTTCGGGGTCAACAGCCCGCCATGCGACTATTGCGGGGGACTGACATGCTCCGTTTGTATGGACCGGCTGATGTTGTGTGCGTGCTGCACAACGCAGATCTGCCGGCGCTGCGCTGACCGAACCGCCGACGACCTTTTGCTGTGCCCTGCATGTCTCGCGACACGTCCACCGACCCGCAAGGAAGCGCGCGAACACGGCCGCCTCTTCATGACCCGGCGGATGCTGATCGGTACCGACCAGCAGCACACGGTGGTGTTCGAGCTCGTAAAGGATCAATGGACGCGCCAGGTGTCCGAGAAGACCGGTCAGACCATTGATCACCCCGCAGCAGCGGAGTTCTTGAGCCACAGGCTGGCAGGATCGGAGACATCTGCAAGCAAGCAGTAGAGCCTGGCCGCAAAGACCACGGTCGACCTTGGACTCCGCCATCGATGCCCAAGCGATCTACTCTTGACCTTGCGTTGCCAGAGCCTGTGAAGTGAGCCCCCACGGGTACCGTTCGAATGCGCTCATCGGTTGGCCCAACCAGGCCATACCACGCGTACGCTGCTGGCGTGTCGCAAAGCGGTTACGCCACATTGCTATTCAAACAGCCAAGCACACTGGCGAGGACGAATAATTTCGTCGATACCGCCACAACATCGGCACAGCAGACAGTCCTAACCACCGCCTGTCTTAGAGTGTCCTTCGCGGGGAAGCCATCAACGTTGACGACGCTGGGTTGCACCAGCTCGCCGCCGCACACGACACCGCAGCAACCGTGCTGATCGGCACCACTGCACACCCCAGCTGCCAGATCGTCCGCGTAGGCCGGCACAACAGTGGTTGAGCAGGCTCGCCCGTCAGACCGAGATGAACCCAGCACAGTGCGCCGCATCCTCGCTGGTATCAGCAGTACATCGCATACTCGCGAGCATTTGTCGATCGCGTCCCGTCATACCACGGCGAACGGTGGCGACCGGCTCGTCTCTGCGCTGAACGGCGCTGGCGACGGCCCGGGCCTACATTTGCGCTGCCAACACTTACCTTGTCGCGCAAGCTATCCTCGCTTCTAGTGCCCGCATGGTCCGCTCCGTCGCGGCGGTGGACCCGAACGCGCCAACGAAACTGCTTGATGCGCAGGATTTTGTCTGTGCCGAGTGGGAGTCGATGACATCCAGATTTGATTCGGATACAGCGCGTGCGAACTACAACTGGATTTGAAACTAGGCCGGCTGACCGGCTAACTCGCGGGCGTATTCGACTTCGTCGTAGATGGCGAGGACGTCTTGAGGGTGTGTCACCGGAATCATCGTCGAGTAGCAGAACGCGTCGCCCTGGACCACGACCTGAACAAACCCAACCTGGCGCACCTCCTTCATCAGGAACAAGAAAAGTAGGCCGAGCAGGCAGACCAAGGTAAACAAGATCGCGAGAACTATCGCGGCGGTTGGGAAGTGCTCTTCGGTGGTGGACATGTCCGTGACCGTCCACGCGGAGCCACGTATCGGAAATTGCCCAGCTGGTGTCGAGATCCAATACTCCGAGACAGAAATATCGCCGATCGTCGCCAGCCACTGGTCAGCACCACCGCGGCCTACAGAAGGCTCATCCTGCATGGCGCGATTAAAGCACGTGGACGTGACAGGACTGGCCTGCTTAATGGTGGACAGATCCGACGTCGGAGCTAGCAGCTGACCCGCCTGGGTGAGCAGAGCGAAACCGGCTCACACATCTAGGCTCTGTCTTGAGTCCGCGCCGCAGCGCGATGAACCCTGCACAAAGGCACAGCACGGCCGCCGCCACGTTGAACAGGCGCCAGGTTTCAGTGTGCTTCACCGCCGAGGTGGCGAGAAGCACCGCGCAAACCAGCTGGAGGTTCCCGGAGATCACCGCACCGGCGTGGCGCTGACGGCTCGCACCTCCGCCGCGCAGTCGGAACAACTGGACCGCGATCACCATCGTCAAGGCTGCCAGCGCAGCTAGCGGCAAAATAACCCGCATGGTCATGTCCATGTCCGGACCACCTCCGCACTCATCATCACTGACCACCACAGCGAGCTAGCAAGCCCCACGCACTCGTTGTCAGTGCTGGATCGGGCTGCTCCACGAAGCCCAGCGCTGCGGTGATCGTCGCGCCATGGCGTGCAGGTAGCCGTCCAAGTCGCCTCCGTTGAACTGTGCGATGGTGACAAGGTCGTCGCCGGCTTGGTGCACGGCGGCCGTATGAGTCGCTGATTTCTGCCAGTCGAGCCTGATCGTGGGATCGCCGAATGTGGCTCCGCATTCCTGGCATTGGAAGTAGCCGAACAGGATCGGGCGGCTGGACCCATTTTCATAGCGTGCGTGGATGTTGTCGGTCGTAATGATGTGCGGGCCGGTGTCCAAGCCCAGGTGGACAAGAATCTCCAGCACCTCGTCAGGACTTGCCCACCGAGATCCTTCCATTCCTGGCTTCCACAAGCGGCCGCCGTCGGCGAATTCACGCGCGTCCATCCACCGTGGCAGCAATTGGAGATAGTCGTCGGTGGCACCGAGGTCGCGCATCTCATGCGAGGCCAAAACGGTGCCGTCCTGGGCGTGAACGGGTTCCCATTCGCCGTAGAAACAGCGGTATGGCCATCCGGCTTCGTTGATTTGGCGCCGATCGAGCACGACGTTTCGTTCCACGACCGCACCGATCGTGAGCGGTTTGCGGCTGGTGCCGTAGATGCCGGCGAGTTTCGGATCGCTGTAGTCGGGATCGGCCTCGATCGGGCCGTCGACCACGACGCGATAGACGTCTCCTGGTACCTCTCCGATCCTCGGCTCGACGTAGAGCGCAGCATAACCCCGCGCCACCCCGGGATGAGTGGTGAAGTGCACCCGTTCGGGGTCGTACTTCGGCATCTGCAATGGCATACCGGGAGTCAACAAATACGCGGCGGTGTAGTCCAATCCGAGTTCGGCGGCCGGAAAGATCAGATCCCCGGGGCGTCCCCCGGGCACGCCGCCGTGGTAGTACATCCGCTTGCGCTTCTGGGCTCTTTTCACGATTGGATTCCCCCCAAGAGATTTGACGCGACGCTACGGCTGACTGCCGACAAGTGGGGTGTGTGGTGATCGGTGCCAGTGGGGCCAAGCTCATCAGCACGACGCATCCCGTGGCCGGCAGCGCGGCGTTCAACTGACCAGCAGATCAGTCCCGCACCGACACCGGCACCGGCATGTGCAGCGCGAGTTGACCTTCCGTGACGACATCAAACTGAATGGTCCTGATGGGTTTGAGCGCCCGCAGGTCATCAGCCATCCTCCCCTGACCGACCTGCAGATCCACACCCCGAGGAAAGCGTGCCGTCCCGGCCGACAACACATTGGTCTGACTCAGCGTGGAATGCCAAGCGCCACCCAATGACGTGTACGACGTTAGCGTCGAAACCCGCTCCCCCGTCTCATACTTCGCCTGACGCGGGGTGACAGCGGAGAGCGCTAGGTCGACCCCACCGTCGTCGTTGCCGACGCGCGCCACAGTCCGGCCCGGGTCGATGGAGACATCAAGCCCCGTCACCCACTTCGGGAACCCGTACCCGTCATGCCCGCGCACCTGGGCGATCTGTGTGCTCACTGGCAGCGACAACACGTACGAGTGCAGGTGATCGTTGGCCAGGCTGCTCGCCAAGTCGGCGAACCCCAGCTTGCCGTGTCGCGCCGGCCGCACCGCCACCCCGACCGCGGCCTCCGTGTAGAAGTCGATGTCACACACGTCGTAGCGGAAGAACATCACCGAGACGATCCCCAGGCCAGGCGCAACCTCCAGCGGTGCAAGTTCTTTCGGTAACCGAGTGCGGATGTTCCGGGATCGGGCCAGCATGACGAGCCGCGCGGTCGAGATGCGGTAGTAGAAGTTCGGGGTCAGCGTCGGGCCGATCGCCGAGTTGACCTCGGTCTTGGGCAGCTTCCGGAAGAAGTCGACACTGGAAACGCGCGGATCACGTGCGACCTCGTCAAGATCGGTGCGCATCCGAAACCGGTCATACAGACCACCTTTCGGCACCGCAACCAAATGACCGCCGAGGTCGACCTCGACCACATTCGAAGCAACCATCAGACCCTCCCCACGTCGGCCACCAGCCGCTCCGCCAACTTCTCCGAGGACTGCGGGTTCTGCCCGGTGTAGAGATTGCCATCGACCACGACATGCGGACGCAGCGGCAGCAGTGCCTTGGAGTAGTCGACTCCGGCCTCTTTCAACTTGTCCTCCAACAGCCACGGTGCCTTCCGCCCGAAGCTGTTCAACAACTCCTCGCGGTTCGACAAACCGGTCATGCGCCGACCGGCGAACGGCGACGCGCCGTCCGGCCCAGCAGCGGCCAGGATCGCCGCCGGCGCGTGGCACAGCAGCGCGAGCGGCTTGTCGGACTCCAACCGGCGGGCCAACAGCGCACCGGAGACCGGGTCGTAGGCGAGATCCTCCATCGGGCCGTGCCCGCCGGGGTAGAACACGACGTCGTAATCGTCGGCGTTCACGGTGTCGAGTGCCACCGGGTGCGCCAGCACGTTCGCGATGCTGTCGAGGTAGCGCTTGACCTCCCGGCGCTTCCACGGCATACCACCGGAGATCCCGAGGCTCAGCTTGTCGAGCGTCGGCGCCTTGCCACCCGGTGTCGCGACCGTGATCTGCCACCCCGCCTCGGTGAAGATCTGGTGCGGCCGCGCCACCTCCTCGGCCCAGTACCCCGACGGATGTACCGTCCCGTCGTTGAGTGTCCAGCGGTCGGCCGCCGAGATCACCATCAGCACTTTCGTCATGATCGTCTCCTGTCCCGATCCGTTAAACCGACGTACGAGTACCCACCCGCGGCCGCGACGCCAGCCATCGCGAGTACCGACGCATGGCTCGCCGTGCCACGAGTTGATCGGCGACCAACGCGAACGCCGGTCCGACTCCCAGCGCAGACTTCTTCCCCGCGCCGAGCCGGCGCATCTGGTAGCGCACCATCGCCATGCTGGCGATGGAGGCCAGCGGCTTGTCCGACCAGGTCACGGGCTTCAGCCGTCCGGTCGCCTCCGCGCCGTGGCGCCAGCGCGCCGGCAGGTCAGGGGTTTCGGCCAGCGCGGTAGCCATGCCGACCACCGCGACGCCGCTCTCCAACACCCGCTCGGCGGTCTGACGCCGGGTGATGCCGCCGGTCAGCATGAGCGGGATCGGGCTGCTCACCGCAAGCTCGGCCGCCAAGTCCAGGAAGTACGCCTCGCGGGCCGCAGTGCGCTCGTCGGCCGGACGGCCGGTCATGGCCGGGCTCTCGTAGCTGCCGCCGGAGAGCTCGACCAGGTCGACGCCGAGCGGGGCGACCATGTCGATCACCTTGCGGGCGTCATCGGCGTCGAACCCACCGCGCTGGAAGTCCGCCGAATTCAGTTTCACCGCAACGGAAAAGCCCGGTGACACCTCGGCGCGGATCGCTCGGACGATCTCCAAGAGCAGCCGGGCACGATTCTCCAGCGAGCCGCCCCACTCGTCGGTACGGGTGTTGACGAGCGGAGAAAGGAACTGCGACAACAGGTATCCGTGCGCGGCGTGCACCTCGACACCGTCGAATCCGGCCTGCTCGGCGCGGCGCGCAGTGGTGGCGAAGCGGGTGATGGTGTCGGCGATCTGCTCGGCGGTCATCGCCACCGGCTGGCCGAATCGCTTGGAGTGTCGTCCGAGTTCGACCGCCACATCGGACGGCCCCCACACCACGCCCGGCATGCCGGCCTGGACCTGACGGCCGGGGTGGCTGATCTGCATCCACATCGCCGACCCGTCGTCCTTGCCGGCGCGCGCCCACGCCGCGAAGGGCTCCAGCGGTGAGTCCGCATCCAGCACCACGCCACCGGGCCCGGTCATCGCCTCCGCGTGCACCATGACGTTGCCGGTGATGAGCAGGCCGGTGCCACCGGCGCCCCACTTCCGGTACAGCGTGGTCAGCCGCTCATCCGGCAGCTGCGCCCGCCCGGCCATGCCCTCTTCCATGGCCGCCTTCGCGATCCGGTTGCGCAAGACCTGACCGGACTTCAGCTGCAGGGGCGCGAACAACGCCTCCGAGGCATTCGACATTGGGAACTCCTACCGATGTTGACGGTGCTTACTTTATCTTGCTGCTAACATACGGGGAGCATGTAAGCGGTGTCAACACTTGTGAGGTAAGTCCCGAATGCCCACGTCAACGAGGTCGTATCACCACGGCGACCTGCCCAGCGCGCTCGTGCAGGCCGCGCTGGAACTGCTCGAAGAGGGCGGCGCCAACGAACTGTCGCTGCGCGCGGCCGCACGGCGTGCAGGAGTCTCGACCGCCGCGCCGTACCGGCATTTCGCCGACCGTGACGCGCTGTTGTCCGCAGTTGCCGCGGTGGGCTACCGCGACCTGGCCGCCCAGCTGGCCGCGGCCAACCCGTCACCGAAAACGACGGACGACCTCGCCGACATCGCCATCGCCTACGTGAACTTCGCGCTGCAACGCCCCGGCCTGTTCCGGGCCATGTTCGCCGAACCCTGCGACCCCACCAGCCCCGAACGGGTCGCCGCGGTCGAGGCCATCAGCGAGTACCTCAGATCGATTGTGCGGCAGGCGCTTCCCACGTCAGATCCGGATGCGATGGCGAATGCGGTGTGGGCGCTCGTGCACGGTCTGGCGTTCCTGCACCTGGACGGCAAGTTCGATGCCTCCTCCCCCGAGACCGTCGCCACCACGGTCCGCGCAGCGGTGGGGGCGGCGCTCGGACAGCTCGCCTGACGCCGGTCGCTAACCTCGGCAGCATGGAGTGGCCGCACGACGACGTCCTGCACGCGTGGTGGGTCGAGCCGAACCGGCTGCTCGCCGGTGAATACCCCGGTGCCACCACACCCGAGAACGCAGAAACCAAGATCCGCGTCCTGCTCGGCGCCGGAATCGACACCATCATCGACCTCACCACCGACGCTGACCGGCTGGCCCCCTACCGAGAGCTTCTGCGCGCGGCAGCTGAGAATTCCGGGCGCATAGCGCGGTACTTCGCGCATCCGATTCCCGACTACGGCGTCCTCGCTGATGCGGGCTACGACGCAATCCTGGCTCGCATCCACTCCGAGTGGGACGCCGGCCGCATCGTACGTGCACTGCTGGGGCGGGAAGGGCCGGACGAGCACGGTGATCGGGTGCCTGCTCGCCGAATCCGGGTTGAGCTATGACGACGTCATCGCCCGTATCGCCGAATTACGCGCGGGGACAAGGAAAGCCGCATACCCGTGTCCAGAGTCGACTACTCAGCACGACCTCCTGCGAGCCCGCTGCGTCCGGTAGACGCCGGCCGCGAGCGAGGCCGCCCTACCAACTAGCCGGCGAGTAGTCCTTCAAGAAGCACCCGTACAGATCCTCGCCCAATTCCCCACGCACGATCGGGTCATACACGCGTGCAGCACCATCCACCAGATCCAGCGGTGCGTGGAACCCTTCTTCGGCCAGCCGCAGCTTGGTCGGGTGCGGACGCTCATCGGTGATCCACCCGGTGTCGACGGCGGTCATCAAGATCCCGTCCTGCTCCAGCATTTCCCCGGAACTGGTGCGGGTCAGCATGTTCAGTGCGGCCTTGGCCATGTTGGTGTGCGGGTGCCCGGGCCCCTTGTAGCCGCGGCCGAACTGGCCTTCCATCGCGGACACGTTCACCACGTACTTGCGCCGGGCCGGTGACGCGGCCATCGCGGGACGCAGCCGGCTCACCAGAATGAACGGCGCGGTCTGGTTGCACAGCTGCACTTCGAGGAGCTCCATTGCGTCGACCTCGTGCACGCGTTGGGTCCAGCTGTTCACCGACGCGGTGTCGGGCAGCAGCCCACCCGCGTCGATGGCCGTCCCCGCAGCGATCCGCTCCGGCGAGGCGCTGCGGGCCGTCAGGGCTAGTTCGGTGAGCGCGTGCGCGGTGGGGTGCTCGCCGAGGCTCCCGGCCAGGGCATGCGGGTGCGCGTCACTGACGTGGTCGAAGGTGACGACGTCGACCAACGCCGGCGGCGGGGTGCGCTCGGCCTCCACCAGCGCGGCATACGAGCCCGGCGCGCGACGCACCGTCTGCGCAGCGTTGTTGATCAGGATGTCCAGCGGCCCCTGCGCGGCCACCTCGTCGGCAAGAGCAACCACTTGAGCCGGGTCACGCAGGTCGATACCCACCACCCGCAGCCGGTGCAGCCAGTCGGCGCTGTCCTCCATCGCGGCGAAGCGGCGCACCGCGTCGTTGGGAAACCGGGTGGTGATCGTGGTGTGTGCACCATCGCGCAACAGCCGCAGCGCGATGTACATGCCGATCTTGGCGCGCCCGCCGGTGAGCAGGGCCGTGCGCCCGGTCAGGTCGGTGCGGGCATCCCGCTTGGCCCGGTTGATCGCGGCGCATTCCGGACAAAGCTGGTGGTAGAAGGCGTCGACCACGGTGTGGTGCTTTTTGCAGATGTAGCAGGCCCGCGAGCGCAGCAGCGTGCCCGCACTGGCCCCGACCGCGGTGGACACCAGCGGCAAGCCCTGGGTTTCGTCGTCGATCCGTCCCGGCGCACCGGTGGCGGTAGCGGCGATGACAGCGCGGTCAGCGGCCGCGATCGCGTCGCGTTTGGCGGTCCGGCGAGCCTTCTTCAGCGCCTTGAACATCTTCGCGGTGGCGAGCCGCACAGCAACGGCGTCGGGGTGCTCGGGAGGCAGCTTGTCCACCTCGGACAGCACCCGTAGGCACGTGCTGAGCTGGTCGGGGTCGATCGCGTTCACCATCGAAGGGTACGGGGAGTGGGCACAAATCCCCGTATCGAGCGAACCGGCGGGGCCTGGAGAGATCAGTCGTAGATGACGTCCAGCCCGCGCCGACGGAGGTCAGCCAGGCCGTCGCGCATGTCTTGCAGCTGCTCGGGTGAATGCCCCACCCAGTCGGTGAGCTCACCGACGATTCTCACCGGCTCGCGGGTGCGGTAGGAGCAGGTCGGGTTTCCGGGCAGCTTCTTGTCGGTCACGTTCGGGTCGTCCTCCAGCGCACCTTCGGGTTCGACGATGTAGATGCGGCCCGGTCCTTCGCCGGCGGCCATCTCGGCTCCCCACACCGCGGCATCCAACGTGCGGGTGACGTACACGTGGTTCATGATCCGGCCGGCTTCGTAGTTCGACTCACGGCCGGGCACCAGGTACTCACCCACCGCCAGGTCTGCTTTGGTGCCGTGCAGGAGCGCACCGGACTCGTGCACCTCGAACGGTTTCGGCGTATTCGTCACAAAATCCCCCATCTCGTCACGGACCGGAAGATTGTGCAGCACGTCAGGGGCCTTGCCGCAAGCCCCACCCCCCGCCGTATAGTGAGAGTGGGAAGAGGCCAATGTGCTTCGCGCCCAGCCAATCCGATTCGCCCGAGCGATCAGAGTTGTTCGAGCAGCCCGTCGACCAGGCTGGTCAATCTCGCGAAATGTGAACCGGCCCAATAGATCCGCCCGCATTCCGGGCACTGGCTGAACTCGTCGTAGTAGCGGCGGGTCAACGGCTCAAGGTGGTCGATCACCTGCTCCTTCGCCACCGCAGCCAGCCTGCCGTTGCACCGCACACACCGAGTGAACGGCGCGACTCGCCGTCGCAGGTCCAACCGCCGCATCACCTCCAGCGTCTGCTCCTCGGGCTGTTGCGAGTGAACGAACAGGCCATGGGTGATCGCGCGACGCTTCAACAGCCCACGGTCTCGTGTCAGCAGGATCCGCTGCTGGTCCAGGCTGATGTCGGCCAGCTTTTGATCGTCGGTGTCGCTCGACCACCACACGTCGAACCCGAGCACTCGGAGCAGTCGTGCCAGGCGTCCCAGGTTGACGTCGATCACGAACCGCGGATCCCGCAACGGCTGGGGCCGAAGCCGCGCCGTGGACCCGATGTCGAGCGCCTCGAACATCGGATACACCGCGATGCGATCGCCGCCGACCGGGCGGTGGTCGAAACCCACCGGGTCCCCGTTGACGAGGATCAGGTCGATCTCGGTGTGCGGAATGCCCATGGCCTCGAGGACGTCCTTGACGGTCTGATGGCTCCGGCAAGGCCGGCGCACGACGCGGCCGCGCGAGTCCGCTTCCACGAAGTCGTTGAGCTCGGCGTAGACCCGGACCGTGACGAAACCGGCCATATCGCCATGGTGACGCTCGTCCCTCGCCGGCTGCAATCATTGACATGAAAGATGGACACGATGACGGCAAGCCGTTGGATCAGCCGGCGTGGAACCGTCAAAAGTTTTGACGGTTTCAGTCGGACAGGTGGCAGCCAGGACACGATCAGCATCCACCGGCCCCCTGGGCAACACCGAACAATCAGCCTAGCTTGAGGTCATGACAGAGCAGTCGCCCGCGGTCACCGTGGCGCATCCGCCGAAACTGATGCTGCGCGTCGTCAACCCGATCATGCGGTTGCTGGTGCGCACCCCGTTTGCCGGCGCCACCCGCAAACAGTTCATGGTGCTGAACGTCCGGGGACGAAAGACCGGACGGCAGTACGCGATTCCGCTCACCGCACACGTCATCGACAACACGCTCTATGCGATGACCGACGCCGCGTGGAAGATCAACTTCCGCGGCGGCGCCACCGCCGAGGTCCTACTGGATGGCCAGACGACGACCATGCACGGCGAACTCGTCGCGGACCGCGCGGCCGTCGCCGACCTGTTCCACCGCTGCGCCGAGTCCTACGGCGCCAAACGCGCCCAGCGGATGATGGGTTTGACGTTCCTCGATCCGCGCATCCCCACGCTCGACGAGTTCACCGAGGCGATCGACCGAGAACATCTCTGCGCGATCAAACTGACCCCCGCCGGCCAAGGCTGACCCGGCCGCTATTTGAGGCAGGTGTCGAACTCGTCGCGGATGCGCTGTTGCAACGCCAACGCCTCAGGGAGGAGCGGTTCGGACACGGTCCGGTCGCCGTTGACGTACTCGCATTTGCCGATCATGGCGGTGCCCGCCCAGCGTGGCTCGTCGTAGCGGTACTTAATGCCGGGCCAGGCCCAGGTGAGGCTGACCGGATGCTCCGGACCGGCCTCGAGCGCGTGGATGGTTCGCACGATGTCCTCGTAGGCGGTCTCCCGCGTCGGCACACCGAAGGTGAAGTGGTCGATCCGCCCGTCACGGACGCCGATCCAGCCAGGGTCGGCGGGAGCTGCTGCAGCCAATTGCTGGTCGATACGCTGCTTATCCGCGGGGGTGAACCGGTTGACGATCATCCAGTGCGGATCGGCGACCCGATCGGCGGCAGACACCTCGATGCCGCTGGGCGGCCGGTCGGCGAAGATCCGCAGGATGGCGTCGACCGCCGCACCGGGTTCCTCGGCATCCCGAACCTCTATCTTCGACGCGTCCGGCGCGGCGCCGCTGAACCAGCTCATTTCCCCGGCCGGAACGTCGGCACGAAGGCGACGCACCAGTCCGCTCACGTGCTCGATGTCGTCGGGCAGATCGGTGCCGGCGGACAGCGAAGTCCATTTGGCCACAATGATCTTCACCCGCTGGTCGAACTTCGCGAAGTCCTTGCCGCGCAGCTCGTCGATTTGTGCAGCCACTGCGCCGACCTGCTGATCGGTGGCCTGGTCCATCGACACCGCGAGTTCGAACCGGGTGCCCTCGAGGATGCCGTTGTCATAGATCAGGCCGACGTCGGACACCCCTGGCATCGCCGCGATGCGGCTCCGGATGTCGCCGGCTTCCCGTTCACGGTCGGGCACACCGGTGCAGCCGCTCACCCCAACCATCACCGCGACGAACATCGCGGCGGCAACGGGAGCGAATCGCATGGTCCTGAGCCTACGGCCAGTGCCGGCACCAGCGACACGCCAATTCCGCTCCGGAACCAGCAAACGCGAAATAAACTTGTCGGCACCCCGCGCTACGTTCGCCTGTTCGCCAGTCGAGGAGGCACACAGGATGGTCGAGAACAACCCGGGCGTGGGTGGCCGGTTCGGCAAATATGCGCTGACCGCGCTGCTCGGCCGTGGCGGCATGGGCGAGGTGTACGAGGCCGTCGACACCGACAAGGGCCGGACCGTCGCCCTGAAAATCCTGCGCGCGGAGTTTGCCCACGACGAGCAGTTCCGCACCCGGTTCCTGCGTGAGTCGCAGGCAGCGGCGAGCTTGGAGGAGCCCCACGTCGTCCCGATTCACGACTGGGGCGAGATCGACGGCAACCTCTACATCGACATGCGCCTGGTCCGCGGGCAGACCCTGCACGACCTCATCAACACCGGCCCGCTCGAGCCGCGCCGCGCGGTAACCATCGTCGAGCAGATTGCCTCCGCGCTGGATGCCGCGCACGCTCGCGGGCTGATCCACCGGGACGTCAAGCCGCAGAACATCATCGTCACCTCCGCGGACTTCGCCTATCTGTTGGACTTCGGTATCGCTCAGGCCCAGGGCGATTCGAGCCTCACCCAGGCGGACAGCCGGATCGGCTCGTTCAGCTATATGGCCCCGGAACGGTTCGGCGACGAGCCGTGCACGCCCGCCGCCGACGTCTACTCGCTGGCCTGCGTGCTCTACGAGGCGTTGACCGCCGACGCGCCGTTCCCGACCCATAGCAACGAACAGCTCATCGCGGCGCATCTGACGACCCCGCCGCCGCGGCCCAGTACTGCCCACTCCGGGATCCCCACGTCCCTGGATACCGTCATCGCGCGCGGCATGGCCAAGGAGCCCGACGACCGTTACGGCAGCGCCGGCGCATTGGGGCGCGCCGCGCAACGGGCGTTGCACACAACTGACGAGCGGGTCGCCGCCAGTGCCGAAACCATGATGGCGCCGTATGTTTCACCCCCGGTGTTCACCGCACCGCCGGTCGTCGCGCACATCGCATCCGGCGTCACTGAGCCTGGACCGCCTCCGCGGCAATCTTTGGTGCCGCTGGCTGCCGTCGTGCTGGTGGCTGCGCTCCTGCTTGGCGGGGTCGGGCTGGTCATCGGTCTGCTCCTGTCGAAGAACTCAGACGACGCGTCACCGGCTCAGACATCGGCGCTCTCGCCGCCGACCGGCGTGACCGTCGCCGGGCCCACCGTGTACAAGACGGCGCCGGTGCCGACAACGGCTGCCACGCCGTCGTATACGCCGACGGCGACCCGCAACGCCGAAGCGTCGAGTTCGGCACAGCTACGCCAGATCTCACTGGGAGACCACACCGTCGTGAGCACCCAGGGTTCCGATCGATGGGTGCCGCAGTTGAGTTCCAAGCGGCCGGGCGTCGTCGACCAAGGTGTGGTGTGGGACAACGAGTTGACGTTGGAAGAGCATCTGCGGCTGCGCCACGAGTACGGCGCCAAGCTGCTGTGGTCCGGTGACTGGTCGACGTTCGACGCGCCCAACTTCTGGGTCACCATCGCGCCGATCACCTATCCCACCGCAAGCGGCGCCTTGGCCTGGTGCAGCGACCACGGCTTCGATCGAAATCACTGCTACGCCAAGCTCATCAGCACGACGCATCCCGTGGCCGGCAGCACTGCGTTCAATTGACCAGCGACGAATACCTCGGATTGAACGAGTCCTGGCTCTCGACAACCTGTCTGGGTGAATCCGTCAAGAAGTTTGACGGATTCACCCGCACACTGTTCCCGCCGAGCTGACGGTGCCGTGGCGGGAAACTGGCGCACCGGGCAGGTGACCAGCGATGTCACAATCTCAGGGAGTGGCTGAACGCGGCGCCATCCGTCGAGAGGACATTGTCCGTTGTGGGTTTGGTACAACACCGCACCATGGTGGGCTCGGTGGCTAGTCATATCGGTGTGGATGACGGTGTGGATCCTGTTGTTCGGGTGGGCAGTGGTTCACCCGCAATACCATTGGTGGACACCCTGGCCGGCCTGGGCGGTGGCCATCGGCCTGGCCGCATTCGGGCTGCTCGCTGCCATCCCGATCACACTGATCACGCAGCCCGTCGTGAACACGTACGCCACCGTGTTGAAAGGGCTCACCGCCGCGCAGCGCTCCGCTGTGGCCCGGGCGCTGCGGAGCGAACCGATACCCACTGACCCGGCCGTCCTGACCGCTGCTGTCCGCGCCATCGATCTCAGCAATGCGTATCGGGACCGGGTCACCCCGGCACGCCGCCGTCTCAGCTGGGTGCTCATCGGATTATTCGCGATTGCGCTCCCGGTGCTCGAATTCTTCGCGGACCAACCGCGACTCGCCCTGCTCTACCTGGCTATCGCCGTGATGTTGGTGGTCGGCCAGGTCTGGCCGAAGTGGGACCGGCGTCGCCGTGAACCGCATCTGGCACGATTGCGCACTGCTGCCGACGCCGATCCGGAGGTTGCCGGTGCGGTCGCGCAGACAGTGGCGCCTGCGGCGCCGCCCACGACCCGCCAGCGCTGGCTTCGAGCCGGTCTGGTCCTTCTGTTGGCTGTCGTGGCCGGGCTGGCATTCGGCATGTTGAGCCAGTTCTCCGGTCGCGACTGCCGAACCGCCATCGGTGCGGCTCGCTACATCAGTGACCACCGAGAGCTTCTCGACTCCAGCAAGATCGGCCCCGGTGGGCCCGACCTATCGGAGTACCGAACGTGGTCGGCTCAACTCGGCCGCTACGCCGAGCGGGTCGATGATCCGGCCGTCGGCCGGCGCCTGCGACAGATCAGTGACCTTTCGTCCGAGATTGTCGACATCGTCGAACAAGCCCGTACACCCGGACTCTCCAACGACGGCATCCGTATCCGAAAAGTGTCATATTTCAACATCGTTCAACGACTGGTCGACGCCGATACGCAGATGGTGCACCTCTGCGAGCGGTAACCACGCTCAAGGCACCCGCTGGACCGCCGCGAGTGCCACTCGCTTGGCACTGTCACCGCAATCCTCCCCAGCGGGCGCGTTCAGCCACACCGAGACCCACTCACACCATCACGGGCACTTCTCCGTCTCGATGCGCACCACCCCGAAGTCGATCTTGGTCGACGCAGAGAACTTCGCCCCGGGCGGCGGCGTCGAGCTGCACACCTGCCAGTTGCGGTCGCTGATCTGGGCCCGGCCCTTCCCGGTCAGATCGGTCGAGCTGCTGAACCACACCTCGCCATGCGTCAGCGACTGGATCGCGTCCTGTGCACCCTGCAGGTCCATCCCGATCAGATTCGGCATGGTCCACGACGGCGACGCCACCGCCGCCGGACTCGTCGCCAGAGCGGCGGCCACCAGACCGACGACTGCCACCGATACACGCTTCATAACAACCTCCTGTTTGAAGTGAACCGCGCATCGTCCGCACTAGCCACCGACAACCCAGCTCCCACCGACGCGCCCTGCGGCAGGAGAGAGGAGTCTCACGGGCCGTGCCTGTGACGAGCGTGCAGGCTTTCAACGCGATCTCGCAGTTCTGGCGGAAAAGGCTGCACACTCGTCACAGCGTCCCCAACAGGACATTGGAAGCTGAGCGTGATGACGCAGACGTCAGCTATCGACGACCATCTCGACGAGTACCCGTCGCAGCAGTTTGCCGGTGGCGTTGCGCGGCAGTTCGTCGACGAACACCACATCGCGGGGCACCTTGTGCCGGGCCAGGTTGTTCTTCACGTGCAGCTTGATCTCGGCCGCGTCAGGGCTGGCACCAGGTTCGGCAACGATGAAGGCCCGCAACCGCTTTCCGAACTCGACATCATCCACACCGACCACCGCCACCTCGGCGATGTCGTCGCGTTCCTCCAGCAGGTTCTCGACTTCCTGTGGGAAGACGTTCTCACCACCGGAGACAATCATGTCGTCGTCGCGGCCGTCGACGAACAGCAGTCCGTTCTCGTCGAAATGGCCCATGTCGCCGCTGGACATGTAGCCGTCGATGATCTGCTTGGTTCGGCCATCGGTATAGCCCTGAAACGGCGCGCCGTTGCGGATGAAAATCCGGCCGCGACGGTTGGCACCTTGTACCCGCTGGTCGTTCTCGTCGTAGAGCACCACCTCGCAGGTCACCGGGGCACGCCCCGCAGTTCCTGGAGCGGCCCGCAGTTCGGCCGGCGTGGCGATGGTGGCGATGGCACACTCCGTGGAGCCGTACATGTTGTACAGCACATCGCCGAAGGCATCCTGGACCCGAGTGGACAACTCCGGGCTCAGTGCGGACCCGGCGATCAGGATCACCTTCAGCGCCGACGTGTCGTACTTGGCGAGCACCTCGGGGCCCAGTTCGACCATCCGGTGCAGCATCGTCGGCACCGCGACCAGCATGTCGGCCCGGTGCTCTGCCATCAGCTTCAGCGTGCCCTCGGCGTTGAACCGTCGCGCCGTCACCACCTTGTTGCCCAAGGCAGCACCCACAAGGTAGGTGGCCCACCCGGTGCTGTGGAAGATCGGCGAGACGATCACCATGGTTCCCTTGCGCGGGAACGGAACTCGGTCGACGATCTGCGCGGTCGCGAACGGGGACACGGCGTCGCGCGGGGCGCCCTTCGGCAGACCGGTGGTGCCGCTGGTCAGGATGACCGACCCTCCGGGCTTGCTCGGCGGGGGCAGCGGTCCGGTCGGGTTGGCGGCCACGATGTCGTCGATTGTCTGTGCGCCGTCGGGTAACTCGGCGTCGTCGTCCACCCAGGTCAGTACCCGAGGAAGCTCGGCAGGGAGCGCGTCGAGGAGTCCGAGGAACTCGCTGTCGTGCATCACCACGCTGACGCCCTCGCGCGCACACACCTCCGCGAACTGCGGTTTGGCGAAGCCGGTGTTCATCAGCACCAGCCGCACACCGAGTTTGCCGCAGCCGGCCATCGCGACGATCAGGCCGCGGTGATCCCGGCACAGCAGCCCGACAACGGAGCCTTCCTTGAGCCCCAGACCTTGCAGGCCATGTGCCAACGCCCATGACTGGTCGTCGACCTGCTTATAAGTCAACGTGCCGCGTTCGTCGACCACCGCAGGCAGGTCCGCGTACCGGCGCCCGCCCTGAATCGCCATGGTGGCCTGCGGCCCGTACAGCCCGGCAAGTTTGGCGCTGCGCACCGCCGCGCCGATGTCCAGTGGCTCGATGATGCCCCGGTCGACGAGCCGCGCCACCGCATGCCCCGACTCGATGATCTGACCCAGCTTTTGCCGAACTTCGGCTATTGCCTGCATACCTCTGCCCCTCGCCGATTTCGCTGGACAGTAGCAGTGCGCGGGGCGTCCGTCACCGGTACGAAACCGCACCCCCCACACCAAATGCCCCAATAACCGCCACCAGCAACATCCACCTCGGTAACGTCGGCAGAGATGCGGAGGGCACCGACGTGTTGATGGCGGCGTTACGCGATCTGCAATGGCGGCGACGGCGATTCCTGATCGCCGCCGTCGGCACCGGCCTGGTCTTTGCCATGACGTTGGTGTTGACGGGTCTGGCCCATGGTTTCCGAGTGGAGGCCGAACGCAGCGTCGACGCCCTGGGCCTCGACGCATACATGATCAAAGC
This sequence comes from Mycolicibacterium peregrinum, assembly GCF_001665625.1. Lineage (GTDB taxonomy): Bacteria > Actinomycetota > Actinomycetes > Mycobacteriales > Mycobacteriaceae > Mycobacterium > Mycobacterium peregrinum_B. The sequence continues at coordinate 49,038 of NZ_LZSY01000200.1, read as the reverse complement.
GGGTGCGGCTGGCCCGTTCCTCGGCTCGGCACCGCTGCCGCTCACCGACGTTCAGCGTGCCGCCCGGCTGCCCGGCGTCACCACCGCCGTCCCGCTCGTTTACGGCTCCTCGACCATCCCCAACAACGGCACCCCGCGCAACGTCAACGTGTTCGGCGTACCCGAGGCAGGGCCGGGCACGCCGGCGCTGAAGGAGGGCCGGGCCGCGCGCGCCACCGACGAGGTCGCGGTCTCGACGACGATGAACCAGCCGATCGGCTCAGATGTCGCGGTCGGCGCGGCGAAACTGCGCGTCGTCGGCCTGGTCGACGACCTCACCGCACTGGCCGCCCAGGACAACATCTACCTGTCGGTCCCCGGCGCCCAGCTGCTGCTGTTCTCCGGGCAGAAGCTGATCTCCTCGGTCGGCATCGTCGGCAACCCGGGCTCACCGCCACCGGAATTTCGGATCGTCGACCGGTTCGGCGCCATCGACGACATGGTGCGTCCCCTGCGGGGCGCCAACCAGGCGATGAGCCTGATGGCCGGCCTGCTGTGGGCGGTCGCGGTGCTGATCGTCGGCTCGGTGATCTACCTGTCGGCGCTGGAACGCACGCGCGACTTCGCGGTGTTCAAGGCCGTCGGCGTGGCCAGCCGCTCCATCATGGCCGGCCTGGCCATGCAGGCCGTGACGGTCGCTCTGCTGGCCGCGGTGCTGGGCGCTGGGCTGTCCTTGCTGCTCGGACCGCTCTTCCCGATGCGTTGTGACGTGCCGACCGTGGCATTCGTCGCGCTACCGATCGTCGCTGTCGCGGTGGGCCTGCTGGCCAGTGTGGCCGGGCTGCGTCGCGCCGTGAACGTCGACCCCGCACTGGCATTCCGAGGTCCCTGATATGGCAGATCTGATGGTCAAAGACCTCGTCGTGGAATACTCCAGCGGCGGTTACGCGGTACGCCCGATCGACGGCCTCGACCTCGAAGTCCCCGCCGGTTCGCTGTCAATTCTGTTGGGCCCCAGCGGTTGCGGGAAGACCACGCTCCTGTCATGCCTCGGCGGGATCCTCAAACCGACTGCGGGCCGTATCGAGTTCGGCGACATCGACGTGACAACGCTCGACAAGAAGACGCTCTCGGACTACCGGCGCGACACCGTGGGCATCGTGTTCCAGGCCTTCAACCTGGTGCCCAGCCTGACCGCGCTGGAGAACGTGATGGTGCCCCTGCGCGCCGCGGGCCGGACCCGGCGTGAAGCCCGCGAACGCGCCACCGAATTGCTCACCCGCGTCAACCTTGAGAGCCGATTGCACCACCGCCCCGGCGATCTCAGCGGCGGGCAGCAGCAACGCGTCGCGGTCGCCCGGGCGATCGCGCTCGATCCGCCGCTGATCCTGGCCGACGAGCCGACCGCCCACCTCGATTTCATTCAGGTCGAGGAAGTGCTGCGGCTCATCCGTGAGCTCGCCAGCGGCGACCACGTGGTCGTCGTCGCGACCCACGACACCCGCATCCTGCCGCTGGCCGACCACGTGGTCGAGCTCGTCCCGCATGTTGCCGTCGAGCATCAGAACACCGAGACCGTGACCATCGGAGCCGGCGAGGTGCTGTTCTCCCAGGGCGAGATGGGCGACCTGATCTACATCATTACCGACGGTGACATCGAACTGGCCCGCGAATTGGCCAGCGGCGGTGAGGAAGTCATCAAGGTCGTCGGCCCCGGCGACTACTTCGGGGAGATGGGGCCATTGTTCAGCTTGCCCCGGTCTGCCACCGCCCGCGCGAAGACCGACGCCACCGTCGTCGGCTACACCGTCCAGGCGTTCCGCGAATTGCTCGGCCCTACCGGCGCCCGTAACCTGATCGGGCAACCCGAATCCGAGGCCGAGGACTGAGACGACCGAACTCGACACCCGCGTCGCGGTGTACCTCGACTTCGACAACATCGTGATCTCCCGCTACGACCAGGTCAACGGCCGCAACTCATTTCAGAAGGACAAGGCGAAGGGTCTGGAGGCCGACAAGCTCACCAAGGCTACCGTCGACGTCGCCGCCATCCTGGACTTCGCCTCCTCCTTCGGCACCCTGGTGCTCACCCGCGCCTACGCGGACTGGTCGGCCGATGTCAACGCCGGATACCGCGAACAGCTCGTCGGCCGCGCAGTCGATCTGGTGCAGCTCTTCCCCACCGCCGCCTACAGCAAAAACGGCGCCGACATCCGGTTGGCCGTCGACGCGGTCGAGGACATGTTCCGCCTGCCCGACCTCACTCACGTGGTGATCGTGGCCGGCGACTCCGACTACATCCCGCTGGCCCAACGCTGCAAACGCCTGGGCCGCTATGTCGTCGGCATCGGCGTGGCCGGCTCCTCGAGCCGGATGCTGGCCGCCGCGTGCGACGAGTTTGTCGTCTACGACGCCCTGCCCGGCATCCCCACGCCGGCCCCAGAGCCGGAACCCAAGCAGCAGAGGCGGACCCGCAAGAAGGAAGAGCCCGACCCGCAGGCCCAGGCCACCGCGCTGCTGACCCGTGCGCTACAGATCGGCCTGGAGAAGGACGACGTCGAGTGGCTACACAACTCGGCGGTCAAGGGCCAGATGAAGCGGATGGACCCGTCGTTCAGCGAGAAGTCTTTGGGCTTCAAGTCTTTCAGCGACTTCCTGCGGTCACGTTCCGATGTCGTCGAGTTGGATGAGAGTTCGACGACGCGCATGGTCAAGCTTCGGTAGCCGGCGCTCTGCAGCCGCTCAGACGCCCAGCCGGCCCGACAATCGGTTCAGCCGGTCCAGGCTGGCGCCGTCGAGTCCGGTGAAGGAAACGGTTTTGCCGCGCGACGAGTACTTGAGCCGGATCGCATCGAGGCTTGCGACAGACGAGGCATCCCACAGGGCGGTCCCGGACATGTCGATCACCACCTCGGCAGGATCGTCTGCGTAGTCGAATTGATGCACGAGGTCATTGCTGGACACGAAGAACAGGTCTCCGCGGACCCGATATGTCCGCACGCCGTCCGGTCCGGTCGAGGCGGTCACCGAGGTGAAGTGCGCCACCCGGCGGGCGAAGGCGACCATCGCCGCCAGTACCCCGAGTGACACCCCGACCGCGAGGTTGCCCGTGGCGACAGTGGCGACGACGGTGACCACCATGATCAGAGTTTCACTGCGCGGCAACATCTTCAGGGTGCGCGGTGTCACACTGTGCCAGTCGAACGTCGCGAACGACACCACGATCATCACCGCCACCAGCGCGGCCATCGGGATGCGGCCCACGAGATCTCCCAGGGAAACCACCAGGATCAGGACGAACACCCCGGTCAGCAAGGTGGACAAGCGGGTCCGGGCCCCGGCCACCTTGACGTTCATCATGGTCTGCCCGATCACCGCGCAACCGCCCATGCCGCCGAAGATCGCGGTGACCACATTGGCCATGCCCTGCCCGCAGGCTTCGCGGGTCTTGTTGGACGGGGTATCGGTGATGTCGTCGACGAGCTTGGCTGTCATCAAGGATTCCAACAGCCCCACCAGCGCCGCGCCCAGCGCAAAGGGCGCGATCACCTGCAGTGTGTGCAGGGTCAGCGGAACCTGCGGAAAGCCCGGTACGGGCAGCGAATCGGGCAGTGCCCCCTGATCTCCCACGTCAGGCACGTTCCAGCCCATCGCCACGACCGCGGCCGTCAACGCCAACACCACCACCAGTGGCGCGGGTACCACCGTGGTCACCTTGGGCAGCGCCACCATGATCGCGACGCCCACCGCGGTCAGCACGTACACCAGCCACGGCACATCGATCAGATGCCGCAATTGCGACACCAGCACCAGGATGGCCAGCGCGTTGACGAAGCCGACCATCACACTGCGCGGGATGAACCGCATCAGCTTGGCCACCCCGAATGCCGCCAGCAGCATCTGGAACACGCCCGCCAGGAGAATGGTCGCGACCAGGTACCCCACCCCGAACTCCCGTGCCACCGGGGCGACGACAAGTGCGACCGCCGCGGTGGCGGCCGTGATCATCGCCGGCCGACCGCCGGTGAAGGCGATGGTGATCGCCATCGTCACCGTCGAAAGGAGACCCACTCGCGGGTCGACGCCGGCGATCACCGAGAACGCGATGGCCTCCGGAATCAGCGCAAGCGCGACAACCAGACCTGCCAGCACCTCGGTGCGCAGCACGGCCGGTGACCACAGTGACGGCCGGTCGAGGCTGTCTGAGGGCGCGCGGAATCCAGGGATGGTGATACTCATCGAATCTCCTTGACGGACAGTGCAACAGCTACGCGGCGGGGCGGTGGCCGAGGAAGTCCAGGATCGCGCGTCGGCGACGCTGGTAGGACTCCTCGAACTGTGCCTCCGCCGTGCGGGGTTTCTCGATCGTGATGACGTCGGCGACGGTCGCCGGCCGGTGGCTCAACAGCACGATCCGGTCGGCCAGCAGCAGCGCCTCGTCGACATCGTGGGTGACGAACAGCAGCGTCATCTTCTGGGTCTCCCACACCGATGTCAGCAGCTGCTGCATCTCCAGCCGGGTCTGCGCGTCCAGTGCACCGAACGGCTCGTCCATCAACATCACCCGCGGCTCACAGGCCAACGTACGGGCCAGTTGCACCCGCTGTCGCATGCCACCCGAAAGCTGACTTGGCAGGTGATCGAGGTAGTCGCCGAGACCGACCTGTTCCAGCCGAGCGGCCGCCGTCGTCTTGAGTTCCCTGCCCCGAATCCCTCGGAGTTTGAGCGGAAACTGAACGTTCTTGAGGGCGGAGCGCCACGGGAACAGCGCGTCCTCCTGGAACACCATGGCGCACTGCGCGGCGTTGCCGGTGACGGCCGCACCATCGACGGTCGCGGTGCCGCCCATCGGTTTCAGCAGCCCGGCCAATGCCCGCAGGATGGTCGACTTACCGCAGCCGGACGGACCGAGAAACACCACGACTTCGCCGGGTTCGATCTGCAGGGTGATGTTCGCTGCGACAACGCCGTTGAAGCCGAGTTGCAGCTGCCGGAGGTTGACGGCCCCGGCGCTCATCGAGCGGCCCTCGGCAGCCAGCGGTTGACCCGTCGTCCGACGCGCTCGACCAACCAGGCGGTGCCCAGCCCCAGCGCACCGATGGAGATCATGCCGACCACCACGCCTGCATAGTCGAGTAGACCGTAGGCCTGCCACGTGTAGTACCCGATGCCGAACTGGCCCGAGATCATCTCCGCGCTCACCACACAGATCCAGGCCACACCCATTGCGACCGACAGTCCGGCGAAAATACCTGGCAACGCGCCGGGAATGATCACGTGGAACAACAGCGACGTCCGGCCGGCACCCATGGTCTGCGCGGCTTCCTCCCACACCTTCGGCATCGAGTCCATGGCATGGATGGTGCTGACCACCACCGGGAAGAACGCGGCGAAGAACGTGATGAACACGATGCCCTGCTCGCTGGACGGGAACAGCAGAATGGTCAGCGGCACCAATGCGATCGCCGGGATGGGGCGGATCAGTTCGATGAAGGGGCGCAACGCCATCCGGGCGATCTCGGAGCGGCCGACAAGAACGCCCACTCCGATCCCGACCACCGCGGCCAGACCGAAGCCCAGCAGGATGCGCTGCAGGCTTGCCAGCAAGTCGTCGTAGTAACTGCCCGCGCTGATCCTCGCCGTCAGTGCGTGCAGCACGCTCTCCGGGCTCGGCATCCGGTTGAACCGCAGCCAGGCAACGACATTGTTGGTCGTCAACAAATGCCAGGCCGCCAGGAACCCGGTGATGGGAATCAACGGCAGCAGCAGTGCCGGCATCCTGCGGGCCACGGAAGCAGGTACCAGGTCGGCGACCCTGCGCCGCATGGATCCTCCGTGGTGCTCCGCCGGCGACCACACTCGTGGTGGAACGATCGTGGGTCTGGTCATGAGCTCGGTCATGCGGTTTCCCTTCTTGATTGGTCCTGATGGGTAGGTGGTCAGCCGGCAGTGCGGGACTGTCCGACCGCGGTGGCGTATGTGACGGCTTGGGCTTGAGGTTGGTCGTGCCGGTAGGCATCAGCCCCGGTTGACGTGGCGAACGGCTTGTACCGATGGGCGGGTGGGGCGGATGGATCCTGCAGCCAGATGGCGTGATCGGCGAAGATCCGCAGACCGGTCAGGGAGTCCGGCACGTATGCCGCCCGCACCTCGGGTGCGCCGGCCACCCGGCGCAACAGGCAGCTCGGTGTGGCCGCGACGTCGGTGGTCTCAGCGCCCGACGCCCACAGTTCGGAGGCCTGCGTCGCGTCGTCGACCGGCATTCCACACACATCGTCGAATCCGGCGAGGGTCATCGGATTGGCCACACTGTTTCGGCGCAGCGCGTACTGATCGCCGAACAGGTCCCGCAGATACCCGTCGTTGACGAAGGCGGGAACATCGAAATCCGCTGTCACGGAGCCGCGGCCCACCAGATAGTCCTTGACGGCCGCGAAGGCGCGTAGGAACTGGTCTTTGAGGGTCATGTCGAAGCTGACCAGGCCATTGGGGCCGTTATAGAGGTAGATCACCTCGGGCTCGATACCGGTCAGCTCTCCCACCCTCAGTGCGGCTTGCAGTGGATGCGCGACGATGTCGTCCGTGGTGGTCTTCATCGCCCGCAGGAAGGCCGCCATCACCTCGGGATGACCGTCGGCGAACTGCTTTCGTACCACCACCCCGTGGAAGGTCGGAGTGTTGTTGTCGCCGCCGTCATAGAGCAACCGGCCCTGGTTGCGGTAGATCACCAGCTGCGGCCACGGCACGAACTGCGCCAGCCCGTCGACCTGCCCGCCGTCGATGGCGGACGCCCCCACCGACGGGTCCTGATTGACGATGTGCACAGCGCTCTTGTCCATCCCGCTGTTACGCACCGCCGACGAGAACATTCCGTCGCCGGCCGACCCGAGGCTGGTCGACACCTTCTTGCCGGTCAGATCAGCAAGGGTTTGAGCAGGCGAATCCGCAGGGACTACAACCTGATTCAACGAGCCGCGCAGGTTGTAGCCGGTGGTGGCGATCATCTCGGTTGCCGCATCGTCGTACATGCGCGTCTTGGACCCGTTGGTGAGCAACGGGTAGTCCCCCATCGATCCGATGTCTACGTGGGTGGCGATCATCTGCGCGGTCAGTGGGGCGCCCGAGGCGAAGTCCTGCCACACCACCCGGTATTTCGTGCCGGTGGTTGCACCCAGCTCCCTGAGGGCGTGCTCGAAGTCGCCGCGGTCGCGCAACAGGGTGCCGGCGTTGACGGTGTTGATGGTCTTGGATTGATAGCCGACGTTGACGACGACGGTCGGCTCGGTGAGCAGACCGCAGCCGGTCAGCAGTTGCACTCCACCGAGGGTGAGGGTGGCCGCCAGAGCGGCGGACCGGGCACGCCACCGGCCACGTGGGAGATGTTGCACGTCGTCCATACCGACAAGGGTCGACGGCTTCTGTTACCTCACTGTCATGCGAGGTTGCGCAGCAGTTACGCCATCCGCACCGAGACGACACCTGAGTTACGCCACCACGATAGCGTCGGCAGTCCCCCTTTTCATCGGAAAGTATTGCAGCCGTGGATATCCCGGACCCAACAACAATCGATACCCCGATCGAACCCGACTATCGGTTCACCCTGGCCAACGAGCGGACGTTTCTGGCGTGGCAGCGCACGTCCCTGGGCTTGCTCGCAGCGGCGGTTGCCGTCGTGCAATTCATGCCCGAAATGACAGTTCCTGGCCTTCGGCACATACTGGGGATGGCGGTCGGCGCCATGGCGATCCTGACCGCGGTCGCCGGCCTGCTCCGGTGGGCTCACGTGGACCGCGCCATGCGTCGCGATCAGCCGCTACCGCGTGCCGTCATGCCTACGTATCTGACTGTCGGTCTGACGATGTTGGGTTTCGTCACTGTGGGTTTCGCGATGGTCGCGACCGTTCGATGACCCGCCTGGCGTTGGTGCAGGATCGCGGTTTGCAGGCCGAACGGACAACGTTGGCGTGGACACGCACCGCCCTGGCCGTCGCGGTCTCCGGGGCGCTGCTGTTGGTGCGCGACCGACACTTCTTGAGCAGCCCAGCGCGCATCGCGGTCTTTGTCGGCACGGCCGCTCTCGCCGCCGCCGTGTATGCCGTGGGCGTCCACCGACGCCGACAACTACGGGCGGACCCGCGGCCCTGCACCGCGACGGGCCGCCGGTGTGTGCCGGCGATCGGGACCGCCGTCATCATGGAAGGCGCGCTGGTCCTGGCATATCTGGCGCTGCCCGAGGGGTCGTGATGGCCCGGTCTTGCGCGGCCCACAACTTCTGCCGTACCCGCTGGACAAGGTTGTTCTGCCCGAACACCATTGACTCGGTCACCCACACCACGACCCAGCCGCGGGCTTCAAGTTCGGCCGTTTGCTCGTGCACCCACGTGCGGTGACCCGCAGAATCGGGCTCCTCGTCGCATTCGACCGCGACCTTCCATCGGCGCCAGCCCATCGACACTCGAGTGCAAACCAAACCCCACTGGTCGTAGAACGGGATCTGAGTTTCGAGCCCTGGTATGCATGTGTCCTGCAGCACGAGCCGAGTGCGTGTCTCGAGCGGCGACTCGGCACCACCGTCAGACTGTGCCAGAGATATCCGCAGACGATCGATACCGCGGATCCCTGGATTCACGTCGACCAAGCGCCACACTGCGTCGGGGTCCAGTTTGGTCTTGTTCATCAGCGCATCCAGGATCGGTATCGCCTCGGTGGTCGGCAACAGCCGACCCAGATCGAACGCCGTACGCGCCTCGGTGGTGAGCCGCATCCCGTCGAACTCGCGAACATCTTCTGGCGCAAGTGCATACGAATGCACTCGGAGCCCTTCTGGCGCATGACGATTGGCCCGCACAACCTCAGCCGGTGCATTGGCGTCGAGCCACTTGGTGCCATAGACCGCCGCGGCCGAGATCCCGCTCAGCACCGCATCGGCGCCGGCGAACAACCACGCTGCCCGAGCCCGCAGTTCCGGCGTCAGGGCGACGTCGTTGGCCAGATACACATTGCGATAGACAGCGCGATACTTCGTCTCGAGATCGCGCGCGCTGATGCGGCCGGTGCGGATCGCTTCACCACCGAGAAACGGTACGCGCGCTCGCCCGAAAAGGCCGCCCGGAAACTGTCCGTCCATGAAGCCAGCATCGGCAGGCTGACCGACAGATTCCGGCCCCCGGGCCTTGGTTATCCACAGGCGAGGTCCGGTCTGGGGTGTGTGGCGACGACGCTGTGACGAGTGTGCAGCTTTTCCGCATGATCCCGCAGTTCTGGCCGGAAAGGCTGCACGCTCGTCACAGCGTCGCGAAAGGGATGTGGGACGGAGAGGGGTCAGACGTCGAGGAACCGGATGTCCTTCGCGTTGCGGGTGATGAAGCTGCGCCGCGCTTCTACGTCGTCGCCCATGAGAATCGAGAACAGCACGTCGGCCGCGGCCGCATCGTCGAGTGTCACCTGCCGCAGCACCCGCACCGACGGGTCCATGGTGGTTTCCCACAGTTCCTTGGCATCCATCTCGCCGAGACCCTTGTAGCGCTGGATGCCGTCATCCTTGTTGATCTTCATGCCGGCCTTGACGCCCGAGTCCAGCAGTACGTCGCGTTCCCGGTCGGAATAGGCGAATTCCGGCTGACTGCGTTGCCATTTGAGTTTGTACAGCGGCGGCTGAGCCAGGAACACATGGCCATGTTCGATCAGAGGCTTCATGAACCGGAACAGCAGGGTCAGCAGCAGGGTGGAGATGTGCTGGCCGTCGACATCGGCGTCGGCCATCAACACGATCTTGTGATACCGCAGTCTGGTGATGTCGAACTCGTCGTGAATCCCGGTTCCCAGGGCGGTGATGATGGCCTGGACTTCGGTGTTCTTCAGAACCCGGTCGATACGGGACTTTTCGACGTTGATGATCTTGCCCCGCAGCGGCAAGATGGCCTGGAACATCGAGTCGCGGCCGCTCTTGGCCGAACCGCCGGCCGAATCACCCTCCACCACATACAGTTCGGACCTGCCCGGATCGGTGGAACGGCAGTCTGCCAGCTTGCCTGGCAGCCCGCCGATGTCGGTGGCGCTCTTTCGGCGCACGAGGTCTCGCGCCTTGCGGGCGGCAACCCGGGCCTGCGCCGACGACGCGATCTTGACGATGATGACTTTGGCCTCGGCCGGGTTCGCCTCGAACCAGTGCGTCAGCTGCTCATGGCAGACCTTCTGCACAAACGACCGGATCGCGGCGTTACCGAGCTTGGTCTTTGTCTGCCCCTCGAACTGCGGCTCGGCCACCCTCACCGAGATCACCGCCGCCAACCCCTCGCGGATGTCGTCACCGGTGAGGTTCGGATCCTTGTCCTTGAGGAGTTTTTTCTCCTTGGCGTACTTGTTCACCACACTCGTCAATGCCGCGCGGAAACCCTCTTCATGGGTACCGCCCTCATGCGTGTTGATCGTGTTGGCGAAGGTGTGTACCGACTCCGAATACCCGCCGTTCCACTGCATGGCGATTTCCACCTCGTGGCCCGGCCCGGCGCCCTCGAACGCGATGATGCTCTGTTGAATCGGGTCCTTCACGCGATTGATGTGACCGACGAAATCGATCAACCCACCCGGATGGTGGTAGATGCGGGTGTCCCCGCCGGAGCCACGCAGGTCGGCGAGCGTGAGGACGAGGCCTTTGTTGAGAAAGGCCATTTCCTGCAGGCGCCGCGCAATGATCTCGACGTTGTACTCGGTGATCTCGAAAACATCCGGGTCCGACCAGAATCGGACCGTGGTGCCGGTGAGCGTCGAGGCGGTACCGCGGGTGAGGGTGCCCGGTTCCGAGTAGTCGTAGCGTTGGAACCATTCGTAGCCGTCACGGTGGACGACAACTTCGAGGCGTGTCGAGAGCGCGTTGACGACGGAAACGCCCACGCCATGCAGGCCTCCGGACACCTGGTAGGAGTCGCCGTCGAACTTTCCGCCTGCGTGCAGCTGGGTCATCACGACGTCGACGGTGGGAATACCCGTCTCGTGCATGGCGACCGGGATGCCGCGTCCGTCGTCGCGCACCTCGACACCGCCGTCCGCGAGCAGCACGACGTCGACGCGGGTGGCATGCCCGGCCATTGCCTCGTCGACCCCGTTGTCGACAACCTCCCAGACCATGTGGTGCAGACCGCGTTCACTGGTCGACCCGATGTACATCCCGGGTCGTTTGCGGACAACGTCGAGTCCTTCGAGGATCGTGATCGATTCGGCACCATAGCTGGTGGTCATAGCCGGGGTCCTCTCGAAAGGAGGCCCTGCCCGCCGACTTGGCGGACAGGGCTTCCGGGGTTACTGACTGCGGGCGGGAACGAAATCGATGGGCGCGCCGGCCGGAATCAACTCCTCGGTCTCGACACTGGCGTCGAACTCCTGGATGAAGCGGTACGCGTGCTGCATCACCCACCACCGCACCCAGGTCTGGTTGACCGCTTCACGTTCCTTCGGGTCCTCCAGCAGGTTCGTGATCCGCGCGAAGCCCAGCGGTATCTCCGGGTCGTGGAAATGCTGCTGGCGTTTGAAGTTGATCTTGAACTGCGACCACTTCACCGCGTGCAGCTCCTCGTTGAGCCACACCATGCAGCCCTCGCGCTTGGATTCCTCTGCCCCACTGAAGAATTCCCGCTGATCGATACCGTCGATGATCCGGTCTTCGGGAATCTCGCATCCGACCCACCGCAGCAAGGTCGGGAACATATCGGTGACGTGAACCATCTCGTTGCTCTCGCGCACCGGCACGTGTCCCGGCCAACGGATCAGACACGGTGTACGGATACCGCCCTCAGCGGAGCTGAAGTAGGACCCGTCGAAGAACCCCGCGGTACCACGGCCGGCCAGGTGGTCCTCGGCGCCGTTGTCACCGGCCATGATGACGATGGTGTTGTCCTCGACGCCGAGTTCGGTCAGGTAGTCCAGGATGCTGCCGAAGTCGTGGTCGAGCATGAGCAACGAATCACCCCACGCGCCATTGGTGCTCTTGCCCTTGAACTCCTCGCGGACCTCCATGGGGAAATGCATCAACGAGTGGTTGTGGTACAGGTAGAACGGCTTGTCGTCCTCGACGCTTCGTTTCATGAAATCCTTGGCACGCCGGTCATATTCGCCGTCTACCTCACCTTTGAGTTTGACCGTGAGCTGTTGATCGGTGGTCCGGACGCCGTCGGTCTTGGTCCCGTCGTACATGTAGGAGTAGCCGTCGCGCTCGGCCTTGTACCACGGGTCGTCGGGCCACAGGCACTCGTCATAGGTGCGGGCCGGGCCGTACCATTCGTCGAAGCCGTGATCGGTGGGCCACCGACCATCCTCGGCACCGATGTGCCACTTCCCGAAACATGCTGTGGCGTAGCCGGCTTCGGACAGGATGTCACCCATGGTGCGTTCCCAGGCCACGATGCCACCTCCGTTTCCGCCCAGCGCGATGGTGTGATTGCCGGATCGGATCGGGTATCGCCCGGTCATCAAGGCGGAGCGGGTGGGTGTGCACTGCGGTTCGACGACGAAATGCGACAGCTTCAGCGACTCGGCGGCGAACGCGTCCATCCGGGTGGTGTCAGCGCCACGAAGGATGCCACCGCCGTAGCAGCCGAGCTCGCCCATTCCTAGGTTGTCGACGTGGAAATACACGATGTTGGGTTTTTTGGGCATGGTTGAGCTACCTCTCTGTCGATAGGGTGAAATCCAGTGAAGGTGAAGCGGAGAAGTGCCGGCTACTTTGGCGGCTGTGACGGTTGGTCAGGCGATCGCGCGGCAATCGTCATCAAGGAGCATCGATCCCCGCGATAGCGCACGGTCTCGAAGTCGAACGGGGTCCCATCTTCCAGGTGGGTCAACCGGTGCAGTAGCAACAGTGGTGCGCCGGAACGGACTTGCAGAAGTGCGGCGGTATCGGCATCCGCCGAGACGGACTCCACGGTCATCTCGGCCCAACCCAGCCGCATGCCGAGTTCGCGTTCTATCAAGGCGAACACATCTTGGCGATCGAGGTTGGCGTCCACGGGTATCGCCCCGATCCGCAACGACGTGGTGTCCAGCGACAGCGGCACCCCGCCGACGGACCGCAGCCGTTCGATGAAGAGAATCGGTGCGTTCTCGGGCAATTGAAGTTTGGCGGCGACGAAGGGCGACGCAACCGACTCGCGCACGGAGAGCACCGTGTTCTCGACGGGGAGTTGGTGCCCCGCCAGAGACTCGGCCAACCCCTCGAGGCGATCGATGCGCTGGCTCAGCTTGGCGCCGGTGACGAAGGTCCCTGCGCCCTGCACCCGGGTGATCAGGCCCTCGCCGCGGAGCAGCTCCAGCGCTTCACGGATCGCGTTGCGGCTGACTCCGAACTCGGCGGCGAGTTCGTTCTCCGGCGGCAACATCGGGCGCGCGGCCGCCAATCCGCCATAGACACCGTCGAGGATCTGGCCGCGCAGAACATCGCGGGCCCACCGGGCGGCGTCGGCCCGAGTGCCTGCATACTCCCTGGTCGCAGGACGGGGAAAGTCCTTCGGCGGGATGTGCGGGCGGCGGGTCATGACCTCACTGTGCCACCGCTGACACCTGGTGGCGATACGGCGCGTGTTACGCCACCTGTTACTTCGTAAAGCCCTAGGCCAGCGGCTATGAGGCGGCGTTTAGACGCGGCTTCCGCCACCGCACGCTAGCTCGCGACACAACGAAAACCGATGTGAGTAGTGGCGCTGTCCTGCGATTGCGAGGACCGGGCGGCCGGCCGGTAGCGATGGCAGTACTCGGGGGCGCACAGGTGTGACCCACCTTTGAGGGTCTGCATCACCGACGGGTCACCGGTAGGTGTGGGGCAGCATCCAGATGCCTCGGTGGTCTCTTGATGCCTGGGTGTGAAGCGGGTAGCGGTCCACTCCCACACGTTGCCGATCATGTCGAACAGGCCAAAAGCATTCGACGGGAACGCGCCAACCGGTGAAGTCCCGATCCAACCCAGTGCCCCGTCATTGCGGTACGGGAACTGGCCTTGCCACGTGTTGGCCATCAGCCGCCCGCCCGGCCGCACATCGTCGCCCCAGGCATAGACGGTGGCCGAACCCGCGCCGGCCGCATACTCCCATTGATCTTCGGTGGGCAGCAAACGTCCGGCCCACGCTGCGTACGCCGCTGCGTCCGGGTACGCGACCTGGACCACAGGGTGGTCCGGCCGGTCGGCGATGGTCGACCCGGACCCCTTCGGATGCTTCCAGCAGGCCCCCTCCGCCCAGGTCCACCATTGCCGCCAGTCGCGCAGGTCGACCGGCCCGTCGGTCGCTCGGAACACGAGGGCACCCGGGACGAGCTCGTCGGCGGACACCCCTGGAAACGCTGCCGGATCCAGTTGTTGCTCGGCGACCGTGACATAACCTGTGGCAGCCACGAACTCGGCGAACTGGGCGTTGGTGACCGGATGGCGCTCGATGGCAAACGGTGCGACCGTCACGTCATGCACCGGCGATTCCTCGGGATAGAAGTTCTGCGATCCCATGCGGTACGTGCCGCCGTCAAGTTCGACGAGTTCGGTGAGCATTCGGACAGAGTAGGGAGGTCCGGATCCCAGCGCAGTCCGGAACTCTTACGGCCCCGCCCCACTGCCCGCATGCGTCCTCGTGATGACCGGAGCCGGATAGCCGGCCGCACGCACCGCTCGCGCCACCGCGTCGCCGACCACCTCCGCCCGCTCTCCCGGTACCAGCGCGATGACGCAGCCACCGAATCCACCGCCGGTCATCCGCGCTCCCAGCGCACCGGCGTGCACGGCGGTCGCCGCGATCAGATCGAGGTGCGGTGTGGTGATCTCGAAGTCGTCGCGCATCGAGGCGTGCGACGCGTTCCACAGCGCGCCGACCGCCGCGAAGTCCGACGATGCCAGCGCGGCAACACAATCGCGCACCCGCTGGTTCTCCGTCAGCACATGACGTGCCCGCCGGGCATCGACTTCGGTGACCCTGTGCAGGGCGGACGGGTCGGCCTCCCGGAGCGACGCCACCCCGAGTACGGCGGCAGCCCGCTCACACGATGCCCGCCGGGCCGCGTACTCGCCACCGGCGTGCGCATGCCGAGCCCGGGAGTCGATCAACAGCAGTGCCACGCCGGACGCGTCGGGATCGAAGCGCACCGGCTGCACGGTGACGTCGCGGAAATCGATAAGCAGGGCCTGCCCGGTCGAACCGAACAGCGACGCCAACTGGTCGAGCAGTCCCGTTGGCACACCGACGTACTCGTTCTCAGCCTGCTGCGCAATCCGGGCCTGCTCGATGCGATCGAGATCGGCACCGACGGCGGCGACCAGCGCACCGAGCACCGCACATTCCAGCGCCGCCGACGACGACAGCCCCGATCCGATCTCCACCTCACTCGTGATCGTCATCGTCCCGCCCGGCACCGCGATCCCGGCGTTCAGCAGCGCCCACACCACTCCGGCGACGTAGGCCGCCCAGCCGGTGACCTGCCCGGGCACGGTATCCAGTCCGATCCGCACCGGCCCGTCGCCGAACGCACTCGACACCGACAGCACGCCCGACGGGTCCGGGTCGAAAGTCACAAAGGTCCGCTGCGGCAACGCAATCGGCAGTGCGAAGCCCTGGTTGTAGTCGGTGTGCTCGCCGATCAGATTGACCCGGCCCGGCGCGGAGTATCTGATTCGCACTAGCGCGGATCCACCCGCGTGGCCCGGCGGAAGTGGTCCAGGTAGGCCGGCCAGTCCCAGGTGGTCAGGAACTCCGTCGTCGCCGCGTAGCCCTTGTCGTACAGCGCCTCGGCCTCGTTGCGGGTGATGTCGAAGTCCAGCACCCCGACATCGGTCGAATCCACCTGGACCGCACGCACCTTCACCCACGGCAGGCTCAGATGGGCCTGGTCGTGACCGACCAGCATGGTGGTGAGCAGACTTTCCAGGAAGGTCGGCTCGCCGCAGCGCAACATCCCCAACCCGGGGATGAGCTGCTCGGCCGATGGCGCCGGTAGATACGGCACCACCGTCACCCCGAAGGTCGGCCAGCGCGGCTCCGCGCCGTCGGGTCGGTCGAACGAGTCGATCGGGAAGTTCGACAGCACGCCGCCGTCCACCAGCGTGCACGGCTCGCCGGCCGCGGTGTTCAGCGTGACCGGATGGAACAGGAACGGAATCGACATCGAGGCGCGCACGGCGTCGGCGACAAGCTGCTCGTCGGGGTCGAGCCCGTACACCCGCTGGTAGTCCCAGGGCAGACGCACCAGTTGCCCCGTCGTCACGTCGGTCACCGTGACCACGAACCGGTAGCGCCGTTCCGGAAGCAGATGATCATCGTCGATCGCCAGATCACCGAAAGTCTTGACGCCCAGGTTCTTCAGCTCGCTGCGTATCCAGTCGTAGGCGAAATCCCCGCGATAGATACCGGTCTCACGCAGCAGCCCCCACGCCGTTCCCAGCACCGGGATGCGCTCGATCGGCCCACTGTCGCGAAACTTGCGGTAGGGCACGTTCAACGCCAGCTCGCGCAGCTGCGCACTGGTCAGTTCGTTACGTTGCTCGGCCGCAGCCACCACGGCGCCGACCAGTGAGCCGGCCGAGGTTCCGGAGATCCGTTCGATCGCATACCCGGCGTCCTTGAGTGCAACGACGGCGCCCACCAGGCCGATGCCCTTCACCCCGCCGCCGGAAAGCACAAGGTCGGCACGGTGCGGGGAACGTTTCGCAGCCATGCCTCCAGCTTGGCATGCGAGTCTGACGCTCGGCTGGACATCGGGGCCGCACGGTGGACCTGATCGGAGTTCGCGCCGACTTCTACGTCAGGGCTGTGCTCCCACCGCGCGAGCAGCCCTGGTGTAGAAAGCGGCGGCCTCGTCAACGGCACGGCTAAGCATCCCGCCACGCGAGTAGCCTCGAATCATCATGCGAATAGCCATCAGTGGAGCCGGGGTCGCCGGGGCGGCGCTCGCGCACTGGCTGCAGCGCACCGGCCACAACCCGACGCTGATCGAACGCGCGCCGGCGTTTCGTACGGGCGGCTACATGATCGACTTCTGGGGCATCGGCTACCGGGTCACCCGAAAGATGGGCATCGAATCCGCGATCCGCGACGCGGGTTATGACGTGGAGTCGGTGCGCTCGCTCGGATCCGACGGCAGGACACGTGCCGAGCTCCGCGTCGACGTGTTCCGCCGCATGGTCGGCAACGACTACACCAGCCTGCCCCGCGGCGACCTGGCCGCCGCCATCTACCGCACCGTCGAGGGCGACGTGCCGACGGTGTTCGACGACAGCATCACCGGCATCGACCAACGGCCCGACGGGGTTCGGGTGGCCTTCGAGAAGAACCCGGCCGCCGATTTCGACCTCGTCATCGGCGCCGACGGCCTGCACTCCAACGTGCGCCGCCTGGTGTTCGGTCCCGAGGCCCGGTTCGAGCACTACCTGGGCTGCAAGGTCGCGGCCTGTGTGGTGGACGGCTACGGCGGCGGGAGTTCGGATACCTATCTCACGTACAGCGTTCCCGGACGCCAGATCGGGCAGTTCACCTTGCGCGGGGACCGCACCATGTTTCTGTTCGTGTTCCGCGACCAGCACGACAACCGCGGATTGACACCAAAAGAGCAGTTACACAATCAGTTCGACGACGCCGGCTGGGAATCGCGACAGATTCTGGCCGCGGTGGACGACGTCGACGACCTCTACTTCGACGTGGTCAGCCAGATCAAGATGGACCATTGGTCCGAGGATCGGGTGTTGTTGATCGGCGATGCGGCGGGCTGCATCTCGCTGCTCGGCGGAGAGGGCACTGGGCTGGCGATCACCGAGGCGTACGCCCTGGCGGGCGAACTCGCCCGCGCCGGCGACGATCACCGCCGCGCCTTCGACAGTTATGAATCGCTGCTGCGGCCGTTCATCGAGGGCAAGCAGGCCGGTGCCGAACGGATGCTGGGTTTCTTCGCCACGAGAACCCGGTTCGGGTTGTGGTTCCGCGATGTCGCGTTGCGGGCGATGAACCTGGGACGTCCGATAGCCGGGCTGTTTGCCGGCAGCGTGCGCGATGACCTCGATTTGCCCGACTACCGGATCGGGTGAGCCATGGGCGTGACCGACGAGGAGATCGACGAACAGTTCCGCCGCGGCTCGGCCGTGTCCCGTCTAGCACCCGAGCAGCGGGAGATGATCCCTGCGTCGTGGCTACCGGTGTTCGACGCGGCCGATCCGAGCGTGCGTGCGGTGGCGGCGCTGTCGCTGTGGACCGACGGCGCGCGGACATTGGTCCCGCGATTTTGGGGGGTGCTGCAAGAGTTCCTGGTCGACGCATGGGTGGGTCAGCGCGATGACCGACCAGTGCTCGTCTATGTCGTCGAGTTTGTCTTCCGATTCGCCGACGTGGGATACAAACAGGCCCAGCGCACCGTTGCGGTATGGGTCGGTGAGCCGCCGACGGCAGAGGCGGTTGCGCGGTACCCGGAGCTGTGGTCGGCGGCTCCGGCCGAGCTGGCCGATTTCTATCGCACAGTCCATGGCTCGTTCACCGTGCCCGACGGGCAGTCCTTTGGCTTGATGGCCGTGGACGCGATGCCAACCCTGGCCGAGGCCGTGGCCGACGGCGACCCCGACGACGTCCCGGAGTGGGATGAGGGCCCGGCAGCCGACCGGTTGCTGATGGTCACTCGGACCTATAGCGGCCTGCGCTTGTGTCTGTCCCCAGATGTGCCACCGGGAATGGGTGTTCAGGTATTCCGCGACGACGATCCAGACCCGCCAGGTGAGTTCGCCGAGCAGCTCGACGCCCTCGTGCTCGTTCGATTCGAGGTGGACTAGCCCTCCCCCGCCAGCGACGCCTGAGCAGCGCTGGCGGACGGCACCTCCCGTAGCGCCCGCACACAGACCCGTGCCCCACGGTTCGGGACCAGCGTGACGTGTTTGACGCGCTGCCCTTCGTCGGCCGCGGTCGTGGTGAAAAGGTCGACCCGGCATAGGATTTCGCGTAGCACCACCCGCAGCTCGACCGTCGCGAACGTCGCGCCCAGGCAACGACGGTTGCCGCCGCCGAACGGGAACCAGGTGGTGGGCCCCAGCGTCGCGCCGAGCATCCGGTCCGGATCGAATTTGTCGGCGTCGGGATACACGTCGTCGCGTTCGTGCACCAGTCCGATACCCGGGGCCACCATCACCCCGGCCGGCAACCGGTGACCGGCCACCTCGACCGGCTGTTTCAGCAGCCGCCCCACGTCGAACACCACCGGTCGGATCCGCAGGGTTTCCTTCGCCACGGCGTCGAGGTACTCGTCGTCGCCGGTTCGTGCGGCCTCTACCGCCTTGTCCAGCACTCCCGGGTTACGGGTCAGCCGTTCCAGCGCCCACGACAACGCGGTCGCTGTCGTCTCATGCCCGGCGACCAGCAACGTCATCAGCTGATCGCGCAGTTCACGGTCGGTCATGGTGTGCCCGCGCTCATCGGTGGAACGCACCAGCATGGCCAGCACATCGGTGCGGGTCGCCAGCTCCGGGTCGGCGCGACGCTCGGAGATCTCCGCGCCCAGCAGCCGGTTGGCCTCTTCGATGTTTCGCCGCAGCGCCCGCCACGGGCGTCGCTGCATCAGGGCCGGCCGGGCGACCGCCATCAACTCCCACGGCCCCACCCGGAGCAGCCGCGGCATCACCTCCCGCAGCGCGGCCAGCCGGGCCGGATCCGATGCCCCGATCACGGTTCGCAAGATCACCTCCAGGGTGATCTCGGCCATCTTCGGTGCCGCCGGGAACGCGGTTCCCACCGGCCAGCCCGCGATGTTTTCCGCGGCGATCTCGGCCATGATCTCGGTCTGGCGGGCCACCGCGTCGCGGTGGAACGGCGGCAGCATCTGCCGGCGGCGTTCGTGGTGCTCGTCCTCGTCGATGACCAACACCGAGCTGTCACCCAGCAGCGCACTGAGCACCGAATTCGCTTCCCCGGCATGGAAAATCGTCGGATCCCCGGCGAACACCACCTTGATGTCGGCCGGGTCGGCCAGGTACACCATCGTGCCCATCGCCGCGACCCGCAGCGTGAACACGTCGCCGTCGCGGCGGCGGCAGGCCGAAACGAAACGCGGCCAGTAATGCATCATCAACGCGGCCTGTACGACCCGGGGCAACGGCGGCCCCGGCGGTAGTGACGCGGTACCGCCCATAAACCCACCATACGAGCCGTCGACCGCATACCAAAGGCCCGGACGCCGGCTTGCGTCCGGGCCTTGCCTCCCCCAGGCCTACTTGGCGTGGTTGCGCTGGTGGTGGTGATGGGTCGCGGACCCGGGCTGGGGCATGTTGTGCTGGTGCGGGAAGGCCTGATGCGCGCTGACCGACGGGCCGGCGTTCAGGGTGGCGGAATCGGCATGAGCGGTGGCGGCGCCCAGGGCGATCAGCGCGGGAGCGGCGGCCAGAGTGAATCCTGCGGCGATGCGGCGGGCGATGGTGCTCATGTCGACTCCTTTGTCGGATAAGGCTTTTGGTGTTGTTCCGGTGTGTTCCGGCGTTGAAATAAGAATGCGCCGATCCGGCCCGCGCCTGTATCGACCGACCGGCCCATCGGCCGGACGAATCCCATGTCCTCCGATCGGGGGAACGAGCAAGCTGCGAGCCGCGCCGTTTTCCACCACTGGGTCGTGACAGCTCGACCATCACGACCCGGATGTAGAAACGGGCGCGAGTGCCGAACGGGCGAGCCGCGCGAGCCAGTTCACCCTCTGGTCACCGATTACCGTCTGGTGCACCCCGCGATGGCGTTTAGGATCAGCAAACAGATCCAAGGGGGACCTGATGAGCGCTCATCGCAACGCGGCGGCCGGCCTGGCGCTGTGCACTGCCCTGCTCACCGCCTGCACCCCCACAGCCCCTGATTCCGACGGCACTCACGTCGACGTGCTGGGCAGCATGATGGCCAGTGAATCCGAGATCAACACCGTGATGAACGCCAAGGTCCGGCCGAAGACCGCACTGCGTTCCCCGATGACGAATGCCAATTACGAGCCCGTCTCCCGCCCCGAGTGCATGGTTGTCATCGGCAACGCGATGGAGTGGATCTACGGCCCCAGCGGTTACCGCGAGTTCCGCGAAACCCAACTGGCCGACGACGCCGACGACGTGGAGGTCGACCAGGCCATCGCCAAGTTCGATACTTCCAAGGCCGCCAAGGACGTGGTGGCCCGCACCGTCGACATCTGGCGCCGCTGCGGCAACGACACCCTGACCTTCAGCTACGACGGCGGCAAAACGCAGGACGCCCGCTGGATGGCCGTCCCGAGCGTGCTCGACGGTGTCGACATCACGCACGACGAACCCGTGGACGTCACCGACCGCATCACCCACCGGGCGATCCTGGCGGTCGACAACCTCGTCGTCGACCTGCGGATCAGCGGCAACGACATCACCGACCAGCAGACCGTGCAGCTGGCCAAGATCATCGCCGGCCGCAACGCACTCTGACCCCGGCCCCGGCCTACCCTGGTCATAGGAGTACGACCATGCCCAGCGGTGCTGTGAATCAACGGGTCCCGCGGGGGAAGCGGCGCATGTCCGGCCGAGTCCCGCGGGTGGTACAGACCGCCGCCGTCATCAAGGACACCCTGTTCGCCGACGTCTCCGAGTGGCAACAACCGGTCGACGACAGTTACCCGTATCAGGTGCTGTCGATCCGGGTCAGCGACGGCACGTACCGCGACCACAATTTCGCGGCCAACTACGCCTGGATGCGCGGTGCGCTGAGTTCCGGGCGGCTGGTGTTCGGCATCGTCTACACCTACTGCCGGCCCAACTGGTTGGCCAACGCCACCACCGTGCGCGCGATGATCGACGCCAACGGGGGCCTGCACCCGCGCATCGCGCTCATGCTCGACGTCGAACAGGGCGGTAACCCGCGCGGCGACGGCTCGGATTGGATCAACCTGCTGTACGCGAACCTCGCCGATTACGCCGGCGACCGAGCCCGCATCATCGGCTACGGCAACGTCGGTGACCTCAACAGCATGTGGCGCACCAAGCCCAGCGGGCTCCGGCTCATCATCGCCGCATACGGGAGCAACCCCGATTATCCGGGCAAGGTCGCCCATCAGTACACCGACGGCAGCGGGTTCGGTTTCGGATTACCGCAGGGCGCACCGCCATTCGGCAACTGCGACATGAACTCCGCCGACGGCCTCAACCCGGTGCAGTTCGCCGCCGCCTGCGGTGTCGCCGCCCCGGCGTCGATAGGTGTCGACGAGGTGTGAGCGGCACCGTCCGCGAAACCGAAAAACATTGCACCACAATGTATTACAACGACTATTCCAAGAACGTTGACACTGCTCCCATATCGGCGTCTACTGGGGGTACAGGGCGCGCCATCCGCTGATCGACAGCTTCTCCCTGTTCGACCGTCAACGGCACAGGGACTGCAGAAGTAAAGTTCCTTTTCGGGATCCCGGTCAGACGGGTGGCGCCGCTCCGAACAGTGATCGCCACCCCGCATTGGGCAGTGCGAGTTTGAAGATCGTCCGCAGTGTCTGCAGATACTGCCGGGGCAGAGACCCGCTGGTGTAGGGCAGGTCGTACTTCTCGCACAATGCGCGCACCCGCACGCTGATCTCCGGCAAGCGATTACTGGGCAGGTCCGGGAACAAATGGTGCTCGATCTGATAGCACAGATTTCCACTTGAAAAGGCCAGTACCGGACCGGCTTTGAAGTTCGCCGCGCCCAGCATCTGCCGCAGGTACCACTCACCGCGGCTCTCCTCCTGCAGCGTTTCCGGAGTGAACCTCTCGGCACCGTCGGGAAAATGCCCACAGAAGATCACCAGATACGCCCAGAGATTGCGCAGCACGTTCGCGCCCAGATTCGCGACCAGGGACCGCCGCCAACGCCCCAGGCTCAGCGCTGGAAAGACGACGTAGTCCTTGGTGAGCTGCCGCCCGATCTTGGCGCGAAACTTCTGCCCCGCAGCTTTCCTGCCGGCTTCGGTGTCCGCCCGGTCCTGAGCGGAGTACAAGTCGTGCAGGGCTATCCCCCACTCGAAAATGAGCGCCAACAGCACATTTCGCAAAGGTTGCACCAGATGTTGAGGTTCCCACTGCTGGTCGCGGCTCATCCGGAGGATGCCGAAGCCGAGGTCGTCGTCCACGCCCAGCACGTTGCTGAACACGTGGTGGTGGTAATTGTGCGAATACCGCCATTGCGCCGACGGGCCCACCATGTCCCACTCCCAGGTGCTGGAGTGAATCTCGGGATCGTTCATCCAATCCCACTGGCCATGGCCGACGTTGTGCCCGATCTCCATGTTCTCGACGGATTTCGCATAGGCCAGCGTCACCGTCCCGGCAAGCAGACCGGCCTTCGACCGGGTGCCTGCGATCAGTAGCCGCGCGGCCACCTCGAGCGCCCGCTGGAACACGATGGTGCGTCGAATATAGGCGGCATCCCGAGCACCCAGAGACTCCTCGACGTCGCTGCGGATGGTATCGAGCTCGGCCGCGATGGCGTCGATGTCCGCGCGGCTCAACTTCGCGTATGCCGCGATATGGCTGATAGTCAGTTTCCCGGTCCGTCTGTGTACGGCGGCATGGTCCGGGCCACCTGGGTGAGTCCCCTCAGCCTAGAGGCGGATGCGGATCCCTGCCACAGCACGAGGTCAGGGCACGAGACGCGAGCGCCGGCGCGCCGCGAAAGTCCCGTTCGTGGTGCTGCTGAGACCGGTGTGTCCACAGATGCCGCAGCAACGCTGGAGCGCTGCGCCGGGCCCCTCTGACCGTTTACGATCAGCAAACACGATCAAGGGGGGCAGATGGACGTGAAGCGGGCGGCCGTAGCGGCCATCGCGGCCATTACGCTGGCCGGTTCCGCGCTCACCGGGTGCGGCACCAAGCCAACCGAGGACGACACCGGCTCACAGGTCGACGTCCTGGGCAGCATGCTGGCCAGCGAATCGGAACTCAACACCATCCTCGCCACCTCGGACCTGCACTCCAAGACAGCACTACGCCAGCCCGCCCGGCTCGACGCCGACGAGCACGCCTCGCGCCCGGTGTGCCTGGCCGTGATCGGCAACGCCATGGACGAGGTGTACCGCGACAGCGGCTTCCGGCAGTTCCGCGAGTCGCTGTTCGCCGACGAAGGCGACGACCTCGAGGTCGACCAGGCTGTCACCGCCTTCGATACCCCCACGGCGGCAAGGACACTCGTCAGCCGCACGGTCGACACCTGGCGGCAGTGCGCCGGGGACAGCCTCAAGATCAGCTACGACGGCAACCGCCGACCAAGCACCTACGTGCTCGGAAACCCGAGCGTCGTCGACGATATCGATGTCACCAACGAGCAGTCACCCTTCAGCCCGCAGCAGGGCAGCCGGCGCGCGATCCTGGCCGTCGACAACCTCGTGGTCGACGTCCGGATCACGGGAACCAATCTCACCGACGGCCAGGTCGTGCAGCTGGCCAAGGCCATCGCCGGACGCAACGCGGTCTGAGGACGGAAAACGCTCAAGGGGCAGCCCCATTGATCACCGGCTGGGTGATCATGCCCTTCTCCACGCCCCACATCGTGGCGATCGTGCGGTACTCGCCGGTGTCCATCACGTGCTCCAGCGCCAGCCGCAACGATTCGGCCAGACCGGAACCCTTGGCCACCGGCCAACCGTAGGGCGCCGCGTCGAACACCTCACCGGCCGGCTCCAACGCACCGCCGCTCAGCTTGATCGCGAACCCCGTGACGGGTGAATCGGCGGTCATGGCGTCCGCCTCACCGGCGATCAGCGCGGCCGTCACCTCGTCCTGATGGGTTCGGACCACTTTCTCGATCGGCGGCAAACCCGCTGCCACACAAGCGTCCGATTTGGCCGGGATCTCCTGCGTGTCCTGAATCGTGCTGTACGCCACCCCAACTCGCAGTCCGCACGGCGAGCCCGGGTCTGCCGATGAGCCGGGGCGTCGCGCCCACAGCGTGCCCGCCTCGAAGTAGGTGACGAAGTCGGCCTGATTCTCGCGCTCGGCGGTATCGGTCATGGACGACATGCCGACGTTGAAATTGCCGTCGGCCACCGACGGCAGGATCCCCTCGAAACCGGTCTCGCGGAAGTCGGGCACCAGCCCCATCGTGCGGGTCACCGCCTTCATCAGATCGATGTCGAACCCGACGATCTCGCCGCTCGAATTCTTGAATTCGTTGGGCGCGTAGGGCACGTTCACCCCGACCACCAATCGACCGGAGTCACGGATGCCGGACGGCACGGTCTTCGCGACCTCGTCGACCGCACCCGTCGGCGCCTGCACCGGTCCGGATCCGGCTGACCCGACCGTATTGGCGACACGATCCGAACCGTCATCGCGCAGCTGCCACACCCCCACCGCGCACAGCGCGGCCACCAGAACGGTCGCACCGGCGATCACGGTCACCTTCTTCGACACCCGCACCCGGGTCGGAACCCGTTGCGCCGAATGGCGACCCGACCGCCCGGTGGTGCGCACCGGCACCTGCAGCGCGGCCCGCGCCGCCGCCGCCAGCGCCCCGGCACTCTGATAACGCTTGGACGGCTTCTTGGCCATGCCCTTGGCGATCACCTCGTCGAAGGCCGCCAGCCGCGGATCCTTCTCCGACGCCCGCGGCGCCGGGGACACCATGTGCCCGGCGATCTGCTGTTCAAGGCTGTCGGAGGGATAGGGCCGTTCCCCGGTGAGGCATTCATAGAGCACGCACGCCAATGCGTAGACGTCCGAACGCAGATCGACCTTGCCGCCGTCGAACCGCTCCGGCGCCATGTAGGCCAACGTGCCCAGCGTGCTGCCCGCAGTGGTCATGCCCGAATCACCCGCGGTGCGGGCCAGCCCGAAATCGATCAGGTACACGAAGTCGTTGTCGGCGATCAGGATGTTCGACGGTTTGACGTCCCGATGGATCAGCCCGGCCGCATGCGCCCCGTCGAGCGCCTCGGCCACCTGCTCCACCATGCCGACCACGAACGCCGGGTCCAGTGGCTTGCCGGTCTTGGTGAGCATGGCGCCGAGGTTGCGGCCCTCGATCAGCCGCATGTCCAGATAGAGCCGCCCGTCGATCTCGCCGTAGCCGTGGATGGGCACCACATGCGGATTGCTCACGCCCGCCGCGGCGTGCGACTCGCGGCGGAACCGTTCCTGGAACGTCGAATCCTGCGCCAGGTGCGGCGGCAGGACCTTGAGCGCAACGATGCGGTCGGTGTCGGAATCGTAGGCCCGGTAAACCTCGCCCATTCCGCCCCGACCGATCAGCTTCTGCAGCTGATAGTGCCCGAATGGGGTCGAATCCACCCGTTCAACTCCTCCGGACCGGCCAATTCGGCGTCGGCATGTCGATCGAAGTTACATCACGTTTGCCGCATGCGTCGCTCTAGATCACATCGAGCGAGCAAAAATTGTCGCCTGCGGTGACAGATGAGAACGATGTGAATTCGTAACGGTCCAGATGGCGATCAAATGCCGATATCCGCATCCGATCCCGCTACCTTGGTCGCGGGCTTTGATAGCGCGTCTCGATACCGGGCCAGGAAGGGGGAACATGCGCGTTGACGGACGGGACATCACCGTCACCGGCAGCCTCCTGCAACCGCCGACCCGTCGCACCAACGACATCCTGCGTCTGACACTGGCCGCGATCTTCCTGGCCACCGTGATCACCAGCTCACTGATCACCCGCTACGAATGGGTGGCGCTGGAAAAGTCGATCTCCAAGATCGTCGGCGTGCTGACCCCCACCCAGTCCAATCTGGTCTACCTCGCGTACGGCATCGCGATCCTGGCGCTGCCATTCGTGATCCTGGTCAGCCTGATCCTGGGCCGGCAGTGGAAACTGCTCGGCGCATACGCGGCCGCGGCGCTGATCACCATGTTGTCGCTGTCGATTACCGCCAACGGCATCGCCGCACCCCGATGGCATTTCGACCTGTCCGACCGGCTCAGCTCCCAGTTGTCGCAGTTCCTCGACGACCCGCGCTGGATCGGCATGCTGGCCGCGGTCCTGACCGTCTCCGGGCCGTGGCTGTCCCGGCGACTGCGGCGCTGGTGGTGGACGCTGCTGCTGGCGTTCGTGCCCATCCACCTCGTGGTCAGCGCCGTGGTGCCGGCCCGCTCTCTACTGGGTCTGGCCGCCGGCTGGTTCGTCGGCGCCCTGGTGGTGTGGATCGTCGGCACCCCGGCGCTGGAGGTCCCGCTCGACGGCGCGGTGCGCGCCCTGGCCCGGCGCGGCTTCGTCGTCTCCTCGTTCACCGTGGTGCGCCCGGCCGGCGCCGGACCACTGATGCTCGACGCGGCCTCCCAGGATCCTGACTCCAGTGCTGTCATCGAGCTCTACGGCCCCAATCAACAGAGCGGCGGCGCCGTGCGCCAGGTGTGGCGGAAGCTGCGCCTGCGTTCCAACGAGACCGCCCCCCTACAGACCTCGATGCGCCGCGCCGTCGAGCACCGGGCGCTGATGGCCATCGCGATCGGCGACCTGGGCCTGGCCAGTACCTCGACCATGTCGGTGGCCGCGCTCGACCGCGGCTGGACCCTGTACGCGCACAACCGCAAACGCGGAATCCCGCTGGACCAGTGCATCGACGAGACCACGGTCGGGCGGGTGTGGAACGCGCTGCGCACCCTGCACGACCACCAGATCTCCCACGGCGACCTCCGCAGCAAGGAGATCACCGTCGACGACAGTGCCGTGCTGTTCGGCGGCTTCGGCAGCGCCGAATACGGCGCCACCGACGCCCAATTGCAGTCCGACATCGCCCAACTACTCGTCACCACCACGGCGCTGTACGACCCGCAGTCTGCCGTTGCCGCGGCGATCGACGCGTTCGGTCGCGAGGCCGTGCTGACCGCGTCGCGGCGACTGACGAAGGCCGCCGTGCCGTCCCGGGTCCGCGACGCCGTTCCCGACGCCAAGGCCATCATGACCGCCGCGCGCGACGAGGTGAAACGCCAGACCGGTGCCGACCAGATCCAGACCGAGACCATCACGCGGTTCACCCGAACCCAGGTGATCCAGCTGGTGCTGTTGGGTGCCCTGGTGTACGTGGCCTACCCGTTCATCAGCACCGTGCCGACCTTCTTTTCCGAACTGCGCACCGTCAACTGGGCGTGGGCCCTGCTCGGGCTGACCGTCTCGGCGCTGACCTATGTGGGTGCGGCGGCCGCCCTGTGGGCGTGCGCCGATGGGCTGGTCAGCTTTCGCAATCTGTCGATCATGCAGGTGGCCAATACCTTTGCCGCCACCACCACACCCGCGGGCGTCGGCGGCCTCGCCTTGAGCACGCGGTTCCTACAGAAGGGCGGGCTGAGCACGGCGCGCGCCACCGCCGCAGTGGCCCTGCAGCAGTCGGTGCAGGTGATCGTGCACGTGATCCTGCTCATCCTGTTCAGCACCGCGGCCGGAGCCTCCGCCGACCTGTCGCACTTCGTCCCGAGTTCCACGATCCTGTACCTGATCGCGGGGTTGGCCCTCGGTCTCATCGGCGCATTCCTGGCCGTACCCAAACTGCGGCGCTGGCTGTCGTCCTCGGTGCGACCCAAGCTCGAAGAGGTCACCGAGGACCTGGTGAAACTGGCCCGCGAACCGCAACGGCTCGCACTCATCGTGTTGGGCGCCGCAGGTACGACTCTCGGTGCGGCCCTGGCACTCTGGGCCAGCGTCGAGGCATTCGGCGGAACCACCTCGTTCGTCACCGTGACAGTCGTGACGATGGTCGGCGGCACCCTGGCCTCGGCGGCCCCCACCCCCGGCGGTGTCGGCGCCGTCGAGGCGGCCCTGATCGGTGGCCTGGCGGCGTTCGGCGTGCCCGCTGCGATCGCGGTGCCCGCAGTGCTGCTCTACCGGGTGCTGACCTGCTGGCTGCCGGTGTTCATCGGCTGGCCCGTGATGCGGTGGCTGACAAAGAACGAGATGATCTGACGCCCGTCGGTGTGTCCCGGCCGGCGGGCACTGGACCATTGGCCCGAACCGCCTAAATCGGCATCCGATGGCCGAAGTATTCGTGGTCCTCGTTGTAGCCGCCACGGCCCCATCCGACCGTCCGGAAATCCGCCACGAATTCGACGGCCTCGATCCACTTGACCTGTTTGAAGCCGAGTTCCAACTCATTTCGTAGGCGCAGCGGCGCACCGTGCGCCTCGCTGAGCGGTTCGCCGTTCATCTCGTAGGCCAGCAACGCCATGGGCTCACGCATGTGCTCGATGCGGTGGCAGTCGTAGTAGCGCCCATGGCCGGGTTCGGCGCCGTCGGCCAACGAGTAGAACACCACCCACTTCGCCTCCGGTAGCGGCCGCACCAGCGCCAGGATGTCGGCCATCCGGACACCGCCCCACTTGGCCACCCCCGACCAGCCCTGAATGCAGTAGTGCTGGGTGATCTGTTCATGTTTGGGCAGTGCCAACAACTCTGCGTAGGACAGCTCGACCGCATTGGCCACCAGCCCCGCCACCTGCAGCGTGTACTGCGACCAGCCGCCGTCCCGCAACCGCCGGTACCGCTCGCTGTCGGGCAGTCGGCCATTGGCCCAGAAGTACGGGGTGATGTCCTTGTCCCGGTACGACGCCCGGGGGTGGGTCCGCTCCATCCAGGCCTTGGCCCAACCGACGGTGAACCGCCCGACGTTCTGCACCAGTCGCGGATAGCGCAACGTCAATGGTGTTGCCGCCAACCACAACCCGAGCACGATCGCGACGGCCACCCCGACAACAGCCACCGCCCGAAGAGACCGGGTGTCACTGCCGAGGGTGATGTGGTTGAGGTTGGCCAACGCGCCCGTGCTGAGCACCATGGTGACGTGGGCGACGATGAAACCGACCATCCACAGCCACACCACGAAATGCACAGTTCGGGCCACCTGGCGGTTGAGCGGTCCGCGGCCGGTGCCGAACCGTGCGGCAACGGCCGGCGCCTGCAGCAGGCCGGTGATGAACGCGAGCGGCGCCGCAACGAACACGGTGATGAAGTACGCCAACACCTGCAGACCGTTGTAGACGGTAAAGCCTTGGTTGACCGGGAAATTCAGCGACGCGTACTGCACCGCGGCCGACACTGCGTTGGGAAAGACATCCCACGATTGCGGCACGATCCGGTGCCACTGCCCGGTGCTGAACAGCAGCACGTAGAACACCGCTCCGTTCACCAACCACAACAGGTCGAAGCTGAAATGCCACCACCGGGCCAGCCCGATCGAGTGACGAATACCCGGTATTCCCAACCACTTCGGCAGGGTCACCGCGTCGTCCTTGGAGGTCCACAGACGTGGTGCGTCGGCCTTGTCCAGCCGGTCTTCGGGGACCGCGCCACGCAACCTGAGCCACTCGGTGCCCGGCCGGCAACCCGAGTTCACATAGAGCCGCGGATGGTCGGCCAGGATCTGCAATCCTGAGCGCAGGATGAACATCATGAAGACGATGTTGAAGAAATGCTGCCAACGCAGCCACGCCGGGAACCCGGTGGTGACCGCGGGCGCATAGCTGGTCGACGTACCCGGATAGCGGGCCAGGAAGTCCTGCATCCAGCCGTACTGCCGTAATTGTTGGGCCACCACCACGACGACGATCAACGCGACGGCACCGACAAGCACCAGCCACAATCCGTTGACCCAGCGTCGGCCCAGCCGAACCATCGGGAACCGGGCAGGTGCCCGGGGAATGCCGCCGGCGAACTGCCGTTCATCGACGGATTCTCGCAGCGCCCCGACGGGCCGATCGTTATCTAGGAGTGCCTCCAGCCGATTGTCGACGGCCATGCCCCGACCTCCTCATCACCGCGCATCACAGGATCCACGGGAAGTCCCCATACATCGGGAAATTGTTGACGAACGGCGGAGCATCGTTGATCTGCGCGTTTCCTGGTGAGATGCACTCACTACCCACGTTGGTGGTGGTGCACGACTGCGGCGCCGGTCCAATGTGCTGACTGCCGGTCGGTACCGGTGCGGCTCCCGCGAGGGGCGCAAAGATGAGCGACGCCGCGACGCCGGCCATGGCCAGCGCGGCGGCAGGGACTATTCGCATGATCTGCCACCTTCCATATGTTTTTGTATGGCTCTTCCCTCACGGTAGGCCTGCTGGCTGGGCATTTCCTGTGGCGGAGGTGAGTGGATGCGAGAACTTCGCGCAGAGCCCGCCAGCGAAGTCCGGCCGGTCGGACAAATCCGTGCACCCGGCCGCGGCCCGACAGTGCAATGATGATTTCTCATGGACAGCGCCGACCCCGCCGAGCTGATCCCCCATGCCGATGCGGCGCTCGCCGATATTGGCAAACTTCGCGCCGACATCGTCGACCGTGTCCAGGCGGGCACCGACGAGGTGGTGACCCGAACGCTGCAGGCTGCACCACTGGAGCACCTGCGCCCATATCTCGCCCGCGGCGCCCGCCTCGGCGGGCTCACCAATTCGGAGTATCGGACGGTCGCCGACATCCACACGGTGCCGGCCCGGGTGCTGACCCAGGTACCCGGCGTCGACATCGAGGCCGCCCAATCCGTCCAGGCCGCGGCGCAGGCCATGGCCGACCACATCCGCACCACCACTCGACCCCGGCTGCGCAAAGAAGACACCGAGCTACTGACGTCGCTACTCACGCTCGCTCACGCCGATGCACCGGTCAAACAGTTGCGCCGGCTGATGCCTCGCCTGCGCAGCCACACCGCCTCCGATCAGTTGCGCGAATCAGTCGCAGAGCTGCTCGACCAGATCGAGGAGGCCCACCGCTCCCAGGGCGACCCGTGGACGTCCTACCGTGCCGACCCCCACCTGATCGACCAGTTTCTCAGCGAGTTCGCCTCCGGGACAACAGATGTTGATGCCACCCAGGGTTTCGTCGGGGCAGAGGTGGCCGCGCAGGTCGAACAGACCGCGCTGAACCGTTCCCTACTGCAGACCGAGTTGCGCGGATACCAGGAGTTCGGCGCCCGCTATGCGGTGGCGCGCGAGCGGGTTCTGCTGTGCGACGACCTTGGCCTCGGCAAAACCCTGCAGGCGCTCGCCGTCGCCGCGCACCTGGCCGCCACCCAGCACCTGCGTCACACCCTGGTGATCTGCCAGCCCAACACCGGAATCCATTGGGCCGCAGAAATAGCCAAGCACACCGTGTTGCGGTCGGTCGAGATCCGCGGCAGCGAACGCGATGCGCGCCTGGAGAATTGGAAGACTTCCGGCGGCGTGGCCATCGTCTCCTACGACACCCTGCAGCGCATCAAACTGCCCGAGCGGCCCGGCCTGGTCATCGTCGACGAGGCACACCTGCTGCGTGACCCCAAATCGGACCGGGCCCGCGCCGTCCGCAACGTGTTGACTTCCGACAACCGCGTGCTGTTCCTGTCCGGCGTGCCGATGCATCAGCGGGTCGGCGGTTTTCGCCACCTCGCCGATTTCCTGCAGCCCGATGTGGCGGGCAAGGTGGCGCCCAACGCGGGCGATCGCGGGTCGATCGCATTCCGCCGCGCAGTGGACCGGGTGTACCTACGACGCGACTACCGGGACGTGGTCGACGAGCTGCCGGCGCGGATCGCCACCGAGGAATGGGTGCGGCCCAATCGGGCTGACCGCGAGCGCTACCGCCAGGCCGTCACCAGTGGCAACTTCAGCGCAATCCGGCAGGGCGCCTGGCCATCCGGTTCACCGACGCCGGGCGCCAAGCTGGACCGACTGGTCGAACTCACCAACGAGGCCCACATCAACGGCGCCAGGGTGGTGGTGTTCTCCCACTTTCCCGCAGTGCTCGAGGTGATTCGGAAAACGTTGCCGGGCAACATCTTCGGCGCCATCGACGCGTCAGTCCCCGATCAGCAGGCCGTCGTCGACGCATTCGCCACCGACCGCGGCCCGGCGACCCTGCTGGCCCACATCGGTGCCGGCAAGCTGGACCTGCGCCGGCTGAACGCCCCGGCGGTATTCATCATCGCCGAACCTCAGTGGCAGCCGCGCACCGAACGACAGGTGATCGGACGTACCCAGCGGCTCAGCGAACTGCACTCCGTGCGGGTCTACCGCCTGTTGGCCAGGGGCACGGTCGACGAACCGATCCGCCGCCTGGCGCAGCATCCCGACCAGCCTCCCCCGCATCAGGACGAGGTGGTGCGCGCCGAGCAGGCGCGACTGGCCAGGGCCGGGCTCACCGCCAAGTTCAGTGGAAACGGTTGATGATCGGGATGCGCTCGATGATCCGGTCCCGCAGCCGCGGCTGCGGATAAGTCACCGGCGGCGGCACATACGGCGGAGGGCTGTACACCGGAGCCGGTGCGGGCGGCACATAGACCGGAGCGGGTGCGGGTGCCGGCGCGGCCGGGACCTGGGCGGGCGGCTGGTGTGCCGGCGGATTGGCGGCCTCGACCGCTTGGGCCGGCGGCGGGGCGGCCGGAGCCGGCGGCGGGGCGGCGGGGGCCGGTTTGGTCGCAGCCTTGTCCACCGGCTTCTGCACCGGTTTCGGTGCCGGCCCGGCCTCAGGGGCCGACTCGTGGATGCTGGAAGCCTGCGCCGTCTCCGATACTGCTCCGGGATGCAGATGCAGCCCGATCGCGGCGGAGGTCGCGACGACGAGCGTCACCAAGGCACCGCCGACCACCGACGACAGCGCGCCGACCTTGGTCCAGTGCACCGCTTTGACCGGCGCGGTAACGGTATTCACCGCGAGCGCCGCGGCCAGTCCCGCACCGCGGGCGAACGCGAGATCGGATTCGTTGGCGGTGATCACCGCGGCCGGAATGGACTCGGCCAGATCGGCGACGATCGGACCATGCGCGTCGGAGCCCAGGATGAACAGCGCGCTGATCGGCCGTCCGGTGAGGGCCAGGAGGCCGGCGATGTCGGCAACGAACGTGTCCGAACGATCGATGCGGTCGGCGCTGACGTCGTCGGGCGTCACGATCGCCACCACCGCGGCGTCGGGTTCGACGATGCAGACGGCGATGTCGTCGTGCTCGGTGATCTCGGCGATGCCGCTGGCCAGCATGCCGGCCGCCTCGATCTCCGACACCGCGAAAACATTTCCGTAGCCGCGGGTATCGAGGGACTGCATGATGTGGCCCGCCAGTGGCGCAGCGTCATTCGTCCAGGTGACGCCGATCGCGTGAATGTGGTGTCCGCCGTCGAGTTCGGTGTCGTCCACCAGTCCGCGCAGCAGGCCGTCGGGGTCGTAACTGCCGGCGTCGTCGAGAGAGATCGCGCCACGGTCGAATGGGCGCCCCTCGCCCGTCGTGCCTTCGACGAGCACCCATCGAACGGCTCTCGAAGTCATCGCGAGGCCGAGCACGAGATCCATACCGATCCCCCGATCTGCCTAGTCAGTCGTCACCCAGGTTACCGGTGTGACGGCGCTTACACGTGGGTGCGGCGATCTCCGCGCAAACTCCCCTGTGCGGCATCGTGCCGCGCGGGAACGGTTGCACCCCATAAGCTCGCTGCATATGAGGTACATCGCTGCCCTCCTGGCCGCCACGTCTGTGCTCGCCGGTTGCACTGTCGCAGGCAAGCCCACCGCAGCCCCGGTGACCGATGAATGGCGGCAGGCCGTCATCGACGCGGTCGTTGGCCTCGGCACTCAACTGGGCCCGATCGGCGATGCGATGACGGCGCCCGTCACCAACTACGGCGCACTACACACCGCATGCACCGATTTGCGTAAATACGTCGACTCCGTCCAACCCAAGGTCCTGCCCGGACCCGACGTCGCGGTGAACAACGCCCTGGGGGAAGGCTTCGACGGCTTCCGCAGCATGGCCGACCAGTGCGAGGCATTGACACCGGCAAACAGTTCCACCCGGCTGACGAAGTTGGGCGCCACCATGGACGAGGCCCACTTGCACATCAATGAGGGGCTCAAACTCCTCGGCATCGACATCCCGAAGCGCTGACCGGGTCGCTACCACGCCACCGCAATCTCCGGGGTTCTACCTGGAGCGCCCAAACGTGACCGAAAACTCAGCCAGTTAATTAGGTTTTCGTTGCGATTGTGTTCAAGAATTGTTTACCGTGTCGTTACAGTTTCTGCTGCTGTGCATCGTCGTCTTCACCGCATTGATGTTCGACTTCACCAACGGCTTTCACGACACCGGCAACGCGATGGCGACATCGATCGCCAGCGGCGCACTCAAACCCCGTACCGCCGTAGCACTCTCGGCATTGCTGAACCTCGTCGGCGCCTTCCTGTCCACTGCCGTGGCGGCCACGATCGCCAAGGGCCTGGTCGATGCCGATCTGGTGACCCTGGAGCTGGTGTTCGCCGGACTCGTCGGGGCGATCCTGTGGAACCTGTTCACCTGGCTACTCGGTATCCCGTCCAGCTCGTCTCACGCCCTCATCGGCGGCATCGTCGGGGCGATGATCGCCGCGGTCGGTGGCCATGGCGTGATCTGGCACGGCGTCGTCTCCACCGTCATGGTGCCCGCGGTGCTCTCGCCGCTGATCGCCGGCGTGGTCGCCTGCATCGCCAGCTGGCTGGTCTACCGCTTGATCCGCGGCTTGCCCAAGGACCGCACGATCGCCGCGTTCCGCTACGGGCAGATCGGCTCGGCATCGCTCATCTCGCTGGCGCACGGCACCAATGACGCCCAAAAGACTATGGGCATCATCTTCCTGGCCCTGATCTCCTACGGCGCCGTCGACGAATCCGCGACCATGCCGCCGTTCTGGGTGATCGTGGCCTGCGCCGTCGCCATCGCCCTCGGCACACTGTCGGGCGGCTGGCGCGTCATCCGAACCCTCGGCAAGGGCCTGGTCGACACCGAAGCTCCCCAGGGCATGGCCGCGGAAGTCTCCTCGGCGGCGACCATCCTGCTGTCCAGCCACTTCGGCTACTCGCTGTCCACCACACACGTCGCCACCGGGTCCATCTTGGGCAGCGGGTTGGGCCGGCGCACCGAGGTGCGCTGGGGCGTCGCCCGCAACATGGCCACCGCCTGGCTGATCACCCTGCCGGCGGCCGGTCTGGTGGGTGCGCTGACCTACTTCCTGGTGCACGGGATCGGCGGCTTTGCCGGGGCACTGGTCGGGTTCTTGGCCCTGGTCGCCGCGACAGTGCCCATCTGGCTCAAGTCACGTAAACCGCCGATCGACCACAAGAACGTCAACGACGCGTGGCAGGGCAGCCTCACCGCGGTCGACGGCACGGCCGCAGGCAATTAGGGACGGGGCAATCAGATGTACAACTGGATCAACCTCGTGGCCGTCAGCAAGATCCTGCTCTTCGGCCTGGCCGTCGGCGCATCCGTGCCCACGCTGTTCGCGATCGGCGTCCGGCTGCACATCGCGGGCGTGGCCGAAGGGCCCGTGACTACGGCTCGGCGTCGTCTGCTGGTGGGCCTCAGCTGGGTGATGTTCGCGTTGGTGCTGGTCGTGGTGGTTGTCGGAGTGCTCTACATCGCGAACAACTTCATCGGCCACCACACCGGCGTCTACCTATTCGGCAACAACGCGCACCACTAGTCGGCTACACCGGCGCAATCGGGGGCGGTGCCGCCGGCGCCGGTGCGACCGGCCCGGGTGCGGCGGGCGTCGGCGCCGTGGGACTCTGCGCCGGTGCCGGGCCGGGAAGGTTCTGCGGGGCCGGGCCCATGTGCTGTGCGGGCGGAGGAGCCTGCGCGGGCTGGGCCGGTTGCACCCGCGACGGCTGCGACGGTCCGGTACCCACCAGCGTGGCCGGCGGCACCGGCTGAGCTGCCTCCTGCGCCCAGTCGTCCTGAAGCTTGCTCGCCGCGAATGCTGCCCCCTGGTTCACCAGGCCGGCTTCCGCGTACTGGGTGTGGATACCGAAGCTCCTGCCCTGCGGATCGCACACCAGATCGTTGTCGACACACAGGTCGATGGCCTTCGCGGTGTAACGCGGGCCCACGACCACCGAGGGGTTGTTCAGCACCTTCATGAAACGCGGCGATGGTTTGCCGAACAAGGCCACGGCCGAGACATGATCCGCCACATCGGGCGGCATCGGCGCAGGCACGTCGGCCACTGAAACCCCGTCGGGCACAACACTGGCCGTCACGAAGCCGATGACCGCCGCGCCCTGAGAGAACCCGCCGAGCACCATCTTGGTGTCGGGGCAGGTGGCGGCGGTGGTCATGATGCGCGCTCGTGCGTCGGCGATCCCCTGGACGGCAGTCGGGAAGTCAGTCGTGGCGGGGTAATCGACGGGATAGACATCCACCGATTTCGCGCCGACGTTGGCGCGCAACGAGTTAACGAATGCGTCGCCGGTATCGCCTACTCCGGGCGCTTCCATCGTGCCGCGGGCGAATATCACCTCGGCATCCGGACACGGTGCCGCAGCGGCGGACGGCATCGCCATGTTGCCCATCACGGAAGCCGCCCCCGCCATGACGGCAACCAAACCGGCACTTCCGAACTTTCCCACCGATTTACTGTGGCATAGCAGCGCTGTTGGCGCGCTCCGAGAATGTGAAGCATAGAGTTCCCTCAAGAACCAAAGAGAACTCTCAATAAGTGAGCCAAGACGTTTGGCATCCACTCAGTCTCATCCTGTCCGACATATCCGACCGAATTGCCTTTCCCGCAACAACTCTCGGCTGTAGCCCGACGCAGGAGCCCCAGCAGTCCGCCGGCACACCGGCAAACCCGGGCGATCATCGTCTACCGGTCACCCGAGCCGGGCATCAGAAGGTCCACATCGAAGGTCTGCGTGCCGGTGACGCCACTACACTGCAACCCATGGGTAGACCGCCGGTGGCCCCCGGTGCGCACGAAACGCCGGAGCCCACTGCGAAGCCCCGCGGGCAGCGCACGATCCGCGGACTCGATGCCGAGCAGCGTCGTGCCCATCGGCGCGAACAACTCTTGACGGCGGCCTTCGAGCTGATCGCCCGCGACGGGTACCCGAACACCTC
Organism: Mycolicibacterium peregrinum; assembly: GCF_001665625.1. GTDB lineage: Bacteria > Actinomycetota > Actinomycetes > Mycobacteriales > Mycobacteriaceae > Mycobacterium > Mycobacterium peregrinum_B. The sequence goes on along the minus strand of NZ_LZSY01000200.1, from coordinate 11,274 downwards.
GATCGAGCAGATCTGCCAGGCAGCGTATGTCGGCAACAAGGCGTTCTACGAGGTGTTCGACAGCAAAGAGGACTGCTACCTGGCCCTGCTGACCCAGATCGCAGAGCGCATCGAGGAGCAGGCGGTCGCAGCACTGGCCGACGCCCCCGATGATCCCGACGAAACCGTCCATCGCCTGCTGTCGGCGTTCGCCCACGCACTTGTCGACGATCCCCGAGTGGCCGTGGTGGCATTCGGTGAATGCGCCGGGATCTCGCCGCGGGTCGAACGGGCCCGCCGCGAGAATCGGCGCTGGACCGCTGCCTTTCTCGAAGAACTGTGGCGGCAACGCGAGTTTCCCTGCCTACCCGAGAACGGCGCGGTGGACTACCACGACCTGGCGGTGTCGACCGTGGGCGGTTTGTTCGAGAGCGTGGCCGACTGGTTGCACCAAAGAGAGACCACGAGCGACTCGCCGCCGACCATCGACACCCTGATCGGCACCATGACGACGTTCGTCTCGGTGGTTCGCGCCGGGATCGCAGCGACGGCCCGCTGAAACCGCACCCCTCATTGCAACAAGAGTTCTTGTTGCAAAAAGTGGCTCTTGTCACAACTCGCTACCCGCTGGTAACTTTCCCGCAGCACGCGAAGTGGCGCCCGTCACATTTCCCTGTTGACACGCTGGTCGCGGGCCCGAGATTCGGCCGTGCCATCTGGGCGGCCGCTCACCACCATGAGGAAAGCGGGAACAGATGAGGGGTCGGGGGGAGTCGTCGCGCGGTGCGCGCCGGCAGCGCGGTTCACGTCGTTGGGGATCGATGTTGATGGCCGGCGGAGTGGCCGTCGCCGTATCAGCCGGGGTCAGCGTCAGCACTCCATCCGCCGTCTACAGTGCGGCGGTCCGGCTGGTCGGCACCACGATCGGCGTCGGCCCCTCGTTCGACGGATTCGGGTTGAGCATCCCGCTGTTCTTCTACGGCAGCACGGTGCCCGAGGGCGACTCGTTCCACACCGTCCCCTACCCGGCGCAGATCAACCTCGACATCCCGATCATCTCCGATCTGCCCGGGCTGTCCGACATTCCGTACTGGCCGCACTCGCTCAAACGGTCAGAACAGATCGGAGCGGGCTACCTCCAGCAGGACATCGCCGAGACACCGGCCGACGACAAGGTCACGATCATCGGCATGTCACAGGGCACCGAGGTGGCTGAGATCGTGCGCGCCGAGATGGCCAAAGACCCGGATTACGTTGCCAATGCGGACAATTACGAGTTCGTCTTCATCGGCGACCCGTACCAGCCCAACGGCGGCATCCTGGCCCGCTTCACCTCGTGGAGTGATGTGCCCGTGCTCGGCGATGTCTTCCCCCTCGGCCGACCAGGACCGTCGGACAGCCCGTTCAAGACGACCTACTACCAGAACCAATACGACGGCTTCGCTGATTTCCCGGCCTATTTCAACGTGCTGTCCGTTGCCAACGCCGTCGCCGGGATCCTGTTCCAGCACGTCTTTCCCGGCTACGTGCTGGAACATCCCGACGCCCCCAATGCCGTGACCACCCAGGTCGGCAACACCACCTACATGATGCTGCCCCAGTACCTTCCACTGCTGGCACCGCTGCGCATACCCGCATCCCTGATCGGCGCGGAACGCTTCGTCGACGCGATGGATCCGGTGCTGCGGGTGTTCGTCGAGATGGGCTATGACCGCACCGCAGATCCCAGCCAGGTCAAGGAATTCGGCTGGATCACCCCTGACGAGAAGATCCACGAAGCTCTGCAGGCGTTGCCCGGTGCGTTCGAGCAGTCACTGGCGATCCTGGCCGGCGAGAAGTACACCCCGACGCTGCCGCAACCTGTCGTCTCCGGCACCGAACCCGAAACCCCGGTGACCCAACATCCGATCGACCCGGTGGGCACCTCGCCGTTCGAGCAAGGTGTGCGCCACTCGGTGGAGGACGTGGCGGCGGCCTTGTCGGATGCAACCCGACCACTCGCTAAGGTACTGCAGGCCATCGGCGAGGCAACGGCACCGAAGACCGTCAAGCCGGCTGACGGCGCCACTCCGGTGACCGCCAAGGTGGCGGCCGAGGTGGCCGCCGAGTCGGACCCCGTGGCGAAGGACGAAGCCAAAGCCGACGCCGAGGCCGACAGCGACACCACTCCGAAGCCCAGCCCACTGAGTCGGCACCAGCGGGCGCGAACAGATTCTCCCCAAACCGATTCGGCGCAGCGACGACTGAGAGCGGTCCCGGATGCCGACGGTTCCGGGAAGCGCGGCCCGAGCACCACGCCCGACCGCACGTCGACCCGTGAGCGGGGAGCGAGCGCGGTGTCGGGAACCGATCGCTCCGACCGGGCGTCGGTTCGATCAGCGAGGGGCGCCGCAAAGCAGCCCGTGCACCCGGCAGACGGTCAGCGCGAAGGGAATTCAAAGCGCGCGAGCGCGCACGCAAGTTAGCCGTCACCGGCTCCTGAAGGATTTCGTCGACGGTGTTGCCCGCACCGTCGACGAATCTTCGTTTGCCGCAACAACTCTTGGCCGTCATTTCCCGAACCAACGGCACAACCGCCGTCCGAGAAGTTGCCGCGAACTTGCAGTGGACCGCTGTTTTCGCTGGTAACTTGCGGTCCCTGTAAGCACCACATCGGGGAAAGGTGCAGGCTATGAAGGGTCGGGGTCGACGAGGGGTGCCGCCGCGCCGTGCACGCCGGTGGGGAGCGATGGTGTTCGCCGGCGGCGTCGTCGTCGCGGTATCGGCGGGGGTCACCGTCAGCACCCCGACGGCTACCTACAGTGCTGCGGTGCAACTGGCCGGAACGACCCTCGGTGTGGGGGCGTCCTACGACGCGTTCGGTCTGAGCATCCCGATGTTCTTCTACGGCAGCATCGTTCCCGAAGGCGACTCGTACCGCACGGTCCCCTATCCGGCGCAGATCAGCATCAGCATCCCGGTGATCTCGGATCTGCCGGGTTGGTCCGACCTGCCGTACTGGACACAGTCTTTGAAGCGGTCCGAGGCGATCGGTGCCGGTTACCTCCTGCAGGACATCGCCAGGACGCCGGCGGGCGACAAGGTGACGATCATCGGCGTATCGCAGGGCACACAGGTCCTCGAGATCGCGCGTACCGAGATGGCCAAAATTCCGAATTATGTGGCCAATGCCCAGAATTACGAGTTCATCCTGCTCGGTGATCCGTATCAGCCCAACGGCGGCATCCTCGCCCGCTTCGCGTCCTGGAGCGATCTGCCGGTGCTGGGTGACATCTTCCCGTTCGGCCGGCCGGGACCGTCGGACAGCCCGTTCAAAACCACGTTCTACCAGAATCAATACGACGGCATCGCCGATTTCCCGGCCTATTTCAACGTGCTGTCCATCGCGAACGCCCTTGCCGGGCAGGTCTTTGAGCACGCCTTCCCCGGCTACGTGCTGGAGTACCCGGACGCCCCCAACGCCGTCACCACCCAGGTCGGCAACACCACCTACGTGACGCTGCCCCAGTACCTTCCGCTGCTGGCGCCGTTGCGCATACCCGCCGCGTTGATCGGCGCGGAACGCTTCGTCGATGCCATCGACCCGGTGCTGCGGGTGTTCGTCGAAATGGGATACGACCGCACCGCAGACCCCAGCCGGGTCAAGGAATTCAGCTGGATCGCCCCCGAAGAGAAGTTCCACGAAGCTCTGAACGCGTTGCCCGGTGCGTTCGAGCAGTCACTGGCGATCCTGGCCGGCGAAAAGTATGTTCCGACCCTGCCCCAGCCCGTCGTCTCCGACGCCGATCCGGACACCCCGCTGCCCGAGCACCCGGCCGATCCGGTGCGCGATTCACCGTTCGAACAAGCGCTGCGACAGGTGGTGGTCGATGTGGGGGCGGCATTGACAGACGCGACCAGGCCGCTGGCGAAGGTGTTCCAAGCTCTCGGTGCCAGGACGCCGACGCAGCAGAAGGTCGTTGAGCCGAGTGATGCCGGCCAGGCCGCGCCCAACACTCCGCCCAACACTCCGCCCAAGGCCGCACCCAACGCTGCGCCCGCTGCGCCCGCTGCGACCGACCAGGCCGACAAGGGAGACAAGGGAGACAACGGCAGTCCCGTCGCTGCGCCGAAGCCCACCGCCCCCAGCCGTGTCGGTCGGCCCACCAGAACCCAACCGGACTCGCCACGCACCGGTGTGGCGCCACGGTTGAAGGCGGTTCCGGGAGCGAAGGGTTCCGACCGGGATTCCGTTCGCTCAGCGATACGCTCAACGATCGGCTCGGCCAAGAAGGCTCCGAAATCCCCACCCGCTCAGCGCCATCGCCCCTCGCAGCACAGGAGCGACCGCGCGGGTTAGCCCTGCGGCGGACGCTGCGGACGACGCTGGATCCGCAGCGCCTGCGTCGGCACCTGCAGATCGGTGGTCGGCGGAGCAGCCAGCACCGTCGTCGAATCCTCTTTCAGGCGAACAATTCTCGGCACCGACGCGGCCCGGGGCTGCCGGACGATGGTCGGCGGTGCGGACTCCTCGACGGCGGGCTTTGACGGGACGACCTCCGTGGGAGGTTCCGGGGCCACCGGCTTGGCCGCGCGGGTTTGGCGTCGCACCAGGTAGCCGGCGAACGGCCCGGTGAACACCATGACCGCCAACACGAGCAGGCTCAACACGCACACTGCGACATCGAAGGTGCTGGTGATCTGCTGCGCGAGGTTGTTGCCGTAGATCGCCGCGGGAGCCGGACCGGAGTAACGCGGTGCCAGGGCCACCCCGATGGCCACGTTCGCCACAGTGAAGACGAACAACACCGCGCTGAAAGCCGCGGCCACGGTCGTCGACGTCAGCCCCCTGTCGAGCTGGCGGTGCAGCCACCGTGCAACCAGCGCGGTCACCAGGTTGAACACCGTCATCGCGACCGTGTCGTACAGCGCGCGCGGGAGGTCGAGCGACAGGGCGATCAGGAAGTCGACGACCCGCAGTGCCGCCGCCGCGAACGCCCAGAAGGCGATCAGCGTCAGGCACTTCTGCGCGGCACCGCGATAGGCGCCGATGGTCGGCGGCCTGATCAGAAAGACGGCGTACAGCGTCGTGGGCGCGACGATCGCGGCGGCCGCGGCCCAGGCGAGGTAACCCTCGTAGCCCACCGCCGCCGTCGAGGTGTTCTGGGCGATGCCGTGAAACGCATCGATATCGCGGCCGATGCCGGCCAGCCACACGAGGGTGGCGGCGACCGCGCCCGAGACCCCGATCGCCGTCGTGGCCAACCGCGCCGCGCCGGTCCGCTCGGTCAGCCAGCGTGAGGCGATGACGAGCGCGATCATCGCCTCCGCGCCGTAGAGCAGTGTCGTGACGATGACGGCGATGTCGTGCCCGCCGAACTCGACCTGGGTGACGAACAGGTACCGCAGCCGCCAGTAGACGTTGAACGCGACCGACAGCGTCGCCAGAGCGATCGACAGAAAACCGATCACCCGCGCTATGGCATACCAGCGCCGAAACTTGTTGTCCTCGACGGTGATCGACGTGATGGGTGGCTGCCCGGCCAGCAGCGCGCCCGCGACGCCGAGCAGCATGCCCGGACCCACCCCCGGCGGCACGGCCCCGGTGCCGCCGCCGCGCACGGTCTGCACCACGTGATAGCCGACGAAACAGATGACCACCACCAGGTAGGCGGCGGTGAGCACGAACCGGATGCGGCTGGTGCGCCCCACGTCGGAGCGGGGAGAGCCGAGACGGAACGGTCCCAGGTGCGGCGCCAACGCGCCGGCGATGGCGAGCACCGTCACGATGGCCAACATCACAAACGTCGACCCGGCGCTGCCGGGCACACCCAAGCCGAATTCCAGGTTCCACGGGAGCAGCATCGCGACGACGAGCAGTGCCACGGCGAGGCCGTCACGTACCCGGTTGGTGCGGGTCGGTACGTAGCCGACCCGCCCAGGACGCTCCGCCGCCGGCGCGGCCGTGGTCGCCACCTGGACGGTGGCGGACGCGTCGTAACGCTCGTCGCTCACGTACCGATTCCTCTCTATGAGTGACATCGCAACGGACCCAACCAGCGTGCTCACTTTTGCTCCGGCGCACAAGCAGCGCTGGCAGCCGCGGTCGTTCGGCCACCTAGGTGGGCCTCGGCTGTGCGGTAGCTTGGATTTGTCCGTCGGGGCTCGTACAACATGCACAAGGCAAGGAGAAGAACCGTGGACGTAGTCCTCGGGGTGGCGGTCACCGGGCGTGTGGCGCGCTTGGCCATGATCGGATCGCCCGCGAGCGGCGGCCAGGTTCTGGATCAGTACGCGCTCGACCTGCCCGATGACTTCGTGGCCGAGATGTCGGAGCTTGCCGAGACCATCATCGGCACCTACCGCGCGGTGACCGAGTCGGGCAACCAGGTTGCCGCGACCCGACTGTGCCTGCCCGACGAAACGGCCGCCGACACGCTGCGCCAGACCGTGCTCGACGCCGGAGTGCCGAACGTCGAGGTGGTGGCGGAAGCCGAGGCCGCCGCGGCCCTGGCCCGCAGTGTGGGCGCTGACGCCGCATTGCTGGTGGCCGACGATGACACGGTGTCGCTCACCGTGGTCGGCGAAGAGGATGCCGCGCCGAGCTCGACGTTGGCCACCATCCCGATCGGCACCGCCGGGGCCGCCGCTGCGTGCGCGGCAGTGCTCAAGCGGGTGTCCGCCGACGACGCCCCCAGCCGGGTGCTGTTGGTCGGACAGCGACTCGATCTTGATTCTGTTGCGGCAGAGCTTCGTTCGACGGCACCGGTCGAGGTGGCACCGGATGCGGGCTATGCCATCGCCCGGGGTGCGGCCCAGTTGGTCGACGACCTCGCGCCGGCAAGTGCGTCCACCCAGATGGCGCCCGTCGTCGGGGTGCCACAGGGTGCCACCCAGATGGCCCCCGCTGCTTCGGATGCCACGCAGATGGCACCGGCTTCGGACGCGACGCAGATGGCACCGATGGCTCCTGCCGCCGAGGCCACCCAGATGGCACCTGCCCCCGCAGATTCCGCGGCCGTCGGACCTGATCTGGCGTACTCGCAGGACCCCGAGGACCAGCCGTGGGCCGACGAGATGCCGATGGACGCGGTCAACGAGTTCATCCCCGAGCAGGAGGATGACCCCGACTACACGACCGTCATCGCACCGCCGCCGCCACGGATGCTGCTGATGGGCAGCGCCCTGGCCTTCGTCGTGGTGAGCTTCGCCACGCTGGCCACCGCGGTCGCGATCAACGTCCGGCCGACGGCCGACGTACGCGCACAGCCTGCGCCCACCGAGCAGGCGGCGACGGTGCCCGGCAATTACCTTCCGCCGGTCCCGCACGAGCCGGATCCGGTGGCGCTGCCCATCTCGGTGCTGACCCCGCCACCCGCTGCTCCGGCAGCACCCAAGGTGCGCCAGGACACCGGCAACCAGCCGGTCAACCAGGTTCCTCCAGTAGCCCCACCCGTCGCGCCCCCGGTCCAGCCCGCTCCCGCGCCGATCGCTCCACCCGCACCGGTGCCCATCCCGATTCCGGTGCCCGTTCCGATCCCGCTTCCACCGGTCGTATGGCCCACGGTGCCGACGTGGACCCCGCCGACCACCACCGCACCGCCCACGACCACCACGGCACCGCCCACGACAACGACGGCTCCCCCGACCACCACCACGGCGCCGCCGACGACGACCACGGCGCCACCCACCACCACGGCACCGCCCACAACCACGGCACCGCCCACAACCACGGCACCGCCCACGACGACAGCGCCACCCACCACCACCGTGCCTCCGACCACCACGGTGGCGCCGACCCACACGTCGGCTCAGGAGACCGTGCCCCCGGTCGAGGTGCCGACCCGCACCGTGCCCACCTACACGGCACCGGTCGAACAGCCCACGTACCAGACTCCGGTGACAACGGTTGCGCCGCAGTCGCCGTTCGGCGGGGACTCCCCGTACGGCGGTGGCTCGTCGTCCAGCGGTGGGTCGTATGGGGGTGACTCGTCCAGCGGCGGGCTCTTCGGTCGCGGGAGCGGCAGCTCGGGGAGCGGCAGCTCAGGGAGCGGTTCCGGCGGCTCGCCGGTGACGACGATGCCGGTCAGTCCGTAGCCGCTCTGTCGCCGCTCATAAGTCGTGACTCGGGCAGCAAGCACGGGATGGTTGGCCGGTAGCTACGTCGCCCACTCGGGCATGAATCTGCGTCCCACCCACTTCGCCGTCTCGATGGTCAGGAAGATCACGACGGACAACGCAACCGCCACCGACCACCCGCGGATCGTGATGGGTGCCGAGTGGAACCAGGTGTGCATGAACGGCGCGTAGGTGAAGACCAGCTGAAGGGCGATCATCGCGCCGGCCATCCGCCACACCCACGGATTACCCCGGAACACCTGGGGCCGCAGGCTCGACGAGGTGACGAACCGGCAGTTCAGCAGATAGGCCAGCTGGCCCAGGGCCAACATGTTCACCGCGGCGGTCTGCGCCACCGCGAGCGGATAACCGCCGGCCCGCGCCACAAAGAACTCGGCCAGGGTCGCCCCGGCGATCAAGACCGACACCAGAGAGATCATCGCGACGTCGGCCCGGTTCACCAACGCCTGCCGCGGCGTCCGGGGCGGCCGTTGCATCAGGCCGTCCTCGGCCTTCTCGAACACCAGCGCCAGCGACAGCGTCACCGCCGTGACCATGTTGACCCAGAGGATCTGCACCGGCTGCAACGGCAGCGCGAACCCGGCCAGGATCGCGACGAGAATGATCAGCGATTGCGCACCGTTGGTGGGCAGCATGAACAACACCGATTTTCGGATGTTGTCGTAGATCCGCCGACCCTCTTCGACTGCCCGCTCGATGGTCGCGAAGTTGTCGTCGGCCAGGACGATCCCGGCCGCTTCCTTGGTCGCCTCGGTCCCTTTGATCCCCATCGCGACCCCGATGTCGGCGCGGGTCAATGCCGGTGCGTCGTTGACGCCGTCACCGGTCATTGCGACCACCTTGCCCTGCGCTTGCAGGGCACTGACGATGCGCAGCTTGTGTTCGGGGCTCGTGCGGGCGTAGACGTCGACTTCGTCGGCCACCTGCCGCAACCGGGTCTGGCTCATCTCCTCCAGCTCGGCTCCGGTGACGACCCGCGGTGCGTCGCCAACTTTGATGATGCCCATCTCGCGCGCGATGGCCCGCGCGGTGCCGGCGTGGTCGCCAGTGATCATGGTGACCTGGATCCCGGCGGCATGGCAGGTCTCGATGGCGGTGATGGCCTCGGGGCGGGGCGGATCGACGATGCCGACGACGCCGAGAAATTCCAGTCCGCCCTCGATGTCGTCGATGTCCACGGTGTCCGATCCGGACGCCGGCCGTCGGGCGGCGGCAAGTACCCGCAGGCCCTGTCCGCTGAGTTCGTCGATGCGCTCCTCCCATGCGGCGCGGTCGAGAGGCGCTGCGGCTGACCCGGCCTCGGTGGCCGCCCGATCGAGCAACCGGTCCGGCGCACCCTTGACGTAGAGGTAGCGCTCCCCGCCCGGGGTGTCGTTGAGGGTCACCATGAACTTGTTGGCCGACTCGAACGGCACTACGGCCAGCCGCGGCCAGTCGGCGTCGTCGATCTGCGCCTTCTGGGTGAGCGTGCGCAGCGCACCCTCGGTCGGTTCGCCCACCACCCGCCACTGACCGTCGGACTCGTCCAGGCGTGCGTCGTTACAGACGGCCATCGTCGTCAACAGTGCAGCCAGGTCGGGATGGTCGGCCGGCGTGATCGGTGTCCCATCGAGTTCGATACCGCCTTCGGGCCGATATCCGGTTCCGGTGACGTCGAACCGGTGCCGCGCGGTGACAACGGTTCGGGCCGTCATCTCGTTCTGCGTGAGCGTGCCCGTCTTGTCCGAGCAGATGACGTTGACCGCGCCGAGCGCTTCGACGGCGGGGAGCTTGCGGGTGATCGCCCGGCGGCGGGCCATCTGCTGCACGCCGAGCGCGAGGGTGATGGTGACGACCGCGGGCAGTCCCTCCGGGATCGCGGCTACGGCGAAACCGATTGCCGCCGTGATCAGTTCACTCACCGTGAATTGATGCACCAGCTTGCCGACGACGAGCATCACCGCGGCCGCACCCAGAATGCCCACCGACAGCTGACGGCCGAACCGGGCCAACTTGCGGGTCAGTGGGGTATCGATGGTTTCCACGTCGGCGATGAGCGACTGGATCCGGCCGATCTCCGTGTGGGTTCCGGTGGCGGTCACCACGCCGGTGGCCGAGCCCGCCGCCACGATGGTGCCCGAGTACACCATCGACATCCGATCGCCCAGGCCGGCGTCCGGGCCCACCTCTGCCACATCCTTCTTGGCCGGCAGCGACTCACCGGTCAGCGCCGACTCCTCCACCCTCAGGTTCGCGACCGCGAGCAGACGCATGTCAGCCGGGATGCGGTCCCCCGAGGCGATGCGCACGATGTCGCCGGGCACCAGCGTCTGCGCATCAACCTGCTGCCAGTGACCGTCACGGCGCACCTGCGCGGTAACGGACAACATGCCCCGGATGCTGTCGAGGGCCCGTTGGGCCCGGCCTTCCTGGATGAAGCCGACCGCGGCGTTGATCACCGCCACGGAAACAATGACGGCGCAATCGACCCATTCGCCGAGGATGGCCTTGAGCACACCCGCGGCGACCAGGATGTAGATCAGAACATTGTTGAAGTGCGCGAAGAATCGGAGAATCGCAGGCCGGGGCCGCTTTTCGGGAAGTTTGTTCGGACCGTGGGCGGCCAGCCGCTCCCGCGCGCTGCCACCATCCAGCCCGTCGCCTGAACTACCCAGAACCTCAAGCACTTCAGTGGCGCTGCGGGAATGCGCGAGCGCGCTGACCAATGCATCCTGTGCCGGGGCGGTGGTTTCCGCCATATTCGGATAGTGCCCGGCGCAGCGCCGCCGCGCAAACGGTAGCTCGCTGTGGGGCCGCAGGCACCGGATACCTTGGAGGGTGACGTCCATTCATCCGAAAGGAACGCCACAGTGGCCAAGAAGCGTTGGAACGACCTGTCTCCTAGAGCCAAGACGGCCGTGATCGCGGTGGCAGCGGTCGACGCCGGGCTGCGCGCCTGGGCGCTGCGTGACCTCGCCGGTCGCGAAGCGAGCCGGATCAATGGACCGAAATGGTTGTGGGGCAGCGCGCTCGGCGTGCTGAGCTCCTCGGGCGTGGTTCCCGTGGTCTATCTGGTCGCCGGGCGCAAGTCATGAGTCTGCCGTTGCCTGGTCATATGCGGCCAGGCAACGGCAGATGTGACTTCCCTCCGTTGCGCCTACCCGGTGCGGGCCACGGTCTGGCCGGGCTGAGGTAGGC
>NZ_LZSY01000199.1 GCF_001665625.1 Mycolicibacterium peregrinum | reverse complement strand
GCCGCCGATGCGGACGGAAAGCGTGGTCGCAACCAGACAGGTATGTTTGCCTGCCGTGCTGTGGGCGAACGTGCTGCCTGGATGCTGTGCAGGTGGTGTTCCTGTGGGCAAATATATTGACGCATAACCTGTCTGACCGCTTCGGTGAGGGTGAGGAACTGTCGGTCCGCGCGCGTAGGCTTGGGGGCACCGATCGTTTGCTATAGAAGGAAAAGGAATCTCAGTGCCTCAGACAGGACGATGGACCGGGGATCCGGTCTGGCTGGCCGACGTGCTCCGCGCCGAAGGTATCGACCTTGTCGAGTACCCCGGTTGGCGCACCCGGGGGCACGGCGATTTCAAAGACATCCGCGGGGTGATGGTGCATCACACCGGGTCGGACACCGCCACCGCTGCATCCATCGCCAATGGGCGTCCGGACCTTCCCGGACCGTTGTCGCAGTTGCACATCGCGCGCGACGGAACGGTGACGGTCGTGGCGCTCGGGGTGGCCTGGCATGCCGGTGTCGGCATGTATCCGTGGTTGCCGACGAACATGGGCAATTGGCACATGATCGGTATCGAGTGCGCCAACAGCGGTACCAGTCCGACGGCACCGCATCGCAAAAATTGGCCTGATGCACAGTATTTCGCTCTGGTGCGGTGCTGCGCCGCGATCAACCGCCGGTTGGCGCAGAGCTCTGAACGCACCATAGGGCACAAGGAATACGCCGGCCGCGCGCAAGGCAAGTGGGATCCGGGCGCCATCGACATGGACATCCTGCGCGCCGACATCCAGGCGCAGATCGGCGATGTCGGGAAGCCGGCACCGACGCCTCGACCGCCTGTGCCCGTGGGGCAGTACATCGATGTGCTGCTGTATCGGCCCATGGAGGGGCCCGAGGTTGCCGCATTGCAGCGCCGGCTCAGGTCCGCCTATGCGGCATATGCGGGGGATCTCGAGGCCGACGGAGTCTTCGGCCCGCAGACCGAGGCCGCGGTCAAGGAGTTCCAACGGCGTACCCGCGGGCTGAAGGTCGACGGCATCGTCGGCCCCGCCACCGCAGCTGCGTTACGGCTCTGACCCCTGCGCGCAAACTTACTCACCCCCCGTTCCTGACGAAGGTGTTGTCTTAGGCTAACCAAACTTCTATGGTTAACCGGATACTTCTCCTTCAAATTAAGGAACCGCTGATGAAGCGCGTGATCTGCCTGCTTGCCAGTGCTGTTGTTGTGCCCTTCTCGGTGGTGACAGCGCCCCTCGCCAGCGCCGAGGACTTCGCCATCACGGCGCCGGTGCCCGCGCTGGAGGAACTCAATGCCCAGATCCAGCTACTCGTGGCGAGCCAGGCCCCGGATCACGTCAAGGCCGCACAACTGGAGGGCGGATCACGGGCGGTGATCGTGCCGAAGATGGTCTACCGGATCGGGATTTTTCGCGCCCCGAAAGGCTCGGCGGTGGTGACGGGGCCCGAGACCCACGACGGCAACAGTCACACCGCGGTGATCAACGGCAGTCGCGTCGGCCAGCCCACCCTGCAGATCCCCGCCGAATGGCGCTATATCGACGGGCAGTGGAAGCTGGCGAGCAAGTCGATGTGCAACGGCATCTCGACCCTGGGCCTGCCCATTCCGTGCAATTTCCAGTGATCCGACGATGATCGAGGTCCGCGGGTTGACCAAGGCGTTCGGGAACACGCAAGCGCTGACCGATGTCAGCGCTTCCTTCCCCGCCGGTACGGTCACCGGCCTGCTCGGCCTCAACGGTGCCGGAAAGACCACGCTGCTGCGCGTGATCGCCGGCCTGCAGCGCATCGACAGCGGCACAGTGACGTTGTGCGGGAATCCAATTGATCACTGCGCGGAACCGATGCGGATGCTCGGTGTGCACTTCGACCCGATGGCGATGGACCCGCGACACAGTGCCCAGCGCCACCTGTCGTGGCTGGCGGCGCTGGGCGACATCGCCCGCGGGCGCGTCGACGACGTGCTGGCGCTGGTAGGGCTGACCGAACTCCGGCACCGACGCATCGCGCAGCTGTCGATGGGCGCGCGGCAGCGGCTGGCCATCGCCAGCGCTCTGTTGGCCGAACCGCGGGCGCTGATCTTCGACGAACCCGTCAATGGCCTGGACGTCCCCGGCATCGTCTGGCTGCGGGAGTTGTTGCGGCAGTTGGCTGCCGAAGGACGGACCGTGGTGGTGGCCAGCCATCTGCTCGGTGAGGTGGCGTTGACCGCGGACCGGCTGCTCGTGATGGAACGGGGGCGGGTGGCCGCAGCGGGCAGCCTTGACGAGATCCTGCCCGCCGGTGCAGATCCGCGTCAGCACCTTGAGGCCCTGCTCCTGCGGATGGCCGCGGCATGAGCGCGACGGTGCTGCGCAGCATGCGCGCCGAGATGATCCGCACCGGCGGCCGCGGGCCGCTGTGGAGCGTCCTGGTGCCGGCCGCGGCGATCTTTCCCGCCGTGATCACATACCTGATCGCCTATGTCGCAGAACGATTCGCTCGCATCCCGGGCCAGAGCTATGTCCAGCAGGTGTCGACCACGAACGCCGCGTACTGGGTGATCACCGTGACCGTCGTGTTGGCCGCGTTGGCGGCAGCCCACAGCCAGGCCCACGAATTCCGCTATGGAGCACAACAATACGTGCGATTCGCACTGCCACGTGCATCGGCGGCCCTTGCCGGGAAGTGGTTGTTCTACGGACTACTCGGGGCCGTGGTGGCGGCAGCCATGGTGGTCCTGGTGCTGGTCACCCTGCCCTGGGTGGCGACTTCGGTCTACGGACAGGTCTCGCTGACCGATCCGCATGGCGTGCGTCTGCTGTGGACCGTGCCCGTCTACGCGTTCTTCGCGGCGGGTCTCGGGCTCGGAGTGGGTGCGGTGATCAGAACACCGGCCGCAGCCGTCGGAGTGATCCTGTTGTGGGTGTACGTCATCGAAACTGCCGTCGGCTACCTGCCCGGCGGCTATTCGCTGCAACGGTTCATGCCGTTTCTCAACGGGGTCTTCGCCACCGGGCAGGACATCGTCCTGAACCCGCCATGGGGACCCGACCTGGCCCTGGCGTACACGTGCGCCCTGTTTTCCGTTGTCCCGCTGTGCAGTACGTGGTGCATGGCCCGCAGAGGAGGAATCACGAGATGACCGGCAAGAACGATCTGCCGCTGGCGCAACGGTCCGATGCCGATCTGCCCGGGCACTGGCTGCTGGCCCGGCTCGGCAAGAGGGTGCTCCGGCCCGGAGGGCTGGAGCTGACCACCCGACTGCTCGCCGCGGCCCGAATCAGCGGGGCCGACGTCGTTGAACTCGGGCCAGGGCTTGGCCGGACCGCCACCGACATCGCCGCATGCGGGCCCCGCTCGTACGTCGGCGTCGACGACAGCTCGACCACCTCGGGCCCGCTGCAGAAAGTGGTGGCCGACACCGGCGGGCGGTTGGTGGCTGCCGACGCCGCCAGCACCGGACTGGAGGCCGGTTCGGCCGATGTGGTCGTCGGCGAGGCCATGCTGACCATGCAGGGCGACAAGGCCAAACAGGCCATCGTCGACGAGGCCTTCCGGGTCCTGCGCCCCGGTGGGCGCTACGCCATCCACGAACTGGGCCTGATGCCCGACCAACTCGCCGATGACATCAAGGACGACATCCGCCGCCAGATGGCCCGCGCCATCAAGGTCAACGCCCGGCCGCTGACCGTGGCCGAATGGACCGAGCTGCTGACCGGTGCGGGATTCGAGGTGGTCACTGTCGAGCGTGCCCCGATGGCGCTGCTGGAACCGCGCCGGGTGATCGCCGACGAAGGCCTGCTCGGAGCACTGCGCATCGTCGGCAACGTGCTGACGCATCCGGCTGCCCGCAAGCGGGTTCTCCACATGCGCAAGACCTTCGCCCGCTACCGCGATCATCTGACCGCCGTGGCGATCGTCGCCACGGTGCCTGCCGCAGAATCGAAATGACTCCTGCCGCGGTGCCGGATGGGCGGCCCGCCGCCGTACCGGATGGGCGGCCCGCCGCCGTGCCGGACGGGCGGCCCGCCGCCGTGCATGATGTGGGCATGCCCCGGCACGGTCAACGCATCGAATCGGATCGGGCAGTCGGCCAGCAGCGGCAGCGGGTTCTCGACCTGCTGCGTGCCGCAGACAGCCCGGTGGACGCCCGACAGATCTCCGAGACACTGCGGATCCACGTCACCACCGCTCGGTTCCACCTGAGCACCCTCGAAGACCAGGGCGTCATCCGCCGTGGCGGGGCGGCATCCGGCGGCGGGCGCGTCGGACGACCGCGGCTGACCTACGAGATCGCCCCACGACTCGACTACGCCGACATCGTCGCGCTGTTCGCGGCGCACCTCGGCGGCACTCCCGCCGAACGGGAAGCGCGGGCACTGCGAATCGGTGCCGATCTGGCCCGGCGAGTGCGCGTAGCGCGCCGGCGCAGTGAGACGTCGATCGCCGACCTGGTGGTGGCCACCCTGAGTGAGCTGGGATTTCAGGTCCGCTCAGTGCTCACCTCGTTCGGTGAGGTGTCCGTGGAGATCTGCACCTGCCCGCTGGCCGAGGTCGCGGTGGATTCGCCCGAGGTCGTGCGCGGCATCCAGCAGGGCCTGATCCAGGAAGTGATCGACTTGAACGCCGAGGTCATCGGCGGTCGATACGCGGCTTCGGTGCGGCCCGACGCCCGGCACGGATCGTGCGAAGTGAATCTCGTCGTTCGGCCGGTGGCGGGGTAGTTGCTGCCGACAGCGAACTGCCGATGCGGCATGACTCATCTTTCACAGCAGTAACACATATCGGCCGTCACTGCAGCCTGCCCGGTGTTGACGCTCTGGAAAGTTTGCTGGTGTGTCGCAGTGTGATCTACCGCTCACTTTTGCCGGCGATGGTAAGAATTGCTATTGACGGTCCCGCTGCTCGTGAAATGCGCCACGTCTAACCGAGCCTGCGAAGTCGCTGGTAACAGGGTTTTAATCAAATGCGTCCAAAAGGTAACGAGTCGATAACGAAGAATTTCCTAAGCGCATTCTGAGAGAGAATTGGCCTGTGCGACTTATTCGCTGTGAAGTCGTCCGGGACCTGTCGGTTTCGTCGCTAGACTCAATGCAACCGCGCCACTCCCGGCGCAGATCGACCTGAAATCTAGAGCCGGTGACAGCCTTGCCGGCGGAGGTGCCGATAACGATGGCAAACAACTTCCTGCGCGCGCTGGTCACGGCGCTGCGCGCTGGCCACGATGATCGCGCCATCGACGATTCGACTGCTCGCAGCGTCGCATTCGACGGTGCGCTGGACGACATCGATGTGGCCGGACTGGCCGCAGTCGGACGCGGGCCGATCGGCGACATCGCCGTCGATCCCGAGCGTGACACCGTGGTGGTCACCAACACCGGCGCGCAGAGCCTGACCGTGATCAACCCTCACACCATGGGTGTCGTGGGCTCGGTCCGTCTCGCCGGAGACCCTTTTGCCGTCGTCGTCGCGGATGACCGTGCCTACGTCAGCGTCGCCACTCCCGGGCACGACGCGATCGCGGCGGTCGACACCATCACCGGTGCGGTGCTCAACGAGTACCCGCTGGCCTTCAGCGTCACCGCCCTGTCCATCAGCCCGGACGGCAAGCGGGTGTTCGCCGGCCGCGCGGGCCACGAGCGCATCGACATCGCGGTCATCGACACCACCGCCGAGCGCGTCGGCACCATCGACATCGCCACCGGCGCGGGTGTCAACCTCGACGCCCTACAGATCGACTCGACCGGCAAGCGCCTGTACGTGGCCACCTCGGACTTCCGTGGCAGCCGGTTGGTCGTCGTCAACACCGAGACCGCTCAGGCGCAGGCCACGGTCTGGATCGGCGCACCGATCCGTGACATCGCGATCGGCGACGGCGTTGCCTACGTGCTGACCTCTGACCTGGCGCATCGCGGTGTGGTGCACACCGTTGACCTGTCCGCCGGGACCGTGGTGGACGCCGTCGAGATCGGCGGGGCGCCGACCCAGTTGGTGCTGAGCCCTGACACCACCCGCGCGTACGTGGTCGACTATGACCGTGTGATCGTCTGGTGCACGCTGACCAGCGAGGTGCAGGGCAGCATCGACGTGCACGCCCAGCCTGCGGCGGTCGCCTTGCGCGACAACGGCACTCGGCTCTACATCGCCGACTACGCGGGCCAGGTCAACGTCTTCGACGTCGCCGAATCGCTGTACTCGCAGCTGGCGTCGACGGACGCAGTCGAGATGCACCACCTGCCCGCGCTGGCGCCGGCTGGGGTCTGATTCAACGCCACCTGTAGCGGGTGCGCGGCCGCCCGGCTTTGCCGTAATCCGTAGTGCGGGTGACGGTGCCTTCATCGGCCAGACGCTCGAGATAGCGCCACGCCGTCACCCGTGACACTCCGACTCGCTTGGCCGCCTCGTCGGCGGTCAGGCCGTCGGGTTCGTCGCGCACAGCCACGGCAATACCTTCTGTGGTCTGCGGCGCCGCACCCTTCGCGGAAGATCTGACAGATTCGCTTGAGGCAACCCGCAATTCGGCCAACGCTCGGTCAACCTCGGCCTGGCTGGCGGCATCGGTCCCCGACGGCAGCGCCGAACGATAACGGCGATAGCGCTCCAGCCGATCGCGAAAGGCCGCGAAGGTGAACGGTTTGAGCAGGTAGGCCAGGGCGCCGTGGGCCACCGCGGCGCGCACCATCTCCAGATCGCGCTCGGAGGTGATCGCGATGATATCGGGTGCCGGCCGCAGCCCGGAAAGCCCGGATGCCAGCGAGATTCCGCTCGCATCGGGCAATCCGAGATCCAGCAGTACCAGGTCCACCGGATGCTCGGACGCCGCGGCCCCGGCTGCCGCGCGCATCGCGTCGCGGGCGGTGTGTGCCACCGCGGTCACCGAAAACCCTTCCAGGCGGCCGAGATAAGTCTGGTGGGCCTCGGCAATCAACGGATCGTCCTCGACGATGAGCACGTAGATCATCGCGGTACCGTTGCCGTGACCACGGAGCCGTACGTGACGTCGGTTCGCAGCGTCCCGCCGTGTCGTTTGACCGTCTGCGCCACCAGAGCCAGTCCCAGCCCGTGGCCGGACGCATCGTCTTTCGTCGAATATCCGCGCTGCATTGCCTTTTCGAAGGTGTCCGGATCCATCCCGTCTCCGCTGTCGGCGACGCGGATCAACAACTCGCGATCGTCCTGACTCACCGTGACCTCGATCCACGGATCCTCACGGTCACACGCATCCATGGCATTGTCGATCAGGTTACCCAGTACCGTCACCATCTCCGGTCCGGAGAGCACGGTGTCGGCGGACAACTGGGTGTCCTCGGTGACGGTCAGCGTGATCCCACGTTCATCCGCCTGAGCGGTCTTGCCGAGAAGCACTGCCACCAGAGCCGGTTCGCCCACGGCCTGCGACAATCGGTCCACCAGGCGTTGGGACAACTCCAACTCGCTGGTGGCGAACCGGACCGCCTCCTCGGGTCGGCCCATCTCCACCATGGTGATCACGGTGTGCAGCTTGTTCGCCGATTCGTGCGCCTGTGCCCGCAGTGAGTCGGTCAGTACCTGCAGCGAGCTGAGTTCACCCAGGGCGCCTTGTAGTTCGGTGCGGTCACGGATCGTGACGACCTCGGACATGGCCCCCCGGACGCTTCGGTCCTGCTCGCCGAATCCCGAACCGGCGACCAGTGCCCGGTTGACCACCAGCACCCGGTCCCCGGTGACGTGCAACTCGTCGCGCGCTCCAGGTGCGGTGGTGCGCAGAAACTCCGGCAGGTCGTGTGTCCGCACCGGCCCCGGCGCGAGCCCCAGTAGACGGCGGGCTTCGTCATTCACCAGCGCCACACCGTCACGATCGAGCACGATGAGTCCCTCGGACACTGAATGCAGGATCGCGTCGTGGTGGTCGTACATGACCCGCAACTCGTCGGGTCGCAGCCCCCGCGTCTGACGCAGCAGCCTGCGCCGGATGGCCCACACCCCGATCAGTGAAATCCCGAGTGCGGCAGCGGTTACCGCAACGATCACCGGGATCTGCGCTCGCCAGCGCTGGCCCAGGGTCTGCTGGGTGATCCCGGCCGACACCATGCCCACGATGCGGCCGTCGCGACCACCCACCGGTGCGATCGCGCGCACCGACGGGCCCAGCGTCCCGGTGTAGACCTCGCTGAAGGTGTCGCCGCGGAGTGCGGGCTCGACCGTGCCCAGGTAATGGCCGCCGATCTGGCTGGGATCGGTGTGGGTGAACCGGACGCCGTCCGGCGCCATGATCGTGATGAACGCGATGCCCGTCTCCGTGCGTACCGCCTCGGTGACCGGCTGCAAAACCTCTGTCGCAGTGCCGGATTCGATGGCCGCCGCAGTCGACGGTGAATCCGCCAGGGTGGTGGCGATGCCGATCACCTGCTGCCGGGCCGCGTCCTCACCGTCACGACGGGCATCGATAAGGGCCAGCGCCGTGCCGGCCAGCACCACCACTGCGACCACCAGGACCTGCAGGGCGATGGCCTGCCCCGCCAAGGAGCGCGGCCAGATTCGGCCCGACAGTCGTCGCCACCAACGCGTCACCGCACCTCCGATTGTGAAGGGAACAATCTTCCCAAATAGTGGCGCGGATATCCGCTGGTAGCGAGTTCGCGCCCGCACTTCTGCCACCTTCGCGGCCGTCAATTCAGGGCTGCTGTTCGCGGGCGCGGAGTCGTAGAATCTGACCATAAGCAGGGGTCGAGGGTAGATCCAAGGGAGACCTGCGATGAGCGTGATTCATCGCTTGACAACCATCATCATGGCCGCGGTTGCGTCACTGGCAGTGGTGACGGCGATTTCCCCGGCGGTCGGCAATGCGACCGAGTGCGGGGCGGGCACCGTCTTCGACCCGCCGTCGAACACCTGCGTGGCGGCGGCGGAGGGGGCGGCACCTGTCTCTT
>NZ_LZSY01000198.1 GCF_001665625.1 Mycolicibacterium peregrinum | reverse complement strand
CCGACGCATCCGTCGAACACCAAACTATTTTGCCGGGCACACCATTTGGTGAAAACGTTCTGCCCCGGCTGGACTGACCGTCAACGACCCGACGGGACCATCGAGTTCACCACCCCCACCGGACACACCCATGTGACCGAACCCCACGGCGCCGCCCTGTTGCCGACTCTGGCCCACCCGACCGGGGACCTCAACCTCCCCGACCCCGAACCGCAAGCCCCGCAGCTCGATCGCGCTTCGAAGATGCCCAAACGCAGCCGGACCCGCGAACAAGACCAACGTGACCGCATCGCCGAAGAACGACGCCTGCGCGCCGAACTCAACAACGACCTCGCCTACGAACGCGACTACCAAGCCTGGCTCGCCGAAGAATACGGACCACCCCCACCCTTCTGAGCGGCTGGGCGTCAGTCCCCGGTCAGCTTCAATGCGCTTGCCGGGCACAGCTTGACGGCCTCGCGCGCATGCGCGATCTCATCGTCGGGCACCTCATCGACGAGGACTTCGACGACGCCGTCATCGTCCTGATCGAAGACGACGCCGGAGACCATCACACAGTTGCCCGATGCGATGCAGGCATCCCGATCTGCTTCTACTTTCATGGCGCTCACCACGTTACCGCCAACGATTTGAGCCCGTAGATGAAGTGGAAAGACCGGTAGGCGACGTCCTCGAACGGCTCTGCCAGCGCGAGGTTCGGGAACCGTTGCAGCAGGGCCGGGAAGGCGATCCGCATCTCCATGCGGGCCAGCGGAGCACCGAGGCAGTGGTGCACGCCGTGGCCGAAGGCGAGATGCCCGGGCGCACCGCGGCGGATGTCGAGCACGTCGGGGGTGTCGATGAAATCGGGGTCCCGGTTGCCCGCGGGTAGGGAGGCGAAGACCAACTCGCCGGCCGGTATCCGCACGCCGGCAACGTCGACCTCCGTGGTCGTGAAGCGCGGGATGGCGTTCTGGACGATGGACAGCCAGCGCAGCAGTTCCTCGACGGCGGGGCCGATGGCATCCGGGTCGTCGCGCACGGCCGCCAGTTGATCGGGATGGCGCAGCAATGCCAGAACACCCAGGCCCAGCATGTTCGACGTGGTCTCATGCCCGGCGAGCAACAGCAGCCCAGCGATGCCGACGAGCTCGTCGTCGGACAGCTCGCCACCATGGTCGCGGACCAGCATGCCGAGAATGTCTTCGCCCGGATCCTGGCGGGCCCGCAGGACGAGGCCACGCATGTAGTCGCGGCTCTGCTGTTGCAGCGCAAGACGTTCCGCGATGGACAGGGACAGGTCGAGCTGGTGCGTGGAGCGGTCCTGAAAGTCGTCGCGGTCCTCGTAGGGCACCCCGAGCAGCTCGCAGATCACCAGCGACGGGATGGGCAGCGCAAAGTCGGCCACCAGATCCGAGGGTGGGCCGGCCGCTGCCATCGCATCGAGTCGGGAGTCGACGATCTCGACGATCCGAGGTTCGAGACGTTTCATCCGGCGGATGGTGAACTCCGCGGTGAGCATGCGTCGCAGCCGCTGGTGGTCAGGCGGGTCAAGTCCCAACAGGTTGCCGGCCCGGGCGCTGGCCAGTTCTTCCTCGGACATCTGGGGCGCCCCGGGCAGGGCGAAACCGGGTGGTCTGCTGTTGGAGAACCGCTCGTGGTCACTCAACACCGCCTTGACGTCCTCGTGGCGGGTGATCAGGTACACGGGATTGCCGAGCGCGCTGATGACCTTGCGTACCCCGTCGGTCTCACGGATCTCGCGCAGGTCTGGCGTCGGGTCGAAGGCATTGCGCCGCATGTGCACTGGCGGCAGCGTGATCGGCCCAGTCATGCCCCGACGCTACCCGCGTGCCAGGAAATCCCTGATCAACGTGTTGACGAGGCGGGGATTCTCCAGCGCGGCCAGGTGCGCGACGCCGTCGAGCACCGTCACGTCCGCGCCCGGAATGGCGTCGGCCATCGCGATGGTCTCCGTCAGCGGGAACGTGGCATCTTCGGCACCGGCGACCACGAGGACGGGTGCTTCCACGCGAGAGAACAGAGCCCGCTGATCCGGCCGGCGCGGCACCACGCTCGTCACCGCCCAGGCAGCGGAATCGACGTCGACGCGGTGCACGGCATCCCGCACGAAGGCGACCACTTCGGGACGTGTGTCAAATGTCGTCGGGCCCAGGAAGGCCGCGAGGACCGGGCGGGTGAGTGGACCGCGGATTCCTCTGAGCGCTTTGGCCATCCGCAGCAGCAGGCCGTACTCGAGCTTTTGCCCGCGCCCGGCGGGCGACGCCGTGCAGTTCATCAACACGGCGCGCCCGATGCGGTGCGGGTGCAACGCCGCGAACGTCCCACCGATCATTCCGCCCCAGGAGTTGCCGACGAAGTGGGTGCGTTCGACGCCGACACTGTCGAGGATGTCGGCGACGGTGGCTGCGCAGTCGGTGAAACTGAATGGGGCCGTCAGCTTTTCGCTGCCGCCGTGGCCGGGTGGGTCGACGACGATGACCCGGTGGTCGGGTTCGAACTCCCGCATCTGGCCGGCCCACATGTCCCCGGTCATCAGCAGGCTGGGCCAGAACAGGACCGCGTCGCCGTCGCCGCGGACCTGGACGCGGAGACGGCCGAGTTTCGTCGGGACTCGCAGCTCCTGCACATCTGCCAAGTTAGCGCTCGGCGTGCAGACCCGGCCACCAGATGCGGGGGCCGATCAAGGTGAACAGCGCGGGGATGATCACTGTGCGGACCACGAAGGTGTCCAGCAGGATGCCGAGCCCGACGATGATGCCCAGCTGCGTCAGCACGATGAGCGGCAGGACGCCCAGCACGCAGAACACCGCCGCCAGCACCACACCGGCACTGGTGATCACCGCTCCGGTGGCCGACACGGCCCGCACGATGCCCTGTCGGGTGCCGAACTCGGGGGTCTCCTCACGGGCCCGGGTCACCAGGAAGATCGTGTAGTCCACGCCGAGGGCCACCAGGAACAGGAAGGCGAACAGCGGGGTGCTGTTGTCCAGGGCGGGGAATCCGAACAGGTGGACGCTGGCCCAGCCGCCCAGTCCGAGCGCGGCCAGTGCACTGAGCACCGTCACCCCGACCAGCACCAGCGGCGCGAACACGGACCGCAGCAGGAGGTAGAGCACCGCCAGCACCACCGCGAGAATCGCCGGGATCACCACGAGGCGGTCGCGCTGGGCGGCCGCGGCGGTGTCCCTGGCCTGGGCATCGGACCCGCCCACGAGCGCGCTGGGGTCCGCCGCGTGCACCGAATCACGAAGGGCATCAATGGTTTCGAAGGCCTCATCGGAGGCGGGTTCGCCCTTGAGGACCACCGACCACTGGCTCAGGCCGGAGGGGGACTGACCGGCAGGTGAGGCGGAGACGACGCCGGGAGTATCGGTGATCGCCCGCTGCACCGCACCGCCCTTGGCGGTGGAGGCGATGACGCGGGTGGGATCGGTCAGGCCGCTCGGGAAATGCGCGGCCAATGTCTGATAGCCGGTCACCGATTCGGCCTGTACCCGGAACTGCTCGGTCTGCGTCAGCCCGATCGGGGTGGACAACAGGGCAGTGCACAGGAGGGCCAGGCCGGCCAGCGAGACCAGAGCCACCCGGGCGGGTTTGCGGGCCACCGAGTCCGCAATTCGGTGCCAGATACCGGTTTCGGTCAGCGGTGTGGCGCCGACCTGGGGAATGAACGGCCAGAACAGTCGTTTGCCGCACAGGGCCAGCAGCGGTGGCAGTACGACCAGGACGAAGATCGCGGCGACCACCAGACCCGACGCGGCCTGCACGCCGAGACTGCGGTTGCTGGGCGCCGAGGCGAACAGCAAGGTCAGCAGGGCCAGCACGACGGTCGCGTTACTGGCCACGATCGCCGGGGCGGCGGCCCGTACCGCGACCACCAGAGCTTCGCGGTGCTGCTCGGTGCGCCCCAGTTCCTCCCGGTACCGCGAGATGAGCAGCAACGCATAGTTGGTGCCCGCACCGAACACCAGCACGCTGGTGATTCCCGAGGTGGAACCGTCCGGGCTGAGCCCGAGTCCGGAGGCCACCGCGGTGCCGACGACGGCGCCGACGCGGTCGGCAAAGGCGATCACCAGCAGCGGCACCAGCCACAGAACCGGTGAGCGGTAGGTGACGATCAGCAACAGTGCCACCACGGCCGCGGTCACCGCGAGCAGTGTGATGTTCGCTCCGGCAAATGAATTGGCGATGTCGGCGCCGAACGCCGGGCCGCCGGTGATCTGGGCCCGAAGCTCGGCAGGCAGGCCGTCGTTCGCGGTGGTTCGCAAATTCTTGACGGCGTCGTTCAGTCCGAAGCCGGACAGGTCGGCCTTCAGTGGCACGGTGACCACCGCGGCCTTGCCGTCGTCGGAGACGGTCAACGGCGGCCCGGGTGCGTCGGTCATCCGGTGGCGCGCATCGGCGGTGGCGTCGACGTCGCCCATGGTGAGTTCGGCGCCGTCGGCGCGGGTCACCACCAGGATCGCCGGAACCTGATCTCCACCGGGAAAGTCGGCCCGCAGCGCGTCGGCCCGCGCCGACTCGGCATCAGCCGGGACAGCGACCGGTGACTGCGAGGCGGCGTCGCCGCCGCTGAGCAGGCCCAGGAGCGCGCCGGAGACGATCACAACCAACACAGCCAGCCACGCCAGACGCCTAATCACGGTTCAGTGTCGCCTCTTCCAAGTCGAGCCCATGGAGCACAGTACGCAGGACCTCGTCGTCGATGTGGCCGGCATCGCGCTCGGCGATGAACGTGTCCCGTTCGGCGGCAAGCATTTCCAGGCGCAGCCGACGGAATGCCGATGTCGGGCTCTCACCGATGTCGGCGTCGTCGCGGCCCAGACGCTCCCAGGCGGCGTTGCGGCGGCGGGTGTTCCAGGCCCGCAACACGTCGGCGGCGCGCTGGGGCACGTCTGCGGTCGCCGACTGCTCGGCAAGCAACTCATCGAGTCGCTCGGCCGCGGCGCGGGCGGCCTTGTCCTGCGCGGCGGCGGTGGCGATCGCATCGCTGTGTGCCTCGTCGCCCTGGGCGCCGAGGACCCGGATGAACCACGGCAGCGTCAGGCCGTGCAGCAACAGGGTCCCGACCACGACCACAAAGGTCAGGAACACCAACTGCGGGCGGCCCGGGAACGGATCGCCGGACAGCGTGGTGGCTGGGACACCGAACGCTGCGGCCAGGGACACGACGCCACGCATACCCGCCCAGGCCACAACGAACACCTGGGCTCGCGGCGGTTCGGGTTCGTGGTCGCGGATCCGCTTGGACAGCAGGCGGGGCAGATAGGTGGTCGCGTAAACCCACACCATTCGCACCCCGATCACCGTGACGAGCACGGCGGCCGACGAGATGGCGAGCGTGGCCGCCGAGATTCCGGCCAGCTCGCTGATCACCTTCGGCAGCTGCAGGCCGATCAAGAGGAACGCGAATGATTCCAGGATGAGCTGCAGCGCCTTCCACACCGCCTTGTCCTGCAGCCGGGTGGCATAGCTGGCCTGGGACTCACGCTGGCCCAGCAGCAGAGCGGCCACCACCACGGCGATCACGCCCGAGCCGTGGATCTCCTCCGCCAGCAGGTAGGTGAAGAACGGCGCCACCAGGCCGATGGCGCTCTCGACCAGCGGATCGTCGAGCCGGGTGCGGATGAAGTTCACCACCATCCCGATCACCCAGCCCACCACCACGCCGCCGACCGCGGCCAGGGCGAACGTGCTCAGCCCGCCTCGCCAGGTGGCAGCGGTGCCGATGGCCGCGCCGAGAGCGACCTTGTAGGCGGTCAGCGCGGTGGCGTCGTTGAGCAGGCTCTCCCCGCCCAACAGCGTCATGGTGCGCCGCGGCAGCCCGAGCCGGCGGCCGACGGCGGTTGCCGACACGGCGTCTGGCGGGGCCACGATCGCGCCGAGGGTCAGGGCCGCGGCGATGGTGAGTTCGGGCACGATGTGGAAGGCGACGATGCCGACGACGAATGTGGTGGCCAGCGGAAGCCCGACGGCCAGGAACCCGATGGGGCGGATGTTGCGGCGCAGCGCCACGTAGCTGCTCTCCAGTCCCGCCGACCACAGCAGCGGCGGCAGGATCACGAAGAGCACCAGGTCGGGGTCCAGGTGTACGTCGTGGAAGCCGGGTAACGCGCTGCCGGCCAGGCCGGCCACCACCAGGGCCAGCGGCGCGGAGACGTCGAAGCGGCGCGCTACGGCGGCCAGCAAGATTGCGGCCACCAAGGCCGCCAAGAGTGAGGCACCCACGCTGTCAGCCCTCCTTCGTGTGCTTGCTTATCCTTGGTCAACATGTTGAGGAGATCACGGCGGCGCGAGCACAACCCGGCGCCTCGCACCTGTGAGCATCTGAACGCGGAGGTTGCCGAGCCGCATCCCGTGACCCCTGGTCGATGCCAGGAATGTGAGGAAGACGGCGAGGACAACTGGGCGCATCTGCGGATGTGCATGACGTGCGGTCACGTCGGTTGCTGTGACTCAAGTCCGCATCAGCATGCCACCAAGCACTTTCACCAGAGTGGCCATCCGGTGATGCGCTCGGCAGAACCCGGGGAGAGCTGGCGTTGGTGCTATATCGACCACCGGGTCGGGTGACGATCTGGCAGGCTGGTGCGTGCGATGAGTGAATCGATTGAGGACGCGCAGACTGATGACCTGACGGATGATCAGGTCGACGGTGCCGAAGAGGCTCCGTCCCCCAAGCCCACGGAGTCCCCCAAGCCCACCGATCCGGCGGCGACGGTGCTGCTGCTGGGTTCGGGTGAGTTGAGCCGGGAGCTCGCGCTGGCCTTTCAGCGGCTGGGCGGAGTCGTGGTCGCCGCGGACCGCTACTACGCCCCCGCGCACGGCGTCGCGGACCGCTCTGCGGTGATCAAGATGAATGACGCCGAGGAACTCGCTGCGCTGATCGAGCGGGAGCAGCCGCGCTACGTGGTGGCCGAGTCCGGTGTCATCGCCGCCGACGCGCTCGTCGCGGTCGCCGAGCGGGGCGGCATCGAGGTTCTCCCCACACCGCGCAGCATTCGGCTCAGTCAGGACCGCGAGGGCCTGCGCCGCCTGGCGTCGGACGAGCTGGGCCTGCCCACGGTGCCGTTCTGGTTCGCCGGGTCGGTCGACGAGCTGACCGCGGTGGCTGAGCATGCCGGCTTCCCGCTGGTGGTCAAGCCGGTGGTGGGCGCGCAGCGCGACGGGGAGTCGGTGATGCTGCGGTCCGACGACGTCGAACCGGCCTGGCAGCGGGCGACCACCGCCGGACACATCGCGCAGAACCGCGTGCTGGCCGAGTCCGTCGTCGAGGTCGACTACGAGATCACGATGCTGACCGTGCGCACCGCCGGACCGTCCGGTCCCGGCGTGCAGTTCTGCGAGCCGATCGGGCACCGTCAGGTCGGTACCGATGTGCTGGAGTCCTGGCAGCCTCAGCCCCTGTCACCGGCTGCGCTGGACGCCGCGAAGTCGATCTCCGCCCGGATCGTCAACTCGTTGGGCGGGCGTGGGGTGTTCGGGGTCGAGTTGCTGGTGCAGGGCGACGACGTGTACTTCTCCGATGTCCGGATCCGGCCGCACGACAGTGGGCTGGTGACACTGCGGTCGCAGCGGCTGTCGGAGTTCGAGCTGCACGCCAGGGCGATCCTGGGCCTGGCGGTCGACACCATCATGATCTCCCCGGCAGCTGCCGAGGTCAGCTACGGCGGAGCCGACACCGGTGAACTGTCGGGCGACATCAGCGGTGTGTTGGCCGACGCGCTGGCCACGTCGGAAAGCGATGTGCGGTTGTTCGGCCGACCGGGTGAATCCGACGCCCCACGGCGGCTCGGGGTGGCCCTGGCCACCGCGCCCGATGTGATCATCGCCCGGGACCGTGCCCGCCGGGTCGGCTCCGCGCTGCGCAAGCTGTGGTGAACCGTTGATGGCTGAGGACACGGAGGAAACGGGGGACCGGCCCACGATGGCGCCGTTCCTCGGCGCGCTGGCCATCATTGTGCTCGTGGTGATCGTTGTCGTTCTGCTCAACACGTTCGGCAGCGACGGGCGCAGCGAGGAGCAGAAGGTGAGCCTCGCCGCAGTCGGCCAGAACGACGCTCTGCAGCGGGAGAGCTTCGGCGAGTTCTCCGATCACACCTGCGTCGCGCAACGTGGCACCGAAGCCGATTTCATTGCCCGGCAGCGTGACTCGGTGGCCAAGCAGGGTGCCAGGTATGTGGACGACGTGACCGGGGTGCACGTCGAGGGTGATCGGGCCACCGCAACGGTGGTCTACCACTTCGGCAACACCCCCGACGCCAAGGTGAACAGCGAGACGGCGTTCGTGCGTGAGGACGGCCAATGGCGCGTCTGCTCGAGTATGGGAGACTCACGCCCGTGAGCTATGCAGGTGACATCACGCCTGAGGAGGCCTGGAAGCTTCTGAGCGAGAATTCCGAGGCCGTGCTGGTGGACTGCCGTACCGACGCCGAGTGGCGCTTCGTCGGCGTGCCGGATCTGTCCACCCTCGAGCGTGACGTGGTGTACGTGGAATGGAACCGCACGGACGGCGGGCACAACGACGCCTTCGTCGACGATCTCAAGGCGTCAGGAGTAACGCCGGGTGAGCGTCCGGTGGTCTTCCTGTGTCGTTCCGGCAACCGTTCGATCGGTGCGGCCGAGGCCGCCACTGCGGCCGGCATCGCGCCGTCGTACAACATCCTCGACGGATTCGAGGGCAATCTCGACGAGTTCCGCCACCGTGGCGGTACCGGTTGGAAAGCCGTCGGTCTGCCTTGGACACAGAGTTGAGTAGCAGAGTCGAAAACAACATGACTGACATCCCATCTGTCCGGATACCGGCTGCTCTGCCCGAGGGCGTCAGCCAGGCCACCATCGGCGTGCGCGGCGGTCTGCTGCGCTCGGAGTTCGAGGAAACCGCCGAGGCGATGTATCTGACCTCGGGGTACGTCTACGAATCCGCATCCGCGGCCGAGAAGGCGTTCACCGGCGAGATCGACCGTTTCGTCTACTCCCGCTACGGCAACCCGACCATCTCGATGTTCGAGGAGCGGTTGCGGCTGATCGAGGACGCGCCCGCGTGTTTCGCCACCGCGACTGGCATGGCTGCCGTCTTCACCGCCCTCGGTGCCCTGCTGGGTGCCGGTGACCGCCTCGTGGCCGCCCGCAGCCTCTTCGGATCCTGCTTCGTGGTGTGCAACGAGATCCTGCCCCGCTGGGGTGTGGAGACCGTGTTCGTCGACGGCGAGGACCTCGCGCAGTGGGAAGAGGCACTGTCCGTTCCGACGACCGCGGTGTTCTTCGAGACGCCGTCCAACCCGATGCAGTCCCTGGTCGACATCGCCGCGGTGTCCGAACTGGCCCATGCCGCCGGTGCAAAGGTCGTGCTGGACAACGTCTTCGCCACGCCGCTACTGCAGCAGGGCATGCCGCTCGGCGCGGACGTGGTGGTGTATTCGGGCACCAAGCACATCGACGGGCAGGGCCGCGTGCTCGGCGGGGCGATCCTCGGTGACAAGGAGTACATCGACGGCCCGGTGCAGAAGCTCATGCGCCACACCGGCCCGGCGATCAGCGCGTTCAACGCCTGGACGCTGCTGAAAGGCCTTGAGACGCTTGCGGTCCGGGTGGACTATTCGAACCGCTCGGCGCAGCGGATCGCCGAGTTCCTGGAAGGCCATCCGTCGGTGAGATGGGTGAAGTACCCGTTCCTGAAGTCGCATCCGCAGTACGACCTGGCGCAGCGGCAGATGCGTGGCGGCGGCACCGTCGTCACCTTCGAGCTGAATGCCGATGACGGCAAGGCGCGCGCCTTCGAGGTGCTCGACAAGCTGCGCGTCGTGGACATCTCGAACAACCTCGGTGACTCCAAGACACTGATCACCCACCCGGCAACGACGACGCACCGGGCCATGGGCCCGGAGGGGCGCGCCGCGATCGGACTGGGCGACGGTGTCGTGCGCATCTCGATCGGCCTGGAGGGCACCGAGGATCTGATCGCCGATCTCGACCAGGCGCTGAGCTAGGCGGGCCAGGCGTGTCCAAGGGCTCCGACGCCAAGAAGGCCCGCCGCCGCAAGCGGCAGGCCGCTCGTGACACGCGGTTGGTGGCCCACGAGATGGTCGATGAGTTGGCCGACATCCCGGATGCCGTCGTCGCCGATCTGGCCGAGTTCGACGATCGAATCACCGCGCGCGGCTGGACTTTTGACGAGGAACAGTCCAACGACGACTACGCGGTGTGGTTTTACGAGCCGTCCGGCGCCCAGGTCGACGACGGCCTGCCGGTGACCTCACTTTGGCTGGACGCGGCCGAGGACGGCGAGATCGTCCGGGTGGTGTTCGTCGGCAGCGTCGAGCGCTACGAGTTCACCCACGAGGAACTGCTCGACGGTGCCCTCGACGTGATCGAGGGCTACCGTCACGGAGCCGAGCTGCCGACCTTCGGCTAGCTCTTGCCGTCGGAGTCGATGACGCCCTGGGCGGCCTGAGCCCGGTCCTCGTAGGCCTTGCGCTTGGCGGTGTCGAACTCCAGGAACACGTTGTCCAGGCCCAGCTTCTTGTTCATCCAGCGACGGCCCTTGGGCGGCAGCATCTGCGCCGCCTGCGCGGTGAAGCGCAGCGGCGGCGGCACCGACACGTGCGTCTTGGGCTTGTTGAGCGTTTTGATGATCGCGGCGGCGATGTCTTCGGGTTCGACGGGCTTGATGGCCCCGCCGGACTTGGTGCCCGAGATGAGGTCGGTGTTGGTGAACGGCGGCATGATCACCGAAACGTCGACCCCGTGCGGTGCCATCTCGTCGGCCAGCGCGGTGGTGAGCCCGACGACGGCGTACTTCGCGCCGACGTAGACCACCTGGCCGGGCAGCGGGATCAGGCCCGACAGCGACGCGATGTTGATGACGTGGCCGCGGCGACGCTTGACCATGTCCGGCAGTGCCAGCTGGCAGCCGGTGAGCACGCCGTAGACGTTGACCTCGATGTTCGACCGGATCGACTGCTCACTCTGCTCCAGGAACGGCCCGACCGGCATCACACCGGCGTTGTTGATCAGCACGTCGATGTGGCCGCCGCCGTCGGTGCGGGCCTTGTCCAGGAATGTCGCGAACGATTCCCGGTCCGTGACGTCGAGCGGGTAGCCGGAGACCTGGCCGAGCTTGGTCAGCTCGACGACGGCCGACTCCTGAAGGGCCACGTCACGGTCACCGATGACGACCCGGGCGCCGTTGGCCAGCAGGGCCTTGGCGGTGGCGTAACCGATGCCGCGGGCGGCGCCGGTGATCGCGATGGTCTTGCCCCTGATGTTGTCCATGGCGGCGAACTTTACACGTGTCAAGTTTTGCGCGGAAGGGGGTGGCCGAGGCGGCGTAGTCTGGGCGGGCGTGATGGCGAATGGCACCGATCAGCAGGCAATTACCGAAACCGCAGAGGATTTCTCCGAACGGATGACCGCGGCGATCGACAGTGCGGGGTTGACCCTGCTGTTGAGCATCGGCCACCAGACCGGGCTGTTCGACGTGATGGCCAAGCTGCCGTCGGCAACCAGCACCGAGATCGCCGCGGCCGCGGGCCTCGATGAACGCTACGTCCGCGAATGGCTCGGCGGACTGGCCGCGGGACACGTGGTCGACTACGACGCGGAAGCCTCTACATACCGGTTGCCCGAGCACCGCGCCGCTGCGCTGACGCGCGAGTCCGGTCTGGACAACCTGGCGCGTCTGGCCCAGTACGTGCCGCTGATGTGCGAGGTCGAACAGAAGATCCTCGGCTGCTTCCGCGACGGCGGTGGTCTGAGCTACGACGACTATCCGCGCTTCCACACCGTGATGGCCGAGCGCAGTGGCGAGGTGTTCGACGCCGCCCTGGTCAGTGCCGTGCTGCCGTTGGTCGACGACCTGCCGCAACGGCTCGAGAGCGGCATCGACGTCGCCGATTTCGGTTGCGGCAGCGGGTACGCGATCGGCCTGATGGCCGCGGCCTATCCGGCCAGCCGATTCACCGGAATCGACTTCTCGGAAGAAGCGGTCGCCACCGGGGCTGCGGCGGCTGCGCAACGTGGTTTGACCAACGTCTCGTACCTTTCCGCCGACTTGGCGAACCTCGACCAGACCGAGGCGTACGACCTCATCACCGCGTTCGATGCGATCCACGACCAGGCCCAGCCCGCCCGGGTGCTGGAGAACATCTATCGTGCGCTGCGGCCGGGTGGGGTGCTGGTGATGGCCGACATCAAGGCTTCCAGCCGGCTGGAGGACAACATCGGCGCGGTGATGAGCACGTACCGCTACGCGGTGTCGCTGACCCATTGCATGTCGGTCTCGCTCGGTCTGGACGGAGCCGGGCTGGGGACGATGTGGGGCAGGCAGTTGGCGGTGTCGATGCTGACCGACGCGGGATTCGCCGACGTGGAGGTCACCGAGATCGAGCAGGACCCGTCGAACTACTACTACCTGGCCAGGAAATGAGCGGTTCGGCAGGGTTTTGATCAGGCTGAGCCTGTGGGCATATCCCGGCCGTGGCTGCGCGTTGAAGCAGCCGTGAGTATCGGAACGGTGGTTAAGTCAGCCCCCGTGAGTGGTGTGCGGTTCGTCGCAGTCGATCTGGACGATCCACTGGCTGCCCCGCTGCTGGCCGAGCTGTCCGTGGAGTACTCGGGGCGCTACGGCGGAACGCCGGAGCAGATGATGGGTTGGCTGCGTGGGAAGTCTTCCGACGAGTTCGCCCCGCCCGGCGGCGGCCTGTACATCGGCGTGCTCGACGGTGTGCCGGTGACCGGCGGCGCATTCACCCGATTCGACGCCGACACCGCCGAACTCAAACGCATCTGGACCGACAGTCGTTTCCGCAAGCGCGGCTACGGCAGGGTGCTGCTGGCCCACCTCGAATCCGAGATCTCCGCACGTGGGTACCGGAGGGTCTATCTGACGACGGGTCACCTGCAGCCCGAGGCCGAGGCGCTCTACGACTCCGCGGGTTACACCCGGCTCACCGCACCCTTGCCGCCCGAGGGGGAGGGGACGGTCTTCCCGATCGCGTTCGAGAAGGAGCTGACGTGACCACCACTCCGCTCTCGATCCTCGATCTGGCGCCGATCAGCGCGGGCAGCGACGCGCAGACCGCGCTGCGAAACACCGTCGACCTGGCCCGGCACGCCGAACAGTGGGGCTACCAACGGTATTGGGTCGCCGAGCATCACTTTGTATCGGTGGCCAGTTCGTCGCCCGCGGTTCTGGTGGGGCAGATCGCGGCGGCCACGGAACGGATCAGGGTCGGCACCGCTGCCGTGCAACTCGGCCACACCACGGCGGTCGCCGTGGTCGAGAGCTTCGGCACCCTGGCAGCGTTCTACCCCGACCGGATCGATCTCGGGGTGGGCCGCTCGGGTCAGAAACGCGCCGAGGCGGTGCGGGACAAGCCACGCGAGCCGAGGCCGCCGCGCCGGTGGCACGAGATCGACGGTGTGGTGATCCCGACGCCCTACGACGTCAGTGCGCTGATGCGGGACCCGCAGTTGCGGTCACGGATGGCCGTATTGCAGCAACCCGAAGCGCTCACACCGGATTTCGCCGAACAGGTGGACGACATCCTGGCCATGCTCGCCGGCCGTTACGAGGTGGGCACGGCCGTTCCCGGTGCGGGCGCCGACCTGACACCGTGGGTGTTCGGCAGCAGCAAGGGGCAGAGTGCACGCGTCGCGGCCGCGCGCGGGTTGCCGTTCGTGGCGAGCTATCACATCACGCCCGCCACTGCGCTGGAGGCAATCGAGGTGCACCGCAACGGATTCACCCCGTCGGAGTTCCTGTCCGAGCCGTACGTGGCGGTGTCGGCCGACGTGGTCGTCGCCGACGACGAAGCCACCGCACGGCATCTGGCGTCGAGTTACGGGCACTGGGTGCATTCGGTCCGGGCCGGCGGTGGCGCCATGCCCTATCCGGACCCGGACGACTGTGGGCCGCTGTCCGACGAGCAGTTGGACGTGGTCCGGGACCGTATCGCAACGCAATTCGTCGGTGATCCCGATCAGGTGGCCACCCGGCTGGAAGCGTTGCAACGCCTCAGCGGTGCGGACGAACTCGTCATCACCTCGGTGACGCACCGGCACGCCGACCGGCTGCGCTCCCACCAGCTGCTTGCCGAGCGGTGGGGTCGTTAGCGGCTAGGCTGGCCTGCGATGCCGAGTCTGCAGGTAATCGTGGGATCGCTGCTACTGGTAGCGGCTGCGGTGGTGTTTGCGAGCGGCGTGGCTCTGCGGCTGTTCATCGGTCGCCGGGCGGACTCGGCGGAATCACGACGGCGGATGCACGCATTCCGCCGGACCAGGTTTGCCCGGGTGCTGTTCGGCTCGGTGTACGACGACGAGGTGTTCGACCCCGACGAGCTCGACCAGATGGTCCTGATGCCCACGATCGTGCTGGCCTGCGGTTTGTGCCTGACCGGGTTCTTCCTGCTGGGATACCGGATCCTGCAGCACTAAGCGTGGACGGCCGCGGCGGTGGCGGCGGCGTCGGCGATCGATCCGCGCCACATCGGCCCGTGGCCGGGAAGCATGATGTCGGTACCCAGCACACCGAGCGTCTCGAGGCTGCGCAGACAGCCGTCCTCGTCGTGGTTGAACAACGCCGGAAGCAGTGACGGACCGGTGCGCCGCAGCAGCGGGTGCCCCGTCACCAGTGCGTCGCCGCTGACCAGGGCGCCGCCGACGATGAATGAGCAGTGTCCGCCGGTGTGACCCGGC
Source organism: Mycolicibacterium peregrinum (assembly GCF_001665625.1). Taxonomy (GTDB): domain Bacteria; phylum Actinomycetota; class Actinomycetes; order Mycobacteriales; family Mycobacteriaceae; genus Mycobacterium; species Mycobacterium peregrinum_B. The sequence continues at coordinate 12,933 of NZ_LZSY01000198.1, read as the reverse complement.
GTCGGCACGGCGACGGGCGCGCCGGGCAGCCCGGCGGCGATCTCGGGGGTCAGCGCCTGCGCGGTGGGGATACCGGCATGGTTCATCCCGCCTTTGACGGTGATGGTGGCCGCCCACTTCAGCCAGCGGGGCTGCCAGATGTTGCGCACCACATCGGCGGGTGCGGCCTGCTCCAGGTATTCGCGTTTGGCGTGACCGAGCCCGGTTGCGTGGCAGAACACCGGTACGCCATGGGTTTTCGCGAGCCAGATCGCGGTGCCGAAGTGGTCGATGTGAGCGTGGGTGAGCAGGACCGCGGCGATGTCGTCGATGGAGTAGCCGAGTTGGTTCACCGAGCCGATGACGTCTTGGCGCTGGCCCGGGAACCCGGCGTCGATCAGCATGACCCGGTCCCCGTCGGTCACCAGCGTCCAGTTGACCAAGTCGGTCTGTGCGAAGTGCACGTGCTCGGTGATCGCGGTCAGGGCTGCTGCCATGTCGCGAGTTTAAGCATAGGAGTAGAAACGAAGCCGTGGCTGAACTGAAACTGGGATATAAGGCATCGGCGGAGCAGTTCGCGCCTCGGGAACTGGTCGAGCTGGCGGTGCTGGCCGAAGCGGCCGGGATGGACAGCGCGACGGTCAGCGACCATTTCCAGCCCTGGCGGCACGAGGGCGGGCATGCGCCGTTCTCGCTGGCCTGGATGACGGCGGTGGGTGAGCGCACCGAGCGGCTCGTGCTGGGCACCTCGGTGCTGACGCCGACGTTCCGGTACAACCCGGCGGTGATCGCTCAGGCGTTCGCGACGATGGCGTGTCTGTACCCGGACCGCATCTTCCTCGGCGTGGGTACCGGCGAGGCGCTCAACGAGATCGCCACCGGCTACAGCGGGCAGTGGCCGGAGTTCAAGGAGCGTTTCGCCCGGCTGCGGGAGTCGGTCAAGCTCATGCGTGAGCTGTGGCTGGGCGACCGCGTCGATTTCGAGGGTGAGTACTACAAGCTCAAGGGCGCCTCGATCTATGACGTGCCCGAGGGCGGTGTGCCGGTCTACATCGCTGCCGGTGGTCCGGTGGTGGCCAAGTACGCGGGTCGCGCGGGTGACGGGTTCATCTGCACCTCGGGTAAGGGTGAGGAGCTCTACAAGGACAAGCTCATCCCGGCCGTGAAGGAGGGTGCGGAGGCTGCCGGCCGCAACGCCGAGGACATCGACCGGATGATCGAGATCAAGATCTCCTACGATCCGGATCCCGAGGCTGCGCTGGAGAACACCCGGTTCTGGGCGCCGCTGTCGCTGACGCCGGAGCAGAAGCACTCCATCGATGACCCGATCGAGATGGAGAAGGCCGCCGACGCGCTGCCCATCGAGCAGGTCGCCAAGCGTTGGATCGTCGCCTCGGATCCCGATGAGGCGGTCGAGAAGGTCGGCCAGTACGTCAAGTGGGGCCTGAACCACCTGGTGTTCCACGCCCCCGGTCACGATCAGCGTCGGTTCCTCGACCTGTTCAAGAAGGATCTGGAACCGCGGCTGCGCAAGCTCGGCTGAGTTGATCCGAATTCTCGCGACCCTCTCCGGGGTGGTCGCGGCGGGTGTGGCCGTGGTGGGCCTGGCGGTGCGCTACGTACCGCTGGGCCGCCACGGCACGGTGCTGTTGGCGACGGCATCGCCCTACCTGACCTTGGCCGCCCCGGTGGCGGTGTTGCTGCTGGTGCTCGGTCGGCGGTGGGTGCTGACGGCGCTGGCCGTGGTGCTGACGCTGGCGATCGCCGTGATCCAGGTGCCGCAGTACCTCGGTCCCGAGGCGGTGACGGCGCAGTCGGCACCGGTGCGGGTGTTCACCTCGAATCTCGGTATGGGGCGCGGGGATCCGGCCGCGGTGGTGGCCGCTGCCGAACGGACGGCCGATGTCGTCGTAATACAGGAGCTCACGCAGGAGGCCGCCGACGGGTTGATCGCGGCCGGGCTGGAGAACACCTTCGGCCACCGGATCTTCGACCCCGAGCCGATGGCCGGCGGCCTCGGAATCTGGAGCCGGTTCCCGTTGACCGACAGTGCACATGTCCCGGGCTACTCGATGGTGATGCTGCGGTCCCGGGTCCATGTGCCGGACGTCGCGGTTCCCCCGATCTTGGTGGGGGTCCATTTCGCCGCGCCGTGGCCGCAGCCGATCGAGTCGTGGCGCAACGACATGGCGAAGTTCCCGACAATGCTGCGCGAGTTGGCCGACGAGGCCGGTCCGGGTGCGGTGATCGTGGCCGGGGACTTCAATGCCACCCACGACATGTTGCCGTTCCGGGAACTGCTGGCCACCGGCTACCGCGACGCCGCAGAGCAGGCCGGCGGGGGCCTGGTCCGCACCTTCCCGGTCGGTCCCCGAAGGGTGCCTGCCGTCGGAATCGATCATGTGCTGTTACGCAATGCCGACGCGACCGCGGTACGAACGGAGCTCGTGCCGGAGGCCGACCACATGGCCCTCATCGCCGACATCGTTGTCCCACACGGGGCCTGATCTCAGGCGCTGCACACCGAGCGTTGCACTGCACCGACACCGCCCTGACTGGTGGCGGTGAGCCGGACCCGGTCGGCCCGGAACAAGTCGTAGGCGTACTCGAACGGGCGGCCACTGCTGTCGCGGGTGACCCGCGTGATGGCCAGGAGCGGCCTGCGGTGGGCGATGTCGAGCCACTGCGCTTCGCGGGGACTGGCGCTGACCACTTCGATGGTCTCGGTGTTGGCGGCCGGGGTGAGGCCGTACCGCACCCGCACCAACTCATACAGCGAACCGCCGAGCGGCTGTTCCAGCAGATCTTCCACGTGGGCGGCCACGAAGCAGGCCAGATCCACCGAGAGCGGCACACCGTCGGCGAACCGCAACCTTCGGATCGTGAATATCTCTGCACCATCGGCGATTTCGAGGGCATGCGCCTCCACCGGGGTGGCCGGCCTGCGGTCTGTCGTCAGTACGCGGGTGGCGCTGGTGTGACCACCGGTGCGCAACCGATCCGGCAACCCCGCCAGTTCGGCGGCATTGCGTTCGACGACGTCGGCGCGCACGAACGTGCCGCCGTTGCGCCCGGTGCGGCGCTCCAGTACGCCCGCCTGACTCAGCGGCAGCAGCGCGCTGCGCAGTGTGGAGCGCGACACCGCGAAATTCGCCGCCATCTCCCGTTCGGTGCCCAGCCGTGAGCCGGGGCGAAGGGTGCCCAGGGCCAACATGGACAGGATGCGTCGGCGCACGTCCTCGGCGACGGGGCCGCCCGGTGTCAGGGACATGCCCCGAGTGTGAACCAAATAGACGCCGCAGAGCAGACCGAAACCGAACGGTTTACATGACCGCAACAAAGCGATTGACCCGCAACGAGTTTCGAGTTGCCCGACGGTCTGGGTGGGATGACAATGTGCTGCGTCGCATCACAATGCCGTCGGCGACGACAGGAAATCAGACCAAATAGTGGTCCGAAAACCGTCCTCAGTTAGGACCCGCAATGAGTGAGATCATCGATCCACCGGCCCCGTCCGGCGCCTCCGTCCAACGCCTCAAACCCAACGCCGTCGGGTTGGTCGGTGTGCTGTTCATGGCGGTCGCCACCGCCGCCCCCATCACGGCCATGGTCGGCAACGTGCCGATCTCGGTGGGCTTCGGCAACGGCGTCAACGCGCCGGCCGGATACTTCGTCGCGACCATCGTGCTGACCCTGTTCGCCATCGGCTACGCCGCGATGAGCAGGCACATCACTGCCACCGGTGCCTTCTACGGGTACATATCGCACGGGTTGGGCCGCGTCGTCGGTCTCGGCGCGGGATTCCTGACGGCGCTGGCCTACATGGTGTTCGAGGCGTCGCTGATCGGCATCTTCTCGTTCTTCGGGAACGATCTGTTCAAGTCGTTCTTCGGCGTCGACGTGCCGTGGATTCTCTTCGCGGTGGTGATGCTCGCCGTGAACGCGGTGCTGACCTACTTCGACATCAACCTGGCCGCCAAGGTGCTCGCCGTGTTCCTGATCACCGAGATCATCATGCTGGCCATGATGGCGCTGTCGGTGGTCTTCACCGGAGGCGGTCCGCAGGGCTGGTCTCTGGGATCACTCAACCCGCTCAACGGTTTTCAGAGTCTGTCCGGTGAGGTCGCCGGTGCCGACGGCAGCATGATCACGGTCGCCGGTTCCGCCGGCGTCGGCCTGTTCTTCGCGTTCTGGTCGTGGGTGGGCTTCGAGTCCAGCGCGATGTACGGCGAGGAGTCACGCAATCCCAAGAAGATCATCCCGATCGCGGTGATCAGCTCGGTGGTCGGCATCGGCACCTTCTACGTCCTGGTCTCGTGGTTGGCCATCGTCGGCACCGGACCGCAGAACGCCGTTGCACTGGCACAGGATTCGGCCACCGCGGGTGACATCTTCTTCACTCCGGTGCACGAGCACCTCGGACAGTGGGCCGTCGATCTGTTCAAGATCCTGCTGATGTCGGGCTCCTTCGCCTGCGGTATGGCGTTTCACAACTGCGCTGCGCGTTACCTTTACGCACTCGGCCGCGAGAACGTCATCCCCGGCATGCGCCAGACCATCGGTGCCACCCACCCGGTGCACGGCTCGCCACACATCGCGGGATTCGTGCAGACCGGATTCGCGACCGCGGTGGTGATGTTCTTCGACATCACCGGACGCGACCCGTACACCGGGTTGTACGGCCTGATGGCATTGCTGGGTACGACGGCCATCATGATCGTCCAGGCGCTGGCGGCGTTCTCGGTGATCTCGTACTTCCATGTCCAGAAGCGCCATCCCGAAACGGCGAACTGGTTCACCACTTTCCTGGCTCCGCTGCTGGGCGGGGTCGGCATGCTCTACGTCATCTACCTGCTCGCCCAGAACGCGTCGTTTGCTGCGGGTTCAGCCGCTTCTGACTGGATCTTCACAGCAATCCCGTATGTTGTCGGCATCGCCGGAATCGGTGGTGTGCTGTGGGCGCTGTTCCTGAAATTCAGGGATCCGGAACGGTATTCCGACCTGGGTCGGACCGTGTTGGAGGAGGCGCACGAACGCTGAGCAGGGGGTGCACGGGATGAGTTTCTCGAACATCATGGACTCCAACAGCTACACCGGTCAGTCGGCCGATCCCGACACCGAAAAGCTGATCGAGGCCCGCACCCACCTGCTGGGCCCGGCGTACCGGCTGTTCTACGAGCGGCCGGTACACCTGGTCCGCGGCAGCGGCAGCCACATGTTCGACGCGGACGGCACGCGTTACCTCGACGCGTACAACAACGTCGTCAGCGTCGGGCACTGCCACCCGCACGTGGTCGCCGCACTCACCCGTCAGGCCGAGACGCTCAACACCCACACCCGCTACCTGCACGAGGGCATCGTGGAGTACTCGCAGCGGTTGCTCGCCACCTTTCCGGCGGAACTCGACCAGGTGATGTATGCCTGCACCGGTTCGGAGGCCAACGATCTGGCTTTGCGGGTGGCACAGAGGTATACCGGGGCGCGCGGTGTGATCGTCACCCGCGACGCCTACCACGGCAATACCGAAGCGGTGACGGCGATTTCACCGTCGCTCGGCGGTGCCACCACCATCGGATCCCATGTGCGCTCGGTGGCCGCGCCGGACAGTTACCGCTCGGGTGCCGAAGTGGCAGAGCGCTTCCTGGTCGATGTGGAAGCCGCGATCGCCGACCTCGAGGCCGCCGGGTTCGGTCTGAGTGCTCTGATCGTGGACACCTTCTTCTCCTCCGACGGCATCTATCCCGATCCCTCGGTGCTGGCGCCTGCGGTGGCCGCGGTGCGGGCGGCCGGCGGGGTATTCATCGCCGACGAGGTGCAGCCTGGGTTCGGCCGGACGGGGGAGACGATGTGGGGCTTCACCCGCCACGGTGTCGTGCCCGATCTCGTCACAATGGGCAAGCCGATGGCCAACGGGTTGCCGGTGGCGGCGATGGCCGCTAGCAGCGAGGTGCTGGAGGCCTTCGCCCGGGAGGTGCCGTACTTCAACACCTTCGGAGGCAATCCGGTGTCGATGGCGGCCGCGGCCGCGGTGCTCGACGTCATCGAAGGCGAGGAGTTGATGGCCAACGCGGCGCGGGTCGGCACGGCCCTGCGTGACGAACTGACCCGGCTGGCCGCCGACGATCCACGCGTCGGCGATGTTCGCGGTGCCGGACTCTATGTCGGTGTCGAGATGGTGACCGACCGCGCCGGGGCGGGCCCTGACCGGGCCGCGGCGCACGATCTGGTCAACGCGATGCGGGACCGCAAGGTGCTGATCTCGGTTTGCGGGGCGCAGGGCAGTGTGCTGAAGGTGAGACCGCCCCTGGTATTCTCTCTGTCGGATGTGGACTGGTTCTGCACCGAATTCGCCGATGCGCTGCGTGAGCTGCGCTGAGCAAAAGCAGAGCATCTGGCCGTCCAAACCCTGATGAGGGAAGCTGTATCAGTGCCAGAGGCAGTCGTCGCTACCGCGATCTATATTGCGTCGCCCGAAGGTGACACCGGAAAGTCGACCATTGCGCTCGGCATTCTTCACCGACTTGCCGCGACCGTGCCGAGGGTGGGGGTGTTCCGCCCGATCACCCGTCTGGGCGAGGACCGCGACTACATCCTCGAACTGTTGCTGGCCAGTGCCACGGCCGGGCTGAGTTACGACGAATGCGTCGGGGTCAGCTACCAGCAGGTACACGAAGACCCCGACGTCGCGATCGCCGAGATCGTCGACCGGTTCCACCGCGTGGCCGAGAAGTGCGACGCCGTGCTGATCGTCGGCAGTGACTACACCGACATCGCCACCCCCAGCGAGCTGAGCATGAACGCCCGCATCGCGGTCAACCTCGGCGCGCCTGTCGTGCTCGCGGTCAAGGCCGCCGACCGGACACCTACCGAGGTGGCCCATGTGGTCGAGGTGTGTCTGGCCGAGCTGAACCACCAGCACGCACATGCCGCGGCGGTCGTCGCCAACCGGTGCGACCCGGCCCAGCTGGACGCGGTGGCCCAGGCCCTCAAACCGCTCGGCCCGCCCGCGTATGTGCTTCCCGAGGAGCCGTTGCTGGTCGCCCCGTCGGTCGCCGAACTGCAGGTGGCGGTCGACGGCACGATGATCGCCGGGGACCCCGAGCTGCTGTCGCGCGAGGCGATGGGCGTGATGGTCGCCGGTATGACCGCCGAGCACTGCCTGGAGCGGCTGACCGAGGGCGTCGCGGTGGTCACTCCGGGGGACCGGTCCGACGTGGTGCTGGCCTTGGTGAGTGCTCATGCGGCAGAAGGCTTTCCGTCACTGTCCTGCATCATCCTCAACGGCGGCCTCGATCTGCACCCGGCCATCGCATCGCTGGTGGAAGGGCTCGGGCTGCGGCTGCCGATCGTGGCCACCAAGTACGGCACCTTCGAGACCGCCAGTCGGGTCGCCGGTGCCCGCGGCCGGGTCACGTCGACATCGCAGCGGAAGATCGACACCGCGCTGGCGTTGATGGACAAGCACGTCGACGTCAACGACCTGATCGCGCAGCTGAGCATTCCGATCCCCGCGGTCACCACGCCGCAGATGTTCACCTACCAACTGCTCGACCAGGCCCGCTCCGACCGCAGGCGCATCGTGCTGCCCGAAGGCACCGACGACCGCATCCTCAAGGCCGCGGGCCGGCTGCTCCAGCACGAGGTGGCCGAGCTGACCATCCTCGGCGAGGAGAGCCAGATCCGTTCCCGGGCAGCTGAACTCGGGGTCAACCTGGATGCAGCCGTCGTTCTGGATCCGCTCACCAGTGAGCTGTGCGACCAGTTCGCCGAGCAATACGCCGAGCTGCGCCGCAAGAAGGGCGTGACCGTCGAACAGGCCCGCGAGATCATTCACGACGTCTCGTATTTCGGCACCATGCTGGTGCACAACGAGATGGTGGACGGCATGGTCTCGGGTGCCGCGCACACCACCGCGCACACCGTACGGCCGGCCTTCGAGATCATCCGCACGGCGCCGGGAATCTCGACGGTGTCGAGCATCTTCCTGATGTGCCTGGCCGATCGGGTGCTGGCCTATGGCGACTGCGCGATCGTGCCCGATCCGACCTCGGAACAACTCGCCGACATCGCGATCTCCTCGGCGCGCACCGCCGCGCAGTTCGGCATCGATCCGCGGGTCGCCATGTTGTCGTACTCGACGGGAACCTCGGGTACCGGGGCCGACGTCGACAAGGTCCGGGCGGCAACCGAGCTGGTGCGGCAACGTGAACCGGATCTGTTGGTGGAAGGGCCGATTCAGTACGACGCGGCGGTGGAGCCATCGGTGGCGGCGACGAAGATGCCCGACTCGCCGGTGGCGGGTCGCGCCACCGTGTTGATCTTCCCCGATCTCAACACCGGTAACAACACGTACAAGGCGGTGCAGCGCAGCGCGGGCGCCATCGCGATCGGCCCGGTGCTGCAGGGCTTGAACAAGCCGGTGAACGATCTGTCCCGGGGAGCCCTGGTGGAGGACATCGTCAACACCGTGGCCATCACCGCGATCCAGGCACAGGGGCAGTCATGACGGTTCTGGTGATCAACTCGGGATCCTCATCGCTGAAATACGCAGTGGTGAAACCGGCTTCGGGAGAATTCCTGGCCGACGGCATCATCGAGCAGATCGGCTCGGCGCAGGTTCCCGATCACGATGCCGCGTTGCGGGCAGCGTTCGACGAACTGGCGGGTCAGGGTCTGCACCTGGACACCCTCGGACTGGTGGCAGTCGGCCACCGGGTAGTGCACGGCGGCAAGGCTTTCTACTGCCCCACGCTGATCGACAGTGAGCTGATCGGCAAGCTCGAAGAGCTGTCTCCGCTGGCTCCGCTGCACAATCCGCCGGCGATCCTGGGCATCGAGGTGGCCCGCAAGCTGCTGCCAGACCTGCCGCACGTGGCGGTGTTCGACACCGCGTTCTTCCACAACCTGCCCGCAGCGGCGGCCACCTACGCCATCGATCGCGAGGTGGCCGAGCGCTGGGACATCCGCCGCTACGGCTTCCACGGCACCTCGCACGAGTACGTGAGCCGGCAGGCAGCCGCTTTCCTGGACCGGCCTTACGAGTCGCTGAATCAGATTGTGCTGCACCTGGGTAACGGCGCGTCGGCGTCGGCGATCGCCGGCGGCAGGCCCGTAGACACCTCGATGGGCATGACGCCGATGGAGGGCCTGGTGATGGGCACCCGCAGCGGCGACATCGACCCCGGCATCATCTTGTTCCTGCGCCGGGCGGCGGGTATGGACGTCGAGGACATCGACACGATGCTCAACCGCCAGTCGGGTGTGCTCGGGCTCGGTGGCGAGAACGACTTCCGCACGTTGCGCAAACGCATCGAATCCGGCGACGAGAACGCGCAATTGGCGTACGACGTCTACATCCACCGGCTCCGCAAGTACGTCGGCGCCTATCTGGCGGTGCTGGGCCGGACCGACGTCATCAGCTTCACCGCGGGCGTCGGCGAGAACGACGCCACGGTGCGCCGCGATGCCCTGGCCGGGCTGTCCGCGCTGGGGATCCAGATCGACGAGCAACTCAACGCGTCACCGTCGCGTGAAGCACGGCGGATCTCGACACCCGAGTCACCCGTAACCGTGTTGGTGGTGCCCACCAACGAGGAATTGGCGATCGCGAAGGCCTGCGCCGCGTTGGCCTGAATCAGAACGTGCTCATCGGCCGCACGCTGTTGGCCAGGTCGATCAGGGCGTAGCGGTGCGACTGGGTGGGGGCGACCCGGGCCAGCGCCCGCAGTGAGGCCTCCACACCGAGCTTGAGACCGTGCTCGGTGAACGGGAATCCGAGGATGTGATTGCTGCTCGCCGTGTTGTCGGCCAGCCAGTCCATCGCGGTGCCCAGTACCAGTGCCCGGATCTGCAGCACGCGCGGCTCGGAGTCGGGCAGGGCCTCCACCCGTCGCGCCGCATCGCGGATGTTCTGCTCGGTGATCTCACCGGTGGACCGACCGGACAGCAGGGTGACCGCGCTGGTCAGCCGGGCGGTGGTGAAATGCCTTGAGGTGGGCGGAACCTGGTCCAGGGTCTGGACCGCCTCATCCCGTGACCCGGCCACCGACTGGGCGCGGGCCAACCCGAAACCGGCGGAAATCACGCCGTTGTCGGTGCTCCACACGGTGTTGTAGAACTTCAGCTCGTCGGCGGTGCCGGCCAGCTCGGCCGTCGCGGCCAGCGCCAGCTTGGGGGCCAGCTCCCCGGGCAGGGTGTCCAGCACCTCGGTGAAATGCTTTGTCGCCGAGTCGTAATCGGCCGAGAGCATCTCGGCCACCGCGCGGAACCAGACCAGCTGCCAGCGCCAGCCGGCCCAGGTCGCCAGGTCGTCGAGCTTGCGGGTGGCCTTGGCGACGTCGCCCAGATCGAGTAGCGCACGCGCCTCCATCAACGGAAGCTCCACCGATTCCGAGAGGTCCACGCCTTCGGCATCGATCGCGCCGTGCCGAGCGGCCCGCAACTGGTCGAGGGTGTGCACAGGCTGGCTGAGCACACTGGCCACCAGCATCGGGGCGCCGACATCGGTGCGGTCCACCAGTGGCACCGGCAGTGCTCGCACGATCTCCTGCGCGGTCAGTTTCTCCGAATGCACCTGCCCGTCGACGTAGACGTCGGTGTGTGCAACCAGCAGATCCACTCCGAATGTGGACCGCGACGGGCTGAATACGGTCGACAGGCCGGGGCGGGGACTTCCGGTGTCGGCCGCCACGACCTCGCGCAGCACGCCGAGCAGCTGGGACGACATCTCCTCGGCGCTGCGGAACCGGCGTCGCGGATCCGGGTCGATGGCGCGGCGCAGGAACCGGCCGAAGGAATCGTAGGTGTCGAGCACCGGGTCCTCGGATGGCAGGCCGTCGACGTAGCGACCTCGCCGGGTCCGCAGGTTCAAGGTCAGCGCGGCCAGCGTGCGCCCCACGGTGTAGATGTCGGTGGCCACAGTCGGCCCGGTGCGTACGATCTCGGGCGCTTGGAAACCCGGTGTGCCGTACAGGTATCCGTAGGAGTTGAGCTTGGACACCGCACCGAGGTCGATCAGCTTGAGCTGCTCCTCGGTGATCATGATGTTCTCGGGCTTGAGGTCGTTGTAGGCCAGCCCGATCGAATGCAGATAGCCCAGTGCGGGCAGGATCTCGAGCATGTAGCCGATGGCCTCGGCCACCGGAAGCCGGGTTCCCCTGGCCTGTTTGAGCGAGGTTCCGCCGACGTACTCCATCACGATGTAGCCGACCGGGTTGCCGTGCTTGTCGTCGTGTTCGACGAAGTTGTAGATCTTCACGATTCCCGGGTGGGTCACCTCGGCCAGGAACTGACGTTCGGCCATGGCGATCACCTGCGCCTCGGCGTCACCGGAATGCACCAGTCCCTTGAGCACGACGGGACGTTCGTTCACGTTGTGGTCGAACGCCAGATACACCCAGCCCAGCCCACCGTGGGCAATGCAGCCCTTGATCTCGTACTGGTCGGCGACGATCTCACCCGGCGACAGCTGCGGCAGGAACGAGTAGGCGCTGCCGCAGTGGGGGCACCAGCCCTCCGACAGGGCATGTCCGTCGGACGAGGACCTGCCGACCGGCTTGCCGCAGTTCCAGCAGAACCGCTTCTGTTCGGCCACGACCGGATTGGTCATCAACGCCGTCAACGGATCCCGCTCGGGTACCCGCGCGATCTCGACCAGCCCGCCACCCAGTCTGCGGATCGGCGAGAGCATCCGGGTGGCGATCGTGGCAAGGTTCTGCGGTTCGGTGTCGCCGCCGCCGAACGTCGGATCGTCGGAATCGTCGAACTCCGGGCGGAACACCGCCTGGGTCGCCATGGGCCGCAGGGTCGACTGCGAATCCAACTCGAGGTCGTCGAGGCTCGCCGGCTGCGTCCCGGGGCCGCCCTCGGTGTCGGGATCGGTGTCCGGGAGTCCGCTGTCGTCGGGCTTTTTCATCAGTCGACATACCTCGCGGCCGGAGGCGACGGCGCCGGCCCCAGGACCGTCAACCACTTGCGGTACAAGGTGTTCCAGGTGCCGTCGCGGCGGATGCGTTCCAGCGTCGCGTTGACGACCCGGACCAGCGGCGTGTTGTCCAGGTTCAGCCCGATGCCGTAGGGCTCCTCGTTGAGGCTGGGGCCGACGATGTGCAGATACGGATCCTGGGCCACCAGCCCGGCCAGGATCGAATCGTCGGTACTGACCGCATCGGCCTGACGCTGCTGCAGCGCCACCAGGCAATCGGCCCAGGTCACCACCGAGACGATGATCGGTGACGGGCTGATCTGCTGGATCCGCTTGAGCGACGTGGTCCCGTCCACCACGCACACCCGCTTGCCCGAGAGGTCGGAGGCCTGCGAGATGTTGGAGTCCCGCGCGGCCAGGATGCGTTGGTGGGCCATGAAATACACCGTGGAGAAGTTGATCTCCTTGCGGCGCTCGCAGGTGATCGTCATGGTCTTGACCACGATGTCGACCTGATTGTTCTGCAGTGCGGTGATGCGGTCGGCCGAGGACAGGATGCGGTACTCGACCTGTGACGGCGTGCCGAAGATGTCGCGCGCGACCTCCCCGGCGATGTCGACGTCGAATCCGTTGATCTGACCGGTGATCGGATCGCGGAACGAGAACAGATTGCTGCCGATGTCGAGTCCGACGACCAGCCGCCCGCGGTCGCGGATCTTCGCCACCGCCGCGTCGGCGTCGGCCTGATTGCTGAACGGCCGCAGGCTGGCCGTGCGGTTGCACTCGTCGGTGTCCTGCGTCGGCACCCGAACCGGCTGGGGCGCAAGCTCCTGCATGCCGGCCGGGCTGGGCGGCGCCAGCGTCATCGTCGGCAACGTCAACGCCGGCGCGCTCTGACTGCACCCGGCCACCGCCAGGGTCGCGGTCAGGACGGCCAACGCCTTCTTCATCTTCCTCATCAGCGGCTGTCTCTTCTTCGCGCAAGCGCTCATCAGCGGCTGTCTCTTCTTCGCGCAAGCGCTCATCAGCGG
>NZ_LZSY01000197.1 GCF_001665625.1 Mycolicibacterium peregrinum | reverse complement strand
AGCGGTCGACTATCGCCACCGGCGGAAGATCTTTGTCGGTGCGGATGTAGGTGATGTCGCCGTCGTGGTCCTCGATGCGATCCGCCGGTGGGGCATCTGGTGTTGCCACGGTCTCTCCTTGCTTGCCCAGTGTCATACGCGTCGGGTGTGATCTTTTCATCGAGGACCACGACGGCGACATCACCTACATCCGCACCGACAAAGATCTTCCGCCGGTGGCGATAGTCGACCGCTCTCCGATCACCGTGAAACACAAGGCGATCTTCGCGGCGGTCGCAGTCCTCGGCGCAGTGGCCTGGGCGGTCATCGCCTTCTTCCGCGGTGAGACCGTGAACGCGGTCTGGTTCGTGATCGCCGCGATCTGCACCTACGTGATCGGATTCCGGTTCTACGCCCGGCTGATCGAGATGAAGATTGTTCGGCCTCGCGACGACAATGCCACTCCGGCTGAGCTTTTCGAGAACGGCACCGACTACATGCCGACCGACAGGCGCGTGTTGTTCGGTCATCACTTCGCCGCGATCGCCGGAGCGGGCCCGCTGGTCGGCCCGGTGCTGGCCATGCAAATGGGCTATCTGCCCGGGACCATCTGGATCATCATCGGCGCGGTGGTGGCCGGCTGCGTCCAGGACTATCTGGTGCTGTCCATCTCGGTGCGCCGCCGCGGCCGCTCGCTCGGGCAGATGGCACGCGACGAGCTCGGCCTGGTCGGTGGCGTGGCCGCGATCGTCGGCGTGCTGGTGATCATGGTGATCCTGTTGGCGGTGCTGGCCCTGGTCGTGGTCAACGCGCTCGCCGAGAGTCCCTGGGGCGTGTTTTCGATCGCGATGACGATTCCGATCGCCATCTTCATGGGTCTGTATCTGCGCTTCTTCCGCCCCGGCCGCGTGTCGGAGGTGTCCCTGATCGGCGTCGCACTGTTGCTGCTCGCGGTGATCTCCGGAGGTTGGGTGGCCGAAACCGACTGGGGTGCTGACTGGTTCACGCTCTCCAAGGTCACCCTCTCGTGGTGCATCATCATCTACGGCCTGGCCGCTTCGGTGTTGCCGGTGTGGTTCCTGCTGGCCCCGCGCGATTACCTGTCGACGTTCATGAAGGTCGGCACCATTGCCCTGCTGGCCATCGGCATACTGATCGCGCGCCCGGTGATGCAGGCACCGGCGATTTCGCAGTTCGCCGCCAGCGGCACCGGCCCGGTGTTCGCCGGCTCGTTGTTCCCGTTCCTGTTCATCACCATCGCCTGCGGTGCACTGTCGGGCTTCCACGCGCTGATCTCCTCGGGCACCACGCCCAAGTTGCTGGAGAAGGAAAGCCAGATGCGGCTGATCGGCTACGGCGGCATGCTCACCGAGTCGTTCGTCGCGATCATGGCCCTCATCACCGCGGCGATCCTCAACCAGCACCTGTACTTCGCGATCAACGCGCCGACGGCGGCCACCGGCACCACCGCACAGACCGCGGCCGATTACGTCAACGGCCTTGGCCTGTCCGGTCAGCCGATCACTGCGCAGGAGATCACCGCAGCCGCCGATGGCGTCGGCGAGCAGTCGATCGTGTCGCGCACCGGCGGCGCCCCCACCCTGGCCTTCGGCATGTCCGAGGTGCTCCACCAGGTGTTCGGTGGAGAGAGCCTCAAGGCGTTCTGGTACCACTTCGCGATCATGTTCGAGGCGTTGTTCATCCTCACCACCGTCGACGCCGGCACCCGGGTGGCCCGGTTCATGCTGTCCGACGGCCTCGGCAATCTCGGTGGGCCGCTGAAGAAGTTGCGCGATCCCAGCTGGCGCGTCGGAGCGTGGGCCTGCTCGATCATCGTGGTCGCCGCGTGGGGTTCCATCCTGCTGATGGGTGTGACAGATCCGCTGGGCGGCATCAACACCTTGTTCCCGCTGTTCGGCATCGCGAACCAGCTGCTGGCCGCGATCGCATTGACGGTGGTCACCGTCGTGGTGATCAAACGCGGCTTGGTGAAGTGGGCCTGGATACCGGGGCTTCCGTTGTTGTGGGACCTGACGGTGACGATGACGGCATCGTGGCAGAAGATCTTCTCCGCCGACCCGAAAGTCGGTTACTGGAAGCAGCATTCGCAGTATGTCGCGGCCCAGGAGGCCGGAAAGTCGACGTTCGGCGCAGCGAAGACCCCCGATCAGATCGACGCCGTCATCCGCAACACCTTTATTCAGGGCACGTTGTCGATCGTCTTCGCCGTGCTGGTGCTGATCGTGTTCATCGCGGGTGTGGTGATGGCGCTGCAGGCGCTGCGCGGTGCCGCCAGGCCGCTGGCCGTGGATGAGGAGGTGCCGTCGCGCATCTTCGCACCCTCGGGTCTGATTCCCACCCAGGTTGAGAAGGAGGTGCAGAAGCAGTGGGACGCCTTACCCGGAGCACACGCCAGGCCGCACGCCACATCGGCTGGTACTGGTCAACATTGATGGGTGACAACCACTACCGGCGCTACGTAGCGCATCGGGAGCGGACGCATCCGGACGAACCGGTGCTGTCCGAGCGCGACTACTGGAAGATGCGGCACCGCAACACGGAGGCCAATCCCGGCGCGCGCTGCTGCTGAGTCGGCGAATCTGCTGATCGCCTGGCCTGAACCTGCCACGCCCGGCTAAACTGTCGTCCATACGGTAAGGCCGTCGTGAATGGAGCGCGTTTCGTGAATAAAGACGACATGATCTTGATCAGCGTGGACGATCACATCGTCGAACCACCTGACATGTTCAAGAACCACCTGCCCAAGAAATACGCCGACGAGGCACCCCGCCTGGTGCACAACCCCGACGGCAGCGACACCTGGCAGTTCCGCGACATCGTGATCCCCAACGTCGCGCTCAACGCGGTCGCCGGTCGGCCCAAGGAGGAATACGGTCTGGAGCCCCAGGGGCTCGATGAGATCCGCAAGGGCTGCTACAACGTCGACGAGCGCGTCAAGGACATGAATGCCGGGGGCATCCTCGGCTCTATCTGCTTCCCGTCGTTCCCCGGTTTCGCCGGCCGCCTGTTCGCCACCGAGGATCCCGAGTTCTCCCTGGCACTCGTGCAGGCCTACAACGACTGGCACATCGACGAATGGTGCGGTGCCTACCCCGCCCGCTTCATCCCGATGGCGCTCCCGGTGATCTGGGATGCCGAGGCCTGCGCCCAAGAGGTGCGCCGGGTGTCCAAGAAGGGTGTGCACGCCCTGACCTTTACCGAGAACCCGGCTGCCATGGGCTACCCCAGCTTCCACGACGACTACTGGACCCCGCTGTGGAAGGCGTTGTGCGACACCGACACCGTGCTCAACGTGCACATCGGGTCGTCGGGCAAGCTGGCCATCACCGCTCCGGACGCGCCGCTCGACGTCATGATCACCCTGCAACCGATGAACATCGTGCAGGCCGCCGCGGACCTGTTGTGGTCCAAGCCCATCAAGGATTACCCGGATCTCAAGATCGGGCTGTCCGAGGGCGGCACCGGCTGGATTCCGTATTTCCTGGAGCGCGTCGACCGCACCTACGAGATGCACTCGACCTGGACGCATCAGAACTTCGGCGGCAAGCTGCCCAGCGAGGTGTTCCGTGAGCACTTCCTGACCTGCTTCATTTCGGATCCGGTCGGCGTGGCGTTGCGCGACAAGATTGGCATCGACAACATCAGTTGGGAAGCCGATTACCCGCACAGCGACTCGATGTGGCCGGGCGCGCCCGAGGAACTGTGGGATGTGCTGACCGAGAACAACGTCCCCGACGACGAGATCAACAAGATGACGCACGAGAACGCCATGCGCTGGTATTCGTTCGATCCGTTCACTCACATCTCGCGGGAGCAGGCCACCGTCGGCGCTCTGCGTAAAGCCGCTGAGGGCCACGATGTTTCGATCCAGGCCTTGAGCCATCACGAGCAGGGCTCCCGCGGCGACGCATTGCACGCGGCGGCGCGGGGCAACTCGGGTTCCGACTAGGGCCCGTTTTCCCGCGAGCAGACACAAAACTGCCCATTTTCATGCGAAAAGGGGCAGTTTTGTGTCTGCTCGGCGTTGTCAGCGCAGCGAGTACCGCACCGGCAGGTGCTTGAGACCGCCCACGAACGTGGTGGCCATGTGCTGCGGTTCGCCGGCGAGTTCTGCGGAGCGCAGCCTCGGCAGCAATTCGGAGAAGAAGCTGTTGATCTCCAGCCGGGCCAGTGCGGCACCGAGGCAGAAATGCACACCGTAGCCGAACGCGATGTGTTTGTTGGGATCTCGCCCGACGTCGAAGCGGAACGGATCGACGAAGACGTCCTCGTCACGGTTGCCCGAGACATACGACAGCAGCACCGACTCGCCCTTGGCGATGCGTACACCGCGAATCTCGTAGTCCTGTTGCGCGGTACGCATGAACTCCTTGACCGGTGTCGTCCACCGGACCATCTCCTCGACCGCCAGCGGCATCAGACTCATGTCGTTCTGCAGCCGGGCCAGCTGGTCGGGATTCTGCAGCAGCGCGTGCATACCGCCGGAAATGCTGGCGCTGCTGGTGTCGTGGCCGGCGGCGGCGATGATCGCGTAGTAGGAAACCGTGTCGATATCGGACAGCGGCTCCCCGTCCAGCGTGGCGTTGGCGATCGTCGAGGCCAGGTCGTCGGTCGGATTCGCCCGACGCGAGGCGGTCAGTTCGGTGAAGTACTGGAACATCTCGAGCAGCGCCATGCCCTGCTCTTCCATGCTGGTGCCGCGCTTGAACTCGTCGTCGTCGCTGCCGAACAGCTCCTGGGTGAGCTTGAGCATGAACGCGAAATCGGATTCGGGCACACCGAGCAGCGTCATGATCATGTACAGCGGATAGTTCACGGCGACCTGCTGCACGAAATCGCATTCCGGTCCTTCGTCGACCATTCTGTCGACGAACCGCTTGGCCAGTTCATCGGCGCGATCCTTCAACGCGCGCATGGCCTTTGGCCGGAACCAGTTGGCTCCGATGGCCCGCAGATCGCGGTGCAGCGGATCGTCCGTGTGGATCAACGTCCGGATTCCGATCGCGGCCTGCTGCTCGTCGCCCTCGCGGGTGACCAGCACCGGGCGCGGAGAGTTGGTGAAGATGTCGTTGGCCCGCTCGATCTCCATGATGTCCGCATGCTTGGTGATCGCCCAGAAGGGGGCATAGTCGGGCACCTCGACCCAGGACACTGGGGCGTTGGCTCGGAGGTGGGTCAGGTCCGCGTGAAGAGTCACCTCGTCGGCGTACGCCGACGGGTTGGCGAACATCTTGGCGATATCGTCAATGGTGCGGACGGTCATACTTTGCTCCTCACTGGCGGGCATTCGCGAAACTCCTGCAACACCGCGTTGACAGTTTCCGGGGATACAGCGGCGGGAAAGCCGGGCAGCACGCGGTCGATGACGCCGTCGCAGCGGCGCCGCAGTGCGGCGGCCAATTCGGGGATCGGTGCCACCACGGCGAACGTGGCGAGCACCTCGTCGTCGATGAGCTCGCCCATCGCGTCCCACTGGCCATCCAGCGAGAGCCGGTGCAGTTCGGTGTGCAGATCACCCCAGCCGTGCAGGTCCAAGACTTTGCGGTAGGCCGGCGTCGAGCCGTAGAACGCGAGTTGTTTGCGGGTGGCGACCGACGCCGCGGCCATCTCCCGTTCGTCGGCGCCGGTGACGACGAAGACCGGGCAAGACAGCTCGAAGTCACGACGGTCGCGCCCGGCGCGGTCCATTCCGCGCTGCAACGCGACGGTGGTCACCTCGTCCAGATAGCGCCGCGTGGTGAACGCGTGCGCCAGCAGTCCGTCGGCCACCTCACCGCACACCTCGGTCATCAGTTCACCGACGGCGGCGAGGAACACCTTGGGGAACGGCAGCGTCGACGGTTCCGGGGTGAACATCGGCGTCATGATCTTGTGGGTGTAGAACTCGCCCTCGAACCTCAACTTGGTGCCGTCACGCCAACATTGCCAAATCGCGTGCAGCGCTTCGATGTACTCGCGCATGCGGCGCGCCGGGTGACTCCACGGCATGCTGAAACGCTTCTCGATGTGCGGCTGGATCTGGGTGCCCAGGCCAAGGATGAAGCGTCCGCCCGAGTAGGTCTGCAGATCCCAACCCAGCTGAGCCATGGTCATCGGATTGCGCGCGAAAGCCACCGCGATGCTGGTGCCGATCTGGATCCGTTCGGTGTGCTCGGCCGCGAGCGCGAGCGGCAGGAACGGGTCGTGGTTGATCTCGCCGGTCCAACATCCGTCGTAACCGCTGGCCTCGAGCTCACGTGCGATGTCCGGGACATCGGTCAACCGACTGGGAACGCCTCGATCGATCTTGACGTCGCGGGGAACTGGGTCGCTCATCGCCTGTGCGCGCCTTTGCCACCGTGCCCGACCATGTGCAACCCGATCACCTCATCGACGCTACAGTAAGCAATTCAGTATGGTCAACGGCGGTACGCTGAGGCCCCTAGGGCACTGCGCGACGAGTGAGGACAGTGGCATGACAAGGACGCCGGCATGACGAACGACCCGGAGTGGAAGGAAACGCTCGAGGACCTGGCTCGTCGACGCGAGCACACCCACGGCATGGGTGGTCCCGAGCGGTTGGCCAAGCACCACGGCAAGGGCAAGCTCGACGCCCGTGCGCGGATCGCGCGGCTGCTGGATCCCGGCACTTTTCAGGAGTTCGGGACGCTGGTCGGGGGCGACATCGCCGCCGATGGCCTCGTCGCCGGTGCGGGCCGTATCGACGGCACTCCGGTGATGGTGGGCGCCGAGGACTTCACCACGCTGGCCGGAAGTATCGGCCCGGGCGGAAACGCCAAACGCTATCGGCTCGCCGAGTTGGCCTTGCGTAACAAGATTCCACTCGTGATGTTGTTGGAGGGCGCGGGTTTCCGCCCCAGTGGTGAGCACTACGGACGTACCCCGACCGATCTGATCGCCCAGGCGAAATGCTCGGGAAAGGTGCCCACCGTATCGGCGATCCTCGGCCCGTCCGCCGGCCATGGTGCCCTGGTGGCCCCGGTGTGCGACTTCAGCATCATGAGCCATCAGGGAGCTATCTTCACCGCCGGGCCCCCGGTGGTGAAAGAGTCCACCGGAGAGGACATTTCGAAGGAGGATCTCGGCGGCCCGAACGTGGCACTGGCCAGCGGCGTGATCCACAACTACGCCGAGGACGACGAGACGGTCATCGACGATATCCGGCGCTACCTGTCGTATTTCCCGTCCAGTGCATGGTCATACCCGCCGACGCGGCTTGCCGACGACACCGCAGACCCGAGGCTCACCCCGGAGATTCTCGATATCGTGTCCCGCGACAACCGCCAGATCTACGACATGCGCGCGGTGATCGACGAGATCTTCGACCGGCCCGACTGGTTCGAGGTCCAGCCGAAATTCGGCCGCGCGATCATCTGTGCTCTCGCCCATCTGGGCGGTTATCCGGTCGCGGTGGTGGCAAACCAGCCACAGGTGATGGCCGGTTCGATCGATGCCGATGCCGCCGACAAGGCAGCCCATTTCATCACCGTGGCCGACTCGTTCCACCTGCCGATCGTGTTCCTCGCCGACAATCCCGGCATGCTGCCGGGCAGCCAGTCCGAACGCAGCGGCGTGCTGCGCAGCGGAGCGCGGATGTTCGCCGCCCAGACTGCCGCCACCACCCTCAAACTGCACGTGACATTGCGTAAGGCCTTCGGCTTCGGCTCGATGGTGATGTCGCTGCTGGGCTTCGACGACCAGGTCGCGACGTTCGCCTATCCCGGCGCGACGATGGGGGCGATGGGTGCGGCGGCGCTCAGCGCCGCCACCCATGCCGGCGAGGATTACACCGAGGTGCTCAAGCGAATGGAACTCGAGGCATCGTTCCGGTCAGCGGGCCACCTCGGTTTCGACGAGCTCATCTCCCCCGAGGAGACCCGCAATGCCCTGTTGGTCACCCTGCAGCACGGCATCTTCAGCCGTCAGGCCGTCGCGGAACCGGTGTCGCGCACCGTGATCACGCCGTAACGCCTTCCGCGAGAAGTCCCCCGCTTGCGGGAGACTTCTCGTGGGTCACACCTTGGTGGCGCGGTACTCCGTGACGATCGGCTCGAGCTCGTCCGGGGTGGCCCCGTGCATGATCACGGCATCGGCACCGTAGTCGAACTCCTTGCGGATGCGGTCCACGCATTGGCTCGCCGATCCGGTGGCAGATGGTTCCAACCACTCGTCGGGTATCAGCGTGGCGATGTGCTCGATCTGCTCGGCGCTGGCCTTGTGGTCGATGCCGCCCGGTATCGAGGTGACTACGGAGTCTTCCCGGAAGCGTTGCAGCACTGCCGGATCCCAGCCGTTGGTGCTCACCAACAGGTCGCCATAGCCCTGTAGGTAGGTGGCGAGCCGGGCCACGGTCTTCTTCAGTCGCAGTTCCTCTGGCAGGTGATCGCCCACGGTGGCGAAGCACGACCACACCCGCACGCTGTCGGGGTCGCGGCCGGCCCGCTCGGCTGCTTCTTTGACGATCTTGACCGCGCGTTGCAGCGTCTCGGGGGTGAAGTAGGTGTGCAGGATGACGTCGTCGAACTCCCGCCCACCGAGCGCCAGGGTCTGCGGGCCGAAGGCCACGATCGCCAACCGGATGTCCTCGTTGAAGTCGGGGTCGAGGAACAGCACCTGATACTTGCCGATCGGGCCGTCGTGATTGAACACCACCTCGCCGTGCCACAGCTTGCGCATGACCTGTGCGAAGTCCTCCATCTGCGCGGTGGTCACCGCGGGAACCCCGAACGCGTTGTACATGGCCGCCACGCCGCGCCCGATGCCCAACGTGAATCGGCCCCGGGACAACCGGTGCATCGTGGTGGCCCACGATCCGGTGATCAGGGGGTGTCGAGTGTTGTGATTGGTTGCCGCCGTGGCGATCTGCATCCGATCGGTTACCGCACAGGCAGCGCCGACGAGCGAGGAGGCTTCCTTGACGTTCCACCGCTCCGAGATGAATGCGGTGCCGAAGCCGAGTTCCTCGCCGCGGCGCGCCTCGTCCATCAACGTGGCCGGGCCTTCACCGCCTGCACCGGCAAGCAGGTAGTAACCGAGTTCGTCCAGGAATCGGTCGGTCATTTCGGCTCCTCGCGCAAGCGCTCGTCGGTCATACCCAAACTCCTTGTTTGTAACCACAGTTCCACACTTCGGTGATCCGGCCGTCGACCACCCGGAAGATCTCCATGCTGCTGACCGTCATGGCGTTACCGTCAGGAAACGTCATCGGGGATTCATAAACGATCGCCACGTGCTCGCCGTCGTCACCGGCGACGACCAGGTTGAGGTCGAACCGGATCGTGTCGAACATCGCCCAGTGTTCGATCACCCTTTTCACCGCCTCTTCGTGGGTGAGCACCTTCGCCTCGCCTACATCGTGGCGGGTGACGGTCTCTCCCAACAGTTCATCGGCAAGGGCGAAGTCCTTCTCGTTCCAGACCACCCAGTTGTACTGTTCGACCACTTCGCGCGCAGTGCGAACAGTCACGCGAACACCTCAAGGGCGTCGATGTCTTCGATCGCCGCGACAGCCCGGTCGATGAGGGTCAGGCACAGCTGCCGGGACCGTTCAGGCGCGACATCCCAGGTGAGCAGGGCGACCACCGGCATGTACAGCAGCAGCGCGGTCGCGAGACGGTAATGCCGCCACGCCTCGTCGAACGTGTACCCGTCAACCTGGCTGACGTACTCACGCACCAGCTCCTCGTCCCGGCCGCGACGCACCTCGGTCGGCAGACCCTGGCTGACCAGATACGCGATATCGGCCGCACCCGCGCCGCGGACCGTCAGCTGAAAGTCGACCACCTTGAGAGCATCTTCGCGAAAGAACATGTTGTCAGCCCGGATATCTCCGTGCAGCAGCATGTTTCGGTCCGCGAGCGCGGTAAGCGCGGTGGGTGCGAGATCGGCGAATCGTTCGGCGAACGTGGCGACTGCCGCGGGCACCGATTGACGGGTATGGTCCCGGTAGAGCTGCCAACCAGGAGCGAAAGCCGGCAGAAACAAGTCCCGGGTCAATGTACTGTCAATGCTCGGGAATTCCTGCAGCACAGCCTCATCGACGCCGACTGACCAGGCATGCAAGCCGGCCAACTGCTGGATACAGAGTTGGGCGCGCGGCAGCGACAGCCCGGCCAGGTGGTCGGCGTTCTCCCAGTCCCGCAGATCTTCGAGCACGAGCACGAAGTCGGGTCCCGACATGCGAGCGACGTGGCAGTGCGGCGTTGCGATGGGCGCATCTGGCGCGACATGCCGGTAGAAGTACAGTTCGCGGTGGTAACCCCCAAGCATCTCCATGCCGCCACGCGCCAACGAGTCGGCGGGCAGTTTGACGATCAAAGTCTCTGGAACATCATCGGATCCGTTCAGATGGATCCGGTACAGCGCAGCGGAGAAGCCGGTGTCCAGCGCGATCCGCTCGGCCCGCACTGCCGTCACCTTCGTGCCCAGCGCCTCGGTCAACCAGGACGCCGTCACCTCCTCGATGCCCGTGGGCACCGGTCCGGACACCGGCACCGCGACTGATGTCATCGTCGACCTCCGCACACTAATTTGACGCTGAACAACTAAGTTAGTTGTCGACCGTCTAATATGCAAGGGTGCCTTCCCCAGCGCAGGGCCTCACCCAGCCGGAGCGCGTGGAACAGTCCTCGCGTCGGCTGCTGCAGGCTGCCGCTGAGTTGATCGTCGAAAAGGGCTGGGAAGCAACGACTGCCGCTGAGATCGGACGACGAGCCGGGTACAGCCGGGCCATGGTGCACGCCCGCTACGGCAGCAAGGACGCCATCCTCGACGCCTTCCAGGAGGTGTACGTGGCGCGCCTGAACCCCGATCCCGAACCGGGCGCCACCGGGCTGCAGCAGGTGCTCGCGCATTTCGACCGCGTGCAGGAAATTCATGCCGAGGATGCCGCGGTGACAAGGGCCATGTTCGTGTCGGCATTCGAAGCAGTGAAAACCACGTCGCCGCTGCGCGACGGGGTGCGCGCACAGTTGGCCGGGGCAGCCGTCAAGATCGAAGCCGGGCTGCGCACCGGTATCGCCGACGGTTCACTGCGCCCCGACATCGACGTCGACATGGCGTCGCGGGACATCACCGGATCGATCTTCGGGATCGCGTTCCAGTGGGTGGTCCTGCCCGAGGACCACGATCTCGACCACGAGATCGACTGCGTACGGGCCCGGATCACGTCAAGCTACGGTCGTTAAGAACCGCTCGGTCGCATCCTGCACCGCACCGGAGAACAGGTGCCCCACATGGCTTCCGTCGTGCCAGTAGAGTTCGCCGCCCCATTGCTCGTGCATGGCCAGGGCCGAACTGCGCATTGCCATCCGGTCATGCCAGGCGCCCACGATCAGACGCCGCTCGGCACACGGTCGGGTACGCAGCGGGTCGATCACGGAGGACATCGCCGCCACCGTGGCTGACTGCAACTGGCGCGCCGACTGCTGCCCCGCCAATCCCCAGCGTCCCAGGTGCATCCCGATCATCGCGTTGAGGCCGAGGATCGGCGTGTACAGCGCCACCGCGTCCACCCGAGCGTCGAGATGCGACACCAGCGCCGCCGCCGCGCTGCCCAGCGACAAGCCGGCCACCGCGATCGACGACGCCTGTGGTTCCAGCCAACCGATCAGCGCCCGCACCTCCGACACCGCCCGCATCATGCCGGCCACGTTGGCCAGCGGATCCCGAGCCGGATACTCCGGCCAGGACCGGCGCCGCGGCCCGTGCCCCGGCTGCACGGGTAAGGCGACGTTGAAGCCGAGGTCCCTCAGAGGACGCACCCGGGCAACGAGGAGGTCCATCGGGTCGCCCTGGCCCGCCCCGTGCACCCAGATCAGCCAGGGTCGCGCGTCGTCTCCACTCCGGTACAGCCGGGCTCTTGCCGTGGCGACGCCACCGTGCCCGTCGGCCAGCACCGAGGCGGGCAGGGCGGGTTCGTGGTCGAAGACCAGCTCCTCGAACGTCAGCGCACCGAACCTACGTGGCCGGATGTGTTTGACCTGCAGAGCATCTGGCTTCGGGTGCGCCGCGTCGATACCGAGTAAGCCGAGTTCGTCGGCTGCCCACTGGTATTCGCCCAGTGGACGGGGAAGCTCCGGCGGTGGACCGGTCAGCGTCATACCGGTGACGACGAGCTCGTCGAGAGTGACCTCACCGAGTTGACGAAGGCCATTGACCGACAATGGATTCCATTGCCCGGCGAGCGCACCCACCGAGCGCGGCACCACGCCACCCAGCTCCCACGCGATCCGGACGGCCCTATGCAACGGTGAATCCCGTATACCCGTCAGCGGCTATCTGGTCACAGCGGCGACGGTATTCGGGGATGCCCGCCGTGTAGCCGAGATACATCCGCTTCTTACCGGGGACGTTGCCGCCGTTGTACCAGGAGTTGCAGCTCGGATCCATCAGCACCGTGGGCTCCACGAGCGCCGTGGTGTGCTCGACCCATTCGTCCTGCGCCTGCGGCGTCGCCTCGATGCTCCGGCGCCCATTGGACCTCAGGTACCCGATGCAGTCCGCGATCCACTCCACATGCTGCTCCAGTGCTGCTACGAAGTTCGTTGCCGCCGAGGGACTTCCCGGGCCCTGGATGGTGAACAGGTTCGGGAACCCGGCCACCGCCACGCCCAGATAGGACAGTGCGCCCGCCTTGGACCAGTACTCCCCCAGCACCATGCCGTCGCGGCCCCGCACGTCGATCCGGCTCAACGCCCCGGTCATGGCGTCGAATCCCGTGGCATACACGATCACATCGAGATCGAAGTCACCCTGTTCGGTGGAGATCCCGGTCGCCGTCACCTCACGAATGGCGCCCTTGCGCAGATCGACCAGCGTGACGTTGTCACGGTTGTACGTCTCGTAGTAGCCCTGGTCGATGATGGGCCGCTTGCACGCGAACGGATGGCTCGGTGTCAGCGACGCCGCGGTCTGCGGATCTGAGACGATGCGGGCCACGGCTTGCCCGTAGAGCTCGGTGGCCATCCGGTTGGCGTCGATGTCAAAGAAGACATCACCCCAGTTGAGCGCGCCCATCACGCCGTGTTCCTCGACCGCGCGTCGTTTCTCCTCGGGTGAAGCGGATTTCACCGGCGGTCGTACCAGCATCTCGAGCAGCACCGAGAAGGCGCTGAGCCGCGCCGCCCCGACCGGATGTTCCCGCTGCGCAGCGCGGATGGCCGCATAGTCAGCCTTGAGCGCGTCGAGTTCCCCGGGTTCGAAGGACCGGACCTGCCACGGCAGCGTGAACGCCGGGGACCGTTGGAACACCACGAGATGTTCGCACTGCCCCGCCACCACCGGTATCAGCTGCACACCGGTGGAGCCGGTGCCGATCACCCCGACCCGCTTGTCGGTGAGGTCGACACCCTCGCGCGGCCAGCGGCTCGTATACAGCGAGGTGCCGGTGAATCGGGCCATCCCGGGGATGTCGGGTTCCAGTGGCACCGAGAGGATTCCGGTGGCGGCGACCACGAACGGTGTGCGTAGAACCTGGCCTTCGGCGGTGGTGACCGTCCACTGCGCGGCGCCTTCGTCGAAGGTCATGGCCACGACCTCGGTACCGAAGGCGATGTCACGGCGAAGGTCCAGCCGGTCGGCGACGAAGTTCAGGTACGCCTCGATTTCAGGCTGCGCCGGCATCGTCTCCGTCCACACCCACTCCTGCTGGATCTCCTCGCTGAAGCTGTAGGAGTATTCGATGCTCTCGATGTCGCAGCGGGCGCCCGGGTACCGGTTGACCAGCCAGGTGCCGCCCACGTCATCCGCCTTCTCCAGGACCCTTACCCGCAGGCCCTGATCTCGTAGGCGATGTAGTGCATACAAGCCGGAGAATCCGGCGCCGACGACGATCACATCGAAATCTGTGGCGCTCACAAGTCGATGACCTTTTCGTTGCGGCTCTTCCGGTCGACGTAGAACTGTGCTGCCCGGCTGATCGATTCGGCGGTAGGAGCGGGCTTCCAACCCAGATCGCGGGCGGCCTTCCCGTGATCGGCCGGCGAGGTCAGCCACATCAGCCGCGCCGCCGTAAGGTTCATCGGGAAGTCGGTGCCGAACAATCGATTCGACATACCGGCCAACCACCCGAAGGCATAGAGCGGAGCCATCGGTATTCCGAATCTGGGCGGTCGGGCACCGACCGCCTCCGCGGCCGTGGTGAACATTTCCCGTTGAGACATATACCTTTCGGAGACGATGTAGCGCTCGCCGATCCGGCCCCGTTCCGCGGCCCGAATGAGAGCATCGGCAGCGTCGTCTATTCCGACCACCTCCGAGCCCACGCCTCTGACGTAGACCGGCAACTGTCCGAACGCCGCCATTGCGACGAGCGCACCCTGCCTGGGCTGCCAGTCAGGCGGACCGTACGGGTTGGACACGCACATCGCCACGGCCGGCAGCCCACGCTCACGCACGTACGACAGCACCAGATCCTCGGCCTGACGGCGGGATTCGATGTAGGGGCCGCCCTTACCCGCCCAGTTGAACGGGGTGTCCTCGTCGACGGTTGCCCCGTCGTCGCCGACGGCGATCGTGCCGATGGTACTGAGGAACACGAAACGCTGCAGGTCGGCATTTACCGCGACGTCCAGGACGTTGCGCAGGCCCTCGACGTTCGTATTGAAAAGTGGCGTGGGATCAGCCAGATGTGCGCGGGTGTCGACGACGCAGTAGAACACCACGTCGCGGTCGGCCATCGCAGCCGTCACCGCCTCGGTGTCGAAGATGTCTCCGTAGCAGCGTTCTACCTCGACGCCCTCGATACCCTTCGTCGAACTGCTCCGTCGCAGCAGTACCCGCACGTCGTCACCGCGCTCGACAAGCTGGCGGGTGACACAGGCACCCACGTTTCCGCTCGCGCCCATGACCAGTACTTTTCGCCGGCGATCCATCACCACTCCATCCGAATCGGTAATTGGCGATCGATGTTACGGTAACGCTTTCAGTAGCGTCCCGAGAATGGGTCAGAAACGGGGAGATCGATGAAGTACACCCTGGAATACCCCAGCGAGCTGCCCACCGCACCTGACGATTTCCTGCAACCCGAGGCCATCCGCGCGGTAGCCACCCAGGCTGAAGCGGCGGGGTTCTCGGCGATCGCGTTGAGCGAGCATCCGGCCCCCTCGGTCAAGTGGCGCAACAACGGGGGCCACAACACACTCGACCCGATCGCCGCGCTGAGCTTCATGGCGGCAGCCACCTCGCACATCCGGTTGATGACCAACCTCTACGTGCTCCCCTTCCGGAACCCGTACCTGTCAGCCAAGGCACTGGGCAGCCTGGACCTGATCTCCGGTGGCCGACTCATCGCGGGCGTCGGTGCGGGCTACCTGCGATCCGAGTTCTCGGCAGTGGGCGTGGACATCGACCGTCGCGCCGAACTGCTCGACGAAGCGTTGGCGGCGCTGCGTTCCATCTGGACGGATCCCGAAACACCGTTTTCCGGACAGGATTTCGGGGCGGTCGGACCCGTTGCGCTGCAGCGCACAGCTCAGCAGCCCCATCCCCCGCTCTGGATCGGCGGGAACGGCGCCGCCGCGATCCGGCGTGTGGTCGAGCACGGCAACGGATGGATGCCCATCATCGCCGCGGCAGGCATGGCGTCGACCATGCGGACCACCGCCATTGAGAACGCCGACCAGTTCGGCACCGCCGTACAGCGCTTGCGCGAGCGACTCGCCGATGCCGGTCGTGACCCGTCGTCCGTCGACATCCAGGTCGTCTGCCCACATACCGATCTGGAGGACGAAGCCTCGTTGCGGCACGCACGCGAAGTTCTTGCCGAACTGGCCGGCCACGGCGCCACCTGGGCCGTCGTGCACGTGGACGGCAGCGGCCCGGACGCCGCACTCGACTACGTCAAGGCATTTGGCGAGGCGATGAATCTCGTTGCCGACCAGGGTGTCTCGGGTGCACGCTGGTAACACCACGGCAGTGCTCGGCCAGATAATTCGCCACAGCGTTACTCACGCGGACGATTCACCGCCTAGCCGGTCTTGAACTTCAGCAAGGTACGGGTCAGGTGCAGACTGGTGATCTGCCATGTGCCGTCACGCTTTTCGTAGGTCTCATGGTAGTGGCCGGCCCCGTGCAACTCATTGCCGTCGGCGAAAAACAACATGTCCTCCATGGCCCAGATACCCGTTGCCGTCGTGTCGGAGGTCAGCATGATCTCCGGGGTGTGGCAATGGTGCACTGTCGCCGCATTCTCGACGCCGCCCCACACCACCGGAAAGAACTCATCGAAGCTCTTCAGCGGAGGCGCCGTCTGCGGATCGGCGCCGCCGGTCGAGACGGCCATGTCGAGTGTCACCACGACGTCGTCGACGAACAATGCGCGCCAGGCGTCGATGTCCTTGGTGTCCAGGAACCGGCAGTAGCGGGCCTTGAGCTGCTTGATCGCCTCGATGTCGTCGGACAACGGGTCACCTCCTGATCGACTGCGGCGAACTATACGGTAAGCACCTCAGTTACGATCCGTGGCCGGTCGTCCCCGAATCAGCCGCGCTCGAGAGCCGACCCCCACGCGGCGAGCGTTCCGGCGACCGTGCTTGTTTCAGGGGAGTCGGGGTGCCAAGCAGATATCTGGATGGCGATGGGTACGAAGCTGGCGCCCTCGTACTCAGGCACTGCCGAATACGCCTGCACCTTTCCTTCCTGGATCAGCGGAGAGATGACGTTGTTGTCGATCTCCGCCTTGGCCGCAGTGAAGCCCACCGGCACGTACACCACGTTCTGGTCGAAGTCTCCTCCACCGAATTCGGCAGGCAAGAGCAGCATTCGCTCCAATTGGGCTTGCGCATAGAGCTCCTCGGCCTTCTGCACAGAATCGACCATTGAGAAATCCGGACCCACGCCTACCCCTAACCATGCCCTGAAAAACATGAACGACATCCATCATTGACGTTCCAACCCTAAGCGCTCCCCGGGTCGGCCTGAGACGGGAATTTTTCGGGTTGGACACGCACGTCGTCGTCCGGCGCTTCCGGTGCAGAAATGGATACTGTAATGTCTTCCGTACGTATCGCGCGAGCAGTGAAACGGGAGGCAGCGGGCCATGAAAGTGCCGTTCACCTGGAAGGTCACCGGCTGGTTCATGATCGGCTGGTCGGCTGAGTACGAGGTCGGCGATGTGAAGGCACTGAAGTACTTCGGTGAGGACCTCGCCGCCTACCGCGACGAGTCCGGCGAGCTGCATGTGCTGGAAGCCCACTGCAAGCATCTGGGTGCCCACATCGGTCACGGCGGCAAGGTCGTCGGTGACTGCGTCGAGTGTCCGTTCCACGGCTGGCGGTGGGGCCCTGAAGGCAACAACACCTACATCCCGTATCAACCCGACAAGCCGAACCGTGGCCTGCGACTGCGGTCCTACCCGGTCAAGGAGCAGTACGGCTGCATCTTCATGTGGTACCAGCCCGAGGGCAAGGAACCGCAGTGGGAACTGCCCGACATCTTCCACAAGTTCCCGCAGTTCGACACCGACCCGAATGCGTACTACCGGCCCTACCCGGAGTTCTCCAGCCGGGCCGACGCGATCCCGGTCCATCCACAGATCGTGGCTGAAAATGGGCCCGACAGCTCACATTTCCGCTATGTTCACGGCGCGACGGTCACGCCGGTGTGCCTGCACTGGGAGCATGTCGACGAGGAATGGCGGTTCCTGACCGGCTGGCCCGACGTCCGCAGCGACGATCCTGACAAGATGGCGCTGCGGATTCACAGCCACTTCTCCGGCCTCGGCTTCGCCATGAGCGCCTTCGAGGGGTCGTCGAACCACCGGTTGATCTTCGCCTGCACCCCGGTCGACGACGAGGTGTCTGACATGTTCTATTCGATCTGGTGGCCGAAGGTTCCGGGCGAAACCTCCGATGTTCCTCCCGAGCAGGTGCGGGCAAAGGTCGAGAAGCAGTTCCTCAAGACCGTGTGGGAGGACTGCGACATCTGGCGCTACCAGAAGTACGTCGAGCATCCGCCACTCGCCAAGATCGACGCGAAACCGTATATGGCCATGCGTAAGTGGGCGACCCAATTTTACGAGGTGCCTCCGGTCGAGAACGCTGTCGCCGGCGTATGAGACCCGATCTGAAAGAACTGGTCGCACCCGAGCACACCGCGATCGTCACCCAGGAATGCCAGGGCGCTGTGGTCGGTGCCGACGCGGGGTTGGCCGCCCTCGCCGACGAGGCGCGCCGGGAAGCGCTACCCAACATCGCAAGGCTGCTACCGGCGGCGCGGGCCGCCTCGGCCCGAGTGGTGCACTGTCTGGTGCAACGACGCCCGGACGGGTTGGGCTCCAACCACAACGCCAAGATCTTCGCCATCGGCCGCAACGACGTCGGCATCCTGCCCGGCACGCCCGGCGCCACCCTTCTTCCCGAGTTCGGCCCGGAGCCAGACGATCTCGTCCTGTCCCGCTGGCACGGCCTGGGACCGATGGGCGGCACCGACCTGGACGCCGTTCTCCGCAACCTCGGCGTGAGCACCATCGTGGCCGTCGGTGTCTCGGTGAACATCGCGATCATCAACCTGGTGATGGACGCGGTCAACGCCGGATACCGGGTGGTGCTGCCGCGCGATGCGGTAGCCGGCATCCCGACGGCCTATGCCGACGCCGTCATCGACAACACCTTGTCCCTGCTCGCTACCGTCACCACAACCGACGACCTGCTGCACGCCTGGCAGCGCTGACCGCCCAAGAGGAGAAGCCCGTGCAGTTCACCGTTCCTGCCGTCGCGGAGGCCGTCGCCACCGCCATCGGAGATCGTCCGCTGATCGTCCAGGGCGACCGGCGGTTCACCTACCGCCAGATCGTGGACCGCTCGAATCGCCTGGCGGCGTATCTGCATTCACGCGGTTTGGGTGCACAGACCGAACGTGGCGCACTGGCCGGTCACGAGGTGGGCCAGGACCTGCTCGGGATCTACGCTTACAACGGACCCGAGTTCGTCGAAACTCTGCTCGGCTCCTTCCGGGCTCGCGTCGCCCCGTTCAACGTCAACTACCGCTACGTCAAGAACGAACTGCAGTACCTGCTGGCCGACTCCGGTGCGTCCGCGCTGGTGTACCACTCCGCGTTCGCACCACGGGTCGCCGAGGTTCTGCCCGACCTGCCGGCATTGCGGGTGCTGATCCAGATCGCCGACGGCTCTGGCAACGAGCTGCTCGACGGCGCAGTGGATTACGACTCCATCGTCGCCGAGGACGCTTCGGCAGAGGTGCCCGTCGAGCCTTGCCCGGACGACCTCTACGTGCTCTACACCGGCGGTACGACCGGAATGCCCAAGGGCGTGTTGTGGCGCCAGCACGACATCTTCATGACCGCTTTCGGCGGACGCAACATGGTGACCGGCGAAAGGGCGCAGTCCGCCGAGGAGATCGTCGGACGTGCCGTCGACAATCCGGGTACCAAGCTGATGATCCTGCCGCCGCTGATCCACGGCGCGGCCCAGTGGGCCGCGATGACCGCGATCACCACGGGACAGACGCTGGTGTTTCCAGCCGTGGTGGATCGCTTCGACGCCGACGACGTGGTGCGCACCATCGAACGCGAGCAGGTGCTGGTGGCGACGGTTGTGGGTGACGCGATGGCA
Organism: Mycolicibacterium peregrinum; assembly: GCF_001665625.1. Lineage (GTDB taxonomy): Bacteria > Actinomycetota > Actinomycetes > Mycobacteriales > Mycobacteriaceae > Mycobacterium > Mycobacterium peregrinum_B. The sequence continues at coordinate 9,267 of NZ_LZSY01000197.1, read as the reverse complement.
CGCCCCCTGCTGGATGCGATCAAGTCAGGGGCTGCGGACGTGTCATCTCTGTCCGTCGTGGCCAACGGCGGTGCGCAACTCACCCCTTACGTCAAACAGCAACTCATCGATGCCAAGGCCAATCTCATCGTCGTCGACGGCGTGGGTTCGTCGGAGACGGGTGCCCAGATGAGCCACATGTCGGCCCCGGGGGCGGTGTCGACCGGCACCTTCAACGCCGGACCCGATACCTGTGTGGTGACCGAGGATTTCACCGCTGTCCTGCCGGCCGGTCACGACGGGCTGGGCTGGCTGGCGCAGCGCGGGTTCGTGCCGCTGGGATACAAGGGCGACGCCGCCAAGACAGCGGCGACGTTCCCGGTGATCGACGGCGTGCGTTATGCGACGCCGGGCGATCGGGCCCGCCATCTGGACAGCGGCGCGATCGAGCTGCTCGGCCGCGATTCGGTGACCATCAACTCCGGAGGCGAGAAGATCTTTGCCGAGGAGGTCGAATCCGCGATTGCCTCGCACCCGGCGGTGCGAGACGTGGTCGTCACGGGACGTCCAAGTGAACGTTGGGGCCAGGAAGTGGTGGCCGTCGTGGCACTCGCCGAGGGTGTCGAGACCGCAGCCGACGAGTTGATCCGGCACGCCGAATCCTCGATCGCCCGCTACAAGCTGCCCAAAGCCGTGGTGTTCCGCCCCGTCATCGAACGCAGCCCCGCCGGCAAAGCCGACTATCGCTGGGCGCGTGAGCAGGCGGTCAGCGAAACTTCTTGAGCCGGGCGGCGGTTCGGCTGCGGGCCCGCCGCAGCATGAGATCGGTGCTGACCCGCATCGAGGTGCTGAACGGCTTGGCCGCCTGACCCGTGACGCTGAACGGCAGGTCGTTGCCCACCACCGACCGGTAGTGACTGAACGTATCGAAGCCGGCCTTACCGTGATAGGCGCCCGTCCCGCTGTGCCCGACTCCGCCGAACGGGGCGTCGGACGGGATCATGTGCGCGGCAAAGTCATTGCGGGCAACGCCGCCGCTGCGGGTATGGCTCACGAAATGCCGGAAGTCGGCATCGTCCGGCCCGAACCAGTAGGCCACCAACGGGGACGGGTTGGTGTTGATGTGGCGGACGGCCTCGTCGAGTGCCGAGTACCCGCGCACCACCAGTACCGGCCCGAACACTTCTTCGCTCGCGATGCGCATCCGGTCGTCGACGTCACGCACGATGGTCGGGGCGATCTTGCGCGAGCCCGGATCGGGCAGCACCTCACCCGCGGGCACGACGGAGTCGATCCGGGCGCCCTGGGCGCGGGCGTCGGCGATCAACCCCACGACCCGGTCGAAGTTGGCCTGGTTCACCGACGAGCAGTAGTCGGGATTGCCGACGATGCTGGGGAACAGGTTGCTCAAGGTTTTCCGTGCCACCTCGACGAACCGGTCCACTTGCGCATCGGGTACGAAGACATAGTCCGGGCACACGCACACCTGGCCACCATTGACCATGCGCGCCTGGGCGATTCGGCTTGCCGCCCGTTCCAGATCAGCGCCGGGGGCCACCACCACCGGGTTCTTGCCGCCCAGCTCCAGCGTGACGGGGACGAGGTTGTCGGAGGCGGCCCGGGCGACCAGCTTCCCGATCGAAGGCGAACCGGTGAAGAACAGATGATCGAACGGCAAGCCGGCGAACGCCGCGGCCACCTCCGGCCCGCCGGTGACCACCTGCAGCTCGGTCGCGTCGAAGTACTTCGGCACGGTGGTCGCCATCAGTTCGGCGGTGCGCGGAGTGACCTCGGACATCTTGATCATCACCCGGTTGCCCGCAGCGAACGCCGCGGCCGCCGGCAACACCGTCAACTGGATGGGGAAATTCCACGGTCCGATCACCCCGACCACACCGAGCGGGCTGGGAAGCACCTCGGCACGCAAGCCCGCGAAGCGCGTCGCTCGAAGCAGCTTCGTCGCGCGCATCCACTGCGGCACGTGCGCCCTGGTGTGTTCGACGACCGAGAGCATGCCGAGGATCTCGGAGAGAAACGCCGCCGACCGTGACCTCGACCCGTAATCGGCAGCAGTGGCAGCGACAAAACCCTCGGAGTTGTCCAGGACCATCGCGAGCAACCGGTCGATGCGGTTGCGGCGCAACGCGACATCGGGCGGACCGTCGGCGACGAATGACCGGCGCTGGGCCGCCAGCAGCTCCTCCAGGTCGTCGCGCTGCGACTGCACTGCCGCACGCTCCTCGATCGCGCTCATCGAATCCGTCTCCTCGCCAGGGGCACGCATGACATCTCCCGGAGATCCTTCCGGGAAGGCTAACGGTAGCACTCCACCGACAGGTCGAAGACGATTGTCCAACCAGCCCGAATTGTTTACAGTCATGCTTACTGTCGTTCATTCGGTGAAGGGTTGGGGCATGTCGGAAACCGCACGCAGAATCGTCGTCGTCGGAGCCGGATCCGGGATCGGAGCGGCAACCGCGGCGCACTTCTTCGACCGCGGCGACCACGTGCTCGCGGTGGATCTTCGCCCGAATGACACTCCGGCTTCCGAACACGCCACCTGCGACCTCCGCGATGCCGCCGACATCACCCGGCTACTGGGCGAGATCGGCGACGGCTGGGACCTGCTGGCGCACGTCGCAGGCGTACCGGGCACCGCGCCGGCCGCCGATGTTCTCAAGGTCAACTATCTCGGCATGCGACTCATGACCGAAGGGATGCTGCCGCTGTTGCGCCACGGCGGCTCGGTCGTCACCGTTGCGTCGACCGCGGCACTGGGTTGGCAGCAGCGCATCGACATCCTCGACGGACTTCTCGAACTCACCGACGGCGACTCGGTGGCGCAATGGCAGACCGGGCAGGATCCGGATTTTCCCGTCTACACCACCTCCAAGCAGGCCGCGATCCTGTTCGTCAAGCGGGTGGCCGGACCGGCCTGGAGCAAGTACGGGGTGCGGGTCAACACGGTCAGTCCGGGCCCGGTCGAGACGCCGATCCTGTCCGACTTCGAGCAGACCATGGGCAAGGACGTCCTGGACCTCGTGCGGGCCACCGTGGGCCGGCACGCCACTGTCGACGACGTGGTTCCACTGATCGCCTTCCTCGCCTCCCCCGAGGCACGTTGGATCAATGGTCAGGACATCCAGGTCGACGCCGGCTTCATCGCCGCGATGAGCAACGGTGCCCCGATCGCACTCTGAGCGCCGCACGGATTCAGTTACTGTAATATTTACAGTAATATGCATCAGAGTGATCGGTCGACGCCGACAGGTGGGGTGAGCTGTGGATAGTCAAGTGCAGGATTTCGCGGGTGAGGAATCCGTCGTCGCCACGGCCGCCCTGCTGCGCGATCCGTACCCGATCTTCGCGCGGCACCGAGGCAAGCACGGCGTGTTCCGCGGCTCGGTGATGGACTGGTCCAAGACACCGGAATCCCTTCTGCCGGAACACCAATTCGCCGCGGTGTCGTACGAAGCGGTCAACACCGTGTTCCGGGACGGCAAGTCCTTCAACTCGAAGATCTACGACAACACCATCGGGCTGTTCATCGGCCCCACCATCCTGGCCATGGAGGGCAAGACCCACCGGGACCATCGCAACCTGGTCTCGGCGGCATTCAAGTCACGGTCGCTGCAGCGGTGGGAACCCGAGATCGTCCGCCCGATCTGCGAGGCGCTGGTCGATGAGTTCATCGAAGCCGGCAGTGCCGATCTGGTGCGCGACTTCACCTTCGAGTTCCCCACCCGGGTGATCTCCAAGCTGCTCGGCCTGCCTGAGGAAGACCTGCCCTGGTTCCGGCAACGCGCCGTCGAACTGATCAGCTACACGGTGAAGTGGAAGCGCGCGTTCGAAGCCTCCGCGGCGCTGAAGGACTATTTCCTGACCCAGATCGAGCTGCGCCGGTCCGAGCCCACCGACGACATCATCGGTGACCTGGTCACCGCGGAGATCGACGGCGAGAAGCTGACCGACGAGGCGATCTACTCATTCCTCCGGTTGCTTCTGCCGGCCGGGCTGGAGACCACTTATCGGTCCTCGGGCAATCTGATCTATCTGCTCCTCACCCACCCGGACCAATTCGCCGCGGTGCAGGCCGACCACGAGTTGATCGGTCAGGCCATCGAGGAGGGGCTGCGCTATGAAACCCCGCTCACCACAGTGCAACGGTCGACCACCCGGGACACCGAACTCGACGGTGTGGCACTGCCCGCCGGCGCTGTGATCGACGTCTGCATGGGATCGGCCAACCGCGACGAGAACCGCTGGGAACGGCCCGAGGAGTTCGACATCTTCCGGAAGCGGGTGCCACACATCACCTTTGCCGCCGGTGAACACACCTGCATGGGTCTGCACCTGGCCCGGATGGAAACCCGGGTGGCCATGGAGAGCCTGCTGTCGCGGGTGCACAACCTCGAGCTGATTACCGACGACGATCCGCACATCTTCGGTCAGCCGTTCCGCTCCCCCACGGCCATTCCTGTCACGTTCGAGCCGATCCGCTAGAAGGGTTGCTGCCATGGTCAGGCCCGCGGGCACCAGCGGTCGCCGGCGCCGCGAACGCGGGTCGATCAGTGTCGACGAAATCGTCCGTGGCGCATTCGAAATCGCCGACGAGGTATCGATCGACAACCTCAGCATGCCGCAGCTGGCCCGCCATCTCGATGTGGGCGTCACGAGCATCTACTGGTACTTCCGCCGCAAGGATGAGCTGCTCGACGCGATGACCGAACGCGTCCTGATCGACTACGACATGAGCGTGTTGTCCATCGAGGCCGGCACCTGGCGGGAATCCCTGCGCGCGCATGCGCACCGCATGCGCGAGATGTTCATGACCAATCCGATTGTGTGCGATCTGATCCTGATTCGCGGCACCCGCGGAATTCCCGCAGCACGCACCGCGCTGGAGAAGATCGAACAGCCGGTGGCCGCCCTGGTGACGGCCGGACTCACCGCCAGGCAGGCATTCGACACATATACGGCCATCTCGGTACTGGTGCGGAGTTCGGCTGTGCTGCAACGGCTACAGAGCCGTACCGACGAGGTCCAGTTCCCCCGTGAGTACTGGGAGCAGGTGATCGATGCCGAGTCGATGCCGTTGATCGCCTCGATCCCCGGACAGGGCTACCGGATCGGTATGGCCGACGACGGGAACTTCGACCACATTCTCGACAGCATCCTCGACCGTGCCGAGTTCCTTTGCCGAGCAGACGCGTAGGTACCGCAAAACGCGCGATCTCGGGTACTTTCGCGTCTGCTCGCGGGAAGAACTAGCCACGCGGCAGACGCCAGCCGATGGTCTTGGTCTCGGTGTACTGCGCGAACCCCTCGATACCGCACTGTCTTCCGACACCGCTGTTCTTGTACCCGCCGAATGGCGCGTCGGCGCCGTAGTACATGCCACCGTTCACACCGATGGCCCCGGTACGGATCCGTCGGGCGATCGACATCCCGCGCTCGGGTGACGCCGACATGACCGCCCCGGCCAGTCCGAACGCACTGTCGTTGGCGATCCGTACCGCCTCGTCGTCATCGTCGAACGGCAGCATCACCAGTACCGGTCCGAACACCTCGTCCTGCGCGATCGCCGAGCCCGGGTCGGCCCCGACGATGACGGTGGGTGCGACGAAGTGCCCGTCGCGCAGGTGATCTGCCAGCCCGGCGGGTTCACCCCCACCCACCACGATCTCGGCGCCGTCACGCCGGGCGCCCTCGATCGCTTCGAGCACGCGCTGCTTGGCCGCGGCGGTGATCAGCGGACCGACCAACGTCGTCGGCAGTGCCGGGTCGCCCACCGGGACCGCACCGAACGCCATGGCCACATTGGCAACTGCTTCGTCGAACAAGCTGCGGTGCACCAGCATCCGGGTGTTGGCCGCGCAGGCCTGCCCGGCATGCACGCACGCCCCGATGGCGCCGGGGATGATGTGGCCGGGCTTGGCGTCGTCCAGCACGATCATCGCGGACTTGCCACCGAGTTCGAGGAAGGTGCGCTTCATGGTGTCGGCGCCGACCCGCATCAGATGCCTGCCGACAGCCGTCGACCCGGTGAACGACACCATGTCGACACGAGGATCGGTGCCCAGCTGTCCGGCCACCTCGTTGGACGGTGTCGGCACGACGTTGACGACGCCGGGCGGCATGTCGGTGCGCTCGGCGATCAGCCGGCCCAGCCGGGTGGCGTTCCACGGCGTGTTCGGATCGGGTTTGAGCACCACGGTGTTGCCCGCGGCCAGCGCTGGGCCGAGCTTGTTGAGGATCACCTCGATCGGGAAGTTGGACGGGGTGATCGCGGCGACCACACCGACCGGCTCTTTGACCACGGTGCGGGCATTGCGCTCACCGAACAGCCCACCGCCGTCGAGCGTGCGCTCCCATTCGAACTCGTCGATCAACCGGGCCGGGTAGCGCAGCGCGTCGGCCAGCGGCCAGTCGAGCTGGGCATTCTGCGTGGTCATCGCCGGGCAACCGACCTCTGCGATCAATTCCTCACGCAGGTCATCTTTTTCGGCTTCGATGGCTTCCTGCAACTGGCCCAGCACGCGCTGCCGCAAGCCCCGGTTGGTGCTCCAGTCGGATTCGTCGAATGCACGCCGAGCGGCGCCGATCGCGGCGTCCATGTCCTGCGCACCACCGGCCGCCGTCGTCCCCAGCACCAGACCCGTGGCCGGGCTGAGGTTGTCGAATTCGGCTCCGGACGCCGCGGCTAAAAGCTGACCGTCGATCAGCATCCGCTTTTCGGCCCGGCCTGCAGCGCGCCGACCGATCTCCACGCTGGTGACGGCCTGCTCCACGACTTCACTCACACGGACAACTGTAACACTTACAGTAGTGTACCCAGTGGCCGAAACCGCATTCCAGCAGAGAAAGTGCGAGTAGCGGCCTGCCGGAATGCCGTTTCGGCGGAGGTACGGGTCAACAGGTCGGTTCCACCTGCACCGGCACACCCGTCAGCCAGGACATACCAGCCAGCGCCTCGACATCGGCGGGATCGCTCGACATGAGCTGGTTGACGTTGGCACCGCCGGCCTGATTGGCGATCCGCCAGCGACCAGTTCCCTTGTGGCCCCATCCGTGCGGTATCGCCACGGTGCCGCGCACGATGTCGTCGGTGAGCGCCAACTCGATGTCGATCTGGCCGTACGGTGAACGCACCCGTACCTCGTCACCGTCTGCCAGGCGACGGACTGCAGCATCCTCGGTATGCATGAGGGCTCGTTGAATCCTCTTGCCACGCATCAGCAATGGCGAATTATGCAACCAGGAGTTCTCCGAACGCGGTTCGCGCATCCCGATCACGCGCAGTGGGTAGCCGTCGGGCGCCGCGCGCCGCGACATCGCGGTGATCTCCGATGCGATGTCCTCGTGCGCGAGCCGTATCCGGCCCTTCGGATACACCACAACCTCACCGAGCACCCCGGTCCGGATGTTCGGTGCCACTACCACCCCGTGCGGATGCTGTTCGGCCAGGCGGCGGAATGTCAGCCCGCCGCGGCGCAGCCCGAAACGGTCACCGCCATCGGCCATTCGGATCATCATGTCGATCATCGACCGTGGACTCAGCCGCCTGCCCCGTCGTGCGGCTCGCCTGGCGGCCAGCCGAAGTACGACGAAAACCGGCGTGCGCACCCTCATCCGGCCGATCAGGTCGACGATGATGTCCCACTCCGTGCGGGCCTGACCGCGCGGCGCCACCACCGCGTCGGTCACCTGGCGGAACGGGGTGGCCTGGAACATCTGGAATGTGACGGCGAAGTCGTCGCGCTCGTACATCGTCGTTACCGGCAGCACGTAATCACAGTGCGCGGTGGTCTCGTTGACGTAGAGGTCCAGCCCGACGGAAAGGTCTGTCGCCTCCAACGCGTCTTCCAACTCCACGCCGTTGGGGACCGACAGCACCGGGTTCCCCGCACCGATGAACATCGCCCTGACCTGTCGCCGGCCGGGCGTCGTGATCTCCTTGGCCATGAACGCCGCAGGCTCGGCGCCGATGACCAACGGCAGGCCGCCGATCCGGGTGCGCTTGGTGCGGTAGCTCCGGCGCAACGAGACACCCATCGCCATCGAACCCCACTTCTGGCCGGGGATACCCAGGGTGCTGAACACACTGCCGCCGGGCACGTCGAGGTTTCCCGCCACGAGATTGACCGCGTCCAGCAGATACGTGGTCAGCGTGCCGTTGCGTCCGACGCACGTGCCCAGCCTGCCGTATACGGCGGCCCGTTCCGTGGCCGCGAGATCGCGCGCCAACGTACGCACCGTCTCGGGCTCGATACCGGTATGGCCGTGGGTGTGTTCCGGAGTGAACACCGCGCTCTGCTCACGCAGCCAATCCAATCCGTCAGCCTGGACCCGGGCCCTGGCGCTGACCAACCCCTCCTCGAAGAGCACCTGCAGGATCGACAGGAGCAGGTACGCATCAGCATCCGGCGTGATCCCGAGCCATTCGAACTGGGCGGCGGTCTCACTGCGCCGTGGATCGACCACCACCACCCGTCCACCCCGCTTGACGATGTCGTGCATGCGGTCCTTGACCCGCGGGGCGGTCAGGAAACTCCCGTGGGACACCACTGGATTCGCGCCGATCATGATCAGCAGATCCGTCCGCACGAGGTCCGGAATCGGCACCGGGAACGGTGCTCCGTAGAGGAACTGGTTGGCCAGCAGGCGACTGCTGGTGTCCTGGGTCGAGGAGCTGAAGAAGTGGCTGTCGCCGCCGATGCCCTTTGCGAACGTCATCGCGGCGAACAGGTGTGAGTAGCTGAAGGCCGCGGGGTTGCCCATGTACCAGGCCAACGCTCCGGAACCGTGCCTGCGGTGGATCTGGGTGAGCCTGGCGGCGATGTCGTCGAGCGCAGCATCCCAGCTCACCGGTTCGAATCCGTCCCCGGTGCGCTTCAGCGGAGTGGTCACCCGGTCCGGGTCGTTGACCACCTCGGTGAACGCGATGCCTTTCTGACAGGCGAATCCCGCCGACAGCGGATGGTCCTTGTCGGGCCGTAGGGCGGTCAGTCGGCCGTCTTCGACGGTGGCGATCATGCCGCACAGCGGCTCGCAGATCCGGCAGAACGTGGGCTTGTTCTCGGCCTTGGACTCGACCTGACTCTCGGTCACTTGGTCTACGTTACTGTAAGAGTTACAGTTGCTAGACATTTTGGCCGAACACGGAGGAATCGGACTCATGCAGAAGGCCCTCGCGCCGGACATCTCGACCTGGCCCGACGCCGAACCCCAGCTGATCGGCAGCCGTTGCACCGACTGCGCGGCCACCACCTTCCCCGCCCAGGCCCG
>NZ_LZSY01000196.1 GCF_001665625.1 Mycolicibacterium peregrinum | reverse complement strand
CGCCGACGTCCGCTACAGCGCACTCAACCCCCAGCTGTGGAACTGGATTGCGATCAGCGGCATCTTCCTCGTCCTGCATTCGTTCAGCCCGGCGACCGGTATCACCATGAACGCCGCCGAGCAGGAGGCGGCCTACCGTCAGCTGCTCGAAGCGTTCCGCTCTATCGAACTGCCGGGCGCATCGGCGAAGCTGCCGCAAACCTATGCCGACGCGGCTCGGTACTACGACGACATGGTGGAGAACCAGTTGCAGGGCAACGCATTCCTGAGCCGGGTGACGACCGGTCTGACCCAGCTGCCGTTGCCGACCCTGCTGCTGCCCACCCCGCTGAGACTGGCGCTGACCCCGTCCTGGATGGCGGTGCGACCGATCGCCGGCCGCGTGATCAAGGTGTGCTCATTCGGCATCATGCATCCGGGGATCCGCGAGATGACGGGGTTCCGGTGGCAGTCCCGCCATGAGCGGGAGTTCGCGGTCTACACCCGTATGCTTCAGCTGGCCTGGCGGGTACTGCCCGACCGGCTGCTGCTGGTGCCCCTGGCTTACAACCGATTGCAGTACGAGAAGCTGGTGCGCCTGCACCGATCGGTGGCCCTGGATTCGTTCGCGCCGCTGGGATGTCCGGCGGCAGGCTGACACACTGGTAGCGATGCCACGCAGCAACGCCAGCCAATCCGAACAGGAAGACGCCATCCTCAAGGCCACGGCCGAGGAAGTGGCGCTTGTCGGGCTCGGTCGGACCAGCTTGGACGTCATCGCCAAGCAGGCCGGCGTCAGCCGCCGCACGCTCTACCGTCGTTTCCCCACCCGCGACGCTTTGATCACCGAGCTGGGGCGGCGTACGTTCGACGGGGCGATGCATCGGTTACGCACGGTCGCAATCGATTCCGGCCCCAACGAGGCTGCGGTGGCGGCATTCTGTGAAGGTATGCGGCTGTTGACCACCGAGCCGGTGATGCGCCGGTTCCTGCGACTGGACACCGATTTCACCGCGGTGGCCGGCGCCTATGACCAGGCTCCGGCCTTTCTGCACCACGCGTCGTCGGCGATGGCCAAGGCACTTCGCGCGGCGGGCGCGACCATGCCTGACGCCGAACTGCTGGCCGTGGCCGAATTGCACATCCGGTTGGCGTGCTCGCTGGCCCAGATGCCGACGACGGTGTTGGACGTCAACGACGACGAAGCGGTGCGCGCCTACGCGCGAAAGCACCTGGCTCCGCTGGTGCGGTAGCGGACTCTCAAGCCTGGGCCGGACCGCGCAGACCGGCCGCCGCGTCGCGAACCGCCGCCGTGATGGTGTCGACCATGGGGCTGTCGAGCTTCCAGCACTGCCAGTACAGCGGCACGTCCAGATACTGCTCGGTGATCCGGACGAAGTCTTCGTCGACCAGTTCCTCGGGGTACATCCCCCAGCCCAACCCGGCCCGCACCGCGGCGCCGAAACCCTCGGCCGTCGGGATGAAATGGATCGGCCTGACGATATCTTTGCGGAACACCTTGCGCACCAACTGATCCTGCAGTGCGTCATCTCGGTTCCAGGCCAGCGACGGCGCCGCTTGCGCGGCGTCGTGGGTGAAACCGTCCGGTAGGTAGCGCTGCACGTAGCCGGCACCGGCCACCGGCACGTAACGCATCGCCCCCAGGGCATGCACCCGGCAGCCCGGCACCGGGCGCCGCTCGGTGGTGACCGCGCCCATCACCACACCCTCACGCAGGAAGCGTGCCGAAAGGTCCTGGTCCTCGATCCGGATGTCGAACAAGAACTCGGACGCCCGGGCGAATACTCCGGTGAACCAGGTCGCCATCGAATCGGCGTTGACCGCCAACGCGATCCTGGTGCGGTGCCCGGCACCACCACCCATCTCCGCCAGCGTCTCGGACTCCAACAACGCCGTCTGCGCCGCCAACCTCAGCAATGGGACACCGGCAGGTGTTGCCGTGCAAGGCTTTTCGCGCACCACCAGAACCTGACCGACACGCTGCTCCAAGGCCTTGATGCGCTGACTGACCGCCGACGGCGTCACATGCAGACGCTGCGCGGCCGCGTCGAAACTCCCCAACTCGACCACCGCGGCGAAAGCAGCGAGCTGCTGGCCGTCGATCTGCACGCAACGATCCTAATCGGGCAGACCATCGTTGCCGCGTAAACCGCTGCCGGTGAACCGGACCAACTGGTCAACCCACCCGCGGTCCAAGCCGCCGGGCCCCAAGGGCCGACCGTAGAGCGACAAGTCCGAGCTGGCCAGCGCGCCGATCATCCCGAGGATGGCAATTGTGCTGCGCTGCTGGCCTTCTCTGGTCTGAATGTCCGGCACCGCACGCCCTGCCGCGGCAAAGAACAACTCCGGCAGACTCGGTGTGCCCGCCAGCTGGTCGAGCCAGATCTGGTCTTCATCCAGGGCAAGCTGATTCATCACCTTCAGCCAGCGCAATCCGCCGACCGGATCCTCGTCGAGCAGCCTGACGTAGGGCGCGATGAGTGCTTCGACGACGTCAGAGACCCCGATCTCGTCACCGCCCTCAGCCACCCGCACCAGCTCGGAGACAACGGCCTCGAACACCGACGGGGCGCGCCGTCGCGCCACCTCCAGCACGAGGTCGCGCTTGGCCGGGAAGTGATAGGCCACCGCACGACTGGCCACGCCCGCCTCGCGGGCCACTGCCCGCGCCGCCACCGCACCGATCGACATCTCCGCGAACATTCGCTCTGCGGTATCGACGATCAGAGTTCGGGTGTCGACATCACGCCGGGGACCACGCCTACGGGTCGAACTCGAGGGCACAACAGGAGCCTAACCAGTCGCGGCCCCATCGTCCTGTGGTCGGTTCAGTTGTCCTACTACGGTCGTAGGTCAAGATCGGACAGCAGCGCGATGTGGGCTGACCTGCATTCTTCGTAGCGTCGAGCCATGACACGAGCACAGCGTTCCCCAGCTATCTCGATAGCGAATTCGATGACCGGCGTCGCCCGTGGATGGACGGCGAAAGACGCCGTTTTCACCCCTCCGGTGACAGATCCAGCGATCCCGAGCGGCCCCGCCCGTCGGGAGGGTGGTTTCTGGCGGCGCACCCTGACCGCGGTGCGCACAGCGCTGGCGGCCGCTCCCCGGCCCGATCTCAAGCAGCCGTACTATCCGCCGCTGCGCGAAAAATTCGTCGAGGACTCCGCGATGGCACGTGAGATGTGGCGACTCTGAGTGTTGAAATCCGGCCCCAAAAAATCCGACTCTGGTAGGACGTGCGGAAACAAGCTCACCTTCTACGATCAGAACATGCTCGGCAGCATCGCCCGCGGCTTGCGCGCGCATGTACACCGGCGGGGGTATGCCCTGCCGGTCGGCTACAACTGGGCCATCGTTTTGGCGTTCGACACCACGGTCATGGGTGCCGGCGTGGTGGCGATGTTGCAACGGCCTACGGCCGACCTTCCGGCGGGCCTGCTCGCACTCGTCGTCTGCATCGCCCCCTTCGCGTTGTTCTACCTGTCCGGCGTCGATTTCAAGGCGCCGATCGTCTGGGCGACCTGGACTACCTCGACCGCGATCCTGCTGTTCGCGACCGCGACACCGGTCCCCAATGATTTCGCCCCGCTGATCGCGGTGCTGATGGTGGGTGAGGTGGCCTCGCTGGCCGGCGTGTGGGGCGGATTCCTCGCGTCGCTGACCGCGGCCACCCTGCTGCTGACCGCCGCGGCACAGCACCGCCTCGACGCCCTGCCGCTCTATCTCGGAATCCTCGGGATGGGCTGGCTGGTGGGCTATCTCGTATACACCCAACAGCAACTCATGCGACAGCAACAGGAGTCACAGGCCGCGCAGGCCCGCCACGCGGCGGCCGATGAACGCCGCCGGATCGCCCGCGAGGTCCACGACGTGATCGCGCACTCGCTGAGCGTTACCTTGCTGCATGTGACGGGCGCACGTCGCGGGTTGCAGCAGGACCGCGACGTCGACGACGCCGTGGAGGCATTGGAGCAGGCTGAACGCCTCGGCCGTCAGGCCATGGCCGACATCCGCCGCACGGTCGGGCTACTCGACGGCGCCCCGATGAGCATGGCTCCCGAGCCGGGCGTCGACGACATCAGTTGTCTGGTAGACGATTTCGTGCGTGCCGGGCTCAATGTGCGGTGCGACGCCACCGGCCGCACCGATGCGGTCTCGGCAGCGGTGGGCTTGGCGTTGTATCGCATCGCCCAGGAGTCGCTGGCCAACATCGCCAAACATGCACCCGATGCGGAAGCGACCGTGCTACTGAGAATCTCACGCACCTCGGCGACCTTGACGGTCGCCAATCGACTCCCGGTCCCGGCGTTGGCCGTGCGGAACGGTCACGACGTGGAGGGTCGCGGGGTGCGCGGAATGCGCCAGCGCGTCGAGCTCCTCGGCGGGATCATCAGCGTCGGCCCCGCCGACGACGGATGGTCGGTGCGCACGAACATTCCGTTGGACGACACCGACCGGGCACCCCGCTGGTGCCCCGTGGTGTCATGACGGACCCGGTGAGCGAGGTAGCGGTCCTCCTCGTCGACGATCAGGATCTGGTGCGCTCCGGCCTGCGCCGCATCCTTCGGCGCAAGGACGGCTTCACGATCGTCGCCGAATGCGCCGACGGTGACGAGGTGCCCGACGCCGTCAGCCGGTACCGCCCCGACGTGGTGGTGATGGATCTGCGGATGAAACGGGTCGACGGGATCGAGGCCACCCGCCAGGTGACAGCGGTCGACGGGCCGCCGGTGCTGGCGCTGACCACGTTCAACGACGACGAGTTGCTCTCGGGGGCGTTGCGTGCGGGAGCCAGCGGGTTCGTGCTCAAGGATTCCTCCGCCGAGGAACTGATCCGGGCGGTGCGCGCAGTGGCACTGGGTGACAGCTATCTCGACCCCGCGGTGACCTCGCGAGTGCTCACCACCTACCGCAAGTCCGCCGAACCACGTCGCGCCGCCGCCGTGGGCGACCTCACGGCCCGTGAGCTCGATGTGCTGACGCTCATCGCCAAGGGGCATTCGAACGCCGAGATCGCCGATGAACTGAGCATCTCCGGGCTCACCGTTAAGAGCCACATCGGCCACATCTTCATCAAGCTCGACCTGCGTGACCGCGCCGCCGCGATCATCCACGCCTACGACACCGGGCTGGTCAGTCCCCGGTAGTAGGGTCTTTGGGCCATGGGCTGAAGGACTTTCGGCAGGCGAATGCCGACGGATGACCACTACCTTCTGTAGTCCAAGCCGAGCCATCATGGGTTATGGCCGCTGCCGAAATTCACGAAACACACACCGGGATCGTCGCGTTGGTGGGCGAGAAGGCTTACAAGGCCAAAAAGGCCGTCACCACGGACTTTCTCGATTTCAGCTCGGTCGAGCAGCGCGAAAAGGTGTGCCTACGTGAGGTTCGCCTGAACCAGCGGCTGGCGCCCGACAGCTATCTCGGGGTCGCCCATTTTTCCGATCCGCAAGGTGGCCCGCCCGAGCCGGTGATCGTGATGCGCAGGTACCCCGATTCGCGCCGGTTGACGTCGATCGTCGTCAATGGTGAACCCGTGATGGAGCATCTGTCGGCGATCGCGGAGGTGATCGCGCGGTTTCACGCCGGCGCGGAACGGTCGGAAGACATCGACCGCGCAGCGACGGTGCCCGCAGTTGCCGGCCGTTGGCGTGACAACCTCACCGAATTGCGCAAGTACGCCGGAACCGTGGTGCCCGCGGAATCGCTGGCCGAGGTCGACCGTCTGTATGACCAGTTCATCGCAGGACGCACCGCACTGTTCGACGGCCGCATCGCCGAGCGCCGCATCGTCGACGGCCACGCCGACCTGTTGACCGGCGACATCTTCTGCATGCCGGACGGGCCGGCCATCCTCGACTGTCTGGAGTTCGACGACGCCCTACGCCATGTCGACTGCTGCGACGACGCCGCATTCCTGGCGATGGACCTGGAATTCCTCGGCCGCCGAGACCTGGCGGACTACTTCATCGCCGAGTACCAGCGGCTCTCCGGGGATACCCCGCCACCGGCGTTGGTGGATTTCTACATCGCTTACCGTGCCGGAGTCCGCGCCAAAGTCGACTGCATCAGGGTTGATCAGGGCGACGCGAGCGCCGCGGACGACGCCAGGCGCCATCTCGACATCGCCCTCGATCACCTCCGCCGAGGTGCCGTGCGACTGGTCATCATCGGCGGAGGTCCCGGTACCGGTAAGACCACGCTCGCGCACGGTCTCGCCGAACAGGTGGCGGCCCGGGTCATCTCCACCGATGACGTGCGCCGCGAGCTGCAAGAGCGTGGGCTCGTCGACGGCGCGGCCGGGATATTGAACGAGGGGCTGTACAGCAGCGAGAACGTGGCCGCTGTGTATGAGGCCGTGCTGGACAAGGCCCGCGAGACGTTGGCCATGGGGCAGTCGGTGATCCTCGACGGCACCTGGCGGGATCCGGATCTTCGCCGGCGAGCGCGGGAGATGGCAGCGGACCAGAAATGCCCGACAGCGGAGTTGTCGTGCACAGTGCCTCTCGACGAAGCCAAGCAGCGCATCGTCCAGCGTCGGGTCACCAACTCGGATGCCACCCCGCAGATCGCAGAAGGTTTGGCGTCCGACGCCGATTGGTCCGACGCCCATCCCATCAACACGCGTCGTCCGCTTGCGGACTCCGTCGCCGAAGCCCAGCGGATCTGTTGCTCGGCGATCTGACCGCCACCGTTCGCCTCCATTACGGAATGTGGCCTCGGTGTAAACCCGGAGCCGCGGGGCGATCGATAGCCCTTGTAAAGTAAAACGGCGGCCTTCCTTTCGGCTGCGACCAGTACAAACCTTCCGGGTCACCAGGTTCGGCACATCCACCAAGGGGGAAATATGAATGAAGTGCTGGCCCGCGCCGGCATCTTCCAAGGTGTGTCGCCTGACGCCGTGGCCGCGCTCGTCCGGCAGTTGGAACCGGTGACCTTCCGTCGGACCGAGGTGGTGTTCTCGGAGGGCGAGCCCGGCGACACGCTGTACATCATCACCTCGGGCAAGGTGAAGATCGGCCGCAAGTCCGTGGACGGTCGCGAGAGCCTGATAACACTGATGGGTCCGTCGGACATGTTCGGCGAGCTCGCCATCTTCGATCCGGGGCCGCGGACCTCGACCGTGACCGCTCTGACCGAGGTGAAGGCGGTCGTGATGAGCCGCAGCGTGCTGCGGAGCTGGATCGCCGACCGGCCCGAGATCGCCGAACAGCTCCTGCGCGTGCTGGCCCGCCGGTTGCGCCGCACCAACGACAACCTGTCCGATCTGATCTTCACCGATGTGCCGGGCCGGGTCGCCAAGCAACTGCTCTACCTGGCGCAACGGTTCGGCAGCCGCGATGGCACCGCGCTGCGTGTCGACCACGAGCTGACCCAGGAAGAGATCGCCCAACTCGTCGGCTCTTCGCGCGAGACGGTCAACAAGGCGCTGTCGGACTTCGCGCAGCGCGGCTGGATCCGCGTTCAGGGCCGCAGCATCCTGATCGACAACGCCGAACGATTGGCCAAGCGCGCGCACTGACCGTGTGAGCATGTGACCGTCGAGACATTGTTAGTACCCTAACTATTAGGGTACTTTCTAAGTATGACCGCAGTATCTGAAGCGTCTGCCGCGCCCCCTGTGCAGCTCAGCGCCGACCCCCTGGCGCTCGAGCGGCAGGTCTGTTTCGCGCTGGCCGTGAGCAACCGCGCCGTGCTGGCGGTGTATCGGCCACTGCTGGAGCCACTGGGCCTGACCCATCCGCAGTACCTGGTGATGCTGGCGTTGTGGGATCACCAGCGGTCCGATTCCGGCGGCACTCCGCCGCTGTCGGTCAAAGAGATCGCCTCCGCGCTGCAGCTGGATTCGGCGACGCTCTCGCCGATGCTCAAACGGCTGGAAGCACTCGGCCTGCTCACCCGCAGCCGCCGCGCCGGGGATGAACGCGCGACCGATGTCGAGCTCACCGAGGCCGGGATCGCCCTGCGTGAACGGGCTCTGGCCATCCCACCCGCGGTGGTGGAGCGCCTGGGCGTCGACATCGCCGAACTCGAAGAGCTGCATCGGGTGTTGACCCGCATCAACGTGGCTGCACTGGCGGCCAATTCACTCACCGATTGACACCAGGAGCCCTCATGGCCGGCCAGAAAACCAAAGACCGTCCCAACTTCTTTCAATACGTCGCCTACTGCTACGGCAAGCGGTTGCCCGATTCCATGCGCGAGTGGGTGGCTCACGACCTTGCCGACCATGGCGCCGTGCGGCGGCACTTGATCCGGATGGCGATCCCGCCGCTGTTCGTACTGGCGCCGCTCTGGCTTCTGCCCGCCTCGCTCTATGTGCACATCGAGATGACCGTGCCGATCTACATCTGGGCCATCTTGATGGCGCTCGCGCTCAACAAGATCTGGCGCCGGCACCGGTTGGCGCAGCACGGCCTGGACCCCAATCTGGTCGACGAGATCCAGTACAAGAAGGACCAGCGAAAGCACGAGGAGTACATCCGGCGGTTCGGGCCCCGTCCCGAAGCGTCCAAGCATCAGGCCAACAGCAGCCCGTTCTAGGGTTTGACCTGGCCACACCCCTTGCATGCAAGGGGTACAGTGGTCTTCCGTGGGCCAGGACGAGAAATCGAGCAACAGCCAGCGCGTCTACCGGATGACCAAGGACCAGATCCTCTCCGGTGAGTTTCGCGGCGGGCAGCTGCTCAGCGAGGTTGAGGTGGCGACGCAGCTCGGGGTCAGCCGGACGCCGGTGCACGAGGCGTTTCTGCGCCTGGCCGCCGAGGACTTCCTGGACCTGATGCCGCGACGCGGCGCCGTCGTCGTCCCCGTGTCCGCCCAAGAGGCCACCGACCTGCTGGAGATGCGCCTGGCACTGGAGACCGCGGCGGTGCGCCGGCTGTGCCGGTCATCGGAGTCCATCGACACTCTGTTCGGTGAGCTGACCGAGTTGGTCGAACGGCAGCGCCACGGCGCCGCGATCGGTGACGCCGATCAGTTCGCCGCCGCCGACGATGCGTTTCACCGCCGGATCGTGCAGGTCGCCGGGAATTCGATCGCCGGCCGCTTCTACGGATCACTCAGCGATCGGCAGCGCCGCATGATGGCCGGCGCCGCCCGATCGGACTCCGCCCGGCTCACCGAGCTGATCGGCGAACACGCGGATCTGGCCGATGCCATCGGCCGCCGTGATGTCCCCGGTTTCGAGGGTGCCCTCCTGTCCCACCTGGAAGCGACCTACCGGGTGGTGCTGGCATGACCGCTGTCGCAACGGAATTCGTCGAGGTGCCCGCCCGGCGCCGGCGACGCATGCAGCCATGGCTCGCCGTCGCCGTCGCCGTCTTCTGCATCGGTTGGGGCGGAAACCAATTCACCCCACTGCTGATCGCTTATGCCCAGCACTCCGGCTACACCCGGGTCGACGTCGACATCCTGTTGGGCGCCTACGTTCTCGGCCTGATTCCGGGGCTGCTGATCGCCTCGACGCTGTCGGACCGCCACGGTCGACGCAACGTGATGGCCGCCGGCGTGATCAGCGCCGCGCTGGGCAGTCTCATACTGGCCGTCGGCGACTACTGGGGCTTCCCGGCCCTGTTCGTCGGCCGGTTGTTCAGCGGAGTGGCGGTCGGCATCGCGATGGCAGTCGGTTCGGCGTGGATCGCTGAACTGTCCAGGCCACCCTTCGACAACGATGCTTCCGCCGGGGCCGGAGCGCGCCGCGCCTCGATCTGCCTGTCCCTGGGCTTCGGCGTCGGGCCGCTGTGCGCCGGACTGCTCACCGTGTACGCGCCGCTGCCGTTGGTGCTGACCTACCTGGTCCACGCTGCCCTGTGCGTGCCGGTGGTGTGGGCGGTGTGGAACCGGGCCGTCGAGACCCGGTCCCGCACGACCTCGCGGCCCTTCCTCGACGGGTTGAAAGTGCCTGCAGCCGGCCATCGCCGGTTCCTACATGTGGTTGTTCCCATGGCACCGTGGATCTTTGGCTCGGCCGCCATCGCGTACGCCGTGGTGCCGGCGCTGGTCGCCGACCAGCTCGGGTCCTGGGCGCTGCTGTACACCGTGGGGTTGACCGTGCTGACATTGGGCTGCGGCGTGGCGATCCAACCCGTCGCGCGCCGGCTCGACGACGTGTCCAGCTCCCGCGCCGTGGTGGTGTCGATGGCGTTGATGGCACTGGGCATCTTCGCCGCGGTGGCCACCGCTGTCACACACTCAGCGCTCGTCGCGCCGCTGGTCGCGATGCTGCTCGGCAGTGCCTACGGCATCGCGATCGTGTCGGGTCTGCTTGAGATCCAACGCATTGCCCCGCCCGACGAGCTCGCCGGTATCTCCGGGGTCTACTACTCGCTGGCCTATCTGGGGTTCCTGTTGCCCGCGGTACTCGCTGCGCTGGCGCACTGGTTCAGCTATCCGGAGATGCTGACTTTCGTTGGCGCACTGGCGATTGTCTGCACGGCCGTGTGCGCGTCGGGGTGGGCCAAGCATCTGGAGCCGCGGACGGCCGGCGCACGCTCACAGTGATGTGGGCACCCGGCTGTCATCGCCCACACCGGCACGCCGCGTGAGGTAATCGATCTGCGGATAGATCGCGTAGAGAACGAGCGCCAGCAGCACGATGAAGGGAACGTTCTCCTCGGTGGTCAGTATTTGCGGTCGCCTTCGCTGTCATCGAAGAACGCCCAGTCACCGTCGGCCGAGAGCACTTCCATGCGCCAGCCCAACTCCGGCTCCGCCTTCTGGTCGACGAACCACGCATGGGCGTCGTCAGCACTCTCGATGTCCTTGGTGTCGACGACCTCGCCCTTGGGATTGA
Source organism: Mycolicibacterium peregrinum (assembly GCF_001665625.1). Lineage (GTDB taxonomy): Bacteria > Actinomycetota > Actinomycetes > Mycobacteriales > Mycobacteriaceae > Mycobacterium > Mycobacterium peregrinum_B. The sequence continues at coordinate 1,778 of NZ_LZSY01000196.1, read as the reverse complement.
GTACACGATAAGTAGCCATTGGCTCAGCGTTCCCCCGAATTAGGCCGTCGAATCAGCGCCGTGGACGGATTGGAACCCGCGACTGTGGGTAGCCAATCGCCATGCCCAGCTCAGACAAGCCCCATGACGAGAGCGCCGACGATGCCAAGGAACCACCTCCAGGGCCTACCGATCACGGTCGCGAAGGCGGGATGGCCACACGAGAGATCGCGCCGGAGCTGACCGAACCTGACGTGAACCAAGACTCCGGCTGAGCGCAGGCCGGCGCGGACCGCTGCCGTCCGGTGTCACGGGTGCAGCAGCGCAGCGGCGATGTGGTCGGCTACCAGCCCAGCTGTCCGCAGCGTCTCGGCATCCTCGGCCGGCACGTACTGATCTCGCGAAGCGTCGTACCTGGTACCGGCGATCGTGGCGTGATCAGCCGGTAGCTCGACGAGGGTGACCGGCCACCCGACCTTCTCGAGTTCGGCAGCGAACGTGCGGCTCACCGAGACCGGGACGACGTCGTCGCCGACACCATGCAGCAAGGTAAAAGACGCACCCACCCGATCGGCGGAAAGGCTGGATGCCAACTGCTCACCCGAGATCGGGTCCGTCGCCATGAAGGCGCCGGCCAGGCACACCGTATGAGAAATGGCGGCGCCGAACCGGGCGGCGTGGATGGTGAGTCCAGCGGCCGCGGTACCACCCAACGACCACCCGGCCAATGCGAGATGGTCAGGTTCCACGGCCCAGGAGTGGGCGAACTCCACGGAGCGCAGCAGGTCTGATCGGCCCCCATCAGGAGCGTGGGAATCCCAATCGGGCACGACGACACCGAAACCGCGTCTGGCCACCAGCTCGGCAATCGGGCGTACGGCGGCGCGGGCATCGGTCTGCATGCCGTGCCACAAGACGAGCGTCGGCGCCGTGCGGTCACCGAAAACGTCGGCCGAGCGCGCCGGCGCATACTGCACGGACTCGGTCACGGCGGCGACCGCCGATCAGGCACAGTCGACGCAGACCGGATTGTCGGGTCCGCCCCTGGCCAGGCGGTGACTGTGCTGGACGAGAAAACAGCTCGAACAGGTGAACTCGTCAGCCTGCTTCGGTACCACCCGCACGGTGAACTCCTCACCGGAAAGGTCGGCACCTGGTAGTTCGAAGTCATCGAGCGCATCGGCCTCGTCAACGTCGGTGGCAGCATCGTTGCCTCGACCGGCCAACGCTTCCAAAGACTCGTCGACTGACTCTTCGGTTTCCTTCTGGCGGGGCGCGTCGTAGTCGGTGGTCATTACGTGTCCTTTCGGCCGGTCCTGGGTCTCGGCCCGACATTGCGATCCGGGCTGCATTCCCCCGCGAGCACATCGCCAAACCGCAGAACCATGGATCGCCGACGCCTTCGTGGATATCGGCAGACGCCAGCGCTACAACTCGGCGACACGCCCGTTGTCGACCAGCCACCGGCGGTCCAACCGAACGTTCTGCAGCATGCGGCGGTCATGCGTGACCAGTAACAACGCACCGTCATAGGCCTCAAGCGCCTGTTCGAGTTGCTCGATGGCGGGCAGGTCCAGATGGTTCGTCGGCTCGTCGAGAACCAGCACATTGGTGCCACGTGCCTGCAGCAACGCCAGGCCGGCGCGGGTGCGCTCCCCCGGTGACAGCTCGTCCACCGGGCGTTCGACGTGATCGGCCCGCAGCCCGAACTTCGCCAGCAGGGTCCGCACATCGGCCGTCGACCAGTCCGGCAGCTGCTGCTCGAAGCGGTCCACGAGTCGCGCGGTGCCGGTGAAGTC
>NZ_LZSY01000195.1 GCF_001665625.1 Mycolicibacterium peregrinum | reverse complement strand
AGTCAACGACTTCGCCGCGACAACACCGACTCCGAAGTTCGTGATCAAACGACTCCCGAATCAGCAGTCAAAGTCAAAGACGACTGCTTTAGAATCGTTCACGAGTGCTTTACTATGCGTAATATGACCAAAAGCGCAACGTGGTGGCACCCCAGCCCGGCGATCTCGGCCATCAGGCGAACAGGGGCAGCCGTACCCATCGTTGCCGTTGCCGTGGCATGCAGCCTGCCCCCGCAGGCGCCCGCAGACCCACCTCCCCAGCCGGCGACCGCGACCGTTCTGCGTGCCGTCGACGGTGACACGGTCGACGTGCGCGACGACCACCGCGGCCGCCTGCGCGTCAGGATCGCCGGAATCGATACGCCCGAATTGCACAAGCCAGGCTGGACTGTTGGATGCGGAGCCGTCGAAGCCGCTGACTATGCCGACCGTATGCTGACCGGACATCGAGTAGCCATCATCTCTGATCCGACTTTGGACCCGCACGACAAGTACGGTCGCACCCTCGCTTACATACAGCGCTCAGACGGATGGAACTACTCAATCGAAGCTGCACGAGCCGGCATCGCCCGAAACTACGTCTTCAACCACCGTCCGGTGAGCCTTCAGCCCCAGATCGCCGCGGCTGAACACGAGGCCCAAGAACTACATCGCGGCATCTGGGGCTCTCCCTGCAACGGCCACGTCGACTCAGTCAAGAAGTAGCGACAATGCACCAGCTGCCCATCCTCACGGCCCACGGATATGTTTCTGGCCGGTCATCTTCGGCGAATGCGGTGCCCGAACGCTTGGTAGCGCTCGGGGTTCCTCAGCCACTGGCGCGCCAGGTCGTTCTCGCCGACGCGTTTCCCCGTCACGATGACACCATGTGGCCCCCGCGAGCCGGATGCTGCGCCTCTCCCGGCTTCGGTGATATCCGAATGTGGGCTGACATCAACCTTGTTCACTGGCTGAACCAGGCACAGAGCGCATTCGGTCCCCATCGGCCCGGCGAACTGCTGCACCTGGCAGGCGTGATCGATCGGCTCCGCGCCGTCGGCGAAGGGGCCCGGGTTCTCATTGCGATCGACGTCGTCCCCGCACCGAGGTGGGTCGCACACACCACAGCAGCGCTGGCGGTATCGGAGCTGGTCAGCTTCGGACCTGCGCTCCCCGAACAGTTCCTGGACACCGTCGACCGCCTTCTCGAATCTGTCGGGTGGATCCCCAGCACCGATCAGCCCAACCAGCCCTGCGTTGTGAACCGAGTTCACTGCTTTCAAACATCCTGGCACCACAACGAAATGGTGTCGTCGAACGGCCTTTCTGGCTCATGCCTACCCGCCCAGCCTGGTTGAGGAAGCTTGCGAGTACACGATGTCGCACTTGGCCGAATGGTCGCTCTGGTTGCAAGGGACACAAGCACTACCACGGAGGTAGCGTGGACGGCTGTGTGGCCTGCCTGACGCCGCACATCCTCTGACACCGAGGTCTACTATCGTCGGCCACTTCGACGAGGGGCCAGCGCTGCTTTAGCCGAGAATGCTGAGGCGTGTGCGTTGTGCCCACCTCGGATCCAGCGCGGTCAACAGCAATAGCCACTGCGGAATCCAGAGCAAGTCCCGAAGCAGATGCTGGTCCATGCGTGCCGCGGACGGAGTGCGCTGAGTCCATCCCCACGCGGCGTGGCGCGCGAGGTCATCGGCAATCCAATACAACAGCTCGTCGGGGTCTGTTGTTGACCGCCAGCCCTGGCCTGTGTCGTCCGATCCGTCGTAGTAGCGCAGATCGGCAGAGGTGATCGCGTACACCTTGTCGCCCTGGACGGCGTTGGGGCCCAAAGGTTGAGGCGCGTAGTCGTCCAGCTCCTGGCCAGAGAGCTCCTTGAGCGCTGAGACCAGCGACTGCACTCGGTCGATGAGACCGGCACGAACAGCGAGCAGCCCTGGCTGGTCGTCGACGATGGCGATACCAGCGTAGTCAACCTTTGCCGGATCGAGAGCGCTGTCCTGCCCAAGCGTGAGGTCCACGACATAGGCGACGTCTACCTGCATGCCGGTGGTGATTCCTGGTTGTATCCGCTGCCCAGGGTGATGTGCGCTCACCACAATGACTTGGATCCACAGAAACGGACCCGCGCTGTCGTTACCGAGGAACTCCGCCTGGCAACGCGTAGTGTCGAACGCATCCCCAATTCGGTACTTGACGGGACGTTCGAGCCGGGCGCACCAAAATTCGCCTCGGCCTTGTGGCCCTGGGATGACCCGCAGCACGGTGGCCACGAGCGGTAGCTCCTCACGAAGCTCTGCGGGGCCAGCCGGCAAATCCCTGAACGCCAATGAGGAGACGGTGATTCGCTCCTGGGCATGCCCGTCTGCCATGGCTACACGATGTCAAGCACCAGCACCGAGGCGCTGGTGTCAAGTTCTATGGCCAGCCGAGCCAGCACAGTGACGGTGCACCCACGGTGACCGTTCTCCAGCTGGTTGAGAAACGTCCGATGGATGCCCGCGCGTTCGGCCAGCGCACCCTGGCTCAGACCGACCTTTTCGCGCCGGAGCCTGATGTTTGCGCCAACGCGCGCCTGCACTGCTGCCTCGTCAAAATCTCCGGTGGCACCCACAAACGTCCTCTGGTCGGTATCCCAGCATTCTTGTCGCTCATAGTCTACAAGCGCTGACGGGTCTGGGGAGATGTCAGAACAGTGCATCGCCGGTGACCTCCTGCCACCACTGTTCGAAACCGGGGCGCTGCTTGTCCAGGCCGCCGGCCGGCGCCGCGACATAGAGGTGATCGACCTTGGACGAGTCGGTCGCTCGGTCGCGCAGAATGTGGCGCACGATGCCGTCGGCGCCCTGCACACGTCTTCCTGGTTGGCACGCGAGCTTGCGTGCCATCTGGTCTCGTGAGCCAGTGGCAGTGACGCGCAGGGACCGCGCGGTGAGCCCCTTCCCGCCGCTGCGGCCAGGACGCACCAGCCGCCGCACCTCATACAGTGACCAGTCACATGTGGCCAGATGGATCTCGAAACGTTGCTGCACTTCTGTCAGTCCTGCGGTCGCGACCAGGTCAGCGGCGCTGCTGCCCTCGATGAGTGTTTGAGACGGGTTGATGCTTCGCGCCAAGTGCTCGAGCACGAGTGCTTCTACGCCCAGCTCCGGTTCCTGCCGGTACCGTTGCACCGTCGCCGCTCGCCCGCTGGCAGTGCTCATCGCGAAGACACAGAACCCGCAGCAGGACTTGGGAATCGACTCACCAAAGGTGTCGACGACGAAGTCGTGGCAATCCGCTCGGGTCCAACCCCAATCACGCAATGGATACCAGCCGGTCCGCAGCGCGCTATCGAAGAGGCGATCCTTGTCGGCCCGGGCCCGTTCGTTGGCTTCGAAACCAATCACGTGCCGGTATGGCCGACCCCTGGTGATCCGGGCGATCACCGGATCCAATAGGTCTCCCTTAGAGTGGACCGAGCACAACCTGGCGCCCCCGCGCTGCGGAAGTGTTGCTGCCGCACGCATTTCGTCGCCCAGAGTGTAAAGGCCTTTGGCGTGAAGTTCGCGGGGGAACCGAGAGTCTTCTAGGACCACTACGCCGTCGCCGACTCGGGTGGTCTTGCGTTGACTGCGTGCGATCTGGATGAACCGCACGGAGTGGGCTCGCAATAGCGGCAACAGATGACGGGTCACCGCGCTGATGGTGGCTGCGCTCTCGTGGCCGGTCATCGCGGTGAGGACAACCATATCTTCGAGTGCAAAGTCGCGACTGGATGGGTCGGTCAGCCACCGCGCGAGCAACGCTGAACTGTCCAGTCCCATGCCGAAAGAGACGCACACCGTCGGTGTCCGCTCATCGTCGTTCAGCCCGGCTAGGCGTGGTGTGAATTCGGCTACGGTGCTGCTCATCTGGGATCGCGCCTCTCCATTGATGTTGCCTATAGTCTACAGTGAAGGTAGACTATAGGCAACACGCTGACATTGGAAGAAGAAGAAGGAGGGCTTCGCCCATCATGGCTACGACGACGGCTCGAAATCCTCACGGACGCTCCACAAGTGGCTCCGCACGTGCCCACCTCGCGGAGTGCACGTGCTGTGACACCTGCAGTTCCGGCAGGGGTGATGCGTGATGGCCAGGCCGACGTTGAGCGAGGACCAACGGTGGCTGCTGCGCTCTATCGGCGGATGGGCAATGTGTGACTGCCTGCTCGGGCCTGACGGTGTCGCGGACTTGATGTCACGCCTCTCTAGCAGCACCGGGCACTGTATCGACGGAGGACCCGAATGGCTAGCTAACGGCTACACCTGCGGCAGAGGAAAAATCGTGTCTCCGTGGTGGACTACCGACATCGGAAGGCCGCCAGTCAAATCCGTGACAGTCACTACCGCGCAACTTAACCGGTATGCTCGCAGCCTGCCCCAGGACGTCACCGACGAACTCCGCGCAGTGCGTCGCGCACTCAACGCCGAGAACATCCGACGCGACTGGTGCCGCTGCGGCCGAGAGGCCGAATGCCACCGACGCAACGAAGGTGATCCGATCTACGGCGGCAGGTACCACCCGACCGACGCGGAAGTCGACGCCCACCACCGCGAGCTGCGCCGGATCCAGGAGTGGCAAGACCGTGCACTCGATCGCGCACTGGGATTCATCATGGTCGAGGACGACCTGGACGGTGCCGACAATGGATGCGCCGGCCATTGCGCTACGTCACTGGATGAATTCAGCATCGACCAGCACGTCAAGGTGGTCCTCGGCCCGGGAACTGTGAAATCCGGTGTGGTGGCAGACATCACCTCCAACCACGTGAACGTGAAATTCGGCGACGGCGCTTCGGGGCTCTACCGTCCTTACGAGGTGATGCCCGGACTGCTACCGGTCGGCCAACTCGAACTCTTCACGGTCACGCCATGACCCTTCCTTTGTTCGACCTCCCCGGCGAGGCCGAGCGCGGCAAACGTGTCGAACGCACCTAATGGGGAGTGCGCTGGCTGCGCGACTACGTGACCACCAAGCGCGGACAGATCACACAAGCTCCCAACGAGAACCAGGCCCGTCAGTGGGCCACCCCCCTGAAGCGCAGTGCCAGGGTTTCCTGGCCGGGTGTGTGGAAGTCGTGGCCCGCACTGTCGTGACCTACACCAGCTCCGCGCCGACTGAGTATCGAGAGCCCCCAAGCGCACTGCGCAACAACATGACTCACGCGATACGAATCGAACCACCAGGAAGCATCCAGGTGTTGCCTATAGGCAACAGTAGATGTAGACTATAGACAACATCAAGAAGTGCCCCCGCATTCGCACCATTCCCCCGTGAGGTAATCGCATGAACATCGTGGACGCTCCCGCTCTCACCGCAGAACAGTTCGCTGACATCTGCGCCGCCCTGGAATCAGCAAACTCTGACTGGCGCCCCAGCGGAGAGCCGACCGGGCTCACCTACACCGACATCTTCTGCGGCTTCGGAGGGTCGAGCATCGGCCTGGAAAACGCGGGACTCACATTGGCGCTCGGAGCAAATCACTGGGATCTGGCGATCGCCACCCATGCGCTCAATTTCCCAAGTGCCGACCACGTCATCGCCGACGTCTCCAACTACGACATGCGCCGCATGCCCAAGACCGACATCTTGTGGGCATCGCCGATCTGCACCGAACTCTCACCTGCGGGCGGCACGGCCGCGCCCCGCACTCAGCTGTCGCTTCTCGAAGACGAGGGCCACGTCCCCTCGGCCGGCCGCGACCGCACCCGAGCCACCTTCTGGGATGTCGTTCGGGCCACCGAAGTGCACCGATACGACATGGTTTTCGTCGAGAACGTGGTCGAGGCGGCCCGCTGGGAACTGTTCGACGTCTGGCTCACCGCCATGGACACCCTCGGATACAGCCACCAGTTCGTGTCCGTCTCCTCGGCCCACATCGGTGACGACACCAACCCGTTCGCCCCGCAGTGGCGCGACCGCATGTACTTCCTGTTCGCCCGTAAAGGCGTGCCGATGGACGAGATTCGGCCCCGCCCGCTGGCCTGGTGCCCCCTGTGCGACGCCGTCAACCCTGCCGTCCAATCGTGGAAGCGCCCCGACCGCCGCCGCATCGGCAAGTACCGCCAGCAGTACGTGTACCGCTGCCCAAACGCCTCCTGCCGCCACAGCATCGTGGAACCGTTCGTCCTGCCTGCGGCCGCTGCCATCGACTGGACCAACCTGGGCGAGAGGATCGGTGACCGCCGCAAAGCGCTGGCCGCCTCCACGATGCGACGCATCCGCGCCGGAATCGAAATGTTCGCCGAACCGACCATCGTCGCGACCAACCATGGCGCCGACGGAGACTCACGGTCCTACCCGGTATCGGCTGCACCCATGCCGACACGCTCGACCAAGATCGGCGACGGCATGGCCGTACCCCCGATGCTGGTACCCGCTGGCGGAACCTGGAACGACACCGCCATCACCACCAATGTCCCGATGCGGGCCCGTACCACTCGCGACACCGAGGGCCTGTTCACCCCGCAACCGTGGATCACGGTGCTACGCAATCACGCCGACGCGACCAGCATTGGCGACCCCCTGGCGACGGTCACCACAGGATCCGGAGGTGGCGGCCACCAGGCCCTGACCGTCCCGCCCAACGCCACCTGCCCGCAGCAGCCGCCGATCAGCCTGGTCATACCGTTCCGCAAAGGCACCGCCAAGACCACCCGCGAACCCCTGCACACCGTGTCCACCCGCGACTCGGCCGGACTTGTCTCTGGATCGACGATCGACGTCGCAGATTGCCGTTTCCGGATGCTCACCCCCCGTGAGCACGCTCGGGCCCAACGCTTTCCGGATACTTACCGGGCGATGGGAAACAAAGCTGAGCAAACGATGGGCTTCGGCAACGCAGTCAGCAGCAACGTTTCCCAATGGCTCGGCGGTCACGCGATACGCCTCCTGTCCTGACCCTTCCCGGAGGTGGGGAGACCACCCGTCCCCCACCTCCGGTGAACGCCACAACCACCCTCTGCCTAACTACCCGAAAGGCCCGATCATGCCCGCCGCCGGCCACCACATCACTCGCCCCGTCATCGAGTTGCTCGCCGACTGGTTCCCGCTGCGCGACGAGCTCTGCGACCTGCGCAGTAGCCAGGACCACCTCGGCGCCGCCCGGGACGAGCAAGTCCGCGACTTGCTTACCGAGCTCGTCGACATCGCTGATGACATCGTCGGGCACCTGGTGCCCGACCACGCCACCCGCTGCCAGATCACGGGACGGCCACCGTGCTGACCCACGGGCGGTCAATGCGCCGCCGAGCCCGCGACGGAGGTAACGCCGGGCACGCTGACAGTCGAGGTTTCGACGCCATCCTCGACGAAATCCACCACCGCTTCGGCATCGCACTCCAGGTGGTCGACGCCGGCGGCCGCTGCGCGTACTTTCGATCCCGGCTGGAAACCGGCGACTGGCTATGGATCAGCGACTACTCCGCCAACATCACTCCCCTGGCCCAACGTCTCGCCCTCGAAACCCACAACGTCCACGTTGGCTGGCACATCGCGATCTATCCGACCGACACCCGCACCGCGACCGCCGATCCCTTCGTATGGCTTGCCAGCGTCACCCACGAAACCGCCACTGCCGGCCAACTACCAGACCTCGTCGCCACCGCACTGCGCTCCCTTGCCTGCCACGAACAGCACCACACCGACGCAGACGGCCGACACCGGGTCAGCGTTGGCATCGAGCACTGGAATTGACCCACCTCCCGTTACCCTCACCTCGGGCACCGACCAGCTGTAATGGCGTCTTGACATTCGGAAACTCACCCTGGAGTGATCCGGAGTAATTTTACTGACGCCCATCATCACGACATTGCTATATCGCAACTATCGCAGCACTACGTGCGGTGGCACTCGAATCTTCAGGATCGCGAGCGAGAACGCTTATGGAGCGTCATCGCCGCAGCCAGCTCGAATCAAATGTGAGGCTAAACAGTTGCCGGGCAGAGTAATTGCATGGAATAGAGAGAGCGCCGCACCTTCCGCGATAATGGTTGCGAAAGCGGATGAATTACCAAACAGCCATCGAGGCTAATAAAGTCAAAATGACTGGTTTTAATTTGCTACAGCTATTGCATAAGTGCCGTTTCCGTATTAATATGGAGGAATACGAGGAGTGCTTTCTCTATTCACTTCATGAGGAGTCGCAAATGACCATCACCGTCTACACCAAGCCCGCCTGCGTGCAGTGCAATGCCACCTACAAGGCGCTTGAAAAGCAGGGCATCGAGTTCGAGAAGGTCGACATCACCGCAGACGTCGAGGCCCGCGACTACGTGATGAGCCTGGGCTACCTGCAGGCGCCCGTCGTGGTGGCCGGCAACGAGCACTGGTCAGGTTTCCGGCCCGAACGGATCAAGGCACTCGTCAAAGATGCAACGTTCGAGGGCAGCGCAGTGGCGGTTTCGGCATGACTACCCCTGAACCAGGGGCCCTAGCCGATGCGTCGACCGTTGCGCTCGACAGCGACCCGTGGGGCCCGACGCTTCGCGGTCACCAGATCATCCTGGGTGTTTGCGACGACGAGGCCTCCGGCACCGACGATGGCCAGACGTACTCCTGGGAAGAACTCTCCGGTCCCTTCTGCTCCTGCGGAGACTTTGGGTGCCCCCGCGGTAAACGTCCGCAAGACTGCCCTGAACGTTCTGGGGGCGACAGCAGCTTCTACCCCCGAGCACTGGACCGACAAAGACATCGACGACTACGAATTCGAATTCACGATCTACGCCGCGCGCACCGACAACCACGAAGACGCCCAACGCGCCGCAGCGCAACTCACCCTCTATGACCGTTAGCCCGCCCCACTGACGAGCCCGTTGAATGGACCAGGCCAACCATGCACAAGCTGCGCATCGCCCACCATGACGCGACCACCATCACAGTTCACGCCGACTTCGACTCCGCGCGTGAGGCATTGCAGACGCACGCCAAAGTCACCGACACCTACCTACACGCTCTTACACCCAGTCGAAGCGCCCATGCCCAGTTCAATCTGATCCAGCTTGACGAGAAGGCCCGCACACCTACGGTTGCCGGCAACGCCACGATCGAACCCGATTACGAGAGGACCACCTGATGTCGCCGTACAACCGGCCCTACACCTTTGAGCTCGCGGCACAATTGCTGAACGCACGTGACGATGGTCAAGCTGTGACCGACGTGTATGCCACCGCGGCCGCCAACGGTATCGACCATGAGCAGCTCGACCGCGCCGCGTCCACACTGGCCCAGTTGCAGATTCACGACTTCCCCACCTGGATCCGGCAGGAGTACATCGTCGATGGCTGGCTGCACGGCTATCTCGACAGTTCCGCAGATCCATCTGACCCGAAGCTGACGGTGTGGATTCTGTCTCAGATGGCCGATGCCTACTACCGCAGTCTCGACCACCCCTGAACCTGACCGATCAAACACCGCGAACGGCACGGACAACATTCGATTCGCGGGTTGTCAAAGGATGAATCGATGACCGTTTCGACCGCGGTCTTGCAAAGGAAAGACATGCTGATGACTCCCACGTTTCAAGCCAACTCGCTCGGAGCATTTCGCGGGTGCTGCCACGGCGACGCGATTTCCTACACCGCCACACTGGAAGCCACAGGCGAGCACGCTGTCCACGCGCTTCTAGGCCGCCTCAGAGAAGCTGATTTGTGCTTACCCCACGAAGCGTTTCCCGGCGACATGAACGACCAGGCCGCTCCGGGCAGTCGCGACTACTATGCAGTTCTTGACATCAAGGAAGCCGACGGCAACTGGTTCAACAACCTGGCTGTGCCAACCAAGTCCGAATTCGACCAACTGCGCGAAGCGCTTTCGCTGCGCATCGAGTCCTCGGACTGTGATCTGGGCTGCGAATGATGCCACGCTGGCGCCGCTCCGTGGCACCAGCGTGGTGAAACACCAACATCCATCAACTCACCCCCGGATCCAGCCGATGACGACTTCCAGATAGGAACATGTGCCCAAGGGGCCCATGCTCCCGGTCATGGCAGATCACCTGTCGCGGTTACCTCACCACAACGTCGGTTCTGAGGAACCCAAGAGGATCGCAGCGACGGCCTCGTCATCCCATCCGTGGCGCACAGCTTCCCGCAACGCCAACGCGCGCGTAACCCGTTCATGCACACCAGCTCCACGCCTGACGATGGTCGGGCGGCCACCGCCGCGTTTCATGCGCGCCATCCGCGTCATGTTCTCGCGCTGGTCCCCGGCAACCACGTGCAACGCCAGTCCGCTGACGATGTCGCCAGCGTCGACCGTGCGCACGCAGACCGGGTTGTCGCACTGGTGTAAGGCTCGCACATCAGCGGGCAGGGTGTCGCCGTTGAGGGCCAGCGCCAACGCGTACCGTGCTGCTCGCACCATCCGAACGCGGCCAGCACGGCGGATTGCGAACACCCCGTATCCCTCGCTTAGCGCTCCCGTGTAGATGGCGCAATCCTCAATGCGCGGGCCCGTGATGACCTTGGATCGAAACCGCTCGATCTCTATCCGGTCGGCGGCCGGGTCCACCGTTAACGGCAGCGGTTCCCACCGCCGACTGCCACCACTTTTCGTGCCCACCGTCTTGGTCCTCGCTGTTGGCCTACTACCTGCAAGCGCTTGACTATTGGGCAACCAGCGTCAGCGAGGCCGGCTCAGCTCCATCGCTTGTGTTCTCGATCTCAGTGGGCATGCTCTGGGAGCCGTCCTCGGGTTCTGACACTACGGCTTCCGCAGTTTGCGTTGCGCCGTCGGCGGCCGCCGCTTTCAAGTACTCCCGCACTTTCGCTGTCGTGACGCCGGCCTGGGCGGCAATACCGCTGAGGGTCTCACCGCGGAACCGCATCGCCTGCAGCGCTTTTCCTGCTGCGGCAATGTGGGCCCTGCGGCGCTTCTCCGCGTCTCGATTGGCTTTCTCGATACGTTCGGCCAGCCACACGTCGACCTCCTCGGCCTTAGCGGTTGCCACCACGAACTCGGTCAGGTTCTCAGCATTCTGTCGTTCGCGCGCCTTGCGTTCGGCCGCCGCGGCGGCCTGGCGCTCCAAAATCTGCGCGCGTGCGAGCTTTTTGCTCGTTGTCTTCTCCATATTCGGATCGTAAAGCTGCCCAATGACTTTTCTGTCTTCACTTGCCTGCTCCATCCACCCGCTACCCCTGTCTGTTCTGCCTGCTCTTTCCTCAATCCCACTGCCCATGCCCTGCCATTTCAGCCTGCTCAAGTCCCACACACCTCTTGCACTTAGGTCACGTTTCGATAACAACGCACTGCTGACCTGCGGTCAAAGCGAACACAACGGATGCAGGGCGCGGCCATAGCGTTGAGTTTGTGAAGCGGCCATGATGAGCGGGCACAAGCTCACCGCCGGGGACGGGTACCTCTACCTCATCCGGCAGGTGGCCGCTGCCGACGGCACCGACAAGGGCCGGACTTCACTGAGTTCTTACTACTCCGAAAAGGGAGAGTCGCCGGGCCGATGGATCGGCCGGGGCATGGAGTCGCTGACTGCCCCTGAAGGGCGCAACCCGATGGTTGTCTCCGGCGAGGACCTTTGGACTGTCGAGCGCGGCTCGGAAGTCACAGAGGATCAGATGAAGGCGATATTCGGCCTCGGACTGCACCCCAACGCCGCGGCCCTTGTCAAAGAGCTGATCGCCCAAGGAACTCCGAAACATGCTGCACTCGAAGCGGTCAAACTGGGCCGCCCCTTTCACATCAACGACGGGCAGTCCCCACTCCAGAAGCGCCTGGCCATCGCCTACCGCGATCACAACCTCAGCCAAGCCGAGCACTGGAACGCGCCGATCGCCGAAGAGATCAGGGCGAAAATGCGTACCACGATCGCCACGGAAATGTTCACCGAGACCTACGGGCGCCCACCAGCAGGCAGCCGCGAACTGGCAGGATTCATCGCCCGCGAGACCCGCGAAAAGACCACCTCCGTAGCGGGATACGACTTCACGTTCACTCCCCACAAGAGCGCGAGCGTGCTGTGGGCAGTGGCACCAAGACCGATCGCCAAGATCATCGAGGAATGCCACCACCGTGCCGTCAACGACGCACTGGCTTTCATGCAGGACAACGCAGCCTTCACTCGAATCGGCACCGGCGGCGTCGCGCAGATCGACACTGAAGGCTTTATCGCAGCGGCATTTACGCATCGAGACAGTCGCGCCGGTGACCCCAATCTGCACACCCACGTGGCGGTTTCGGGGAAGGTTCGCGCTACAGGCGCTGACGGGATCCCCCGCTGGCTCGCACTCGATGGCCGGCCAATATTCAAGTCGATGGTGGCTGCCTCTGAGGTGTACAACACCCGCTTTCAGGGCTACATGATCGAAGGGCTTCCCATCGGTTATGCCGAACGCAAAAGCGAGGTCCGCGGTAAGCGTCCGGTGCGCGAAATTGTCGGCATTCCAGACAGCCTCATTGACCTCATGTCGTCGCGGCGTGCTGCGATCCAACACCGATACTACGAACTCGCCAAGCAGTTTCAACGCGACCATGGTCGCGAACCCACGACGCCGGAAGCGATTGCGTTGTCACAGCGGGCGACCCTCGAAACACGCCAAGCCAAGCACGAACCGCGTTCGCACGCTGAGCAGCGGCAGCAGTGGCACACCCAAGTCGTTGAACATCTCGGCGGCCAAGACGAACTGACAGCCATGTTGGCCAACGTCTTGTCCGGCCGCCAACAAGCCGGACCCGAGGTCACCGCCGAGTGGATCAACGACCAAGCCGCCGCGGTGATCGAGGTCGTTTCCGGCGCGCGCTCGACCTGGCAGCGCACTCACGTCTACGCCGAGGCGCTGCGTCTGGTGCGCAAGCATGACTCGATCGTCGCCGACCACACGGTGGCCGACGCGATAGCCGCCGCGGCGCTCAGTGAGCCACACAGTGTGGCCCACGCCCGCGACATCGATGCCGACCTCGGCGAACCCGAAGCGCTACGCCGAGCAGACGGCGCCAGCGTTTACAGCACGCACGGAACAGCACTGTTCACCAGCCCGGAAATCAAGGCTGCAGAACGGCGAATCATTGCCTTCGCCCAGCGTCTTGACGGGCGTCGAGTGAGCAACGAGGCCGTCGAACTGGCGCTACTGGAACAAAAAGCGCGAGGCCAAACTCTCAACGACGGCCAAGAAGCAATGGTCCGCCACATGGCCACTTCCGGGGCGCGTTTGGCGCTAGCTCTGGCGCCGGGCGGCACCGGGAAGACCACCGCGATGGCGACATTGGCTCGCGCGTGGATGGAGGAAGGCGGCAACGTGATCGGCCTTTCCCCAAGCGCCAGCGCCGCTCAGATCTTGCGCAACGACATGCACGAACAAGGCATCGAGATCCCCGCCGATACCGTCGACAAACTTGTCTGGCTCGACAGCAACATCGACGCTGCAGCTGATGACCCTGCACGTACGTGGTTTGACACCATCGGCCCTGACACTCTGCTGATCATCGACGAAGCCGGCAAGACAGGGACTCTCGCGCTCGATACCGTCAAGCGCATCGCCGAGGAGCGCGGCGCGAGCATACGAACGATCGGAGATGACAAACAGCTCGCCTCCATCTCGGCCGGTGGCATATTGCGAGATGTCGCCCTCACGGCCGGATCGGTGACCCTGACCGAGGTGATGCGGTTCCGCTCGCGCGCCGAAGCCGCAGTCACCCTCGCCCTGCGCGACGGCGACCCCACCGCGCTGTCCTACTACGCCGACAACAACCGAATCCACGTCGCCTCCGAAAAAACCGCCGCAGACACCGCCTTCGAGCGCTGGCGTGCAGACCTCGCCAAAGGATGGGATTCGCTGCTTCTGGCACCCACCAACGAGACCGTCGCAGAGCTCAACGAGCGGGCCCGCCTGGAACGGCTGGACCGCCTCAACGCCACCGGAGACGGCTTATCCGAGGACCAAGGCGAAGTCGTCGAACTGTCGGACGGACTGCATGCTTCCGTCGGCGACGTCGTCGCAACACGCGAAAACAACCGCCGACTGCGGCTCGGTGGCGGCCGCGATTTCGTGCGCAACGGCTACCGCTGGACGGTCACCAAAATCGGCACACGCGGCAGCCTGACCGTTTCCCAACTGCACACCAATCAGACCGTCACGCTGCCCGGATGGTACGTCCGCCAGCACGTCACCCTGGGCTACGCCGCCACCATCGACACCACCCAAGGGGCGACCGCAGGCACCAGCAAGGTCACCGGCACCTGCCACATCGTCGGCTCGGAGACGCTGACCCGCCAGCAGCTCTACGTCGCCGCTAGCCGCGCCAAAGACGAAACCCATATCTACCTGTCCACCGCAGAAGATGACCCCCACCGCGTCCTGACCACCAAAGCCCTGCATCCCGACACCGCCCTCGATGTCCTCACAGGTGTGCTCGCCCGCGACGGTGCTCAACGTTCGGCCACCACCGAAGCCCGCGAAGCCCTCGACCCGTTCCACCGCCTGGGAGCAGCCGCTGGCCGCTACGCCGACGCGTTGGGCACCGGTGCCGAACACCTCATCGGCACTGCCGCCGTTCTGGCCATCGAGAGCCAGGCCGCACAGATCTACGCCGGGCTCACCGAATATCCTGCCTGGCCGGTCTTGCGTAAACACCTGGCACTGCTGCAATTAATGGGCGATGATCCGCACGAGCGTCTCACCACCGCCATTAATGAACGCGAACTCGACAGCGCAGCCGATATTGCTGCGGTGTTGGATTGGCGCCTAGACCGCAGCGGCCAGCACTCCACGGGTGTCGGGCCTCTGCGATGGCTGCCCTCAATACCTCAAGAACTCCAAGATCACCCTGAATGGGGCGAATGCCTCTCGGCCCGTGCTCAATTGGTCTCCACCCTGGCCGAATCCATCCGAACCACCGCGAAAACTTGGGACGCAACTACCGCCCCCGCGTGGGCGCGCCCCCTTATCGCGCAAAAACCCGGATTGGTTGCCGAACTGGCAGTCTTCCGAGCGGCCAACAATGTCGACGAGGCAGACACTCGCGTCGCCGGCCCACCGCAATACCAGGTCCGCACGCGCCACATCCAGCGCCGCCTCGAAACCAGTGCAAACGAAGCCTTGGGACTGTCCGGACAGCCCACCGGCCGCTGGAACACCCTGGTCGACGAGATCGACCCTCGCGTGCGGCGAGACCCGTACTGGCCGCAGCTGTCTGCTCACCTGAGCACCATCGAACGCACCGGCGTGAATCTGCGCCAACTGCTCACCGACGCCGCAGCCCAAGGTCCGCTGCCCGACGAAATGCCAGGCGCAGCACTGTGGTGGCGACTGTCGGGCACACTCACTCCTGCCGCCCTCGAACTTCCCCACGCGGGCCTACGCCCAGCCTGGCTGCCCGACCTGCACACCATCTTCGGTTCCACACTCGCCGAAGCGATTTCCGGCGATCCCGCCTTCCCGGGCCTGGTCGCCGCGATCAACGCAGCCGACCCGGCACGCTGGACACCGTCTGATCTGCTTCACGTCGCCCGCGAACACCTTCTCGACACCGACCACCAGCCACCACTACGCGCCGACGAATACGCGCGCCTGCTGACCTACTCCATCGACCTGTTCACCCCCACCCATCCCTTCGATCACCTTCCCGCACCAGCCGAGCAGCCGCCAACCCCAGCCGAACTGGAGGAACTGCTCCACCACCACCCCGACCCGCACCAACCGCAACCGCCCAGCTTCGGCGACGAGCATGTACTCGATGACGATGATCTGCTCGAGCGCCTCGGATACATCGAGCTCAACCCCGCCGATCTGGACGAACTACTCCCACCGGATCCCCTTGACGAGCTCCACTGGTCCGATTCGGCATTCGAAGGTCTCAGCTTCGATGACCTCGCCACCGAACGGCCTGTGCTGCAGCCACTTACTCCGGCCTTGGCCAACGTCGCCGAACTGCGCACCGCATGGCGCGCCGCCGACGACCACGTTCATCAGCTCAAAGCACGTATCGACGCCGGCCAGGGCCCCGCTGTGCTCGCCGCAGCGGAAAAGCTCACCAGCCTTGCGGCCCGCGCCGACGCTGACCGTCCGTATCAACTGGCTGTCCTCGAAGTTGTTGGACGCTGGCAAGACGCCGAAGCCACCTACGAAGAAGCATTGCAACGTGTTTCGTGGGCCCGCGACCAGATCGCGCAACTGCAGGCCGATCCCGGTGCAGATCCGCTCGATTTGGCATCGGCCCAAGCAGGACTTCGCCTGGCGACCATGGCGCTGCCCGCCACCAGCCCTGCCCAGCGCTTCCAATCAGAGCTGGCCGCCGCAATCGAGGCACGGGCGCATGCCGCCGGAGGCGCCGACAAAATCGTGACCCGAGACGATGTCGACCGCGCCCGTCGCGAGGCCGAAGACGCCGACAGAGCGGCCTTGCAGGCCGCCCGCGCCCACCGCCGCCGCATCAGCACCGGACTCGACCGAGCTGAATCCAGCGCTGCCGCAGCGTTCGCCGAAGCGCACAGCCGCAGCGCCGAGCGCATTGTCGAGCGCATCGATGCCTTGCGCACCGAACTGTCGGTGCTCAGGGCGGCCGGCGACTACGACCCGCAGCGCTCGCTCACGCTCTCACCGACGGCAACCGAACACCTCCCCCCGCTGGCGGCCCGAGGCATCACCAGCTTGGGAGCCAACGGCTTCACCCTCACCCCGGTGCACGGTGGCGACCGCAGCGAGGCGCTGGCGGCGATGAGTGTCCTGCACGCCGCCGCAGCAGCATGCGACCGCAAAGTGCTGTGGTGCCAGCCCACTGACAGCGCCGCTAGCGACATCGAGACCGCAGAGGTCGCCGATACGATCGCCACCGTCGAGCAAACCCAGCACAACCTGACCCAGGGCACCTGGGAGTTGCCCGCCAACTCCCTCGTCGTCATTGACCACGCTGCCGACGTTGAGCCTTCGACGATTGCCGACATCACCGAACACGCGGCACGCCACGGCGCCACCGTGCTGCTGCTCGATTCCGGCGAAACACGCTGGCCGCCATCGCCTTCCTCGGCACTGCTCAAACTGCTTCACGAAGACCTGCCCTGGTCGGCCACGCTCAGCGTCGAGGCCAACGTGCCACCCCAACGGCCCCAACAACTCGACCTCCAACCGGTACTCGCCCAAGCCGCCCACTACAACACCGACGTCCTGCCACCAGAGGTCTGCGACGCGATCGACGAGCGGCAACGGCTGCGCGAAGCACACCGCATCAGCCACCGAGTCCACAACATGGTTTGGCGCACCGCAGACACCCGTGAACACGAGCGGCGCGACGACCGCGACATGTCCCTGTAAGGATTTCCTGACACGCGACCGCATGGAGCAGGCGTTCCTGACGACTCTCGGTAGCATGGCCTCAACATGAACTGGCAAACGAATCGAGCAGACAAATGACGTGGAGCTATACCGCCGACGATGGCACCACACACACGGCGACCCTGATCGCCGTTCACCCCGATGGCCACGAGCAGCGCCTTGACCAAGCGCCGGCGAATCCGGCAGATCACGCCGGCGCAATAGGGCTGCGCGTTGCATGCACATGCACATGGTCACACCCAGGAATCGAGCGGCGCACCGACGCCGGAGTCGTCGACACCGATGAATTGCGCACGACGTGGAACGAACACCTCTGGCCGTCTGCGGCGTTAGCACAACTGCGAAGGCAAACAACGCTCATCGAACAAGCCGAACGCGCACGTGACCGGAACGTCGCTGTTGCACGGCTGCTTGGCGCCAGCTGGGCTGACATCGGTAACGCGACAGGCATGCGACGCCAATCCGCATACCAACGTTGGGGTGCTGAGAGCGCCGCTGTCGTCAGGGACGATCGCGGCCGGATCTGGCCCGTGGTGCGCTGCGACCAGCTCGAAACAGGGGACCGCCTACCGCCCAGCCTCGAAGAGGTTGATCCCCACCACCAATGGGTCCGGGTCACCAAAGTCGCGCACCTAAGCGACGGAGTCGACATAACAACCGAAGACCCATCAACTGGGTGGTCGGTGGGCCACGACGAGGTTTGGGAGACCCCGGTACATCCGCACTGGCTCAAACCCTAGAAGCACTCAAGGCCCTGGCTTACGGTGAGGCGCACGCTCATGTTGAAGGAAGAAACTCGCCTCGCGACGTTCTCACTGAAGGCCGAGAGGCTGCCTGATACTGCGCGGCTTCGTGCGCTTGCCGGGCCGCAGTGTGGCAGATGGGAGTTGGCATCGTGATCGACCAGTACATGCGACCGTCATGGAAGCGGACGGGATACCTGTATTTTCCGTACGCTACGGAGCGCAACGGAGCGTGGTGGGTGCTGCGCCTCAATATGGGTTTCCCCGAGCACGATGCCTACACCCTATTTGTCGATGGCCGTGCTGCCGTTGACCTTACCGGCAGCGCTGGCACCGACATCCCGCTGCTGGCGTCCGTTCACGCGCTGGGGCGTGCCGCACTGCCGACTCTTGACCCCGACACTGCACGGGTTGTCGTCGGCGCGGTGGCACAGTTCGTTGAGTACGGCTCTGAGAGCGACGATCCATGCCCATTCTGCTCGACAGGGCGCGACGGACTGACCTACCAGAATTAGGCGGCGCTGCTCGGCCGGGTCGACCACACCAGTGGCGGGGTGATCGTGGACCGCCCGGGCGATCCGATCAGCGTGGTCCGAGATTGCACAGGACCAGGAGCGTCGACAGCGTTGCGCCCCGGGCAACTCCAGCCGCTACCTGTATGCCGCCATTAGCGGCGGTATTGGTGCCAGGGAAATGTGCCCTCACGTAGGCGCCACCGAATGAGGGCTACCGTCCAGCACAAGACATTGAGGAAGATCGCGGTGCTCCATGACATGCCGAAACTCTTGAGGGCGAACAGCAGCAGGATCGGTGAAATAACTAGGATGCCGGCGCCAATGGTGCGTCGACGCTTCAGAATCTTCTGGCGTCGCATCTCGAAGTCGGGATTCGTCATAGCAGGAAACCTCCTCGGGGGCCGTCTCAGTCTTGGGTGGTGATCATTCGAGGCAGCTGATGAGCTGATGCTGGCCGCGCTTACAGATGCTTCACACACCAGTCCGCGAGTGCGCTGGTGCCGACGACAGCAGCCATTCCTATTAGCAGCGCGACGATCGGGATGTAGAAGGTAGGTCCGGGAGTCAGCCACGCGAGTATCGCTGCAGCGAGGTAGATCGCCGTCGCCACCAGGGGCACACCGACTACACCGACCATCACGCCCCAGCCCGATCGCGGGCGATCCGGTGATACACCGTCTCCCAACATGATCAGATGTAAACCAACAACGAACGCGACAACGACGGCGGGCAGCAGGGCAACGAACAGGATCGCCGTAATGATGGTGTCGGCCGCGTTGCTCACGATGGCGACTGTTCGGGCTCGTCGTCGGCGACCAAGGCCAGCTGGACGTGGTCGATGACTCCCACACGGCCAGTGTCCGAGCCAGTAGCGGCGCAGACCCTCGGTTGGCCGCCAATGCAAGTGGCAGAGCCATAGGACCGGTGCCGTCGCCCGACTTGCCGGCCCAGTGCCGATGAGCAGGATGTCTCGCGCATGATTACAACGCTAATACCCGCACGCGGTGCTTGGTCGCACAGAATCTCAGGCTCTCTCGGGGCGCCCGGTTTCTGAGGTGGGGCCCGTTGCCCGCTGCGCCATGCAGGGCTTTCAGCACGCCATTGACAGGGTGCGCTGCCATAGCCAGTCTTGTTCGCCTCGGGCGCCGAATGTGCCCCACCTGACACCATGCCGCTGGTTATGCGTGATGATGTATCCGCCGTCGCGCGATGGCGTGATCAGCGTACGAGGGGGTCTCAGCCGTGAGTTATCGGAACAAAACCTATGTCGCCTTCGCCAGCGAGGACATTCTGTATTACCGCCTCATGACTGCGTGGCGCAGCAATGAGAATATGGACTTCAACTTCTTCAATGCCCACGATCTGTTCCTCGCCCGCGACACCAGTCTGCCTGAGACCATCAGAGGCAGACTGCGCGAACGCATGAAGAACGCCAAGCAGATCGTTCTGCTCGGAACCCCGACCGCCAGGTACAAAGGCGGCAATGGCTCGTCGTTCCTGGCCTATGAGATCAAACTGGCGATCGAGTTCGACCTGCCCATTGTGGTGGCGAACCTCAACAAGAAGCGGACCATCGATACCTCGGTCATTCCGCAGCCACTCATCGACGCCAACCACTACACGGTGTCGGTGTCCTTTCAGCCGGCCATCATCCAGTACGCCCTCGACGACTACGCACCGGCCTACGCAGCATCAGGAAAGAACGGGCCTCACTACTACGAGCCGCACGTCTACTCGGGCTTGGGGATATGAGCCCCGCCCTACTCAGCGACCTGAAGAGCAGACGATTCCTGAAGCAGGCCGGAGCCCGGACTCTGGTCTGGGTTGGTGCGATCGCCTCGATCGGCCAAGTCTCGGACTGGATCTGGAACTTGCACGAACAGCCTTGGTGGGGATGGCTACTGCTCGGCCTGTGCGTGCCCGGGCTAATCCTGGCAGTCGTGTGGTCGTGGCCACGGCCCATCGCCGAAACCTACAGCACCCCCAACACGACGATCCGGATCGTCAGAGGGGACATCTTCGAGCAGAACGAGCACCTTGTCATCGGAACGTGCGACACCTTTGATACCGAAACACCGCACATCATCGAGCGCACCAGCCTGCAGGGCGTCGCGCTAGACAAACTCTATGACAACGACGTCAGTCGACTAGACGCCGACCTAGCGGCCGCGCTCGCCTCCATCGAACCGGCGGGCGACATCGCCAAATCCGGCAAAACCGTCCGATACCCACTCGGCACTGTCGCCGTCCTCAATCATCCGACACGCAAGCTGTACTTCCTCGCATATGCGGAAATGGACGAGAACAACAACGCTCAGGGCACGCCTGACGGTCTGTGGATCAGCCTCAACGCACTGTGGAAGGCCATCTCGCGCACAGCCAATGGCCGAACAGTGTGTATGCCGGTGATCGGCGGAGGGATGTCGCGGTTGTCAAGCATTGTGCCCACACAAGACTCGCTGCGGTTCACGATCTTGTCATTCATGTTCGCGTCACGAACCAACCGAGTGTGCGACGAATTGCGAATTGTGTTGCGGCCCCAAGACTACGACAAACTCGACCGGCTCGAGCTGCAGGCGTTTCTGACTTCGTTGAGGCCGTCATGACCGAACAGTCCGCCCTTGACATGCCCGACACCGCAGCATGCGCGTTCTGCGACTACCTCGCTGGCCGTCGGCCGTTCACGATCGCGGCACGTACCGAGCACATCGCTGTGCTTGTCACCCGTGAACAGCGCGGACTCCCCCATCTTCTCGTCATTCCCATTGCCCATCGCCCATCAATTCTTGACCTCTATGACACCGAGCTCGCTGCCCTGGCCCGCGGTGTGAAAGCCGCGGCCCACGCCATTACTACCGCCTACGCGAGACCCGGCATAGCCGTGTGGCAGAACAATGGCACACCCGCCCACCAAACCATCCCGCACACCCACTTTCACGTCGCCGGCACACTGCCGGAAGGCGGCACCAATTGGGGCGCGGTACCAGAGGAACCGTTAGAGCTCACCGACCAGATCGCTCACATCATCACTCCCCACCTGCACCTGGGGTAAGTGAGTAGTTCAGGCGGAAGGGCGCAGCTCGTGTGACGACGTCGCGGCGTGACGCATAGTTCGGTCCAGCGATCAGGTGGGCCAGGTCTACCTGGCCGATTAGTCGAAGTTATTGCGGCCCGGGCCCACAATCTGTTATCTGGGGTCAGATTCTGATGTTTACTGTTGTTCCCGCTGAGGCGATCTGATCTAGTCGGGCCTGATCGGAAACAGGTTAGGCTGTTGGTGTTTCCGGTTAGGGGTTGGTTGGTGCGTTCTGGTTGACGCGACGATTCAGGAGCCCATCATTCCGCGGCCGCCCATCATCGGGCCCATCATGGCGGGCATGCCGTCGGTGACGAAGCCGGTGACTTCGTGTGCGTGGGCGCGGATGGTGTTGGTGAGCTCGGGGTCGGAGGAGGTCTCGGTGGCGATAACTCCGTTAGGTGTCAGTGTGATTCGCCGCTGGTAGTCGGTTGCATGGCGGAACAGGGTGGGCAGGCTTTGACTCATGCAGCTCACTTCGGCGCCTTGGTCGAGATGCTGATACATCGAGGAGACGTGGGCGTGCAGTTGCGCGACGAGATCGGGGGCGTCGGATTCGGTGGTGGTACGGATGCCTCCGGGGATGTTTTCCACGGTGCGGCGCAGTTCGGTGTGGCGGGCGAACATGGTCATGTAGCGATCCATGTCGGTGCCGGAGACTCCGCCCATCATGCCGGGACCGTTGGCGTTCCCGGTGGGCATGCGAATACTGTTGGTGCGCAACAGGTATCCCAGTGCGGCGATCGCCCCTGCCCCACTGAGTAGGGCAAGTGCGGCGCGTCTGGTGAATTCGGTCATGTGCGGCTGCTTTCGTGATGGTGTCCCGCTCGGACCCCTTGGCTGCAGGGCAGGTCAGGTGGCAGGGGTTTTGTGGGCGACGACGCGTTCGACGAGGCCGAGTGTGAACCGCTCACGATGGTCGATCGCGAGGTCGGTCGCGGCCCGCAGGTGCTCTAGGGGGCGACGTAGGAAGTGTTCGCCGCCGAGGGGAATGGTGAATAGTTCGAGGCCCCGCTGCACGGCTCGGACTGGGGCGGTGCTGCTGCGGATGTGGTCGACGAGGATGAGTTTTCCGCCGGGGCGCAGGACTCGGGTCATTTCGGTGAGGGCTTGGGTGTGGTCGGGGATGGCGCAGAGCCCGAAGGTGCAGACGACGGTGTCGAAGCTGGCATCGTCGAACGGCAGGTGATGCGCGTCGGCTTGTTGCAGGGTGGCGGGGTGACCGAGGTCGGCGGCGCGTTGGCGGGCGATGTCGAGCATCTGCTGGCTCCAGTCGATCCCGGTCAGGGTGACGTTCTCGGGGTAGAAGGCAAGGTTGAGTCCGGTGCCGATCGCGACCTCCAGGACGTCGCCGGTGGCTTGGCTGCAGACCCATTGGCGGGAGTCGCCGAACAGGTGGCGGTCGAAGAACCCGATCTCACGGTCATAGGTGCGAGATTTCTTGTCCCAGTACCGGTTCCAGCGGGCGGTGCGATCATCGGTGGGCATGGTTCACCTCGCGTCGGCGGTCAGACGGTCAGGCGGCGTCCGATGTAGGGAACGAACCGGCCGACAGCCCCACAGTAGTCCCGGTAGGCCTGGCCGTGGATGGTGTTGAGGTAGGGCTCTTCGACCACTCGTACCTGCAGTTCGATCGTGGCCCACAAGACGGCGAAGGCGGCCAGGGCAAGCGGGTTTGGGGTGATCAGGGTGATGCCGGCGGCGAAGATCAGCATGGCGGTGAAGATGGGGTTGCGTACCAGCGCGAACACGCCGTGGCGCACCAATGTGGTTGTTTCGCTGGGGTCCACTCCGATGCGCCACGATGGGCCCATGTCGCGTTGGGCGTGGACGGTGGCGGCGATCCCGGCGACGGCCAGCACTATGCCGGTGGTCTGGATCCACGGCGCATCAAGCACGGCCATCGGGGTGAGGATGTCGAGCAGTTGCAGCAGGGGCGCGGCCGCCCCGGCGAGGATGGCGGCGATGAATCCGACACCGGCCAACCATTGCAGCGACCCGGGCCGACCGTGGATGCCGCGGAATCCGGTGGATCCGGTGTGGCGGTATTGGGTCCAACTGCGCCAGCCGAACCCTAAGACGGCAAAGATCACGTAGAAGATGAGCGCGGTGGCGGGCATGGGTGAAACCTCCTGGCCGGGACTGGGATAGGTGCCGATGTGGAGATGGGCGTTAAAGCCGATGGACGTGGGACGGCGCGGTTAGTTCTCGGCGAGCGCTTGATCAAGGGCCTTGGCGAGGTCTTCATAGCTGTGCGGTTGGATGCGGGTGCCGTTGAGGAAAAACGTCGGCGTGCCCTGCACCCCCAAGGCCCGGCCGTCGGCCATGTCGAGCCGGATGCGCTCCAGCGTGGCGGGATCGGCGTAGGCCGCGTCGAAAGCGGCCATATCCAGGCCGAGTTCTGCTGCGAATCCACGGAATACGTCATCGGCCGGGGTTTGCTTTTCACCCCACTGAGCCTGGGTGTCATACATTTTGCGATACACCGCCTCCAGCTGGCCCTGCTGGGCGGCGGCTTCCACGGCCCGGGCGGCCCGCTCGGCGTTGACGTGCGCTGGCAGCGGGAAGTGGCGGATCACGAAATTCACCCGGTCCCCGTATTCAGCCCGCAACTTTTCGATCTCCGGGTAAACCGCGCGGCAACCCTCACATTCGAAGTCGAGAAACTCCACGAACGTCACCTTGCTCTCAGGCACCGAGTTGAGCCGGTGACTGTTCTCCCGCACCACCTGCCCGATCTCGCTGGTATCGGACTGCGCTGGGGCGGTCGAGTCACGGTCGCGCACCGACAGGTAGACCAGCGCACCGATCGCCATCGCGGCGATGACGAACGCGGTGAGCAACATGCGGCTGGCGCGCGCCATTCAGATACCTCTTTCGTGGGATCGGCGGCTATATCGCATGGCATCGATGTTGGCGAGGTTGACCGATCAATAGCATTGGACGCTATCATCGTTATGTGGCGATGAAAAGTGGTTCGGTCGATCCCGCGGTGTGCGGGAATGTGGATGCGGCGACGGCGTTGTTTCACAGCCTCTCGGATGCGACCCGGTTGGCGATCCTGCGCCGCCTGGCGGGTGGTGAGGCCCGGGTGGTGGATCTGACGGGCGAGTTGGGGTTGGCGCAGTCGACGGTGTCGGCGCATCTGGCCTGCCTGCGTGACTGCGGGTTGGTGGATTTCCGGCCGCAGGGCCGCGCCTCGGTGTATCGGCTGGCCCGCCCGGAGCTGCTGGAGATGTTGCGCGCGGCCGAGGCGGTGCTGGAGGCCACCGGCAACGCGGTGGCGTTGTGCCCCAACTACGGCCTCCCCGATCAGCGGAAGAAGGTTGCTCGATGAGTGAGGCGTGTGGCTGCGGCAGCGACGAACGTAGCGACGACGAGCACGAACCCGAACGGCTCTGGGAGATCACCGAACTGCGCGCCGCCGCGGTGGCGGGTGTGGTGCTGCTGGCCGGGTATGTGGTCGGCGGGGCCGGCGGGCCCCGCCCGGTCGAAATCGGGTTGTATGCGCTGGCGTTGGCGATCGGGGCCTACACGTTCGTGCCCTCGACGCTGCGCCGGCTGACCCAAGGCAAGATCGGGGTCGGCACGCTGATGACGATCGCCGCGGTCGGCGCAGTGATCCTCGGCGAGGTCGGCGAGGCCGCCATGCTGGCGTTCCTGTTCTCCATCAGCGAAGGTCTCGAAGAATACTCGCTGGCCCGCACCCGCCGCGGCCTGCGCGCCCTGTTGTCGCTGGTGCCCGATGAGGCCACCGTCCTGCGCGACGGCGCCGAAACCATCATCCCGCCAAGCGAATTGCGGGTGGGTGACCGGATGCTGGTCAAACCCGGTGAACGCGTCGCCACCGACGGGGTCATCGTCTCAGGCCGTACCGCGCTGGATGTTTCGGCGATCACCGGCGAATCCGTGCCGGTGGAGGCCGGGCCCGGTGATGAGGTGTTCGCCGGGTCGATCAACGGCACCGGGGTGCTCGAGGTCGAGGTCACCAGCAGCGCCGCCGACAACTCGCTGGCCCGCATTGTGGCCATCGTGGAGGCCGAGCAGTCCCGCAAGGGCGAAGCCCAGCGCCTGGCCGACCGCATCGCCAAACCCCTGGTCCCGACGATCATGATCGCCGGCGTCCTCATCGCGGCCATCGGCAGCGTGTTGGGTGATCCGCTGGTGTGGATCGAACGCGCCCTGGTGGTGCTGGTGGCGGCCTCCCCATGCGCGCTGGCGATCTCGGTGCCGGTCACCGTGGTCGCCGCGATCGGCGCGGCCAGCAAGCTCGGCGTCCTGGTCAAGGGCGGCGCGGCGCTGGAAGCCCTGGGCGCGGTCCGCACCGTGGCGCTGGATAAGACCGGCACATTGACTGCCAACAAGCCCACCGTCATCGACGTCGCCACCACCAACGGCGCCACCCGCGAGCATGTGCTGGAGGTCGCGGCGGCGTTGGAGGCCCGCAGCGAACACCCCCTGGCTGCAGCGATCCTCGCCGCCGCCGAGGGCCCGGTCCGACCCGCCGAGGAGGTGGAGGCGGTCACCGGCGCCGGCCTCACCGGGTATCGCGACGGCCGCCGGTTGCGGCTCGGTCGGCCCGGCTGGCTCGATCCCGGCCCGCTGGCCGAACAGGTCGCCAAGATGCAGGCCGCCGGGGCGACCGCGGTGCTGGTCGAAGACAACGGTCAGGTCATTGGGGCGGTCGCGGTGCGTGACGAACTACGGCCCGAAGCCGCCCGGGTCGTCGAGGCGTTACGCCGTGGGGGTTATCAGGTGGCGATGCTGACCGGTGACAACCAAGCGACCGCGACCGCCCTGGCCAAGCAGGTGGGGATCGATACGGTGCATGCTGATCTGCGGCCCGAAGACAAGGCCGCGCTGATTAGTCAACTGCGCCAACATTCCTCGACGGCCATGGTCGGTGACGGCGTCAACGACGCCCCCGCCCTGGCCACCGCAGACCTCGGCATCGCCATGGGCGCAATGGGCACCGACGTGGCGATCGAAACCGCCGACGTCGCCCTCATGGGTGAAGACCTGCGCCACCTCACCCAAGCCTTCGCCCACGCCCGCCGTGCCCGGCGCATCATGCTGCAAAACGTCGGCCTCTCACTGGGCCTGATCACGGTACTCATTCCGCTCGCCCTCACCGGGATGCTGGGGTTGGCCGCGGTCGTCGCCGTGCACGAACTCGCCGAAATCGTCGTCATCGCCAACGGGGTCCGCGCCGGACGCACCAAACCCCTCCGGGGCGCCATCATCGAAACCGGAACCGACTCCCACCGGCTGGCACACACCCGCACCCAGGAAACCACGACAGCCAGTTGAACTCGGGGCGCAACAGGATCACGTCACAGCCAAGAGGGGTCGGCCGAGCAACGGGGTGAAACCCCGGATCGATCAGGTCAACGGTGTCGCACTCCGCAGCGCCGCCAGCACGCGATCCCTGGTCGGAAGGTCCAATCGGCATGCATCAGCTGCCAACTCAGTGCCCGGCTTCATGATATCCACACCATCAACGAGCACCGTCGGCGATGGATATGCACCGACCCTTTCCACCACCACATCGTCAGCGATACCCACCTCAGACAGACACTCGGCGAGCAAGCGCCGAGCCGCCGCCGCATTCGGACACCCCGGGCTCGTGAGAAGCTCCACACGCATACATCCAGCTTCGCTCAACCCGCGCGAGTTCTGCACGCCTCCAGGCGGGGCCAACTGACACCGCCCAGGCGGAGCCAATTTAGGTTGACATAGGCACGGTGCACGAAATCGTCGTCATCGCCAACGGTGTGCGCGCCGGACGCACCACACCACTGGCCGCTGGTGCCACGACCGAAGCGCCGACGGCGGCTGCAACGCACACATAGGCCCACCACCAGTGGTGGCGCTGCTGGCTGACGCTGGCCTGACCGCTCAGCGGGCGCTATGCGCGAAGCCAGTCCCATGCGGGTTCGAGTTGATCGCGTGGAAACGTCTTCAGTTGACCGCGGATGAGCAGTGCCGCGGGTATTTTGACGCACCATTCTTCCCATTTCGGGGCGCCCAGCATGGCGATCTTGTCGAAGTGACGTCGATGTTTGAGGTCGAAGATCGTGTTGGCCCAGGCCGCGGGAAGGGTCCAGCCTTCAAAGGATTCGTCGATCAGGATCAGCACCCGCAACGTGGTGTACTGCTCCAGAAGGGAGTCGATTCGTGGGCCGAGCACGTCGCGGTAGGTTTGCCGGTTCAGCTTGCCGCTGAACCGGATTCCGACGACATTGCCGGTGCTGCAGGACAGGAACTCGATCACAGCATGCCCCTCCTGGGGAAGTGTCAGTGCGCGCGTGGGCCGTACATGATCACGGCGACGCCGGCCAGGCAGACCAGGGCGCCGATGATGTCCCAGCGGTCGGGTCGAAACCCGTCCAGCGCCATGCCCCAGGCCAGTGAGCCGGCGACGAACACGCCGCCGTAGGCGGCCAGGATCCGGCCGAAATGCGCATCCGGCTGCAGGGTGGCGACAAACCCGTAGATTCCGAGTGCGATGACGCCGAGCCCGGCCCATAGCCAGCCGCGTTGCTCGCGCACACCTTGCCAGATCAGCCACGCGCCTCCGATTTCGGCGACCGCGGCCAACACGAACAACAGGATTGAACGGATCACCATGGTGATGACCCTAGGAGACCTGGCCGGGCACTGGGGCCGCTGCCGGCTGTGATCGTCGGCACCGGCAACTGGTGTTCGTGTTCGGACGAGTGCACTGGCAGGTGTCGGCTCCGCGTCGGCGGTAGGCGCGGATCTGTGACACGACCACCCCGACGACTCCGACGGCGATGAGCGCGAATCCGAGTGGCTCTAGCCACCGGGAACCGACGAGCAGCATGCCACCGCCGGCGATGCCGGCCGCGGCCAGCAGTGGCACGACCACACAGCAGCCCACACATGCCAGCGCCCCGACGCCGATCGATGCCCACCACGCCTTGCGGGCGCGGTCGTCAGCAGCAGCCACCGGTGCCGCCTTTCGTCTCGTTGTCGGGTTCTGCGGTGAATGGTAGTGGGCAGCAGGGGCTTTCGGCGCAGGCGAGGAGGTCGTCACAGCCCGCGGCGAGCGCAGCACGCAGCGTGTCGCGCACGGCGGTAAGTTCGGCGAGCTTCTGGTCGACCTCGGCCAGTTTGGTGGCCGCCCGGGTGTGTAGTCCGGCCTCGGAGCGGCTACCGAGTCGGGTGGCGGCCAACAGGTCGGCGACTTCGTCGAGGGTGAAGCCCAACCGTTGCGCGGCCTTGATCACCCGCATCATGGTCACGGTTTCCGGTGGGTATAGGCGGTGTCCACCCAGTGATCGCTGCGGCTGGCGCAGCAGGCCGCGTCGCTCGTAGTAGCGCAGCGTCTCGGTGTTGACCCCGGCTGCGGCCGCGACCTGCCCGCTGCGCAATCCGCTGTCGCTCACCGTGTCTGCCCCGTCGTCATGTCACCGATCCGCTGTGCGAGGGCGTCGAGCACGTCGGTGTGCGACGGGGGAACGCCGATGCTTATCACCACATCCGAACCGGCCGTGTCGAAGTCGAAGCGGAAAAACGAGCAGCAGCCGACTTCGCGTGCCGCCAGGTCGCGGGCAGCGGCCTCGGCGTCGGCGGCCAGCACAAGATCCAACCGTGTGGCACTCACCCGTACCGACCGCAGCACCGATTGACCGAATAGCCCGTCGAACTCGGCCACCCGCAACGGCCGATCAACCGTGGGTAACGAGCACGAATCGGGCACCCAACCCGTAGTTTCCTCGCTGGCCATACGTCGACGATAAACCCGTACCTAGGTACGGAATGCAACCCTCAATCGGTGGCGAACGGCAGCGGGGTGGCCCTCAACCGTCTCGGCGGTCGGATTGTGTTGACTGGCCGGCGGGTGGTGCGGCCGCGGTGGACAAGTTGGCGGCCAGGGCCTGGACGCGCGTGGTGATGTCGTCGCGGATGATTCGCATGCGGTCGATGCCGTCGATGCCGCGCAGGGAGGGTTCGTCGGTGTCCCACCGTTGGATGGTGGTGCCGGGATGGTCCTCGAGTTGGGCTTGGGTGCCGACGATGACGACCAGATCGGCCTCGTCGAGCATCTGCTCGGTGAGTTGGGTGGGCTGATGGTCGCTGATGTCGACGCCGACTTCGGCCAATGCCTGCACCGATTGTTGGTTGACTGCACCCTTGGCGTGGGTGCCCGCCGAGGTCACGCGGATGTGCGGGCCGGCGATCTGCCGCATGAGCCCGGCGGCCATCACCGACTTGCCGGCGTTACTGACGCAGACGAACAACACGGATCTGTCGGCCATATCGGTGTTTTCCTTGGGTTTTCGCGATTAGCGGGTGATGGGCACGTTCAGATCGGTCAGGAGTCGGTGGATGCGTTCTTCGATGTCGTCGCGGATCGGGCGGACCGCGTCGAGGCCTTGGCCGGCGGGGTCGGGGAGTTCCCAGTTTTCGTAGCGTTTTCCGGGGAAGATGGGGCAGGCGTCGCCGCAGCCCATGGTGATGACGACGTCGGCGGCTTGCACGATTTCGTCGGTCCAGGGTTTGGGGTATTCGCCGGTGATGTCGATCCCGACTTCGTGCATGGCCTCGATGGCGGCGGGGTTGATCTCGTTGCCGGGTTCTGACCCTCCGGACCAGGCGATCGCGTTGTCGCCGGCCAGGTGGGTGAAGAAGCCGAGGGCCATCTGGGAGCGGCCGGCGTTGTGGGTGCATAGGAACAGGACGGTCGGTTTGCCGTCGCTGATCTTGCCTTCCACCCGGGCCAGGGCGTGGAGGCGCTGGCGGGCGAACCGTTCGGCCAGCAGCGGCAGGAAGTTGGGAATGGTGGCGCGGCCGGCGAACTGGTCGTAGGACGAGCAGAGGAACCGTTCGATGGTTTCGGTGCCGAAGGTGCCGTCGAACTCGCCGTGCAGACGGCTCGCCGCGGTTTTCAGGGCGAGTTGTTGGTCGATGGAGAGGTCGTGGCGCAGTTGGTGGGTGACGGGGCTGTCAGTCATCGGCTGGTTCCGTTCTCGTCGTCGAGCCGGTGGGCAGGTGTTGGGAGGTGTGGTGGCTGAACCGATTACGTAGCGCCAGCGAGACGTAGACCAATCCGACCAGGACCGGGACTTCGATGAGCGGGCCGACGACCCCGGCCAGCGCTTGGCCGGAGGTGGCGCCGTAGGTGGCGATCGCCACGGCGATGGCCAGTTCGAAGTTGTTGCCGGCGGCGGTGAACGCCAGGGTGGTGGTGCGCTCATAACCCAGATCCAACAGCGTGCCGAGCAGGTAGCCCCCGCCCCACATGACGGCGAAGTACGCCAACAGAGGTAGGGCGATGCGGGCGACGTCCCAGGGTTGGTGGGTGATCTGATCGCCTTGCAGGGCAAAGAGAATCACGATGGTGAACAGCAGACCGTAGAGGGCCCATGGGCCGATCGTCGGTAGGAACTTGGCCTCATACCAGTCGCGGCCCTTGGTTTTCTCGCCGATGCGGCGGGACAGGTAGCCGGCCAATAGCGGGATGCCGAGGAAGATGAGTACGGATTTGGCGATCTGCCACGGTGAGGTGTCGATGGTGGTTTGTTCCAGGCCGAGCCAGCCGGGCAACACCGACAAGTAGAACCAGCCCAGCACGGCGAACATGATGACTTGGAAGATCGAGTTGAGCGCGACGAGGACGGCGGCGGCTTCGCGGTCTCCGCAGGCCAGGTCGTTCCAGATGATGACCATGGCGATGCAGCGGGCCAGTCCGACGATGATCAGGCCGGTGCGGTATTCGGGCAGGTCGGGCAGTAGCAGCCAGGCGAGTGCGAACATCAGCGCGGGTCCGAGCACCCAGTTCAGGACCAGTGAGGAGAGCAGGAGTTTGCGGTCGCCGGTGACGGTGTCGAGGCGGTCGTAGCGGACTTTCGCCAGCACCGGATACATCATGATCAACAGGCCCAGGGCGATCGGCAGCGAAATCCCGTCGATCTGAACCTTTTCCAGAGCGGTGTTCAGGCCGGGGATCCAGCGGCCCAGCAGCAGCCCTGCGACCATGGCCGCGCCGATCCATAAGGGCAGGAACCGGTCGAGGGTGGAGAGCTTGCCGACGACCGCTGGAGGGGATGTGGTGGTGTCGGTCATGCCGATACTCCCGCCACGGTGTGGGCGGTGGTCGCGCCGAGGAGCACGGCCAGGCTGGCCAGCGCTTCGGGCACCACGGCGTAATACACCCACGACGCCCGGCGCTGCGAGGTCAGCAATCCAGCGTCCCGCAGCACTTTGAGGTGATGGCTGATGGTCGGCTGGGAGACTTCCAGCCCGGGTGAGATGTCACAGACGCAGGCCTCGCCGCCGGCGTGGCTGGCGATCGCCGAGAACAGCTGCAGCCGCACCGGATCGGCCAGCGCCTTGAGCTTGACCGCCATATCCGCCGCCACCGCCGCCGATATGGGTTCGTGCAGCAGGGCGCCCGGAGGGCAACACACTTGATCGGCCAACATCTCCCGGGACTTCGACATACATCGATATTGACAGCTATCGAATCAGATGGCAAATGAACGTCAGGTGAAGATGAGCTGGGCCGCGTGGAAGTCGAAATGGCGCCCTGGGTAGCGGTAGACGTCTTCGAGCGTCATGTAATCGGAGAAGAACGGATCCCATCCCGGCGGGAAGTGCATGCCGCGGCGCAGGGAGTCGTCGGTTTCTCGGGCGAGTCGTTGTTGCAGCGCGGCGATGACCCGGTCGAGTTTGGCGCCCATCCTGACCCGGTTGTAAACCAGGGCGGCGGCACACGATCCGTAGTAGTTGACGTGATGAAACGGCGTGGTCGCGGCGTTGAGCACCCGGGCGTAGGTGACGCTGACGCGGTCAGGCAGTCGGCCCATCACCCGCACCAGGGGCAGCAGTCGCTGCACGACCATGTAGCCGAACACCATGTGGAACAGCAATTGCTCGTTGGTCCAACGGGTTCCGCGCGTCGGGGCGCCCCAGTCGTCGGGACCGGCGGCCGCCAGTAGCTGGTGAAACGTGACACGCGCGCGCTCCAGATCGGCAGCGATGGCGTCGCGGTCCATGCCCCGATCATGCGCCTACCGCGGCCCGTGTGGCCACGGCCGCGGCAGGTCGCGAACGGTCGGCTAGCAGCAGGATGCTGCGGCTTGATCTGACTCCTTGGATGCGCCGCCGCAGCACACATCACCGTCACCCTCACTGGATTCGTCGAGGTGCTGTGGGCTGGCGCCGAATGTGTCGGAGTCGGCCAGCACGGTGTAGACCTCCCATTTCTCCCCGGCCGGGCCGGTCACCCAGACCTTGTCCTGGGTGGCGAAGCAACAGGTGGTGCCGATCTCCTCGTCGGTGAACAGCCCCTCGCCGGTCAGCCGGGCGATCTCGGCATGGACGGCTTCCCTGGACTCCACCTCGACGCCGAGGTGGTTGATGGTGCCGCCCTTACCGGGGTTTTCCAGCAGCACCAGCTTCAGCGGCGGCTCGGTGACGGCGAAGTTGGCATAGCCCGGCTTCACCTTCGCCGGAGTGGTGTTGAACAGCTTGGAGTAGAACGTGATCGCCTCATCGAGATCATCAACATTGAGGGCGAGTTGAACACGGGACATAATCCGCCTCCTCTAGGGCTGAGACATATATCGAATTGACGCGTCGACCTCAGGATGCCACCTTTTTGATATATGTCAAGATTGGTGGCAGGATGGGGTCATGCCCAAAGCGCTGCCCGTGATCGACATGTCCGCGCCGGTATGCTGCGCCCCGGTAGCCGCGGGCCCGATCAGCGACGACGACGCCCTGGCGGTGGCGATGCGCCTGAAGGCGCTCGCCGACCCGATGCGGGTCAAAATCATGTCTCTACTGTTCAGTTCGCGCCCCGGCGAGGAGACCAGCGGGGAACTGGCCGGGGCGCTCGACTTGAGCGAATCCACCGTCAGCCACCACCTGGGCCAACTCCGCAAAGCCGGGCTGGTGATCTCCGACCGTCGCGGCATGAACGTCTTTCACCGCGTCAAACCCGAAGCGCTCCAAGCACTCTGCGTGGTGCTCGACCCCGACTGCTGCACTTAGCCGACAGGTGAGCTGGACACCGTCGCCGCGCGCGCGGGTCAGCTGGGATGCTCCGGAATGACCGCCCCACGGTGAGATGATCAGGTGATCTGTTCGTGAAGGGTGTCGAGTTGGCCGTAGAGCAGCTCGATCGTTGATTGTTGTTCTGCCACGGTGGCTTTGAGTGCGGCGATCTCTTTGTCTTTGGCGGCGAGCCGGTGGCGCAGCGCAGCGTCGATGCTGGTTTCGCGGCCGGCCGATGCCGGTTCTCGGTCGGTATGCCGGCCGCGGTACTGCTTGATGAGGGCCACCAGGTCGTCGTGTTTGTAGATGGTCTTGCGGGACACCTTGGCGCGGCGGGACACGGTGGAGAAGTTGATGTCGGCGTTGGTCTTGCGCAGGTAGGCGATCGCTTTTTCGACGGCACGCCGCTTCTCATCGCTGCGGCCGTCGCGGTATTCGGCCAGCGCATTCAGTGCTTTCTGGGTGGGTGGCGGCGGCTTGGGGCGACTCATCGCGGCGTGTCCGGGTCAGCCTTGCGCAACACTGATTCGTGGCTTCCGCGGGCAGCAGTCTGCATCGTGGGTGCCCGGTTGGCGGTACCCGCACCGGCGACGCTGTTTGCGCCGTCATCGGTCACGTCGTCGCGGTGGAGCCGGTCGAGGATGGCGTCCAGGGAGGCGATTTCGCGTCGACGCTCATGGATCCACACGTTGTCGTCGGTGAGCTCGCGCCCGGTGCGGGCACGGTACTGTTCGCGGCGGACGTCGATCAGTTTCAGGGTCCTGGCG
Source organism: Mycolicibacterium peregrinum (assembly GCF_001665625.1). GTDB lineage: Bacteria > Actinomycetota > Actinomycetes > Mycobacteriales > Mycobacteriaceae > Mycobacterium > Mycobacterium peregrinum_B. The sequence goes on along the minus strand of NZ_LZSY01000195.1, from coordinate 311 downwards.
CGTTGGTCGACCAGTTCGTCGAGGTGGGTGGCGTCGGTGGCGAAATGCCCGCATGACAAGCAGGCGTTGCCTTTGTCGCAGGTGGCTACCGGTGGCAGCAGGCATACCCCGTTGGGCAGCACCCGGTCGGTGCGGGCCGAGAGCTGGGTCATGTCGTAGATGTCGGACGGGCTGATGGTGATATCGGTGCCATGGGCGCCGATCTTTTTGTGCCGCAGGAACTCCGCTTCGGCGGTCGCTTGCAGGGTGGCGGCATAGCGCAGGGTCATCGCCGGGGAGGCGTGTCCGAGATAGCGCTGCACCACATGGAT
>NZ_LZSY01000194.1 GCF_001665625.1 Mycolicibacterium peregrinum | reverse complement strand
GCCGTCGGTTTCTTCACCGACTCCGCCGCGCCCCGCAACGACCGCCAACAAACCCGCCAACAAGCCCGCACCCAGCGCATCAACACCGAACGCCGACTCAACACCGAACTCGACAAACCCCCACCCTTTTAGGCGGGTTCGCGTCGAATTCCGGAAGTCCGGACCAGTACCGCCAACACGACGGCGGCGATGAGCAGCGCGGGAACGTCACCCCACAGGTGCCCCATGTGATGGCCGTCCCCGAATGACTGCACCGCCATGATCGCCGCGTGCACGACGCTGGAGACCACGGTGAACCAGATCAGGCTGATGTTGGCCTCGGGTCGTCGCGCCGCGTTGAGGAGAAACAGGCCCAGCGTCACGTATACGCCGACGATCATCATGAAGTAGTTGGACTCGTACGGAGCACCGTGATGCCAGGCCCACCCCGCCGGCCAGACCACCGCCAGCGGGTACAGCAGGATCATCACCGCACCGAAGACCACGAGTGCGGCCTGCAGAAGCCGGTAGCTGCGTGAAGGTTCCATGGCGCACTCCTAGAGACGTCGAGCCTCCAGGATCGCACTACCAACGCGGGCTGATGGCCTCAAATGACGGATCGACCGTGCGCATGTAGCCGGTGTCGTCGCGGTCAGTGATCCCGCAGCGCACGTACTGCTCGTGCAACGCGGCCAAGGAGTCGTCGTCGATCTCAACCCCGAGTCCGGGGCCGGTCGGCACCGGCACCGACCCCGCGTGGAACTCGAGGACGCCGGGACGCACGACGTCTTCGGTCTTCCACGGCCAGTGGGTATCACAGGCATAGGTGAGATTCGGAGTGGCGGCGGCCAGATGCACCATGGCCGCCAGGCTGATGCCCAGATGCGAGTTGGAGTGCATGGACAGCCCCAGTCCGAAGGTGTCGCAGATTCCGGCGAGCAGGCGGGAACGCTGCAGCCCACCCCAGTAGTGGTGGTCGGAAAGCACCACGCGCACTGAATCTTTCGCGATGGCTGGGGCCAGTTGGTCGAACGCCACCACGCACATGTTGGTTGCCAACGGCATGGGCGCCTGTGCTGCCACGTCGGCCATGCCGTCCAGCCCCGGCGTCGGGTCCTCCAGGTACTCCAATACGCCGGACAGTCGCGCGGCCACCTTCATCGATGTCTCGGGGGTCCAGGCGGCGTTCGGGTCCAGCCGCAGCGGATGGTCGGGGAACGCGGCCCGCAACGCCTCGATCGCGGCCGCCTCTTCCTCCGGCGCGAACACGCCACCCTTGAGTTTGATTGCGGTGAAGCCATATTCGCCGATGATCCGGCGGGCCTGCGTCACGATGCCGTCGGGGTCGAGCGCCTCGCCCCAGCAGTCGGGCTCGGCACCGGGGTGGGCGGCCCACTTGTAGAACAGATAGGCGCTGAACGGCACGGCGTCGCGCACCGCGCCGCCGAGAAGGTCCGACACCGGCCGGCCGGTGGCCTTCCCCGCGACATCGAGGCACGCCACCTCGAACGGTGAGAAGACCTGGTCGACCGCACTGGCGGTGGTGATCATGCCGGCGGTACCGACCGCAGCCGTATCGCCTTGCAGCACCCGAGCGATGGTTGCACGAATGGCGTTGAGAGAAAACACATCAAGCCCGACAATCGCGTCGGCCGCAGCAGTCAGCCGCTCCAGATGCCGGGTGTCGGCGTAGGTTTCGCCGAGCCCGGTCAGGCCCGCATCGGTATCCAGCTGGATGATCGCCCGCAGCGCGAACGGTTGATGCACGCCGACGGTGTTGAGCAATGGCGGGTCGGCGAATGCAACCGGAGTGATACGCGCACCGGTGATGCGGACCGCTGGCATCAGTGGACCAGGGCGTCAGCGAGCACGGCGCGGCCGGCTGCCAGGATGCGTTGCAGCTCAGCGACATCGTCGGGCCTGGCATCGATCAGAGGCGGGCGTACCGGTCCGGCTGGGATCCCCTCCATGGTGACCCCGGCCTTGATCAACGAGACCGCATAGCCGGGAACGGTGTCGCGCAGTCGCACCAGCGGATGGTAGAACTCGCGCGTCAGGGCCGCGATCATCGGCTCATTGCCAGTCTCCAGTGCCTGGTAGAAGGCGAGTGCGACATCGGGGGCGAACGCGAAGGTCGCCGAGGAGTACAACGTCACCCCGATGGCGCGGTACGCCTGCTGCGACACCTCGGCGGTTGGCAGCCCGTTGAAGAACTGGAACGGCTTGCCGAGCGGCTCCAACGCGTCGGTAACCGCACGGACGATGCGTGATACCCGATCGAGATCGCCTGTGCCGTCCTTGAATCCGACGACATTGGGAATCAGGGCCGCCTCGACCGCCGACTCCTCGGTGTAGCGGGCGTTGTTGCGGTTGTAGACGACGACGGGAAGGTCGGTGACGGCGCTGACCTCGCGGGTGTACTCCACGAGCCCGGCCTGCGGCATCTCCACCAGGTACGGCGGCAGCAGCAGCAGGCCGTCGGCACCGGCGTCGGCGGCTACCTTGGCAAAGGCCTTGGCCGACGCGATCGATCCGCCTGCTCCTGCGTACACCGGAACCCGGCCGCCGACCGCCTCGACGGCGGTACGCACCACGGTGCGCATCTCCTCGGGATCGAGGGCATGGAATTCTCCGGTGCCGCAACCGACGAACACACCACCGGGCCCGGCATCGACACCCTTGGAGACGTGCTGCGCGAGCAGGTCCACGTCGATGTCACCAGCGGTGGTGAGCGGGGTTACCGGGAAGAACAGGACGCCGTCCAGCATTTGTCTACTCCTTGTGTTTTTCAGGTCAGTCTTTGGTGAGTTGGCCATCGATACGCCGCCACAGGCCGTCTGGGTTTCCGTCGGCAATGGCACTGGGCAGCAGCGATTTCGGGGCGTCCTGATAGCAGACTGGGCGCAGGAACCGCTCGATGGCCCGGGCGCCCACCGACGTGGTGCGCGAATCGGAGGTCGACGGGAACGGCCCGCCGTGCACCATGGCGTGACCGACCTCGACGCCGGTCGGCCAGCCGTTGAACAGGATTCGGCCCGCCTTGAGCTCAAGGACGTCCAGCAGTTCACCCGCCTGACCGTGATCGGGCTCGTCGGCCTGGATCGTGGCGGTCAGCTGCCCCTCCAGGCTCTGGGCGAGCCGCAACATCTCAGCGGTATCCGAACACTTGACAACGACGCCGGCGGCGCCGAACACCTCACCCTGCAACGCCTCTGAGGCCAGGAAGGTGGCCGCATCCGTGGCGAACAGTGCGGCGCGGCACGAGGCGGCGGGCGCGTCCATCTCGGAACCGCGGGCGACCAGGACGGCCTCGGCGTCCAATGCCTCAACGCCGTCGCGGAAGCCGGCGGCGATACCCGGCGTGAGCATCACGGTCGGCGCACTCGCTGCGACCGCTTCACCCGCGGCGGCGACGAAAGTGTCCAGTTCCGGGCTGTCGACCGCGATGACCAGACCGGGGTTGGTGCAGAACTGTCCGGAACCCAACGTCAGCGAACCGACGAAGGCACGGCCCAACTCAGCACCTCGGCCGGCGAGTGCACCGCCGAGCAGGAATACCGGGTTGACGGCACTCATCTCGGCATACACCGGTATCGGTTCAGGACGAGCCGCGGCGGCGGCGACCAATGCCATGCCGCCCGCACGGGAGCCGGTGAACCCGACTGCCTTGATCCGGGGATCGGTGACCAGTGCGATGCCGAGTTCCGGACCGAAGCCGTACAACAGGGAGAACGTTCCGGCCGGCAGCCCAGAGGCGGCGACAGCGCCGGCGATGGCACGCCCGACGAGTTCGGAGGTGCCAGGGTGGGCATCGTGCGCCTTGGCCACAACGGGGCAACCGGCAGCCAGGGCAGACGCGGTATCGCCGCCGGCCACTGAGAACGCTAACGGAAAGTTGCTGGCGCCGAACACCGCGACCGGGCCGAGCGGCACGCTGCGCTGACGAATATCAGGCCGCGGCAAGGGGGTTCGGTCAGGTTGCGCAGGGTCGATGCGGGCCTGGTTCCAGCTGCCCTCGCGCAGTACAGCGGCGAACAATCGCAGTTGGCCCGCAGTGCGCCCGACCTCACCGGTCAGCCGCGGCCGGGGCAGGCCGGTCTCGGCGTGGGCACGGTCCACGAGCGCGTCACCGATCGACTCGAGATTGGCCGCGATCGCCTCCAGAAACCGGGCCCTCGTCTCGATGGGGACTGACCGGTACGCCGGGAACGCCTCCGCAGCTGCGGCGCAGGCGTCCTCGACATGGGAGCGGTTGCCGTACGCATACGCAGGTTCGATGGGGTTGCCGGTCTGCGGGTCGACGCCGCGGATCTCATCACCGGTCCCGCGCACAGGAGTCCCCGCGATCAGCATCTGTCCGGTCAGGTCCAGCGTCACCGTTGAGGTCATACTGGCACCGTACGACCGTCAATAAATACATGTCCAAGTCAAATTTGCGGCTCATTGATACATCTACTGCATCAGTTGAGGCCTGCGCACACGTGCGGGTTTGGAGTGGGCCCCCACCCGCCGCGGCACTCGCACCCCGGGGTGCGGGCTCAACGCCGACATTCGCGCGCCTGGATGGAAACGCGAACGATTACCCCGTCCCAATGTCGGCGTTGACCTCACCTATTGGCCGGCGGCGTGCCGGTCAGACAACGACTCGGAAGACTTGGAATTCGACGGTGGGGCCGGGTTGGATGCGTCCTTGTCCGACGAAGATGCTTTGGTTGACCCAGGCGTATTTGGGGTCTCCGGATTCC
>NZ_LZSY01000193.1 GCF_001665625.1 Mycolicibacterium peregrinum | reverse complement strand
AACAACGACCTCGCCTACGAACGCGACTACCAAGCCTGGCTCGCCGAAGAAAACGGACCACCACCACCCTTCTGAGACAGTCGGAGTGGGGATCATCCCTTCATCGGATTCCACGGCCGAGTGGCGATCAGGTCCGCCGTCCACGTGCCGGACCTGACCAGGGCCGCGACTTCCTCGCGGATAGTGTCACCGATCTTCACGCTGAGTTCGCGTGGTAGGTCGAGTTGTGCCGTCGCGGCGACGCCCAGCCGTTGAGTGAGCGTCGCATCCTCGATCGGTGCGAATCGCAAACGCCCATCGTCGATTTCGCGACGGCAGGCGGACAGCGGCAGTACTCCGTAGGCCAAACCCGCCTCGATCACATTCTTCATCGCCGGAAGTGAATCGGTCGTGATCCGGTGACCGAATTGGACTTTGGCGCGCAACGCCGCATTCTGCAGAGCCGTACCGACGCCCGACGACGTACGCGGCACCACAAGAGGCAGCCCGACGACATCGCCGAACCCGACGGCGCACGTGGCGTCGAGGCCCGATTCGGGTCCGCCGACCAGGAACAGTCTTTCTGCCAACAACTCTCGATAGAAAACCCGGTCATCGGGCACGGGGTTGACGAGTGCGATGTCGACCGCGCCCTTGAGCATGTCCTCGACCAGATGGTCCGTACTGCCGACGGTCACCGAGAAGGTGGCCTCGGGAAAAACCGCAGCCAGGCTGCCGAGCAGGGGTGCAGTCAAGACATCGACCGTCGACTCCGGCAGGCCGAGGCGCAGCGTCCGATCGAGCCGGGCCAACGGTGTCCCGGCGTACTGGACGGCCAATTCCAATTGGCGCAGCGGCCCCGCGGTCGAGGCCCGCAGCCGCTCGCCGGCCTCGGTCAGCTCGACACCGCGCCGGGTGCGGGTGAACAACGCAACACCGAGGTCTTCTTCGAGCAGTTGCAGCTGACGGCTCAAAGCCGGTTGGGCGATGCCGAGCAGTCCGGCCGCGCGCGTGATCGACCGCTCCTCGGCGATGCGCAGGAAGTACTTGAGCCGGTGGGTGTCCATACCCATCGAGATATACCAGCCATCGAATATCGGCATGACTGGATGCCGAAATCGGTATTACCTCAGCACTCCGCCGCGGCCCTAGCGTTTCCCTCGAAGCCATGGTGAGAGGAGCCAACCCCATGACGGTCCATGACGATGCCGACGCCATCGCCGCCCTGAATCTCGACAGCCTGCCCCGACACATCATCGACAAGCGCGTCACCGAATTGATGGACCTCTCGGGCAAGAAGGCGTTCGTCACCGGTGCGGGCGGTGACGGGCTGGGCCAGGCGATCGCCAATCGCTTGGCCGGGCTCGGGGCCGATGTCGCATTGATCGGGCGCACTTTCGAGAAGGTTCAACGCCGCGCGGAGGAGATCGAGCAGCGGTGGGGTGTCAAGGCGCACCCGGTGAAGGCCGACATGTCCGACTGGGATCAGGTGCACGACGCGATTCACATCGCACACGAGCAGCTGGGCGGCTTGGACATCATGGTCAACAACCCGGTGATGGTGGTCGGCGGCCCGTTCGAGAAACACACGAAGGCCGACATCGATCACACGGTGCTGGGCAGTCTGACCATGATGATGTACGGCGCTCATGCCGCGTTGGAATTCCTACTGCCACAAGGGTCGGGCAAGATCATCAACATCGGGTCGGTCGGCGGCCGCATCCAGCAGCGTGGGTTGGTGGTGTACAACGCGTGCAAGTCGGGCGTCGTCGGGTTCACTCGAAACCTCGCCCATGAAGTCGCGCCGCGGGGAGTGAACGTGCTCGGGGTGGCGCCGGGGATCATGATCAAACCGGAAATGATGGAGTACCTGCTCGATCCGAAGACCCCGGCCCACTTCGCGGGCCGCGGCGCGATCCTGGAGGCCATCACCACCCAGGTGCAGCTCGGCCGGGCCTCGCTGCCGGAGGAGGCGGCCAACATGGTGGCGTTCCTGGCGTCGGAAGCCGCCGATTACCTGTGCGGGCAGACGATCGACGTCGCCGGCGGGCAGTGGATGAACTGAGATGCCTACGGTCACGGACCTCAAAGCCAGTGCCATCGAGCAGACTGGACTGACGGACTTCGGCGACGACTCCTTCGAGGAGGGCCTGGCGATCCTGGTGGCGTCGCTGGAGACCGAGGCCCGGCTGAACGCACGCGGGGAGGCGTTTCTCTACCCCCGGATCGTCGGGTATCTCGCCCAGCGACTGCAGGTCGAAGACTGGTACCGCCGCCACCCGGAGATCGACGAGGTCCCCATCGTGGCTCCCGTCGTCGGAATGGGACTGCCGCGCACGGGTTCCACAGCACTGTCGATGCTGCTCGCCCAGGACCCTGAGGTGCGCTACCTGCGCCGGTGGGAATCCTCGCAGCCGTGCCCACCGCCGTCGACGGTGCTGGGCGCCGACCCCCGAATTCCACCCGACAAAGGGGAGATGGTCGGTACGCGGCATCATGTCCCGGCGGACACGCACGGTCCCATGGAATGCCACGAGCTGATGGCCCTGGACTTCAAATCGCATCTGTTCCAGTCTTTCGCCCAGGTGCCGACGTATTCGGCCTGGCTGGTGGAAAAGGCCGATCTCACAACGACTCTGAAGTACCAGCGCCGGGTGATGAAGCTGTTGCAGTGGGGTGAACCCGACCGGCCCTGGCGGCTGAAGTGCCCCTCCCACGTACTGTGGTTGCAGGCGGTGGGCCAGGCGTTCCCGGACGCCAGATTCGTGATGACGCACCGGGATCCGACCGACGTCATCCTGTCGGTGGCTGACCTGTATGCCGACATCATCGGCACGTTCACCGATCAGATCGATCGGCCCTACATCGGCCGGCTCAACGTCGAGCACTGGTCGCTCGGTATGGACCGGGCGCTGGGCTTTCGCTCCGAAGACAACGGGGACCGGTTCTACGACATCGATTTTCGGGCCATGCAGGCCGACCCGATCGGCGAGGTCACCGCCCTGTACTCCTGGCTCGGACAGCCTGTGACGGACGAATTCGCCGAGCGGATGGACAGTTGGTGGACTCACGCGGCCGCCGAACGCGAGCCGAGCTCCCACGCCGACCCGGCGATGTTCGACCTCGACCTGGATCAGGTGCGGCCCCGCTTCGCCCGGTATGCCGAACACGCCGCCCGTTGGACCACTCACGAGAACAGGAACGCGCATGGCAATTGACCTCACCGGCGGAATCGACTCGTCCCGCGAATTCGTTTTCGCCCAGCGCCCGGACAACCCGGAAATGCGGGATTCCGTGAGCTTTTGGACGGTCGACGACCGCGGCAAGATCGGGCTGCCCCGTATCGGCATCGAGGCGGTCGCGGCGAACTGGGACAACCACGAGATGCAGATCAATCTGGCGTTCCCCGACGGGCGGGTCTACCGCCTGCGCGACGGGGCACCTTCGTTGCCGGCCGAGGGCCCCGACGGCAGGCCGACAGTTCTCGGCGCGGGCGGGCTGGCCTTTCGCTGCGTCGAGCCGTTCCAGACCTGGACGATGACGTACTCAGGTAAGGCCGTCGAGACGTCGTCGGCCGATCTGGTGGCCGGCACCTCCGACGGCCCCCTGGTGGACGTGACGTTCCACGTCGAGGCGAATATGGCTGTGCCTCCGTGGATCCAGGGCTCACTGCAGAAGGCGGCAGGGGATCGGATCAAGAACTCGGTGGAGGGCGACCTGATGGGCGGTCCCCGCTATGAGCAGCTGTTCCGGGCGCGCGGATCGGTGACCATCAACGGGGACAGTCAGGACTTCAGCGGCAGCGGCCTGCGAATCCGCAGGCAGGGGGTGCGCAAGCTGGGTAGCTTCTGGGGGCACGCCTGGCAGTCGGCGATTTTCCCCAGCGGCAAGGCATTCGGTTACATCGCCTACCCGCCGCGAGACGACGGGCAACCCACCTTCAACGAGGGTTATCTTTTCACCGGCGACGGTGATCTGATCCCGGCACGTGCGGTGCAGGCACCGTGGCTGACAAAGCTGCAGGCACTGGGTGAGGACGTATCGGTGGTGCTGGAAACCGCTGACGGCCGGGTGCACATCGAGGGGGAGACGGTCTTCTCGACCCACGACATCCACCACAACGACAACACGTTCTCGGTGCGCGAGATGAAGAAGGAGAACCCGAACTTCCCTGCCCTGCAACAGGCCGGGGTGCGCTACCGGTGGGACGGTGAGGAGACCTTCGGGATGCTCGAACGGTCCAACCCGATCGAGAAGATCGACCTCGATGCTGGGGCTTGAGGGCAAGACGTTCATCGTCGCCGGAGGAGCGACGGGCATCGGAGCCGGCACTGCCAAACGGTTGGCCGCAGAGGGCGCGTCGGTGGTCGTCGGTGACGTCAACATGCAGGGCGCCAAAGCCACTGCCGAGACCATCACCGCGTCGGGCGGTGCGGCTGTGGCGGTCGAATTCGACCTGGCCGACGATGAATCCGTCCGTCACCTCGTCGACGCCGCGATCGCCGAGTTCGGCGCGGTCCACGGATTGGACAACGTCGGCGCAGACTTGTCGGAGCACAATCTCGGGCGCGACACCACAATCTTGGACACCCCGCTCGAGGTGTGGCACCGCACCCTCGACGTCAACCTGCTCGGCTTCGTACGCACCATCCGGGCGGTGCTGCCGCATCTGCTCGAACACGGCGGCGGCAGCATCGTCAACACGTCGTCGGGAGGATCGCTCGGCACCGACCCCATGCACGTGGCGTACAACGCCTCCAAGGCCGCGGTCAATCAGCTGACCCGTCACGTGGCGAACAACTATGGGGCCAAGGGGATTCGCAGCAACGCTGTGATGCCGGGCCTGGTCATGGGGGAGACCCAGGAACGGCAGAACGATCAACAGATACAGCAGATGTTCCTGATGGCCGCCAAGGTCACCCGTCTGGGCAGGCCCGCCGACCTGGCCGCTGTCACCGCGTTCCTGCTGTCCGACGAGGCCGAATGGATCAACGGACAGACCTGGTACATCGGCGGCGCATCACACATGCGGCAGTGAGCTTAACCGTCGAAGCCCTAGTCCTCCTTGCGGATCAACCGTCCCAGCGCCTCACGATCGGGTGCCAGCAGTTCATCGATGCGGGCCTGGTTCACGTCGGCCACGATGATCTCGCCGACCTCCTGGTACACATCGCTGAAGATGCCGTGCGCCTTCATCTTCTCGGTCTGATAGACGTTGTCCTCCGTCGGCGTCACGTAATAGACGATCTCCGGCTTGAACCGGTGGATCAGCCACACGTGAATGAGGTCCATCAGACGCTTCTTGCGCAGCTTCTCGGCGAAGGTGTTCTGATCGCGCACCGTCAGGATGTTGCGGCCATGCCGATCCTTGATGGGGTCGACGACGACGTTGGCGAGCGGCTCGTCACCGTCACCGTAGATGCCGAGGTCGAGGACGTCCGATCCAGCGCGGCGGGGCCGCAGCTGCACCCGCAGGTTCTCGCCGATCTTGTAGTAATCGCCCCACATCGCCAGCCACTCCTCGAGGAGCTTCTTGGGCACCTCGGTCTGCACCAGATGTTGGTGCTGCGTGGAGCCGGCGCCCATCGCCTTGGTGGTGGCGGTACGGCCCGACGAGGCAGCCAGCGCCGCGTCGCTGCGCGGGCCACCGACGAGTGTCTGCGGTGTGCGGTAAGGGGATTCGACCAGCCGCATCTTGCGTTGCAGCCGCGCCAGTGCCAGCATGCCCTCCTGCTGCAGGGAGGTCGCGAACTCCTCACACGCCACGCCGTCGACCTGATGGCCGCCGTAGGTGATGAAGTTGAAGACGAACCCCATCTTGCCGAGTTCGGCAGGGAACGCCCGCATCTCGTCATCGGTCATGCCGGTGGTGTCCCAGTTGAATGACGGTGACAGGTTGTAGGCCAGCATCTGATCGGGGAACTCGGCGTGGATGGCGTCGGCGAATTGCTTGGCGTCCGCGAGGTCGGCGGTCTTGGTCTCCATCCACAGAATGTCGGCGAACGGCGCGGCCGCCAGCGACTTCGCAATGGCGTACGGAATGCCGCCGCGCACCTGGTAGTAGCCCTCGGGGGTCTTGACCCGCTCACAGTCCCAGGCCACGTCCGCGCCCAGCTCGCGCGCCTTCTCCTGCGCCGTGTACAACGACGCCCGCGCGGCGAAGTCACGCCAGTCCGCGGCGCTCATCGCGGCCGGCTCACCCTCGCGTTCCCGGAACTCCAGCAGTTCGGCGACCGCCTCGCCGTACGTGTTCAGGCCGGCGTCGGCCTGCCACGCCTCGACGAACGCCGACTCGACCTTGTCGAACATCGCGTCCACCGAATCGCCGGCCACATGGGCCTTGACGGCCTCGGCGATCGTGTTCGTGAGGCCCTCGCGTTCCAGCCAGGCCTCTGCGGTCGCATACTCGCCGGCAGGCAGCGCATAGAGAAGATGCCCGTTGAGTTCGGTGACGCCGAGATCGTAGAACCGGCGCACCATCGCCAGGAAACACGACTTGTACGTAGGCACCGACAGGTTCGTCGCCCCCAGCAGGAACGGCTGGTCGCGCTCGTCGGCGCGGCTGTCGATCAGGTTGGCGGCCTCGGCATCGGTGCGGGCGACGATGATGCCGGGCACTCGCATGATGTCCAGCTGGAACCGTGCGGTGTTGAGCCGTTTGATCTGCTCATCCGAGGGCACCAGCACCTTGCCACCCTGGTGGCCGCACTTCTTGGTACCAGGACGCTGATCCTCGATGTGGTAACCCGGCACCCCGGACTCGACGAAGCGGCGGATCAGGTTGCGCACATGCGGATCGCCGCCGTGACCGGTGTCGGCGTCGGCGATGATGAACGGCCGGTAGTCGACGGCCGGGGTGGCTGCGCGCTGTTCGGGGGTCATCCGCAGCCGCAGATACTGCTGATTGCGGTCGGCGGTCAGCAGGGCCCGGACCAGCCCTGCCGCCTCGTCTGGCACCTGGCTGAGCGGGTAGCTGGCCAGGTCGGGCCCGGGATCCTCGCTGATGGACCCCTTGGCCGAGGTGGCCCATCCGCCCAGGTAGATCCCTCTGATCCCCATCCGTTTCATCACGACCGCCTGCCCCGGCGAGTACGGCCCGAAGGTGGTGATGCTCAGCTTCTGGGCGAACAGATCGCGAAGATAGGGAAAGAACGCGGTGGCGGCCTCACGGGCCACCGGATAGTCCGCCGGGATCGTGCCTCGCTGCTCGGCGACCTGACGCGCCGAGTACAGGCGGGTGATGCCCGCGAACCGAGGACTGTCGATGTAGGCCTGCGTGGCCTCGACGTCCTCCCGGAACGGTGACGTCTCTGCGTTGGCTTCGATGGTGGCCATGGGTTTGCTCCTCTTCGAGCTCGGCTTCCTCGATTATCGCGGTGGAGACGATTCGAGGGACCGGTTGCGGAAAAATCGTTCGCCATGTCAAGCGGCAGCCACGTCCGGGCAGCTTCGAAATGCTCTGTATTCCAGCCAGTTTGACTAGCGGTTTCACAGGCTTCGCCAAGCCGCGGCTGTCACCTCGATTCCGACCTACCATCGGGGTATGCCGAAGCTGACCAAGAAGGTGAAATCGCTGTTCAGTAGGCGTCGGCCAGTCACGCGCGAAGATGCCGCCGAGATTGCCGACTGGCTCAACGAGGGTGGTGCGCTCCATCCCGACGGACCGCCGACGATCATCGATCCGAAGAAGCACCCGAGGGCCTGACACCGGGCGGCTAGGCTGCACGGCATGTCGATCGACCGGGCCGCGCTGGCCGCCGGTGCCATCCGATTCGCGTCGGGAGTCTCGTTTCTCGTCGACCCGAAGCGGGCCGACCGGTGGTGGGGCGCCCGGGAAACACCAGACGCAACCGCGCAGCTGATGTGGCGGTCGATGGGATACCGCGACGCGCTGATCGGCGGACTGCTGTTGACGGCGGGCCTGCGCGGCAAAGACACCCGCGGGTGGTTCCTGGCCTCCGGCGGCGCCGACGCCGCAGACCTGCTCGGTGGGATGGCGGTACACGACCAGCTGCCACGGTCACAGAAGATCGTCGGCCTCGGGGGAGCGGTGGTCGGCATCGCCGTAGGGCTGTGGGGTGCCACCCGCCGCCGGGCGCGTGCCGAGGGCACCCCGACGGGCTAGCCGTTCGTCTCGATGATGTCGCTGCGGTACCAGCGGGCGGCGACGAGATAACAGCCCATCGCCAGCAGTTGCAGTACCGGAACCAGGATCAGCAGGGCCCGGCCCAGTGCGTGCACGCCGAGATCGGCGGTCAGTGCGTCACTGATCAGGCCGGTGACGAACGGGCCGATGGACCCGAGAATGGCGTTGAAGAACAGGAAGATCGCCGAGGCGGTAGCTCGTTGCGCCGGCAGCACCAGGCGGTGGATGGCGGCGATGGACGGTGCCAGGTACGCCGTGCCGATGACGTAGCTGAGCGCCAGGAACCACACGCACGCCAGGCGGCTTTCGACGGTGAACGCCAACACGGAGGCCGGCAGTAGCAACGCCGTCGTCGCCACCACGATCCACAGCAACCAGCGCGGGTCGCGCACCGCCAGCCGATCGGCCAGCCGGCCCACGATCAGCAGTCCGAGCACCCCGGAAAGCCCGGTGGCCAGGCCGTACTCCCACCCGACCTCACTGAGTGACATGGAACGCGTCCGCATCAGGAAGGCCGGCGAGAACGTGGTCAGCGAGTAACCGGCGGCCGAGACGAACGCCGTCCCACCGATGACGGCCAGGAAGCTGCGCTTGCGCAGCAGACCCCACCACTTGACGGTCACGTCCTGTTCCCGGTGTACCGCAACGGGCAGCGACTGGCGGGCCCCTACGATCAACAGCACCAGTGGGGCGAATACCACGCTGAATGCACCGATCGCAACGAAAGCCGTTCGCCACCCCAGGTTTTCGGCCAACAGGCCGCCGCCGATCAGGCTGGCGCCGCTGGCCAGCGGGATCGAGAACGTGATGACTGCCAGCGGTGCCACGCGACGCTCCGGAGGGAAGTTACGGGCCGCATAGGCATGGGCGGCCGGGGTGCTGCCCGCCTCGCCGACCGCGACGCCCACCCGGGTGAGCGCGAGCTGAAACCCGGACTGCACGGCACCGCCGAGCATGGTCATGGTGCCCCACAGCGTCAGACAGCCGGCGATCACCGCGCCGAACGCTCCGCGGTCGGCAACCCTGGCCACCGCGACGCCGAGGACCGCGTACACGATCAGGAAGCCGAATCCGTTGATCACCCCGATCGCGGTGTCCGACAGGGCGAGTTCGTGTTTGATCGGCTCGGCCAGTACCGAGGGCAGGAACCGGTCGACGTAGTTGAGGGTTCCGACCAGGGTGAGCAGCGCGACCGCAGCCCACGCGCGCTGCCGCCCGTGGGAAGGGCCAGTGTCAGCCATGTCGTACGCCGCGGGCGAACCGCCACAGATACCGCGGCAGACGGCGCAGCGGCACCGCGGTGGGCCACTCCAGCGGGCGGAAGAAGGCGTCGGAGCCGCCGTCAACGAAAATTACACTGCCACAGAGGAAATCGGCCGAGTCCGACAACATGAAACACATCCAGTCGGCGAGATGGCCCGCGTCACCGTATCCGCCGATCGGTACCGGGAACTTCCGCACGGCGGCACCCTCGCGCGGATCGGCGAGTTGGGCCTGCAGAAGTGGAGTCAGGATGGCGCCGGGAGCCAACGCGTTCAGACGAATACCCGCACCGGCCCACTCTGCGGAGACGGCATTGATCCGCAGCCAGCGGCTCACCGCGATCTTCGACGCCGCGTACATGATGGCCGAGCCGGTGCGGCCCAGCAGACGCAGCGAGCGGACCGCCCGGTCGGTGTCGCGTGCCGACAACGCCCGGATGGTCCGGCGTGGGACCACCGGCACCGTTGTCGTCGAATTGCTGGAAATCACCACAACTTTGGCGCGGTCTGCCTTGGCCAGCGCGGGCTGCCAGGCCTCGAGTAGTTCGACCACGCCGAGGAAGTTGACCTCGGCGATCAACCGGTTGCGGTCAGAGCCGGGACCCGGGCCGAGCCCGGCAGCCAGCACCGCCCCGTCGAGCATTCCGCCGCACGCCGCCAGCACGCCGTCGGCAGCCGCCCGACGTCCCTGCGCAGTGGACAGGTCGGCAACCACATCGCCTTCTTTGAGGTCCACACCGATCACGGTGTGCCCGAGATCGCGGAGCCGTCGGGCCGCCTGTAAGCCCATGCCGGATGCGGACCCGGTGACCGCGTATGTGCCGATGATCGCCTCCTTGCCGCCCGGATTCGGGCTGGTTCGGCGGCCAAAATAGCATCCGGGTGAATTCTCGGTGCCCAGCCGGTTACCGACCTCTTCTCCCGGATGCCGATGCCCTTGATGCGTCATACGCTCGTCGCGGCCGGGAGCCGGTCACGCGAGAAGAATCGAGGGCGCAGGGTGAAGACAGTGCTGGGGCTGTCGGTGACTTCGCACGGCATCGCCTGGGCACTCGTCGACGGCGACAACCCCACCGCAGATCTCACCACCCTCGATGACGACGCCTTCCATGTCGACGCCGCCGGTGACCTGCCCGGCCGAGCGGCGGCCGCAGCCCGTAGTGCGCAGGCCATCGCGGCCGCCAGTGGTCAGAAGGTGGTGGCGATCGGCGTATGTGCGGCCGGCGTCGCCTCCGATCACGGCGACGGCGATCCGGTGGCCGAACTCTTCGACCTGCTCGCCGCCGCCGGGTTCGACGATGTGCGGCTGGTCCCGGGACAATCCGGCACCGCCGCCCGCGACGCCGCGCTGGCGGTCGCGACCGACGCGGTCGCGGGGACGCCGAGGCTCGCCGCGCCGCGGGCCCCAGCCCCACGCAGGCACAACGCCGTGCGGGCAGTGGCCGCGACTGCCGCGGCGGTCGCGGTGGGACTGCTCACCGTCGGCTCGCAGTTCGTCGAGCCGGTGCCGGACCCGGCCGCCGACGAAGCCGGCGTCACTGCGGCTGCGCAGCCGCAACTCGTCACCGTCCTCACCCCGCGGGACGTCCCCCGGGCGGTAGCGGAGTCACCTGTGGAGCCGGAAGTCGCTATCCAGGCGGCCGAACGGGCCGCGCGGGCACCGATCGCCGAACCGGCCGCCGAACCGGTCGCAGCGGCCGAAACAGCTGTGTCCCACGTTGTCCCGGCAGCCCTCCCACACCTTCCGGCCGCACAGCCACACCTACCCATGTCGGCTGCGCTACCCGCTGCCGAACCGCACATCGCGGCCGACCCGTCGCCCGGCCCCGCGTTTTCCGCGGCCCTTCCGGCCGCCCAGCCGAGCCTGGCGCCGCCACCGAGCCCGGCGCCGGCAGGCTTGTGGTTCCTCGGCGCGATGCCGTAGGTCCTGAATTACGGCAGGCTCGCCAGATGCCGCAGCCCCGACATGCCCGGCAGGAAGAAGTACGCACCACCCCGAAGTGTGGTGAACGCCGGAATTCCCTTGTGCACCTTACGTATCGGGCGTTTGGGGACGGTGAAATCCAGAGTGCCGTCCTGGGTGCCGCAGATCGGGTCGTGCTCGTTGCCCAGTTCGTGGAACGACTTGTCGTTGATCCACACGTTCTGCGCGAACTCGAACTGGCGCACCAGGTCGGCGCAGATGATGAACGCCGCGATGCCGCGATCCACGCCGTCATCGGCTGCGCCGTCGGGGAGTGCGGGGCCATAGGTGGCGCCGCGCCGGATCATGCGGCGGCGGTTCATGTAGTGCGCGGTGTCGCGTGGGTTGAGCCGGCGCGCATGCGACCCGAGCGGGCACGCATAGCCGAAGGGATCCATTTCCTTGTAGTTGAAGTCGTTGTTACGCATGGGGTCCGCGCCCAGTTCGGGATCGTCCTGCTCGGGCGCCAGCACCAGGGGCGCGCCACTGCGCCACCGGCCCATGAACTTCGCGGCCAGCAGTTCCTCGGCTTCCGGCGAATCGGACCGCTCGCGGAGGTAGTCGCGGAACAGCGCGACGTGTTCCTCGAGTCGGCGGTAAGCCATATAGCTGCTGTTGCGGGACAACACATCCGGCTTGGGTAGGTTCGCGACCGGTCCGTCCTCATCGGGGTAGCCCAGGATGAACTCTCCGGGCTCGAGTGGGTCGCCGGAACCCGGCGTGGGCTCCTCGCCGGAGCCCTTCATCACCGGTTGCGACAACCGATCGCGGTATCCGAAGTGGTCATGGGCGTAGTTGAACGGCGGAGTCGCATTCAGGTCAAGGTAGGACAGGCTGCGTACCCCGGGGGTTCGGTCGAGCAGCTTGTCGTGCTCGGCGATGGAGCGACGGTACTGCTCGTCGGTGCGGGAGAACAGGATCGCGATCGCATGCAGATCGTCGCCGGCCAGGCCGCCCAACCAGTGCTCGGGGGCGGCCGCGCCGGTGTCGCCGAGGATCGGGGCGCGCCGTGCCATACCTTCCCGGAACGCATCCGGGAAGGTGGCCAGCGACTCCTCGTCGACGCCGAGTGCCCGCAGTCCGGTCCAGGTGAAGGCCAGCGTGACCCAGCGGTCGGATTCGTCCATGGTGGCCTTGGCGTCCGCGGCCGAGGACACCTTGTCGAGCAGTTCGGTGAGCCAGGCCCGTCCGCCCGCAGGGGTGTCGAAGGTCAAAAACTCGTAGCGCCCGGTGATGGCCGGTGTGCGGGTCAGCAGGATGTGCTGGATGTCGTCGAACTCGAGCACGGCTGTTATTGCATCTGGTCGAGCATGGTGGAGAAGGCGGACTTCAGGCGCAGGGCCTTTTTGATCTCGTCGGCAGTGACGTAGGGGTACTCACCGTATTCGAGGAAGCTCGGCACCTGGTGGGCCCGGACGAATTCGATGAACGCCTGCGGGTTCTCCTTCCAGTCCTCGGGGAAGCCCTCCAGGTTGGTGAACACCGTGGTGATGCCGGTGGCGCTGAACAATTGCACTGCGTCCTCGGTGTACTTGTCGAAGTCGGTGTCGAAGATGCCCTGGTATTGGAAATGCAGGCCCGAACCGACGTCGAACAGTTGCCAGCGCAAGTAGTGCAGCCGCAGTGGCGCAAGGACTTCAGGGCTCGCGGCGACGGCTTCCTCAATTTGCTTGCCGTACGCGCGCACCGCCTCCTCACGGCCTTCCTTCACCTTTGCGATGATGGAAAACCCATGGCAGGCGGGCGTTCTCGGATACGTCGGGCCGTATCGGCCCTCCTTGAGTTCGAAATAGCCCTCCGGCGGGATGGCCATCGCTGCGGGCTTGGTCCAGTCAGGCTGATCGGTAGTCATTCAGAACCCCCAGGTGCGCTCAGGTAACGCCGAACGCTAGCACCGTCGGGCCGCTTGACACGTGGATTGCATTGACGCGCCGTGAAATTTGCCGGGGTGTTTCATAGAAACCCCGGAAAACGTCCGTGCTCGGCGTATTGTCCGCTGTGTCGGGGCCGTCGAGGGGTTGGCCACGACCACCCCGGGGCCAGGAACTACGAGTGCCCGGCCCCGTCCAGAACAGCACTGCGAGCGAAGGCGCGAACCCGGTCCTTGGCGACCTTGCCGTTACCGGTCAGCGGCAGCGCCTCGGTGAACAACACCACCCGCGGCCGCTTGAAACCCGCGATCGCGCTGCGCACATGGCTGATCAGCTCGTCGGCGGTCGGTCGGTGCGCCGGTTTCGGCACGACCACCGCGCACACGGCTTCGCCCCAGTAGTCGTCGGGGACCGCGACCACCGCTACCTGGTCCACCCCGGGATGTCCGGACAGGGCATCCTCGACCTCGCGGGACGACACGTTCTCACCACCGGTGACGATGATGTCCTTGAGCCGGTCCACCACGAACAGTCGTCCGTCGGGGTCGGTGCGACCCATGTCGCCGGTGCGCAGCCAACCGTCCTCGGTGCTTGCCCCTTCGGGCCAGTAGCCAGGTGTCACCTGCGC
Source organism: Mycolicibacterium peregrinum (assembly GCF_001665625.1). Taxonomy (GTDB): domain Bacteria; phylum Actinomycetota; class Actinomycetes; order Mycobacteriales; family Mycobacteriaceae; genus Mycobacterium; species Mycobacterium peregrinum_B. The sequence goes on along the minus strand of NZ_LZSY01000193.1, from coordinate 32,085 downwards.
GCCGCGAACCATGATCTCGCCCACCTGGCCGGGCGGCAGCAGACCGCCGTCCGCGTCGGCGATGCCGATCTGGACATCGTCGTGCGGATAGCCGGCACTGCTGAGCAACTCGGGGCGGCCAGCAGCCCCGACCCGGTGGTCCTCGGGGCCGAGAAACGTGATGTTGCCGCCGGTTTCGGTCATCCCATAGCCCTGGTGGAAGTCGACGCCGAGGGTGTCGATCGCCCGACGCAGCAGGTCCAGCGGCATCGCCGCCGACCCATAGGCGATCGCGTCGAGGGTGGGCAGACCGGTCCCAGTGTGTTCGAGATGGCCGAGCAGCGAGTGCAGCATGGTCGGCGCCAACGAACATGAGGTGACGCCGTGGCTGCGTACCAGCTGCGCGAAACTCTCCGGGCGGTACTGGGCACACAGGACGACTGTCGCGGCCACCGCGTGCTGGACCAGCATGTTGTAACCGGCGACGTGGCACATCGGAAACGGCAACAGGTACACGCCGCCCGGCCGCACCGAGCGGCCCGCCACTGAACCCCACACCGCGGTGAGAACCGAACGATGGCTGTGCACAACAGCTTTCGGAACTCCGGTGGATCCGCTGGTGAACAGCAGCCAGGCCGGATCGTCGGGCCTGGTGACACCGGGCAGTAGGAGATCGGACCCGGGTGCGGCCCGCCATTCGTCGGATTCGAATGCGACGGCCGGCGTGACCGTGGGTGCGAGAGCCGACAGGTACCGCTCGTCGCCCAGCAGCAGGGTGGGCCGGGCGGTGGCCAACTGGGCCGTCTGTTCGGTCGGGCTGAGACGTTGGTTGATCAGGGTCAGCACCCGTCCGCTGCGCGGCACGCCGTAGTACAACTGGGCGTAGGCGGCGCTGTTGTCGGCAACCACGGCCACCCGGTCACCCGGAGCGGTCCGGTCCGCCACCCAGCCCGCGACGCCACGGATCTGGCGATCGAACTCGGCGAACGTTGCGGTGCTGCCGTCATCGGTCACCACGGCCGGGCGCTCGGGCGCGCCGGCAGCAGCGGCCGAAACCAATTCGTGCAGCAGGCTCATGCCGGATCCTCCTCGGGCTGATCGAACCGGTCCAGATAGCGCCGCACGAAAGCCTGCGCCTCGGCATGCCCACGGCTGATGCCCAGACCCTGCTCGAGCACGAGGATGCGGGCCAGGCTCGCCGCGATCATCGACATCACGACGGGCGGGAACTCGTCGGTGTCGATGCCGTGGGCCTGCAGCGCCGAGGCCATCGCGGCCTCCTCGAGATCACGGAACCGGTCGGCGTAACCCGCGATCTCGCTGCGGATGGCCTTGCGGTGGTTGGCCAGGGCCATGAACTCCATCCACAGGGCCGCGCCCTGGGTGTTGTTGAGCTCCCACAGCGCATGCAGCGGAGCGTCCTGGGCGAAGGCCTCCTGCTGAGCGCTGAGGTTCGTCTCGGCGCCGGCCGCCAGGACCGCGATGAACAGGTCGTCCATGCTGGGGAAGTAGTAGTGCACGAGTGCGGGTTTGACCCCGGCCTGCGCGGCCACCCGCCGTGAGGTCGCCGCGGCGTAGCCCTCCTCGAGCATGACCTGGGCGGTGGCCCGGATCAGTGCTCGGCGGGTGGTGCTCGGCGGGCTCATCGCACCCTTGACCACGCGCGGCGACGGCTGCTAGACATGGCCTGAGTGTAATTATTGGGCGATCGCCCAAAGTCGGAAGGTGGGCGATGACAGGACGGGTCGACGGCAAGGTCGCGCTGATCACCGGAGCGGCCCGGGGTCAGGGCCGCAGCCATGCGGTGCGGTTGGCGGCCGAGGGCGCCGACATCATCGCGGTGGACATCTGCGCCACCTTCGACCGGTCGCCGGCATCGGGGGCGACGGCCGAGGACCTGGCCGAGACCGCCGATCTGGTGAAGAACCTGGGCCGGCGCATCGTCACCGCCGAGGTCGACGTGCGCGATTTCGGCGCACTCAAGGCCGCCGTCGACAGCGGCGTCGAGCAGCTGGGGCGGCTCGACATCATCGCGGCCAACGCGGGCATCGGAACCACCGGAGTGAAGCTGGACCGGATGGACGAAGACCTCTGGCAGGAGATGATCGACGTCAATCTCAGCGGGGTCTGGAAGACGGTGAAAGCCGGTGTGCCCCATATCCTCGACGGTGGGAGGGGCGGATCGATCATCCTGACCAGCTCGGTGGCCGGGACGAAGGCTTACCCGTTCACCGGGCACTACGTCGCCGCCAAACACGGTGTGGTCGGCCTGATGCGCAGCTTTGCCGTTGAACTGGGCCAACATTCGATCCGGGTCAACTCTGTGCACCCCACCCACGTCAACAGCCCGATGCTGATGAACGACAAGACCTACCGGATGTTCCGGCCGGACCTGGAGAACCCGGGACCCGACGATCTGGCCCCGATCTGCCAGACGTTCCACATGCTGCCGATCCCCTGGGTCACACCCGAGGACATCAGCAACGCAGTGCTGTTCCTGGCCTCGGACGAGGCCCGCTACATCACCGGGGTCACCCTGCCCGTCGACGCCGGCAGCTGCCTGAAATGACCGTGTACTACGACCCTTATGACGTCGGGATCGTCGCCGACCCGTATCCGGTCTACGCCCGGCTACGCGACGAAGCGCCGCTGTACTACAACGAGCGCTACGACTTCTGGGCCCTGTCGCGGCACGCCGACGTCGAAAAATCCTTGTCGGACTGGGAAACGTTCTCCAACAGCCGAAGTGACATCCTCGAGTTGATCCAGTCCGACTTCGACATGCCGCCGGGCGTGATGATGTTCGAGGACCCGCCCATGCACTCCCTGCTGCGTGGGCTGATGTCGCGGGTGTTCACTCCGCGGCGGATGGCCGAGATCGAGGATCAGATCCGGGAGTTCTGTGTGCGGTGCCTGGATCCGTTGGTCGGCTCGGGCGGATTCGACATCATCGCCGAACTGGCCTCGATGATGCCGATGCGGGTGATCGGAATGCTGCTCGGCATACCGGAATCCGAGCAGATCGGGGTGCGTGACGCCAACGACGCCAATCTGCGGACCAAGCCGGGTGCGCCGATGAAGGTGGTGCAGGCCGACCGCATCGCCGACGGCCGGATCTACGCCGACTACGTGGAGTGGCGGGCGAACAATCCGTCCGACGACCTGATGACGGCCCTGCTGAACGTCGAGTTCACCGACGAGTTCGGCGTCACCCGCAAGCTGGAGCGCAAGGAGGTGCTGCACTACACCCAGGTGGTGGCCGGCGCCGGAAACGAGACCACCGGCCGGCTGATCGGCTGGTTGGCGAAAGTGCTTGCCGAACACCCCGACCAGCGTCGGGAAGTGGAGCGGGACCGCTCACTGCTGACCCGCGCGGTCGACGAGACGCTGCGCTTCGAACCGACCGGTCCGCATGTGGCGCGTTGGGTGGCACGGGATTTCGAGTACGACGGCACCACGGTGCCGGCGGGCAGCGCGATGCTGCTGTTGTTCGGTGCGGCCAACCGCGACCCGCGTCGCTATCGCAACCCCGACACCTTCGACATCCATCGTGACAACATCAGCCACCTGACCTTCGGCAAGGGACTGCACTACTGCCTGGGCGCCAACCTGGCCCGGCTGGAGGGCCGCGTCGCACTCGATGAACTGCTCAACCGATTCCCCGAATGGGAGATCGACTACGACAGCGCGCAACTGGCACCGACCTCCACCGTGCGTGGTTGGGAGCAACTGCGCCTCGTGGTTTGACCGGCTGTGGTGAACTGAGCCGGTGAGCATCTGGATCGGGCAGGCCCGGCGCAGGGTCAGCGGTGAGGTGCCCGCGCCGCCCGAGCAGGTGCGGGCGTTCTACGTCGACCTGGACCACATCTCGCAGGTGCACCCGCTCGTGCAGTGGGTGCGCAGCACCTCGCGGGTCGATCTGGCCGACGGGTACCAGCAGGACTATCAGGTGCGCGATCGAATCCCGATGGGGCCGTTCGCGCTTCCGATCACCTACCGGGCCCGACTCGTCGTCCCCACCGCGGGCCCGATAACCGCGCAGGCCCGGCAGTTCCCGCAGGTAAAGCTGGACAGCCAGGTGGATTTCGCTCCGACCGAGGCCGGAACCCGGATCATCGAAGAGCTGACCATCGCCGCGCCCAGGCCGCTGTTGGCGCTCACCGTGGGGCAGGCCGTCGCTGCCCACACCACGATGCTCGCGGCCATCGGGAACCTTTTCCGGCGAGCAGACACTTAGGTACCAGGAAATCGCGGTTCCGGGGTACCTCAGCGTCTGCTCGCGCAAGGAAGAACGGGGCAGGCTTCGAAGCTACGAGGTGCTGACGGCCTCGGCGTGCTCGGCGGCCACCGACTTGGCCCACCGGTAATCCGCCTTGCCCGCGGGGGAGCGCACGATCTGGGGGGAGCGGACGAACGCCTTCGGGATCTTGTAGCGCGCGATCGCGCGCTCACACACCGTCGCGAGCTCCTCGTCGGTGGCCGAGGCGCCCTCGGCGAACTGCACGACCGCCACGACCTCGTTACCCCAACGCTCCGACGGGCGACCGACGACGACCACGTCGTAAACGGCGGGGTGCGCGGCGACGGCCCGCTCGACCTCCTCGACGAAGATCTTCTCGCCGCCGGAATTGATGGTGACCGAATCCCGGCCCAGCAGCTGAATGCGCCCGTCTTCCAAGACATTTGCCCGGTCGCCCGGAACGGCCCAACGGACACCGTCGATGGTGGGGAACGTGCGTGCGGTCTTGGCCTCGTCGCCCAGGTAGCCCAGCGGGATCAGGTCGCGCCGCGCCAGCCAGCCGCCGCTCTCGCCGGGGCCGAGCACCCGGGAAAGATCCTCGGCCACCACCGCGGTGTCGGACTGGGCGTTGAAGGTGGCCGCCTCGGAATCGGTGCCCGCGGTGGACGCGGTGCTCATCTGGGTGCCCGACTCCGAGGAACCCACGGCATCGAGCAACATCAGGTGCGGAAGCGCGGCCAGGATGCGCTCACGCACGGTGGGGGACAGCGGCGCTCCGCCGTTGGTGATCGTGAACAGACCCGACAGGTCGTAGTCGCCCTTCTCGATCTCGTCGATCAGCGGTCGCGCGATCGCGTCGCCGACCACCGGGATGCTCAGTACCCGTTCGCGGGCCGCCAGCTCCAACACGTTGCCCGGGCGCATCTTCACCACATCGTCGGGGATGACGAGCTTTCCGCCCATGGTGATGGCGTTGTAGGCGGCCCACTGCGCGGCACCGTGCATGAACGGCGGGATCATCAGCAGCGACAGCCCGCCACCCGCGGTGGCGGCCCGCTCGGCGAGCTCCTCGTACGACGCGATGAAGGTGTCGCTGCCGAACGGCCGGCCACCCATCGACGACAGGAAGATGTCGTGCTGACGCCACAGCACACCCTTGGGCATACCGGTGGTGCCGCCGGTGTACAGGACATACAGGTCATCCCCCGACGGGGACGGCATGCCGGCTTGCGGCGCAGCGGTTTTGAGGATCGTCTCGTAATCGACGGCACCCGGCAGGAGCTCGTTGCCCGATTCGTCGGCGACCTGGATGAGCACCTGCAGATTCGGCAGCTGGTCGCGGATCGCGGCCACCCGCGGCGCGAACTCGGCGTTGTAGATCACCGCGCGGGCGTTCGAATCCTTCAGCAGATAGAGGAGTTCCTCCTCCACGTACCGGTAGCTGACGTTGAACGGTGCCACCCGGGCGCGGTAGCTGCCGATCATCGACTCGAGGTACTCGTTGCCGTTGCGCAGGTAGATGCCCAGGTGGTCCTGGCCCGATTCGTGCCCGGCCAGCCCGTCGCGCTCGGTGTGGGTGCCGAGACCGGCCGACACCAGGTAATGGGCGAAGCCGTCGACGCGCGCGTCGAACTCGGCGTAACTCAACCGGCGATCCCGCCACACCAGGAAGGTCTGATCGGGGACGGCTTTGGCCACCGTGGAGAACACTGTGGACAGGTCGAACTTGACGTCGCTCATGGCACTCCTGGTCACGGATTCGGGCCCCACGACCATACATGCACCGCTCGGCTGTATGGCCGGTGGGATGTGACCCGCGCCTCAGACCGGGAAGAAACCGTCTCCGGTCAAAATGCCGGGCTGCCACCCCTGCTCGCCCAGGCACAGCATCGGTCGGCCGTCAGGCGACTGAGCGGCTTCCTGCGGTCCCGGGCACGGAGACCCGATCTCCTGCACGCCGTTCAACGGGTAGGCGTAGGTCCAGAAGCCGGTGTACACCGGAGGCCACTGGTTGGGAATCCACTTGCACTGCATGGCGGTGCCGCCCGGGCCGCGGCCGAAGACGTTCCGTTCCCAGCTGAAACACGGCGCACCGTTGGAGGCCTCGTAGCTCATGCCGGGAACGTCGGTGGGATAGCGCCCGGGATTGTCCGGGTACATGTTGCTGTTGTCGTCGGCGAGAGCACCCGGCGCCGCCGAAATGGCTGTAGCCAGTGCCGCCGCGGCGACCGCCGTAGTGGCGAAGAGTTCGCGAATCATGTCCCACCCTCAGCATTGCCGGCCGCCGGTCGAGCCGGGCCGGGCAGTTCGTTGACTTTGGGCCAGAATCCTAGCCGGTCGGGAAGATCGGCAGACGACATTTCGGGCCGTTGTTACTCGCCGGTATCCGTGTCGAGCACGCTGACGGCGATGCCGTAGGGCAGGAACCGGACGCGGCGGCCCGGATCGGTGTTGCCGGCATTGGCCCGCAGCGCTTCGAGCTCACTGGGGTATACCTGCTCGATGTGGGCGCCGCCGGCGTCGTCGACGGTGTAGATGGCCCACACCCCGTCGCCCTTCTCGCCGGTGGTCTCCGGCTCCGTTCTGGGCTGGGAGAACCGGGCGAACTCATCGAGCAGCCCCGCCCAGCCGCCGGCCTGGCCGGGCCTCGCGATGAACTTGCTCAACCCGTCCAGGGCGTCGCGCAGCCCCTCGCCGGCCTCCCGGGCCACGCGGTCGAAGTCCTCAGGGTCGAATCCGAACGGTCCACTGCCACTCATGGCGCTCTCCTCGGTGGTTGTGGGCAATCTCAAGGTGTCAAACACCAGTGTGCGCGCACGCGGCGGCGGGCGGGATGGTAAACGAACCATATGGCCTTCACACGGGACGACCTGCTAGCCACCGTCGAATTGTCACCGCAGGCAGCGGGCGCACACGACCGCCGAGGATGGGTGGGGTTGTTCGCTGCGGGCGGACAGGTCGAGGACCCGGTGGGCTCCCGGCCACACCGCGGGGCCGCCGAGATCGAGCGGTTCTACGACACCTTCATCGCCCCGCGCGACATCACCTTCCACCGCGACGTCGACCTCGTCGCCGGGTCCACGGTGATCCGCGATCTCGAGCTCGAGGTCGTGATGAGCACATCGGTCTCGATGCGGATTCCTGCCTACCTGCGCTACGTCGTCGCTCCTGGTCCGGACGGGCCGTGGATCGGTCAACTGCAGGCGTACTGGCAGCTGCCCGCGATGATCGGGCAGTTCGCCCGCGCCGGACTGGGCGCCGTGCCGGTCGGGCTGCGCCTGGCCGTGGCGTTGCTGCGTAACCAGGGACCCGCGGGTGCCGTGGGCTTCGCCAAGGGGATGGCAGGCGCCGGGCGGGCAGGCAGGCGGCTGGTCTCGGGGCTGCTCGACGACCTGTGCGCCGGCGACACGGTGGCGGTGCAGCGGCGGTTGACCGCCGACACCGACATCTACCTGGGTGACGACACCCCATTGAGCACGTCCGGGTTGGTGGAACGTGCCTCGGGTGCCTCCTGGCGCAAGCTCATCGCGTCCGGGCATCACCTGGTGGCCGGGCTCGACCTCGACGGCCGCCGGGCTGTACTGATCGTCGATCTGAGCAACGCACCGCTGGGTGTCGCCCGGTTGCGGTACTTCGCCGACGAGGCCTGAACGACGCGACGTCGACAGCAATTACGGCCCGGCTTCACCGTCGCCGCACACCGTCGTGAGACCGTAGAAGGATCATGGCTGATCACGCTTACATCACCTACGAGGAATTCGGGCGCCGGTTCTTCGAGGTGGCGGTATCCGAGGAACGGGTCGGCGACGCCATCGGCTCGATCGCCGGCGACGCGTTCGAGATGGGTCCGATCGCGCAGGGGCCCGGCAAGATCGCCAAGGTCACCGCCCGGGTCAAGATCCAAAAGCCCCGCGTGAGCCGCATTGTGGGCGAAACCATCACGTTCTCCATCCGGATCCCGCTGGAGATCGACATGGTGATCGACCTGCGCATCGACCGGCCCAAGTTCATGGTGTTCGGTGAGATCGCCCTGCGAGCCACGGCGTTGGCCGCCGAGCCGCTCTTGCTGATCCTCGATGTCAAGAAGCCGCGGCCGTCCGACATCTCGATCCACGTCACCTCCACGTCGCTGCGTGCCGAGGTGCTGCGGATCCTGGCCGGCGTCGACGCGGAGATCAAACGTTTCATCGCCGCGCACGTGGCCGGTGAGATCGACAGTCCGGCGTCGGAGCAGGCGAAGGTGATCGACGTCGCCAAAGAGCTCGACTCCACCTGGGGCGGGATCTGACCGACGTCCGAGGCTTCGGTCAGGCGCTCAGGCACATCAGGGCCGGCCGCCGGGCTGAGCGGCCCGCACCTCCCGACCGGCCGCGAAGGTGACGCCACAGCCACGGCATGAGCATGTTCTGCGTCCACAGCAGTTGTGAGTAGGCCCTGGACCGAAAAGACTGGATTTGGTCCGGGCCCGTGGCCAGCGCCCAATCATGGTTGCTGTCAGGCAATCCGAGCGCTTCGGCGGCCGCCGCCGCGAACAGGACGTGTCCCTTCGCCGAGCCGTGGACCCGGTCCGGGCTCCAGGTCGCCGGGTCGCGCATCGAGGGGGCCGAGTACAGATCGACGAGGTGGAACCCGTACCGATCGGCGGCATCGTTGATCGCGTCGTTGATCCGGACCACCCGCTTTCCCAGCAGCCGGCCCACTGGCAGGATCTGGGTGATGTCAGGGAACGTGGTGGTGACGACGGTCGCACCGGCGGCCGCGAGCGTGCGGTAGACGGCGTCGAGGTCACCCAAAGCACGGGTGAAGGCGCGCCCGGGGCGGGTCACGTCGTTCATGCCGATGCAGACGGTGACCAGGTCTGGTCGCATCGACAACGCGGTGGGGAGCTGGGTGTTCAGGACATCGCCGATGCGGTGACCGCGAATGGCGAGATTGGCGTAACCCAATCCCGGATAGAGCCCGTCGAGACGGACCGCGAGACGATCGGCGAAGCCCATCAGGCCGACTGCGTCGTCGCCATCCCACAACCCTTCGGTCTGGCTGTCGCCGAGGGCGACATATCGGGTAAAACGTCGCACGCTGGCGACTCTAGCGCGGACCCGCCCGTCCGCTTCGCGTGGACACCAAGGAGGGGCGCCCGAAAAGGGCGCCCCTCCTTGATGTTTCGCGATGTTTGGGCTTACTTCACATCTACGTAAACTGTCTTGTTCAGTACGGTGGTCTGCAAATCGCCACCGGGGCTGCTGGAATCCGTCCGGCTGTAGGTCTGGCCCGGGCGTACGGACACTACCGAAGCCTTGTCCAACGGGGTCGAACCGACGTGGTTGACGATCACCTTGTAACCCTGCGCCTGCAGTTCGCTGATCGTCTGCTGGGCGTTGCCCGGGCCGGTCGGTGCCGCCTGGGCAGGTCCGGCCAGGCCGATCACCGCTGCGGCAGCCGCTCCTGCAAGTGCAGTGGCAAATCCGATCCTCATCATCTTTGGTGCCTTCTTTCACTCTTCTGTTGTTTCGCGCGTGATGCCGACGCCGGCTGCCCACCCAAGCGCTGTCGTCACCTCGATTTAGGTGTTACACAAGAATTAACCGGCAGTTCACAATTTAAATTCCGGCTGACCGAAACCCATTGACGAGGGCTGCGTCACACTTCGGAACCTCCACTGGAGTGAGGCGAACTACGTCCCGCCGGCAAAGTGGTGCACCTCACCGTTGTGCAGCGGTGAAGTCGTCGCGATCAGCTCGTCGAGTAGCGTGCAGCGCGTGGCGAAGCTGAGCGCGGGTGTCCTGCTGTACCGCCTCGCCGGGGCGGACGTGGAAGTGCTGATCGTTCACCCGGGCGGGCCGTTCTGGGCGCGAAAGGACGCCGGGGCGTGGTCGGTGCCAAAGGGGGAGTACGCCGACGACGAGGACCCGTGGGCGGCGGCGCAACGCGAGTTCGCCGAGGAACTCGGGTCGCCACCGCCGGCAGGTCCGCGCATCGATCTGGACCCGGTGCGGCAGGCCGGCGGCAAGGTGGTCACCGCATTCGCGGTGGGCGGGGATTTCGACCCCGCCACCGCCGTGAGCAACACGTTCAGTATCGAGTTGCCGAAGGGGTCGGGACGACTGGTCGAGTTTCCCGAAATCGACCGTGTTGCTTGGGTTTCCGTCGCAACTGCGCGCATCAAGCTGCTGACGGGGCAACGCCCGCTGTTGGACCAGCTGATGGCCGCACCCGAACTCGCAGGCTATGGCGAAGGCCTCGCCGACGACGGGTAGCGGCTCAGAGGTCGAGGGTCAGCGGGCGGCCGGCCTCCGCCCGCGAGACGCAGGTCAGCAGATAGCCGGCGTCGCGCTCCGGGTCGGTCAACAACGTATCGCGGTGCTGCACAGTCCCGTCGGTTCCCGGCACGGTCCGAATGCGGCAGGTGCCGCAGAAACCCTGCTGGCACGAGTACGGAGCGTTCACCCCGGACCGGCTCAGTGCGGCGAGCATGGTCTCGTCGGCTCCGACCGTCACCTCGGCGCCGGTCGAGGCGATCCTCACCGAGAACTCGGCACCGTCGACAACCGGTGGCGCCGCGAACCTTTCGAAATGCAACTCCACGTCATCACGGCCGGCGAGTGCGGCGCGGATTCCCGTCAACATCGGCGCCGGACCGCAGGCGTACACCGTGGTGCCGTCGGGGCAGTCGCCGAGAAGATCGCCGGCACCGGGCAGGCCGTGGACATCGTCGGTGCGGATCTCGATGCGGTCTCCGAACCGGGCGAGCTCGTCGAGGAACGGCAGGCTGTCGCTGCTGCGCCCGGCGTACACCATCGACCAGTCGACACCCAACCGCGCCGCCAACCCGAGCATCGGCAGGATCGGGGTGATGCCGATTCCGCCCGCGATGAAGCGGAACCGCTGGGTGGGGGACCCGTAGCCGGGCACCGTCAACGCGAACGCATTGCGCGGGCCGTGGGTGCTCACCCGGCTGCCGACCTGCAGACTCTCGTGCACCTCGACCGAACCGCCACCGCCATCGGGTATGCGCCGCACCGCAATTCGATAGCGGTCGCGGACTGCGGGATCACCGCACAGTGAGTACTGCCGCACCCGGCCGCTGGCCAGGTGCAGGTCGATGTGCGCACCCGGATACCACTGCGGCAGCGTGCCGCCGTCAGCCGCGGCCAGGGTCAGCGCGATGACGTCCTGGTCGTGAGCCACCACTTCCCGGCCGACCACGGTCAACGTGATCGTGCGGTCCAGTTCAGGTGGAGGCGAGGGACGCCGCAGCAAGCGGTTCACACCCCACATGGTGGCGATCGACACCTCGGCCAGACCGAGCATGGGATCGTGCCGGAACCGCCCCGACGCACTCGGTGGCAGCCGACGGTACCGGGATATCAGTGACAGCGTCGGCATGGCTGCGCCCGTCACAGGTGGGCGGCCCGCGCCGCGGGGGAGCTCGCCAGGTAAGCCACTGCCTGGGCGGTCGAGCCCATCTCCTCCGGCGAAAAACCGGGTCGGCAGTACGCCAGGGTGTTGGAACCGAACATCCGGGAGAACTTCGGCAGCAGCCCCAGCTTGGAATCGCGCATCCGCAACCGATTCATCCGCCACCAGCCGATGTCGAGGGTCGGATCGCTCTTGACCATGGCCCAGCAACCGCGCTGGAAGAACATATAGACGGCGGTCGCGGCGATCGACATGGCCCGTACCCGGCTGAAGTAGCTGTCCTGGAAGTAGACCGCGACGTCGTGGGCGACACTGCGGTGCTCGACCTCCTCGCTGCCATGCCAGCGGAACAGATCCGTCATCGTCGGGTCGGCATCGAAGTCCTCCCACGTGCAGTTCAGCACAAAGTCACCGAGTACCGCCGTGTAGTGCTCGATCGCGGCGATGAGCCACAGTCGGTCGCACAGGTTGGACAGCCGGCGCCGCGGGTCGGTCGAATCGGTCGGGCCCAGCATCTTGGTGAACACGTGCTCGACCATGGCCATCAGCGGCTGGTAATCCACGCCGTGGGCGGTGAGGAACTCGTCGAGCACCTGATCATGGGTCTCGGCGTGGGTCGCCTCCTGACCGATGAAGCCGCGCATGTCATCAGCGAGCTTGGGATCGCGCACATAGGGCAGTGCTTCGTTGAACGTCGCGACGAACCAGTGTTCGGCCATCGGCAGCACCACGTTGAACAGGTTGACCATCGTCGCGGCCACGGGGTGGCCGGGAATCCAGTGCAACGGTATGCCGTCGAGATCGAAGTGCACTTTACGGGCCTGGATCTGTACCGGGCCCGGGTCGATCTCATTGTCGAACCGCAACGGACGCAACATCGAGAGCCTCCCTGGGATGAGTGGACTCTCAGCAGTGTACGGATTTAGGTGGGAACAGCGGTACCGGGTGCGGGTCAGGCCGGTGGCGGCGTGCCCGCGCCTGGGGCGCCGGCGATCGGGACCACTGGCGTCGGCGTCACCGTGGTCACGCCGTTACTGCCGACCCTCGGGCCGCCCGGGACAGCCGATTCGGCACCCTGCTCGGCCGCGGCCTCGCTGCAGTCCAGCATCAGGATCATCTTGCCGCTGGAGTTGACCTTCTGGGAATCGACCAGGCACTCGGCTTGCGGAAGGGCGCTGCCGAACGAGCCGCCGAAGGTGGCCTTGACTCCCTGGCTCTTCAGGATCGCCAGTGCCTTCATATAGGGCTCACCGACGACGTTGACCGAAGCGGAGCTCGGCTGTGAGGTGGCGGCACCTGCCGCCATCAGGGCGATCGAACCGGCGGCGAGCAGACCGCCACCGAGCGCAACAAGCTTCTTCACGTGAACTCCGTCAGTCGGGTGCGGTTGCGAACATATCGCAGCGGTGACGAATGTGAAACCGGAGAAGACGCCCCGGGTGTTACATCCCGGCCCGGCCGGATTGCCCGGTGATCTCGGCCATCACCTCGCTCAACACCGCTGCCCGCGGATCGGCGAACACGTCTTCGAGCAGCAGTCGACGGCCGTCCGGGCCGGCCAGCGGGATCCGCCAGTTCGGGTACTCGTCGGTCGTTCCCGGCTGATTCTGGGTACGCAACTCACCTACCGCGTCGGCCAGCGCCAGGGTCAGCAGCTTCGACGGGGTCCGGGCCAGATACCGATACAGCGCTGCCACGATCTGATCGGTGTCCGGATCGGGTCCGAGCAGGCCGACCCGGCGCAATTCGTCCAGCCAGGCGGCCTGCGCGGCACGGTCCGAGGTCAACTCCTCGTCGGCGGGCCGCGTGAGCAGCCCGAGTTCGTCCCGCAACCGCACATGTTCGCCCGCGAGATACCCCGCTGTCGGCGGCAGATCGTGGGTGGTCACCGAGGACAGGCAGCATTCGCGCCAGCGTTCGGCCGGGAGGGGCCGCCCGGACCCGTCGGACTCGAACCACAGGATCGAGGTGCCGAACAGACCCCGCTCGTGCAGGTGGTCACGCACCCACGGTTCGACCGTGCCGAGATCCTCGCCGACCACGAGCGCACCGGCCCGGTGCGCTTCGAGCGCGATGATGCCGATCATCGCGTCGTGGTCGTAGCGCACATAGGTGCCTTCGGTCGGTGCGGCACCCTTCGGGATCCACCACAGCCGGAACATTCCGATGATGTGGTCGATACGCACCCCGCCGGCATGCCGCAGTGCCATCTCGACCAACGCCCGGAACGGCTCGTAGGCCTGCTCGGCCAGTCGGTCCGGCCGCCACGGGGGCTGCGACCAATCCTGGCCGAGTTGGTTGAACTCATCCGGCGGGGCACCGGCGGTCACCCCCAGAGCCAGCACATCCTGCAGGGCCCAGGCGTCGGCGCCGTCGGGATCCACGCCGACCGCGAGGTCGCTCATGACGCCCAACTCCATCCCGGCCTGCACCGCCGTGGCCTGTACCGCGGTGAGTTGGTCGTCGAGAACCCACTGCAGCCAGCGATGGAAGTCCACGGCATCGGGATGGGCCGCTGCGAACGCGGCGACCTCCGGATTCGCCGGATGCTGCAGTGCGTGCGGCCAGGCGTGCCAATCGGCACCGTACCGTTCGGCCAGCGCGCACCAGGTTGCGAATTCCTCCAGGCTGCGGCCCTGCCGGGCCCGGTAGGCGGCGTACGCCAGCTCCCGGCCCGCCGAACGCTCAACCCGGTACACCTGCTGCAGTGCGGTGCGTTTGGCCTGCCAGGCCGCGTCGCGGTCGATGGTCGGGTTGCGGTCCGCACGCTTGTTGAGCGCGGCGCGCAGCGCCCGGATACGGCTGCGGTGCCGGACCGAGGCGAACTCCGGGACGGCCTCGACCCGCAGGTAGAGCGGATTGCCGAACCTCCGCGACGTGGGCAGATACGGCGAGGGCTCCATCGGGGCAGTGGGAGCGGCCGCGTGCAGCGGATTGACCAGGACGAACCCGGCACGGTGCTCGGCCGCCGACCACACCGCCAGATCTGCCAGGTCGGTGAGATCCCCTGTGCCCCAAGAGTTTTTGGAGCGAACACTGTAGAGCTGAACAGTCAGTCCCCAGGCGCGCCGCTCGCCGAGTCGGGTGGGCAGGCCCACGGTTGCGGGGGAGATCACCACCGGCGTCTCGATATCGGTCCCGTCCAATCGCAGCCGGTGATAACCCAGTGGCAGGTCCGCAGGCAGTTCGAACGTGGCCTCACCGATCAACCGGTTCCCGAGATCGTATGGAGGCCGGTTGTTCTCGAGCTGCCGCAGGCCGCCGCGCTCGGTGCCATCTTCGAGCAACAGCGTGAGGTGCACCGGATCTCCGTGCGTGACGTGGACCCAGAAGCTCGCCGGCATTCCTGCGCGGCCCAGCACGATCTGCGGCAGGCAGCGCTGCCAGTACTGCCGGTCGTGGACGGCCAGGGCGTCCACCCGCTCCTGTTCGGTGCCGGCCGCCACGCCCAACGCTTCCAACACCGCGACCAGGGTGGACTCTGCGACGGCGGTGCGGCGGCCGGTCCAGTCGTCGAACTCCGAGGCGACGCCGTAGCGGCGGGCCAGCTCCAGCAGCGTCGGTGACGAAGAAGTCATGGTGTCAATCTTGCTGCCCAGAAGCCGATCGTGCGTGCCACTGGCGTGGTGGCTGCCGACGCTCTACGCTGTCTGTAACGATCCTTACAGACGGGGTTTCAGGTGGCCACTCCAACCACGCGGCGACAACAGCAGGGTGCGGATTCCCGAGGGCAGATTCTCGACGCCACCGAACAACTCATGGCCACCCGTGGCTACGCCGCCACCTCGATCAGCGACATCCGCAAGGCCTGCGGCCTCCCGGCCAGCTCCATCTACTGGCATTTCGGATCCAAGGACGGTGTCCTCGCGGCGGTGATGGAACGCGGAGCCGACCGCTTCTTCGCGGCGATACCGAGCAGCGGCAGCATCGACGAGCAGTTGGCGGTTCTGGCGGATCTGCAGGCACAGCGCCCCGAATTCCTCCGCATCCTGTACCTGCTGTCGCTGGAACGCGGCGATGATCCGACGGTGACGGCGGTGGTGCGCCGCGTGCGTGACACCGCGATCGCACGGTTCTCTGCCGCCGTGCGCAGCCAGCTGCCCGCCGGCCTACCGCCACGTCGCATCGAGCAGGTGGTGGCCGAACTCACCGCATTCGCCGTGGCCCAGTCCGACGGGGTGTTCTTCGCCGCGCACCTCGATCCGGCCACCACCGACGTGGCCCGCATGTACCGGCGGCTGTGGCAGGCGGTCACGGTGCTCATCCCGATACTCCTGGAGGAACAGTGACCGACAAGACCGTGATCATCACCGGCGCGAACACGGGGCTGGGCTTCGAATGCGCCCGGACTCTCCTGGAATCCGATCCGGGTTGGCATGTGGTGCTCGCGGTGCGCGACGCCGACCGTGGCGCCGAGGCGGCGGCTCGCCTGGACTGTCCCGGACGTACCACGGTGGGTGAGCTCGACCTGGCATCGCTGCAGTCGGTGCGGAACTTCGCCGCCGGTTTGCCGCACCGCGACCTACCGCCGCTGCACGCGCTGGTGTGCAACGCCGGACTCCAGTTGGTCGCAGGCGCCCAGACGACGGTGGACGGCTACGAGATGACCTTCGGCGTCAACCATCTCGGTCATTTCGCCCTGGTGCAGCAGCTGCTCGCCGCGCTCACTGCCCCGGCGCGAATCGTGGTGGTCAGCAGCGGCACCCACGATCCGGATCGGTTCACGGGTATGCCTGCGCCGCAATTTAACTCGGCCGAGGAACTTCTTCGTCCGCCACCCGGCGGGCTGACCGGCGAAGAAGGTCGGCGTCGCTACACCACCTCCAAACTGTGCAACATGCTGTTCAGCTACGAGTTGGACCGGCGGCTGGGCCACGGGTCCGGCGGAATCACGGTCAACGCGTTCGACCCCGGCCTGATGCCGGGTTCGGGGCTCGCCAGGGACTATTCGGGCATCCAGCGGCTGGCCTGGCGCGTGCTCATGCCGGCCCTGCGGGTACTGCCCAACGTCAACAGCATCCGACGCTCCGGCGCCAATCTCGCCGCGCTGGTCACCGATCCGGTCCTAGACGGCGTCACCGGCGCGTACTTCGAAGGCACCCGCCGGATCCGTTCCTCACGAGATTCCTACGACGAGGCCAAGGCGGCAGACCTGTGGCAGGTCAGCGAACGGTTGGTGCCGGCGGTCTACTGACCCGGGGACGCGCAGTAGTGTCGGCTCAGTGGCATCCGCGTTGCGCCGGGCCCGGATCGCGGTCGGGGCGCTGTTCCTGACCAACGGCGCGATCTTCGCCAATCTGCTGCCGCGCTATCCGGAGATCAAGAGCGACCTTCACCTGACCAATGCCGTGTACGGCGCGGCCGTCGCCTCGTTCTCGGGCGGCGCGCTGGTGGCGGGATTGACCGCGGCGACCCTGATCCGACGGTTCCGCAGCGCGCGGGTGGCGGTCATCGGCACCGTGGCGCTGGCCGCCTTCGTCGTCGCAGCCGGCATGGCGAGCACCCCACTGCTGCTGGCCGCCGCGTTGTTTTTGGCCGGGGCCTGCGATTCGGTGGTGGATGTCGCGCAGAACGCACACGGACTGCGGCTGCAGCGCGAACACGGCCGGTCGATCATCAACTCACTGCATGCGGTATGGGCTGCAGGCGCGATCCTCGGTGGTCTCACCGGTGCCGGAGCGATTGCCCTGGGAATCCCGCGGGCCATCCATCTCTCGGTGGCCGCCGTGTTGTTGAGCGCGGTGGCGGTGGTCGCCTACCGCTACCTGCTGCCCGGACCCGACCATGACGATCATCCGGCAGCGCATGCACCGGCCGGAACGAGGGCGGGGCCGCGGGTGTACCTGATCCTGCTGGCCCTGGTGCTGATCGCGATCGTGGGCGCCACCGTCGAGGATTCCGGGAGTTCCTGGGCCACGCTGTATCTGCGCGATTACCTGCACACGCCGCCTGCCGTCGCGGTCTTCGGATACATCGCGCTGGTCGGCTTCATGTTCGTGGGACGGGTGATCGGCGACCGGCTGGTCGACCGGTTCGGCGAGGCGACGGTGGCACGGGCGGGCGGCGTGATCGCCGCCGCCGGGATGGGGACCGCGCTGGCCTTCCCGAACATCGCCACGACGATCGCCGGTTTCGCGCTGGCTGGTCTGGGAGTGGCCACCCTGGTGCCGGCTGCGATGCACGGCGCCGATCAGCTGCCGGGGTTGCGACCGGGGACCGGTCTGACCGTGGTCACCTGGCTCATGCGGGTGGGTTTCTTCGGTGCGCCACTACTGGTGGGGCTCGTCGCCGATGCGGCGGGGTTGCGGGTCGGTCTCCTGGTCGTACCGCTGGCCGGGTTGGTGGCCGCGCTGCTGGCCGGGGTGCTGCCGGGGCGGCCGTCGGCAGTAACCGAGTCAGGGCACCGTCTCAGGGCCGATGCCGGCCAGCTCGATCGTGAACACACCCGACACGATTAGCGCGATACCGAGCAGCATCACCGGGGTCAGCGGTTCCCGGAACAAGAACCGGGCGATGATCGCGACCAGCGCGACCCCGCACGCAGTCCAGATGCCGTAGGCGATGCCCACGGGCACCCCCAACGACAGGGCCAGCCACAGCAGGTAGAACGACAGTACGTAGCCGGCGATCACCGGCACGATCCACGCCTTGCGCCGGAATCCGTCCGAGGCGCGCAGCCCGAGCGTGGCGAACACCTCGACCAGGATCGCTCCGGTGAGGGCCAGCCACATCATGATTCGGCCTGACGCGGGTGCGACCCGAGTTCGACCAGCAGCACGCCGGCGATGATCAGACCGATACCCGCCACGATCGGCCAGGTGAACGGGTCGCCGAACAACGCCGCGGCCAGCACGGCCGTCGCCGCGGTACCCAGCGCACCCCAGATTCCGTAGGCGACGCCGACTGGCATGCCCGCCCGCAGCACCAGGGTCAGCAACACGAACGCGGCCAGGTAGCCGGACACCACCAGCGCCAGCCATCCCGAATGGTCCTGGGCCGCGCGCAGCGACAGCGTGGCGGTGACTTCGGTGATGACGGCCGCGATCAGCAACGCCCACTTCTGCACCGGACAAACCTATCCGAGCCGGCTTTGGTGGGTGAGTACCGTAGGAGAGTTCGCCCAGCTCAACGAGGAGTCCACATGATCGGGTCCGTCCTGGACTTCCTGCCCCCGCCGATGCGGGATCCGGTGTTCTTCGCGATTCCGTTCTTCCTGGTGTTGTTGACCGTGGAATGGCTCGCCGCCCGTCGCCTGGAGCACATCGAATCCCAACGACAGCCCGCAGGCGCGTTCGACACCCGCGATGCCTGGGCGAGCATCTCGATGGGTCTGGTGTCGATCCTCACCACTGCCGGATGGAAACTGCTGGCGCTGCTGGGCTACGCCGCCATCTACGCCTACCTGGCACCGTGGCACCTGCCGGGGGACCGGTGGTACACCTGGGTGGTCGCGATCGTCGGGGTGGACCTGCTGTTTTACACCTACCACCGCATTGCGCACCGGGTGCGGTTGATCTGGGCGACGCATCAGGCCCACCACTCCAGTGAGTACTACAACTTCGCAACCGCGCTGCGCCAGAAATGGAACAACAGCGGTGAGATCCTGGCCTGGATTCCGTTGCCCCTGCTCGGGATTCCGCCGTGGCTGGTGTTCGCCAGCTTTTCGCTGAACCTGGTCTACCAGTTCTGGGTGCACACTGAGTGGGTCGGAAAGTTGTGGCGGCCAATCGAATTCATCTTCAACACACCCTCACATCACCGGGTGCACCACGGGCGCGACCAGTTGTACCTGGACCGCAACTACGGCGGCATCCTCATCATCTGGGACCGGATGTTCGGAACGTTCCAGCCGGAGGTGTTCCGTCCGCACTACGGGCTGACCAAGCCGGTCAACACCTTCAACATCTGGAAACTGCAGACCCACGAGTACGTGGCGATCGCCCGCGACGTGCGGCGGGCCCGCCGTCTGCGTGACCGGTTGGGCTTCGTATTCGGCCCACCCGGCTGGCAGCCAGCCGAATCTTCCGAAACACAGCCGGTCGGCTGACACGGGTCGGCCCAGTTCTCGAACGTGCGGCCAGAATCATTGGCCGGCATGTGAATTGACGCAACCTACGATTCCGACTGACTCGGGCTGATCGGTAGCCGCGGCTCGATGTGCGACACGCCGGGCGCCGCCGATTTGCGCCGTCTGCCGTCCAGATACCCGGCGTTTCCCAGTGTTGGTTGGACGTTTGAATTCGAGCCGAGCCGAATAGCACCAAAGCAAACTCGAAGTCAGTAAGGTCGACAGAACCCGGGTGCGACAACCCGGATCACGGTCACGAAAGGGGCAATGCGTGGGAGACACACTGACCGAAGGACAGAAGCTGGAGAAGGGTGGTTCGCTCACCTCCAACAACGGCGCGTACACGCTGACGTTGCAGGATGACGGCAACCTCGTGTTGGAGGCACGTGGCCAAGCGGTCTGGTCTACTTCCACCAACGGCCAGGACGTGGTGCGCGCCGAGGTACAGACCGACGGCAACTTCGTGCTGTACACCTCGGAGAAGCCGGTGTGGCACACCGACACCAAGGGCAAGAAGGACGTCAAGCTGGTTCTCCAGGACGACCGCAACCTGGTGCTGTACGCCGCGGACGGTCCCGCATGGTCGTCCAAGACCGAGACTTCCGAGCCGCCGCCACCGGCGCCCGAGGCCGCCGCGCCCGAGGTTGAGGTTGCCCCGGCCGCTGTCGAGGAGCCCGTGGCCGCACCCGAGCCGGCAGCGCCGCCGCCACCCCCGCCGGCTCCCGAGCCGCGCACCTACACCGTGGTGTCCGGCGACACCCTGTGGGCGATCGCCGAGCGCTTCTACGGCGATGGCAACCGCTACCAGCAGATCGCCGATGCCAGCGGCATCGCCAATCCCGATCTGATTCACCCCGGCCAGGTCTTGACGATTCCGTGACCTGAACGGAAGACCTGAACGGACGCGCGGCCCGGACCACTTGGTCCGGGCCGTCGTCGTTTCTGGCATTGGATCTCGCGCGTCGTGGGTACCCCCGGTAACGAAGTTGCCGCCTGACCGATATTGAAGTCGGTAGGGTGACTTTCACCACGTCCGAAAACGAGGGAGGCCGGCCGTGAACAGTTGGCTTGGTGGGGCGATACGGGCGATGGCGGTGGTGCCGGCGGCGGGGCTGCTGGCATGTCCGGTACCGACGGCGGCTGCGGCGGGTTCGCTGGTGTACCCCGGGATGGAGATTCGCCAAGGCACCAATCTGTGCACCCTCGGCTTCGTGGACCCGGGGAGCCGGGTCGGATTCACCGCCGGGCACTGCCGCGGCGGTGGGCCGGTGAACGACCGGGACGGCAATTTCATCGGGCACATGGGTTCTTACCGCGACAACACGCCCGACGGGGCCACGGTCGACACCAATCACATGATCTCCGATTGGGAGACCATCCAACTGGCAGGCGATGTCGTGGTGAACAACATCCTGCCGGGTGGGCGGATGCTGGTCGAGGATCCCGCCGTGGTGCCGACGCCCGGCGCCCCGGTCTGTCACTTCGGGGTGGTGACCGGAGAGACCTGCGGCACTGTCGAGGCCGTGAACAACGGCTGGTTCACGATGGCCAACGGCGTGGTGAGTCAAAAAGGCGATTCCGGTGGTCCGGTATACATCGTCACCCCCGATGGTCGTGCTGCCATCGTGGGAATGTTCAACAGCACGTGGGGTAACTATCCGGCCGCGGTCTCCTGGCAGAACGCCAGCGTCCAGGCCCGCAGTGACGGCGCACCGCTCGCCGGCGAGGTGTCGAATCTCGTCGGGCAGCCGTGACTCGCCGTTCCCCTAACTAGAACACGTTCTAGCCATCCAGGCGGGTGGGCGATATTCTCATCGCGATGCTTAATCAGACACCTGTCCAGATCGCCTGGGTCACCGCTGACCTGGCTGCCACCGAACAGGCCCTGTCCACCCTGCTGGGCGCGCGACGGTGGGTGCGCATGCCTGCGGTGCATTTCGGCCCTGAGACGTGTCAATACCGCGGCAAGCCTGCCGATTTCGTGGCCGACATCTCGCTGAGCTACGCCGGTGACACCCAACTGGAACTGATCGCACCGGTGAGCGGTGAGAGTGTCTACACGGAGTTCCTCGAAGCGCACGGGTCCGGCCTGCACCACATCTGTGTCGAGGCAGCCGACCCGGCGGCGTTCGACGCACGGGTGCGCGACGCCGAAGACGACGGGACCCCGGCGGTGTGTCAGGGCGAGATGCCCGGGGGAATGAAATTCGCCTACCTGTCGGCCGCCGGAGCCGGGGTGCCGTATCTGGAGATCGCTTACATCCCGCCCGAGATCCGGGCGTTCTTCGAGTATGTGAAACAGGAGCAGCAGTGAAGGAAATCCCCGCGGTCCTAGAGGCCTCCGAGGTCGACGCCGTCGGATCCTGGTCCGACGAGTTCGATGTCGTGGTGATCGGATTCGGCATCGCCGGAGGTTGTGCAGCGGTCAGTGCTGCCGCCGAGGGCGCCCGGGTCCTGGTGTTGGAGAAGGCCGCGGCGGCCGGCGGCACCACCGCGATGGCGGGCGGGCACTTCTATCTCGGCGGCGGCACCGCGGTGCAGGAGGCCACCGGGCATCCCGACACCGCCGAGGAGATGTACAAGTATCTGGTCGCCGTCTCGCGCGAACCCGATCTGGCCAAGATCCGTGCCTACAGCGACGGCAGTGTCGAGCATTTCAATTGGCTTGAGGCACTGGGCTTTCAGTTCGAGCGCAGCTTCTACCCGGGCAAGGTGGTGGTCCCGCCGGGTACCGAGGGGCTGTCCTACACCGGCAACGAGAAGGTCTGGCCGTTCACCGAGAAGGCCGAGCCGGCGCCCCGCGGGCACTCGGTTCCCGTGCCCGGTGAGTTGGGCGGCGCGGCGATGGTGATCGATCTCCTGCTGAAACGCGCTGAGACGCTGGGCGTCACGATCCGCTATGAGGTGGGTGCCACCAACCTGATCGTCGACGGCAGTGCGGATGACCGCCCAGTGGTCGGGGTGAAGTGGAAGCATTTCGGCGAAACCGGTTGTGTGAAAGCGAAATCGGTCATCATCACGGCCGGCGGATTCGCGATGAACCCCGAGATGGTCGCCGAGTACACCCCGGCGCTCGGCAAGAAACGTCGCACCAAGCACCACGGTGAGGTGGAGCCCTACATCCTGGGCAACCCCAACGACGACGGCCTGGGTATCCGGATGGGTGTCGCGGCAGGCGGCGTGGCCAACGGCATGGACCAGTTGTTCATCACCGCCGCGGCCTACCCGCCGGAGATCCTGCTGACCGGCGTGATCGTCAACAACCAGGGCCAACGCTTCGTCACCGAGGACTCCTACCACTCGCGTACCTCGGCATTCGTTCTGCGACAGCCTGACCAGCAGGCGTACCTCATCGTGGATGAGCAACACATGGAGATGCCGGCCATGCCGCTCATCAAGTTCATCGACGGCTACGAGACGATCGCCGAAGTCGAAGAGGCACTGGGCATCCCGGCCGGCAACCTGGCCGCCACCCTCGATCGCTACAACAAGAACGCGGCCAACGGTGAAGATCCCGACTTCCACAAGCAACCCGACTACATCGCGGTGCAGGACAGCGGGCCGTACGCGGCGTTCGACCTGTCGCTCGGGATCGCCATGTATTCGGGATTCACGATGGGCGGGTTGACGGTCTCCATCGACGGCGAGGTGCTGCGTGAGGACGGCAGCGTCATCACGGGCCTGTACGCGGCGGGCGCCTGCGCGTCCAACATCGCCCAGGACGGCGAGGGCTACGCCAGCGGAGTGCAGCTCGGCGAAGGGTCGTTCTTCGGGCGCCGCGCCGGCACGCACGCAGCGGCGCGCCAGGCCGGTTAAGGCGGCGAGCCGACGGACGCGAGCTGCCACCGACCGTCGCCGAGCAGTTCCAGGCGACGGTCGTGGAGCCGGTTCACGCTGTCCCGGTGGCTGATGCTGACCACGATGCAATCGGGCAACTCGGTGCGCAGGGTCGAGTACAACGCGTACTGCTGACCGGCATCGAGCGCCGAGGTGGCCTCGTCCAGGAACACCGCAGACGGCCTCGCCAGCAGAATCCGGGCGAACGCGATCCGCTGCTGCTCGCCGGGGGACAACACCTTTCCCCAATCGGCGTCCTCGCCCAGACGGGAGGTCAGATTACCGAGGGCGACCTTGTCGAGAGCGGCCCGGATCTCGTCGTCGGTGTAGGTACCGGTAGGTGAGGGATAGCAGGTCACCGTCCGCAGATCGCCCAGCGGGGCATAGGGGAGCTGTGACAGGAACATGACCTCACCCTGCTCGGGATAACGCACGGTGCCCGATCCGTACGGCCACAGCCGCGCCAAGCTACGCAGCAGCGTCGTCTTACCGGTACCGGACGGCCCGGTGATGACCAGAGAATCGCCGGGTGCGAGTTGCAGGTCGAGGTTGTGCAGCAGCAGGTCGCCCTGAGGTGACCGCACCTCGACGTCCTCGAGTTCCACCCCGCCGGTGGCACTCATCCCGGTGTCCAAACGTGGTAGCGCCCTTGCCTGTTCGTTCGCGCTGACGAGTCCGTCGAGACGGATGATCGCGGCCCGGTATCCGGCGAATGCGTCGTACACCGAGCGGAAGAAGCTCAATGAGCTCTGCACGTTGTTGAACGCGCTGGCCGACTGCAAGACGTCGCCGTACGTGAGCTGACCCGCGAACAACCGAGGTGCCTGAATGATCAGCGGCAGGGGATCGATGATCTGGTTGATGGACCGATTCCAGCCGAGGAACGCGACGCCCCGGCGCACGAGCCTGCGATAGTTGGTGATCACGTTGGCGAATCGATCGGACAGCGTGCCGCGTTCCGTGCGTTCACCGTGATAGAAACCGACTGCCTCGGCACCGTCACGGATACGCACGAGTGCATAGCGGAACGCCGCGTTGGTCAGCGAGTTGCGGAACGTCAGCCGGATCATCGGTCTACCGATCCAGATCGCCACGACCGTCGTGATCGCCACCCACAGCAGGGCGATCCAGAACAATGCCTTCGGCACGGTGACGCCGAAAAGGGTCAACGGGCCGGCGAGGTTCCACAGGATCGGGGTGAATGCGACGACCGAGACGATCGAGTACACCGAGCCGAAGACCAGAGTCTGCGCGGTGGCGACGGTCGGCGTGTTGGTCTCCGGACCGGTGCCGGTGGTGAAGACGTCGATGTCCTGCTGGATCCGCTGATCCGGGTTGTCGATCGGGGTACCGCCGAAACCGCCGATGAACCGGCCGCGATAGTAGGCACGCTCGTCGAGCCAGTCGCCGGTCAGCCGGTTGGTGAGCCAGACCCGCCAGCGGATGATGAAGTACTGCATGAGATACAGGTCGAGCAGGGTGCGGGTGATATCGGCTGTCACCAACAACGCGAAGATCAGGATCGAGTGCCAGAACCCGTCGATTCCCGAACGGCGCACCGCCTCGTCACCTGAACCGGCACCGGAGAACGCCACCTGCAGCGCAGTCGTCTGGTCGTTCACGTAGTAGCTGAACAACACGTCCATCCGCACCGAGAGCATCACCGAGAACAGCAGGACACCCAGCAGCGCCCACACCGGAAAGCTCTCGCGCCCAATGAAATAGCCGCCGGTGACCCGCCAGAACTGACGACCCCATGTGGTGAAGCGAGCCAGCAGGGCCGCGACCGCGACCAGCGCCACCGAGCCGATCGCCCACGCCTTGAGGACCCAGACCAGGGATCCCAGGATCTCGTTGCCCCAGTCCAGAGACTGGGTGAACATCTCCATACCCCGGGAAGTTACCGGGAACTACCGCCCGATCAGGGTTGCTTGACCAGGCCGGCCGCGTCGTCTTCGATCCGGCCGAGTCGCCATTCACCGTCACCGAGCAGCTCGAGTTCGTGGGTGTGGTGCTGCTCGACCGTCGTGCGGTGGCTGACGCTGACCAGGATGGTGTCCGGCAGGTCGGTGCGCACCCGCTGGTAGAGCATGAACTCCAGGCCCTCATCGAGTGCGGACGTCGACTCGTCGAGGAACACCACCTTGGGCTTGACGAGCAGGATCCGGGCGAACGCAATCCGTTGTTGCTCACCGGGAGACAGCACCTTGGCCCAGTCCTGGACCTCGTCGAGCCGGCTGACCAGATGCGCGAGCGCCACTTCGTCGAGGATCCGCCTGAGGGTCTCGTCATCGACGGACCCTTCTTCACCCGGATACGTCACCACGGCGCGCAGGTCACCGAGTGGGACGTACGGCAACTGCGAGAGGAACATCGTCTCGTTGGGCCCGCACGGGCGGGTCAGCGTGCCCGACGTGAACGGCCACAGTTCGGCGAGGCTGCGCAGCAGCGTGGTCTTGCCGCTGCCGGAGGGCCCGGTGATCACCAACGTGTCACCGACCTGCAGGTGCAGGTCGAGCGGATTGACGAGTTGCCTGCCGTCGGGGGTGCGGACCTCGACGTCGGTGAGCTTCACCGTGCCGTCCACGCACGGCAGGGTGGTCACCTCGGGCAGGGCCCTGGCCTCTTCATTGGCCACGACCAGCCCGTGCAGACGCATGATCGCGGCGCGGTAGCCGGCGAATTGGTCGTAGGCGTTACGGAAGAACGACAACCCGTCGAGAAGGCTGCGGAAGGCGCTGGCGGTCTGGTTCAGCGCGCCCAAGGTGATCTCGCCGCTGTAGAACCGTGGGAACTGCACGATGTAGGGGATGAGCTCCTGGGCCTGGTCGATCGAGTTGTTCCAGCCCAGGAACTTGACCATCCGGTTGATGTAGTTCCGGTAGTTCGACACCACCGGCGCGAACAGCTTCCGCAGCCCGGTGCGTTCGGCGATCTCGCCGCGGTAGAAGGCCACCGCTTCGGAAGCGTCACGCAGCCGCACCAGCGCATAGCGGAAGGCCGCGTTGTACTTCTCGTTGTTGAAGGCCAGCTGGATGATCGGCCGGCCGAGCCAGAACGCCACGACGGTGGCGAACAGAACGTAGACGATGCCGATCCAGAAGATGGCCCGGGGCAGGTCGATGCCGACGAGAGGCAAGGTGATTTCGCCGGACAGGTTCCACAGAATCGCGGTGAACGAAATCATCGAGGCCACCGAATAGATGGAGCCGAACAACAGCGTGCTCGTCGAACTGGCGCTCGGACGGTTCGGCAGCGAGTCGATGCCCGCGGTGAAAGTGTCGATGTCGGCCTGGATGCGCTGGTCCGGATTGTCGATGGTGTCGTCGATGAAGCGCGTGCGGTAGTAGGCCTTGCCCTCCAGCCAGTCACCGGTGAGCTGGGTGGTCAGCCAGGCCCGCCAACGGAGCATGAACCGTTGCGCCATATAGATGTCGAGCATGATCCGGGCGATATGGATCGCTGCCAGCAGCGCGAACACGCCCAGCGACAGCCAGAACCCGTCTTTACCCGAGACCTTCACAGCCTCGTTGCCGCTGGAGATGCCGCCGGCGATCACCTGGAAGCTGGTCATCATGTCGTTGCCCTGATAGCTGAAGAGCACCGCCAGTCGCACCCCGGCGATCACCGACAGCAGCATCGCACCCAGCCAGGCCCACACGATCACGCTGTCGCGCCCGGTGAAATACCCGCTGGTGATCCGCCAGTACTGCCTGCCCCAGGCGGTGAACCTGGCGATCAGCAACAGGATCACCAGCGTGGACACCGCCGCGATCAGCCAGCCCTTGGCGATCCACACCAGCGATGTCCCGAGCTCGTTGCCCCAGTCCAGTGTCGGGGTGAACATCTCCATGCGGGCAAAGTACCCCCATCAGCTGGCATGAGCCCGGCCGGACGTCATCCGGGCGTGGCTGCACCGATCCGGTTTCCGGGACACTCGGCGCGCCCGCGTACCGTGAACATGTGCCGAAGACGTCCAGCGCCAAACCGGGCCGCTTGAGCAGCAAGTTCTGGAAGCTACTGGGGGCCAGTACCGAGCGGAACGAGGCCCGGTCGCTCTCAGAGGTCAAGGGTGCAGCCGCGTTCGAAGACAAGGCTGCCAAGCTCGACGACGAGCAGCTCACCAAGGCTGCCAAACTGCTCGAGCTGGAGGACCTGGCCGCCTCCGCCGACATGCCACAGTTCCTGGCGCTGGCGCGCGAGGCCGCCGACCGGACGACGGGCCTCCGGCCTTTCGACGTACAGCTTCTCGGCGCGTTGCGCATGCTCGCCGGTGACGTCGTCGAAATGGCCACCGGTGAGGGCAAGACCCTGTCCGGGGCGATCGCCGCGGCCGGCTACGCCATCGGCGGCCGGCACGTGCATGTCATCACCATCAACGACTATCTGGCCAAGCGCGACGCGGAGTGGATGGGTCCGCTGCTGGAGGCGCTGGGGCTGACCGTCGGCTGGATCACCGAGGACTCGACAGCCGAAGAGCGGCGTGCCGCCTACGAGTGCAACGTCACCTATGCGTCGGTCAACGAGATCGGGTTCGACGTCCTGCGGGACCAGCTGGTCACCGACGTCGACGATCTGGTGTCACCCAATCCCGACGTCGCGCTGATCGACGAGGCCGACTCCGTGCTGGTCGACGAGGCGCTGGTGCCGCTGGTGCTGGCCGGCACCAGCCACCGGGAGCAGCCGCGCGTCGAGGTCATCCGCATGGTCGGAGACCTCACCGCCGGAACAGATTTCGACACGGATGACGACAACCGCAACGTGCACCTCACCGAGGCCGGCGCCCGCAAGCTGGAGGCCCGCCTTGGCAACATCGACCTGTACTCGGAGGAGCACGTCGCCACCACGCTCACCGAGGTCAACGTCGCGCTGCACGCGCACGTGCTGCTCCAGCGCGATGTGCACTACATCGTCCGCGACGGCGCGGTGCACCTGATCAACGCGTCCCGCGGCCGGATCGCCTCCCTGCAGCGCTGGCCGGACGGCCTGCAGGCCGCCGTCGAGGCCAAGGAAGGCATCGAGACCACCGAGACCGGTGAAGTGCTCGACACCATCACCGTGCAGGCGCTGGTAAACCGTTACCCGACGGTGTGCGGAATGACCGGTACCGCGCTGGCCGCCGGCGAGCAGTTGCGCCAGTTCTACAAGCTCGGGGTGTCGCCGATCCCGCCGAACAAGCCCAACATCCGCGAGGACGAGACGGACCGGGTGTACCTCACCGAGGCCGCCAAGAACCACGCCATCGTCGAGCACATCGCCGAGGTGCACGAGACCGGTCAACCGATCCTCGTCGGCACCCACGACGTGGCCGAGTCCGAAGACCTGCACCGCAGGCTGGTCAAGGCGGGCGTCCCCGCCGTCGTGCTCAACGCCAAGAACGACGCCGAAGAAGCCTCCGTGATCGCCGAGGCAGGCAAGCTCGGTTCGGTCACGGTGTCCACCCAGATGGCCGGCCGCGGCACCGACATCCGCCTGGGTGGGTCCGATGTGGCGGACGACTCGGCCGAGAAGGAGAAGGTGGCCGACCTCGGCGGGCTGCACGTGGTCGGCACTGGCCGGCACCACACCGAGCGCCTGGACAACCAGTTGCGTGGCCGCGCCGGACGTCAGGGCGATCCCGGGTCGACGGTGTTCTTCTCCAGTTGGGAGGACGAGGTGGTGGCAGCTCACCTCGACGAAACCAAGTTGCCGACCGAAACAGACGAGGACGGCCGTGTCAGCGCACCCAAGGCGGCCGGTCTGCTCGACCACGCGCAGCGGGTCGCCGAGGGTCGGCTGCTCGACGTGCACGCCAACACCTGGCGCTACAACCAACTCATCGCCCAGCAGCGTGCGATCATCGTGGAGCGTCGCGAAACCCTGCTGCGCACCGATACCGCCCGCCAGGAACTCGAGACCCGCTCACCCGAGCGCTACGCCAAACTGGCAGAAGGCCTGGGTGAGGACGCCGAGGAGAAACTCACCAAGATCTGCCGGTTGATCATGCTCTACCACCTCGACCGCGGTTGGTGTGATCACCTGGCATTCCTCGCCGACATCCGCGAGAGCATCCATCTGCGGGCGCTGGGCCGGCAGAATCCGCTCGACGAGTTCCACCGCATGGCCGTCGACGCGTTCGCCTCGCTGGCCGCCGACGCCATCGAGGCAGCCCAGCAGACCTTCGACACGGCCGACGACATCGAGGACGAGCCGGGCATCGATCTGTCGAAGCTGGCGCGGCCGACATCGACGTGGACGTACATGGTCCACGACAATCCGCTCAACGACGACACCATGTCGGCGCTGAGCCTGCCGGGTGTGTTCCGCTAAGTTTTAGACATGGATCACGCGCCTGCTCCTGAGGGCAGGAGCGCAACGAGTCGGGCCGCACCACCGGGGTCGGATCGGGTGCTGACGGTGCCCAACGCGCTCAGTGCGCTGCGCCTCGTATTGGTGCCGGTATTCCTGTGGCTGCTGTTCGGCGCACACGCCAACGGCTGGGCCGTG
Organism: Mycolicibacterium peregrinum; assembly: GCF_001665625.1. Taxonomy (GTDB): domain Bacteria; phylum Actinomycetota; class Actinomycetes; order Mycobacteriales; family Mycobacteriaceae; genus Mycobacterium; species Mycobacterium peregrinum_B. The sequence continues at coordinate 2,056 of NZ_LZSY01000193.1, read as the reverse complement.
GCGATCCTGATGTTCAGCGGCTTCTCCGACTGGGCCGACGGCAAGATCGCGCGCCTCGTCGACAATCAGTCGTCGCGGCTCGGTGAACTGCTCGACCCCCTCGTCGACCGGATCTACATGGTCACCGTGCCGGTCGCCCTCGCGCTGTACGGCGTGGTGCCGTGGTGGGTGGTGCTGACCCTGCTCGGGCGCGACATAGTGCTCGCCGCCACACTGCCGCTTCTGCGTCGACGCGGACTGACCGCACTGCCGGTGACGTATCTGGGCAAGGCCGCCACCTTCGCGCTGATGTCCGGGTTCCCGTGGATCCTGCTCGGGCAGTGGGATGCGACGTGGAGCCGGGTGGCGCTGGCCTGCGGATGGGCCTTCCTGCTGTGGGGCGTGGCGCTCTACCTGTGGTCGGCCGTGCTGTACCTGGTGCAGGTGGGCATGGTGATGCGACAACTCCCAGTCAGATCATGAGCACGCTGGGCGGCTACGAGTCGGGGGCAGGACTCAACGACCATGAGGCCCACGCGCCCAAGCGGATCCCACTGCCCTCGCTGCTTCGGTCGTTGCTCTCGGAGCACCTCGACCCGGGTTACGCCGCGGCCGCGGCGGCCCGTGAGACCGGTGATCGACCGCATCGGCGCATCCGGGATTTCGCGTGGTTGGTGGTGGGTGCGGGGGCGATCGCGACAGTGTTCGCGGTGGCCGCCGGCCAGGCCCAGACCGCGGCGCCCGCGGCCCGCGAAGCCCAGCACACCCTGGCCGGGCGGGTGCGGGCGGCGCAGATTGGTGCCGACGAGGCCAGCTCCGAACGCGATGCACTCGTCGATCAGGTGGACGCCGAGCGACGCAGCAGACTCGGTATGGACGAGAACGGCCAGCATCTGCTCGGCAGTCTGGACACCGCCAACATCGAAGCGGCCGCCATCCCGATGATCGGTCCCGGGCTGACCGTCACGGTCACCGATCCCGGTCTGTCCAAGGACCTCAGCGACGTGTCGAAACAGCGGGTTGCCGGTGGACAGCAGATCATCCTGGACCGGGACCTGCAGCTGGTGGTGAATTCGCTGTGGGCCAGTGGCGCAGAGGCGGTTTCGGTAGGCGGTGTGCGGGTCGGCGCCGGGGTGACGATCCGTCAGGCAGGAGGCGGGATTCTGGTCGACAACCAGCCGATCACCAGTCCGTATGCCATTGTGGCCATCGGACCGCCGAAGGGGATGGCCGACGCTTTCGACCGGACCCCGGGCCTGCAGCGGCTCCGGTTGTTGGAGACTTCCTACGGGGTAGGGGTGAACGTGAGTGCGGGTGACGGCCTGACCGTGCCCGCGGTGTCGGTGCGAGATGTCAACTTCGCCAAACAGATTGGATAGGCCTGAGGTGCACAGGATGGACCGCTAGATGATCGGGATCGTCGCACTGGTCGTCGGGATCGTGCTCGGGTTGGTGTTCCACCCCAGCGTTCCCGACTTCGTCGAGCCATACCTGCCCATCGCCGTCGTGGCGGCGTTGGATGCGGTGTTCGGTGGGTTGCGCGCCTACCTGGAGCGCATATTCGACGCCAAGGTGTTCGTGGTCTCGTTCGTGTTCAACGTGTTGGTGGCCGCGTTGATCGTGTACGTCGGTGATCAGCTCGGCGTCGGCACCCAGCTGTCGACGGCCATCATCGTGGTCCTCGGCATCCGGATCTTCGGCAACGCCGCCGCACTGCGGCGCAGGTTGTTCGGCGCCTGACATGAGCGACGCCGAGCCCCCACCCAAGGACCAGCCGGACCATCCGGCCGAGCCGACAGAGCCGACAGGGCCAGCCGAGCGGACCAAGCCAACGGAGCCGACTGAGCCGGACGGGCCCGAAACGGATTCCGAGCCAGAACCAGAGCCGAAACATCACGCAGAGCACGCTGCCGAACACCACGGCCGCCACGAGATGCCCGCCGACGTCTCGCCACGCCGGTTCCGGAATCTGCGGATCGTGCGCCGCAGCCGTTCGCAGCTGGTGTTCGGCGCGCTCGGGGTGTTGTTGTGCATCCTGCTGGGCATGGCGATCGTCACCCAGGTCCGCCAGAACGAG
>NZ_LZSY01000192.1 GCF_001665625.1 Mycolicibacterium peregrinum | reverse complement strand
CGAGAGCCCAGGCTCTGGGCGCTGTACCGGCTTACGGTCAGGCCGGGATCCGCCGGACCCCGACGTACTGCAGCTCGGCCATCGCCAGCGTGTAGAGGCCGGCGCCGATGACGACCACGACGCCCGCGGTGGTCAGCGCCATCGTGAAGACGGCCACCAGAGCGATGACGGTGCAGGCCGCGTTGGCGATCACGGTGCCGATACCGGCGGGGCGCACCCGTTCGATGCCGGCGAGGGCGAACACGGCGATTCCGTAGACCACCGAGAAGATGCCGACGCCGTACTCGACGGATTTCGGCAGCCCGGTGAGATCGGCGAAATATCCGGCCGCAGCCAGCAGAGCGATCCCGCTGATACCGACGAGGACTGCGTCGAGCCGCATGGCCAGCCGCAGTAGCGAATCGGTTGCCTTCGTCGTGCCTGCGTATCCGGCGGAGGTGATGGCGGACATGATTCTCCTTCTCTGATGGTGATTACTTGTCGTGCATTCACTTCGAGCGGTGGAGCACGGTGCGGGGATACACGCCGTAACCTCTTCCGGCGGGCACCCCGCACCGGCTCGGGAGGGAGTCACGCCAGACGGCGCACTCCGCGGTATTGCAGCCACGCCAGTACTGCGGTGGCACCGACAAATCCGAGAACCAGTTCGATTCCGGCACCGGTCAACGCCAACCAGCCCGCCACGATGGCGACGACCGTGGTGATTGCGAAGGCCACGTTGCCGGCGAGGACGCCGATGCCCACCCGCCGCACGCGCGGGGCGGCGGCGAGCACGTACAACAGGGCGCCGTAGCCGACCAGCGCCGCGCCGACGAACCAGCCGGCGGTTGCCGACACGCCCGCGATGCGGGCCAGCTGATCGGCAGCCATGGCCACCAGCAGTCCGACGCCGGCGCAGACGGTGGCATCGGCGCGCAGGGCGAACCGCAGCAGGGAATCGTGGATGGCCGATCCGGCGGTGGGGTCGGCCAATGGTTGGTTCAGGGTGGCGGTCATGTCGGGCTCCTCGGCGATGAGGGTGTCGATTGGTGGAACACCTCCGACACTGCTCACCAGCCGCTGCCAGATCGACACCAAACACTGCCAAGCACTGCCAAGCCCAGGTCAGCGCGGTGCGGGCGTCAGTCGTTGGCAGTGACCAGATCGCCGCGCAGATCCGCCGCGATCACGCGTGCCGCCGCGTTCTGCCAGTTGTGCAGGGAGCGCTGCGGCACCTCGGTGACCAACCACTGCCAGGCCTGCCGAGCCACCGGGTCGAGCCCGGCGGCGGTGGCGTTCTGCGCATAGGCGCGGACCCCGACGACATATGGGAAGTAGAGCGAGTTGTAGTGGCGCCACTGCTCGGTGGTGCCGAAGTCGCCGCTGTCGCGCGGCTTGAGCGCGGCGATGCGATCGGCCAGCAGCGCCTTGAGTTCGTTGGCGCGTTCCAGCGGCTGATCCGGTGCCCCGCGTCGAGCCAGACGGTCGTCGATGGCGGGCAGAGACGTCAGCGGGCTGGCGACCAGCTTGGACAGATCGCCGTAATGGCCGAGTGCGCGTCGGGTGAGCCGGGCGAAGGCGTCGTCGTCGATACCGCCCAACGGGTGAGGAGATCGCAGCGGGAGCGCGGCCTCCGTCTGGCGCAGGGCTTCACGATCGGCGCGCAGGTCCGGAGACCTGGAGAAGGCGAGCCGGTCGAGCAGGCCGGCCAGCGGACCGGCCAGCACCTCCACCGCGACGGCGACGGCCAGGCTGGTGAACAGCAGGATGGTCATGACGGTGCGGCCGGTCCCGGCGTCGAGCACGACCATGCCGATCAGGGCCTGGGCGGCGAACGGAACTGCGATCACCAACGTGCCGATGATCGAGCGGCGCATGTCCGCGCGTAGCGCCTGGCCCTCGTCGAAGGCATCCCAGATCGCGACCGCGACGCCGAGCAGGGCGACATCGAATCCGGTCGATGCCAGCGCGAGCCAGCTCGGCACCAACCCGAGCGGGATCACCAGGATCGCGTTGCCGAGGGCGAAGAACAGTGTCGCGACGATGATGAACCCCACCACCGACCCGGGCTTGGCGCCGCCGAGGACGGCCTTGACCATGGCGCCCAGCGAGGACAGCGAGATCACCGCGAACATCACCCAGTGGCCGGTCCGCAACGGCCCGTCGACGCTGCCGGCCAACCCCGCCCCGGCGAAGGCCAGGACGGCCACGGCGAAGATCGCCGCGATCTCACCGGCGCGCGATCGGAACGTGTCGGCCGGGCGCGCGAGTTCCACCATGACCGCGAACCAGGCGATGCCGGGCAACGCCACCAGGTAGATCTCGATGCGGCTGAGCATTTCCGAGCCGGTAACCAACCGGACCGCGTCGAGCGCGACCACGAGAGCGAAGCTGGTCAGCCCGAGCGCGGCGAGAACCAGGACGGGCTTACGCGGGTCGCGGGCGAGCAGGTAGAGACCCAGCCACCAGCTGAGCGTGAAAACCACTGCCGACAGCGCAGCCATAGGTTCAGTTTGGCACTACTTGCCGAATCTGCGGTGGCGGGCGGTGTAATCGCGCAGGGCCCGCAGGAAGTCGACGCGCCGGAAGGCCGGCCAATACGCCTCGGTGAACCACATCTCCGAATATGCGCTCTGCCACAACAGGAATCCGCTGAGCCGTTGCTCACCTGAGGTGCGGATGACGAGGTCCGGGTCGGGTTGGCCCGATGTATAGAGGTTCTCCGAGATGCCCTCGACGGTGACAGCTTCGACGAGTTGCTCGGCGGTGGCTCCATTGGCCAGTTCCTTCGACAGCAGCGAGCGCACGGCGTCGACGATCTCCTGGCGGCCGCCGTAGGCGACGGCGACGTTCACATGGAATGAACCGGGCGCGTTCGATGCCGTGCTTTCTACGGCCTCGCGCAGTCGCCGGGCCGGCTCCTCCCCCAACAACTCCAGGTCACCGACGGTACGCACCGTCCAGGTGTTCGTCGGGGCGCAGATCTCCTCGACCACGTCGGTGATGATCTCGAGCAGGGCCGACAGCTCTTCCGGATCGCGCTGCAGATTCTCGGTCGAGAGCAGGTAGACCGTCGTCATCTCGATGCCTGCGGCCTGACACCAGCGCAGCATCTCGGCGATCTTGGCGGCACCCATCCGGTAGCCGATGCTGACATCGTCGTAACCTGCGTCACGCGCCCAGCGGCGATTCCCGTCACACAGCACCGCGATATGGCGTGGCAGTTCGGATCTGGACTGCGCCAGTTCCTGACGCAACCGCATCTCGTAGAGCCGATAGGCCGGTTCCTTGAGCCGCGGGGGAATGATGTCCACGAGAGTCCAGACTACTGTGAGCGTCGGGGTACACCACGGTTCTCAATGGAGGTGACATGACTGCGCCGACGGGTAGCACCAAGCCCTACCGCTCTGCGGCCGCGCTGAACCGGCCGGCTGAAGATCTTCCGGAAGCGGTCGCCGAAGGCGTCGCCCAGTTCCTCGGTAGGCCGCGTGCACGGGGCTGGATCCATGTGTATTCGGCGGTCATCGCGTTCATCGCCGGGGCGGCCCTGGTTTCGGTGTCGTGGTCGCTGGAGTCCACCCGCGCAGGTCTGGCCACGCTGCTCTACACGTTCACGATCGTGGCGATGTTCGCCGTGAGCGGTACGTATCACCGGGTGACGTGGAAGTCGCCGAACGCGCGCAAATGGATGAAACGCGCCGACCACTCGATGATCTTCATCTTCATCGCGGGCAGCTACACCCCGTTCGCATTGCTGGCACTGCCCGAATCCAAAGGCATGGTGCTGTTCTGGATCGTCTGGGGTGGGGCGATCGCCGGCGTGCTGCTCAAGATGTTCTGGCCGTCGGCACCACGCTGGCTGGGCGTGCCGCTCTACATCCTGTTGGGCTGGGTCGCGGCCTGGTTCATCGGGCCGATCATGAACGGTGCCGGCGTGGCCGCGGTGGTGCTGCTGATCGTCGGCGGCGCGCTGTACAGCATCGGCGGCGTGCTCTACGCGCTCAAGTGGCCCAACCCGTGGCCGACGACATTCGGCCATCACGAGTTCTTCCACGCCTGCACGGCGGTAGCGGCGATCTGCCACTACATCGCCATGTGGTTCGCGGTCTTCTGAGCCCACGAAAAAGCCCCGCACCACCGAAGCGGTGCGGGGCTCCGCAGACACTGCTAAAGCTGCGTGATGTCAGCCGCCGACCAGTAGGCCTTCATGCCGGTGATCTTGCCCTCCGCGTCGAACGTCATGACCTCCATGGGCTCGATACGCATCGCCCCGCCGACGACGATCGCGAACAGGAAGGCCGCCTCGTGTCCGCCGGGACGGAACTTGAGCAGCTCGGTCGTGATCTCGGCTCCCGCCGCGGTCAGGTTCTTGTAGAAGCCCTCGATCGCCTGACGGCCGATGTGCACTTCACCGCTGCCCACCGGATCCTCCAGCGTCGCGTCATCGGTGTACAGCGCGGCGACCTCGGCAGCGGACCCGCCCGCAACGGTGTCGAGATAGCGCTTGACGAAGGACTCCAGGGCTGCAGCATCGTGGCTCATGGCCGCGAGGCTACACGGCGCCACTTCCGCCGTCCGGCGGTTGACCGCCCAGCGAGACAGCCAGAGCTTCGACCGTGGTGACGGGCAGGTCGCAGACCGTCCCGCGGCACACGTACGCGGCGTCGGCGCCGTCCACCCGGTCGCGTCCTCGAAGCAACGGCGACGAGTCGGCCGTCCCTGGGGCACCGCCGACCACCAGCGCCCCACCGGGCGCCAACCGGCGCGCAGCGTACAACAGCGGCGACGACGGATCCCCGGCCACCGCGATCTGGATCGGTCCGCGTACCTGGGCTTCGGCCACGGCCAGCCAGTGCCCGCCGGAGCGGGCCGCGCGGGCCAGGATCGGCGTGGCCGAAGACAAAGTCGCTTGCGCCGCATCGACATAGCGCTGCGAGCCGGTCAGGTATCCCGCCGCCTGCAGGGCCTCGGCGATCAGCGACGCGCCCGACGGTGTCGCGCCGTCGATCGGGTCGGCGGGACGCACCATCAGCTGCTCGGCGTCGTCGGCGGTGTCGAACCAGCGGCCCGGCTGATCGGGGTCGGCGAAATGTTCGAGTGCGACATCCAGGAGCCGCACTGCCTCGTCCAGTCCGAATCCCGTGAGTTGGTGCAGGGTCAGCAATGCGGTGGCCAGCGCCGCGTGATCCTCCAGGATCGCCGCACTCTCCCCGACGACACCCCCAAGACTGGCCCGGCGCAACCGGCCGTTCACCACGTGCAGATCCAGCAGCCTGCGCGCACATTCGACTGCCGCAGAAAGCAATTCCGGGCTTTCGAGCGCCACCGAGGCTTCGGCCAGCGCGGTGATGGCCAGGCCGTTCCAGGCGGTCACCACCTTGTCGTCGCGGGCCGGCCGAGGACGCGACGCGCGGGCCGCCAACAGCGTCGTGCGCACCGACTCGAAGCGTGCAGTGTCGTCCGGATCGCGGTGCAGTTGCAGCACCGAGGCGCCGTGTTCGAAGGTGCCACGCTCGGTGACCCCGAAAAGTGAAGTCGCCCAAGCTCCGTCGTCCTCACCCAGGACGGAGCGCAGTTCGGCCGGCCTCCACACGTAGGTCAGCCCTTCGCGCCCACCGGCGTCGGCGTCGAGCGAGGAGGTGAACATGGCACCGGCACCCAGATCCGCGATGAGGAACCCAGCTGTCTCGGCAGTCACCCTGCGCGCCAACGGATCATCGGTCCGCCGGGCCAGATGCGCATAGGCCCGTAACAGCAGCGCATTGTCGTACAGCATCTTCTCGAAGTGCGGCACCACCCAGTGCGGGTCGACACTGTAGCGGGCGAATCCTCCGGCCAGCTGGTCGTAGATGCCACCGCGGGCCATCGCCGCGCACGTACGCTCGACAGCCGACAACGCCGCCACCGACCCCGTGCGTTCGTGGTGGCGCAGCAGCCCTTCCAACAAGGCCGAGGGCGGGAACTTGGGCGCACCGCCAAAGCCGCCGTGAGACACGTCCTCGTCATTCAGCACGGCCGCCACCGCGTGATCGCACAACTCGGGCCCCACCGGCGCCCCGCCGCCGGGCAACCCGGCCGACATCGAGCGCAGCTCGGTGGCGATCTGATCGGAGGCGCGCTCGACCTCGTCGCGCCGGTCCCGCCAGGTTTCGGCGACGGCGTCCAACAGCTGGAGAAATCCGAGCTTCGGGTAGTAGGTGCCGCAGAAGAACGGCCGACCATCCGGGGTGAGGAAGCAGGTCATGGGCCAGCCGCCCTGCCCGGTCAGGGCGACGGTGGCGTTCATGTAGACCGCGTCCAGGTCGGGACGTTCTTCGCGGTCGACCTTGATGCAGACGAACCCGTCGTTCGCGGCCGCTGCGACCTCTGCATCTTCGAACGATTCATGCGCCATCACATGGCACCAATGGCAGGCCGCGTATCCGATGGACAGCAGGATGGGGACGTCCCGGGAGGCCGCTTCTGCGAGCGCCTCGGGCGTCCATTCTCGCCAGTGCACCGGGTTGTCGGCGTGCTGGCGAAGGTACGGGCTGGTGGACCCGCCGAGCGTGTTACCCGCTACCCGGCTCACGGGGCTGACTCTGGTGGTCATCGGCGATGTTCTCGACCGTGTCGCCGTCACCGGCACCGTCGGCAGTGCCCTCGTCGGCGGCCTGGTCGGGTTCGGGGTGTTCCCTGTCGAAGGACTCGGGCAGCTTGCGCAGGTGGCGGTTCATCGACCAGACCAGCGCGAAGGTGCCGATCAGCAGCGCGACCGTGACGAGCAAGCCGAGCGGAGTTGCCTTACCGAACTCCGGCCCGGTATTTCGCGGCTCGTCGGCGAGCAGTGTGATCACTGCGGTCAAAGTGTCGATCATTTCTCAATCCCGGTGAACAGGTCGTCTTCCGGCAGATTCACCGGGACACGCGACCGCGCCAACTCGAACTCCTCAGTCGGCCAGAGCCGCTGCTGCCACTCGATCGGCGCATGGAAGAAATCGCCTTTCGGGTCGATCTGGGTCGCGTGCGCGCGCAGCGCGTCGTCGCGCTGACTGAAGTACTCCGAGCATTCAACACGGGTGGTGACCCGGTTGGCGAACGGGTCGTGGTCCGGGTCCCAGTGTTCCAGCCATTTGCCGAAGGGGCCCTGCCGACCGTACTTGGCGAACTCGTCCTGCAGCAGTTGCATGCGCTCACGCAGGAAGCCGTGGTTGTAGTACAGCTTCGAGACGTTCCATGGGGTCCCGGCGTCGGGGTACAGCCGGTAGTCGGCGGCCGCCTCGTAGGCCGCCACCGAGACCTCGTGGCACCGGATGTGGTCGGGGTGCGGGTAGCCGCCGTTCTCGTCGTAGGTGGTCAGCACGTGCGGCTGGAACTCGCGGATCACCCGGACCAGGCGGCTGACCGGCTCGGCAAGCGGCACACGCGCGAAACAGCCGTCCGGAAGCGGCGGCAACGGATCGCCCTCGGGCAGACCCGAGTCGACGAATCCCAGCCAGTGGTGCTCGACGCCGAGGATCTCGGCGGCCTTGGCCATCTCGTCACGGCGCACCTCGCTGATCCGGCCGTGCACCTCGGGCAGGTCCATCGCCGGATTGAGTATGTCTCCGCGCTCGCCGCCGGTGAGCGTCACGACCATGACGCGCACACCTTCGGCCGCATAGCGCGCGGTGGTAGCCGCACCCTTGCTGGACTCGTCGTCCGGGTGGGCATGCACCGCCATCAACCGCAGTTCACTCATTTCGCTTTCATCTAACTACGGCGTCCTCTTACCTAATCCCTGTACCCAAACCTTCAGCCCGGTCCCTGGGCTGCGGTGACGGTTTCGTCTGGCCCTATAGTTCCAGTTCTGATGATCGAACGCCCCGCCGCCCGCTACGGATCCCGCCAATTGTCCCGCCGGACCCGGCGATGGATCACGTTCGCGCTGGTCGGCGTGGTGGTGGTGGCCGGTGTGATCCTGGCGGTCGTGGCCTTCCAGCGGTTGGGCACCGGCGAGGTGAAAGGCGAGCTCTCGGCCTACGAGCTGATCGACAACCAGACTGTGTCCGTGACGATCGGGGTGACCCGGCCTGATCCGTCGACGCCGGTGGTGTGCATCGTTCGGGCCCGCTCGATCGACGGGAGCGAAACCGGGCGACGCGAAATCCTGGTGGGTCCGTCCGATCAGCGGGTGGTGCAGGTGACGGCCGAAGTGAAATCCAGCCGACCCCCCGTGATCGGCGATGTCTACGGTTGCGGGACGGATGTGCCGTCCTACCTGGTAGCGCCCTGAATTTGACGTTCGCAACAAACGTCGAACAGCCATTACATGAAGATTCGCCGGCTACTCGGTGGTACGATTGTGCGATACACGGTTCCTCGCTGGGGCCGTGTATTGCTGCATTAGCACTCAGTTAGGTGCGTACGTCCGCGGCAATACATGCGCATGCCCCGGCCCGGAAACGACGGACTTCGTACGCGAGGGAAGGCGCAAGAGCGCCGCGAGGGCAAGCAAGACAGAAGGAGCACAAGAACATGACCGATACACAGGTCACCTGGCTCACTCAGGACGCATTCGACCGGTTGAAGGCGGAGCTCGATCAGCTGATCGCCAACCGGCCGGTGATCGCCGCCGAGATCAACGACCGTCGCGAAGAGGGCGACCTGCGCGAGAACGGTGGCTACCACGCCGCCCGCGAGGAGCAGGGCCAGCAGGAGGCCCGCATCCGCCAGCTGCAGGAGCTGCTCAACAACGCCAAGGTCGGTGAGGCACCCAAGCAGTCGGGTGTCGCGCTGCCCGGTTCGGTCGTCAAGGTGTACTACGACGACGACAAGAAGGACACCGAGACGTTCCTGATCGCCACCCGCCAGGAGGGCATCAGCGACGGCAAGCTCGAGGTGTACTCCCCCAACTCTCCGCTGGGCAGTGCACTGATCGACGCCAAGGTCGGCGAGTCGCGCACCTACACCGTGCCGAACGGCAACACCGTCAAGGTCACGCTGGTCAGCGCCGAGCCCTATCACGACTGACGGGTCGGCACGGGGCAAGCAGTACAGTCGGGGAAATGGCGCAAATCGCCGAAGACCTGTTCCTGCTGTTGCTGGACAACGCAGCCGCGCAACCCGCACTTGATCGGCATCGCAGGGAGAAAGTACTCAGCGCGGCCGTACTGCTGGATCTGGCGTATGCCTGCCGGATCCGCCCTGCCATGGCGGATGAACCGATCGAGGCCGGCCACCTGGTCGCGCTGGCCGGCGATTGGCCCGTCGATCCGGTCGGTGACCCAGCATTCGAACTTCTGCAACGCCGGCCGCTTCCGGCCGACACCGCACTGGCCAAGCTGAGCAGGCACTCCCAGACCAACCTGGAACAGCATCTCGAACGGATGGGTCTGGTCCGCCGGGTCCGCATGCCCGGTAAAGGCTTCCCGGGTAAGCCGGCGTACTGCTGGCCGTTGACCAGCCGGGAGCGGGTCAGCCAGGCGCGGGCAGCGCTGCTGGCGGCGCTGTTCGACGGGCACAACCCGGTACCCGCGATCGCCGCGATCATCTGCCTGTTGCATGCAGTCGACGGCCTTGGCGCGATCCTCAGCCTCAACGACCGGGGCTGGCGCTGGGTGCATGCCCGGTCCACCGAAATCGCGACGGGCATCTGGGTGGACGAGACCGCGTCGGCACTGCCGGAGATGAATCTGGCAGTGACGACGTCTGCGTTACGTCCGGCCCTGATGTCCTAACCGCGGCGTTACTTGCCGAGGGCCTGCTCAAGATCGGCCAGCAGATCGGCGGCATGCTCGATTCCCACCGACAGCCGCACCAGGTTGTCAGGCACCTCCAGCTGCGAGCCCGCGGTCGACGCATGCGTCATGGCCCCTGGGTACTCGATCAGCGACTCCACGCCGCCGAGCGACTCGGCGAGAATGAAAAGCTCAGTGCGCGAGCACAATTCACGTGCCGCTCGGGGCCCACCACGTAGCTGCAGGCTCACCATGCCACCGAAGCCCGACATCTGCCGCGCCGCCACATCGTGGTTGGGGTGGCTGGCCAGGCCTGGGTAGAGCACGGTCTCGACGGCTGGGTGCCCGTCGAGGAATTCGGCTATCAGTGCAGCGTTTTCACTGTGCTGACGCATGCGCAGCACCAGCGTCTTGAGCCCGCGCATGGTCAGGTACGCGTCGAATGGCCCAGGCACCGCACCGGCACCGTTCTGCAGGAATGCGAATGCCGCGTCGAGTTCCTCGTCGTTGGTCAGCAGCGCGCCGCCCACCACATCCGAGTGCCCACCGATGTACTTGGTGGTCGAGTGGAGCACGATGTCGGCCCCGAGCAGCAGCGGCTGCTGCAGCGCAGGCGAGGCAAACGTGTTGTCCACCAACACCTTGACCCCGGAGGACGACGCGAGCTGGACGATTCCGGGGATGTCTGCCACGCTCAACAGCGGGTTGGTGGGTGTCTCGACCCAGATCAGCCGGGTCCGCGGGGTGAGGGCCGAACGCACAGCGTCCAGATCGCTCAGCGGGACCGGGGTGTGGGTGACGTTCCACTGGGAGAACACCTTGTCGATGAGGCGGAACGTGCCGCCGTAGGCATCGTCGGGAATTACCACGTGGTCGCCCGGCCGCAGCACCGCGCGCAGTGCACAGTCCGTGGCGGCCATGCCCGAGGCGAAGGCCCGCCCGTAGGCGGCTTCCTCGACCGCCGCCAGCGCCGCTTCCAGAGCCTGCCGGGTCGGGTTGCCGGTGCGGGCGTACTCGAATCCTCCGCGCAGACCGCCGACGCCGTCCTGGGCGAAGGTCGAGCTGGCGTAGATCGGGGTGTTGACGGCTCCGGTGCCCGGGTCGGGTCGGTAACCGGCGTGGATGGCTTTTGTGGCCAGACCGTGCCACCTGCGCTGTTCACTCATAACGTGTCGAGCCTATCGGGGCGGGTACGCGTACGGGTTGGGACCGCCCTGCGGGCCGGGAAACGCCGTCGGAGAAGGAGGTGGAGCAGACACCGGGGCAGGGACACACACCGTCGTGAGCGCCTTGTCGGCGATGGTCTGACGCTTGCCGTCCCACAACGGCATCAGGTAGCCGATGTAGAAGAAGCTGTCGAGGACATGGGCGAGCTGGCGCACCAGCGACATGCCGAAACCGATCGGCTGGCCGGTCTTCTCGCTGACCACCTTGAACTTCATGACCTGCTTCCCGAGGCTCTGCCCGGTCTTGCCCTGGCGGTACCCGAAGTTCCACACCGGAAAGGCCAACGTCACCGCGAACAGCACGAACATTCCCAGCACCAGAAATGCGACGGCACCGCCGGACGGCTCACCGGATGAATCCACCGACGACGCGACCGCCGCCGCGATACCCATGAGGACGCCGTATCCCACGAAAAAAATCACCAGGAACGGAATCTGATCGATCACCGAGGCCAGCACCCGGTCCAACCAGGGCGTGTAGGCATTCGGATTCGTCGCCGGCTGGCCGTAGTTCCACTGCGACGACGGTCCCGGTGCCGGGTAGGGCGACGGGCCGACCGGCGGATAGCCGGTGGGCCCGGCACTGTGCGGACTGCCCTGCGCCGCACTGGGGTACGGGCTCGGGTACGGATTCATCCCCGGGGTATTGGGGCCGGCGATGTATCCGGGGCCGGGCGGCGGCTGAAATGTCATGCGCAAATGATGTCATGCGCCAAAGCGCCCACGGCGCAGGCATTTCTGCCGTACGCGCCGTGGGCGCTGAGGTCGGTTGTTCTGCCTATGGGGTCAGCGGTGCCACCGGGCCGCCGCTGAGCCGACGCCAGGCGTACACCTCGATGAGGAGGATCAACGGAACCGCCACGATGAGGCCGAGGCCACAGGGAATCGCGCCGATGAAGGCGATGACACCCATCACGAGCGCCGTCAGCAGCACCGTGCCGAAATTGGCCTTCGCGAGGTCGAAGCTCGCCTTGACCGCATCGACGCCGCTGAGATTGCGGTCCACCGCTGCGACCGTGGTGAACAGAAACAGGACGGCGAGGACTATCGAAGCGACGAACGACAACGGGAAGGCCACGAACGCCCATGCGCCCAGTAGGAATGTGGGAGCAAACAGCACCAGGTTGACCAGGAACGAGATCACACCGACGATCACGGTCGCGAGGATCACGTTGCCGACGTTGCGCGGTTTGAAGAACGAACCGATGGTGACCGGCTGGCCGTTGGCGATGTCGAGCAGACCGGCGGTGTACCCCGCTGCGATCCAGCCGCTGACTACCAAGAGCACGATCGAGCCGATGAACATGACGATGCTGCCCCCGGTCCCGAAGTCGCTCGAGGCCGAGTAGCTGAAGCCATCTTGATAGGACTCGTAGCTACTGGTCGAGTCCGGCGACATCGCATAGGCGATGCCGTAGAAGACGCCGTAGACGGCGCCAGCGATCAAGGCGTACACCACCGTCGGCACGATCAGCTCGGCCGGATGCTTGAGGAACTTGTTCCAGGCCCACGAGAAGGCGTCACCGACGCTGTACGGCGCACCGCCGAATCCGGGTGCGCCCGCAGGCGGGTAGCCAGGGGCCCCGTAACTGGGCGGCGGGTAACCGCCCGGCGATGGGTAGCCGCCCGGAGGCGGGTAGCCACCGGGAGGCGGTGGATAGCCACCCTGCTGTGGCGGTGGTGGGGGCGGGTAGCCGCCACCCTGCGGCGGAGGCGGCGGCGGATAGGCACCACCCTGCGGCGGAGGCGGCGGTGCGAAACCGCCGTGCTGGGGCGGAGGCGGATAGCCACCCTCCGGCGGCGGCGGGTAGTTCCCGGGCGGGGGCGGTTGATCGGTCACGTCGAAAGCTCTCCTCATCTCGGATAGCGCTCCGCGGGCGGACGCTACGTTCTGCCAGCACCTATACAGACAGACTGCTCCACAGGCAGATTACGCATCGCCAACGCCCTTTGGCAGAACAACACGAGCGTATTCGCCGGGCACAGAGGACCGGTCGTCGCGGCGGCGCATCGGAAGCGTCAGACATGCAGCGCGCTAAACGGTTCAAATGGCAAATTGCGAATAACGAACCACACCATGGTCACCACCAGCGCCACCATCGCCGACCACCGGTGATGTTGCCAACTGGCGATCTGCCGTCCGCGAATTCGGCCATATGTCCACGCCAGGTAAGCCCACAAAATCAACCCGAGAGCGATCACTCCGACAGCGTTAAACCGAAGCGCTGCAAGAAGATCCCCATGAAGCATTGAGTAGATCATCCTGAGACTGCCGCAGCCCGGGCAGTCGATGCCCAGCAATAGCTTTGTGGGACATGTAGGTAGCAATCCACCGGGTGTCGTGGGATCCGCTACCCACACGGCCAGACACGCGCACCCCGCCAAGGCAGCCACACCGAGCGGCGCACCGAGGCGGGGTGCAACGTGGAGTTCAGACACCGATCGAGATCAGTACGACGACACCGATGCCGAGAACGCACCTGTCGCTACCAGGAAGAGGATCCAGACCACGCTAAATGCGACGCCGGCGATGGCGCCCCACATGGCGAACTTCTTGGCGTCATCGGCGGCCTGCTGCGCGGCTTGGTACTGGCCCTGCGCCCAGAGTCCCGACACCGACACCGATTTCACAATGGCAACGATGCCCAGCGGAAGACAACAGAAAACAGTCGCAAGTATCGCCCAGACCAGATTGTTGTCCGGCGGAACGCCTTGGGGCCCTCCAGGCGGTGGGAAACCACCCTGGGGAGGTGGCGGATAGCCACCAGGAGGCGGAGGCGGATAGCCACCAGGAGGTGGGGGCGGGTATTCAGTCATTGACGCCTTCCTGGAACAGGTTGCTGGACAAGAGCGAGGCAACCTTACCCTGGCAATTCGCTGAATACGCTGGATCGAGGACTAGTGTCGGCCGCTGCCCTCGGACAGGAATCCGAGGAGATCGTGGCGGGTGATCACACCGACGGGCTTGCCCTCCTCGACGACCATCACCGCGTCGCAGTCCCGCAGCGATTTCGCCGCCGTGGAGACCAACTCTCCCGCGCCGATCAACGGCAACGGCGGGCTCATGTGTTCGGCCACTGCGTCGGCCAGCTTCGCCCGGCCCTCGAACACCGCCGACAGCAGCTCCCGCTCGGACACGCTGCCGGCCACCTCGCCCGCCATCACGGGAGGTTCGGCCCCGACCACCGGCATCTGCGAGACGCCGTATTCGCGCAGGATGCCGATCGCATCGCGCACCGTCTCGGAAGGGTGCGTGTGTACCAGGTCGGGCAGCGCCCCGGATTTGCCGCGCAGGACATCGCCGACCGTCGACTGCTCGATCGAACCGTCGAGCCGGTTGCGCAGGAATCCGTACGACGACATCCATGCGTCGTTGAAAATCTTTGAGAGGTAACCGCGTCCACCGTCGGGCAGCAGCACCACGACGACCGAGTCTGGTCCGGCCGTGCGGGCCACCTCGAGTGCGGCGACAACCGCCATGCCGCAGGATCCACCGACCAGCAGCGCCTCTTCGCGGGCCAGCCGCCGGGTCATGTCGAACGAGTCGGCGTCGGAGACGGCGATGATCCCGTCGGGAACCGACGGATCGTAGGCGGACGGCCAGAAGTCCTCGCCGACGCCTTCCACCAGATAGGGCCGTCCGGTCCCGCCGGAGTACACCGAGCCCTCCGGATCGGCACCGATCACCTGAACATTGCCGTCCGACACCTCTTTGAGGTAGCGGCCCGTTCCGGTGATCGTGCCGCCGGTACCGACCCCGGCCACGAAGTGCGTCACGCTGCCGTCGGTGTCGGCCCAGATCTCTGGACCGGTCGTCTCGTAGTGGCTCTCCGGCCCCATCGGGTTGGAGTACTGGTCGGGTTTCCAGGCGCCGTCGATCTCCTCGACGAGGCGGTTGGAGACGCTGTAGTAGCTGTCCGGATGATCCGGCGGCACCGCCGTCGGGCACACCACGACCTCGGCGCCATAGGCGCGCAACACATTCTGCTTGTCCTCGCTGACCTTGTCGGGGCAGACGAAGATGCACTTGTAGCCGCGAGTCTGGGCGACTATCGCCAGCCCGACGCCGGTGTTGCCGGACGTGGGTTCGACGATGGTGCCGCCCGGCTTGAGCTCGCCGCTGGCCTCGGCGGCGTCGATCATCTTGGCCGCGATGCGGTCCTTGGAGCTGCCGCCGGGGTTCAGGTACTCGATCTTGGCCAGGACCTTGCCCGAGCCTTCGGGGACAACTGAGTTCAGCTCTACCAGCGGGGTATTGCCGATGAGCTCACTGATGTGCCTGGCGATGCGCATACGTCAATGGTCTCAGGCCCGCGAAACGCTTACCAGGTGGCCTCTCGAATGTATTCGCCGATCTGGCGCAACGAGCGCTTCGCTTCGGACACCATCGGCGACGCGAGCTGGAAAACGTGCATCTGACCGGGCCAGATCCGCAGCTCGACGGGAACCCCGGCAGCGGCCAGCATGTGCGCGGCCTTTCGCGCATCGCTGAGCAGAGCCTCCGAGCCCGATGCGTGGATCAGCGTGCGCGGCAGGCCGGGCTCGATGTGGTCGAGGGGTTCGTAGACTTCCTCGCCCTTGCGCCCGGCGGCGCGCTCGATGAGCTCCACGAGCGCGTCGAACGCCTTGGCGGGGAACATCGCGTCGGTGTGGATGTTCGGGTGGTTGGCCCGTGACTCGTTGTCGATCTCGAACAGCGGCGACATGGTCACCAACGCGGCAGGCATCTCGCCCTCGTCGACCAGGCGCTCGGCCAGTGCCAACGACAGGTAGCCGCCCGCCGAGTCGCCGGCCAGGACGATCTGGTCCGGCTCATATCCACGTAGCCGCAGCCACTGATAGGCGTCGTAACAGTCCTCGATCGCAGTGCCCACCGAGTGCTTGGGAACCATCCGGTAATCGACCACGAGCACCGGGCTGTCGGCGTACTCCGACAGCGCCGTGACGATCCCCGAGTGTGTGTTGGCCCCGCAGGCGAGGAACGCACCGCCGTGCAGGTACAGGATGACGCTGCGCTTCCCGTCGGCGGGAAGTACGCCGTCGGCCCGCACCAGCTGCGCGGTGCAATGGGGCAGCGCGATGGTGGCCTTGATGGTCCCGGGCACCGGCCGGATCAGCCGGGCGGCGAAATTGACCAACCCGAATGGCCACGGCAGATGCGGTACATGGCTACCAATCGCCAAGGTCGGCTTGATTGTCAGCGTGGCCGCCAGCGAAGCCAATCGGCCCGCCAGGCTCGGTCCGTCCTCGACCACCTCGACGGGCGCGCCGTCACTGATCGGGAACCTACGCCCGCGGTGGGCCCTAGCTGGGCTTATGCCAGCATGATGCGACCTGGATACCTTGCTCGGTGCAGTCATCGTCACCACTTCCTACGTCTTTGTAGTGCTAGGTGAGCTTCGTCACTCAGACAACCCGGGTAACTTAGCTTGACATCCGTAAACAGTTCAACAGTCAAATAAACTGAATTGATACCGGACTTGATACAGCACTGTGATCGGCACGCTGCGCCGCCACGCGGACAACCTGTCTCATCCGCCTAAACTGATCTCGTGGGTCCAAGCCGAAGTGCTCCTCACGTGCGCGTCCCGCGCCGGTCGACCATCGCCCTCGCCGCTGCGGCGACGCTGGCTTCTACGGGATCGGCCTATATCGGAGCCCGCAACCTGTTGAGCGGGCAGGCCAACCAGGCGCGTCAGGTCATCCCCAAGTCCTGGGACATCCCTCCCCGCGCCGACGGCGTGTATCTGCCCGGCGGCGGGCCCGTCGAGAAATGGGAACGCGGAGTCCCCTTCGACCTGCATCTGATGATCTTCGGCGACTCCACCGCCACCGGATACGGCTGCCGAGTGCCCGACGAAGTACCCGGGGTGCTCATCGCCCGCGGCGTGGCGGAGCAATTCGACAAGCGGATTCGCTTGAGCACCAAGGCAATCGTCGGCGCCACCTCGAAAGGGCTGTCCGGTCAGATCGACGCCATGTTCGTCGCGGGCCCACCGCCGGATGCCGCCGTGATCATGATCGGCGCCAACGACATCACCAAACCCAACGGCATCGGTCCGTCGGCCCGCCGGGTCGGCGACGCGGTGCGCCGGCTACGCGCGGCAGGTGCCGTCGTCGTGGTCGGCACCTGCCCCGACTTCGGGGTGATCAGCGCGATCCCCCAGCCACTGCGCGCGTTCGCCCGCCGTCAAGGCCTGCGACTGGCCCGCGCCCAGGCCGCCGCGGTACGCGCCGCCGGCGGCGTTCCGGTGCCGTTCTCGGATCTGCTGGCTCCAGAGTTTTACAAGGCCCCTGACCTGCTGTTCTCCGAGGACATGTTCCATCCGTCGGCAGCCGGGTACGCACTGGCCGCCAAGCAGTTGCTGCCGGCGGTGTGCACTGCTCTCGGCGACTGGGACGGCGACGAGGCGCTGGAATCGGGAGCCGCCGACACGAGGACACTGCTGACCCGCCTGGGCGGTGTCAGCAGGCTTTGGCGCCGCTCAACCGGGGTGCCCGCACCCATCGTGATGCACGCGGGCTAGTTTCAACTGAGTTTTCTAAGCCATTCGATCAGCAGGAGCCGTCATGCCTGAAGCCGTCATCGTTGCCACCGCCCGCTCGCCCATCGGCCGCGCCGTCAAGGGGTCGCTGGCCACCATGCGCCCCGACGACCTCGCCGCGCAGATGGTGAAGGCCGTTCTGGACAAGGTGCCCTCGCTGGATCCCCGCGACATCGACGACCTGATGATGGGCTGCGCCCAGCCCGCCGGTGAGGCCGGCTACAACATCGCCCGCGCCGTGGCCGTCGAGCTCGGCTACGACTTCCTGCCCGGCACCACCGTCAACCGGTACTGCTCGTCGTCGCTGCAGACCACCCGGATGGCCTTCCACGCCATCAAGGCCGGCGAGGGTGACGTGTTCATCTCCGCCGGTGTCGAGACGGTGTCGCGCTTCGGCGTCGGTGCCGCCGACGGCGCCCCGAATTCGAAGAACGCGCTGTTCGAAGAGGCCCAGGCCCGTACGCTCACGCAGGCCGAGGGCGACATCAAGTGGCATGACCCGCGCGAAGACGGCCTGATCCCGGACGTCTACATCGCCATGGGCCAGACCGCCGAGAACGTCGCCACCTTCACCGGCATCAGCCGTGAGGACCAGGATCATTGGGGCGTGCGTTCGCAGAACCGCGCGGAGGAGGCCATCAAGAGCGGGTTCTTCGAGCGCGAGATCGTTCCCGTCACGCTGCCCGACGGCACCGTGGTTTCCACCGATGACGGCCCGCGCGCCGGCACCACCTACGAGAAGATCAGCCAGCTCAAGCCGGTGTTCCGGCCCAACGGCACCATCACCGCGGGCAATGCGTGTCCGCTGAACGACGGCGCGGCCGCGGTCGTCATCATGAGCGACACCAAGGCCAAGGAGCTGGGCCTGACCCCGCTGGCCCGCATCGTCTCCACCGGGGTGTCCGGCCTGTCGCCGGAGATCATGGGCCTGGGCCCGATCGAGGCCATCAAGAAGGCGCTGGCCAAGGCCGGCAAGAAGATCTCGGACATCGACCTGGTCGAGATCAACGAGGCGTTCGCCGTGCAGGTGCTCGGTTCGGCTCGTGAGCTCGGCATCGACGAGGACAAGCTGAACGTCTCGGGCGGCGCGATCGCGCTGGGCCACCCGTTCGGCATGACCGGTGCCCGCATCACCGCCACGCTGCTGAACAACCTGTCGACCCACGACAAGACCTTCGGCATCGAGTCCATGTGTGTCGGTGGCGGCCAGGGTATGGCGATGGTCGTGGAGCGTCTCTCCTAGTTTCAGCTTTGGCTCTGCGCTGAGGGCGCAGAAGTGCGAGTAACTCGCGCCCTCACCGCAGAGCCAATGGCGGCGCAACCTGATCCCATGCACGGCGCAGCCGCCACATGATTTCCGGCCGACGATGGCCCGCCGCCACTCGGATCGTGGTCCAGCCGGCCTGGCTGATGTACTCGTGACGGACGATGTCGTAGCCGAGCGCATCGGCATGCTGGATTCCGTCGTACTCCACCGCGAGCGTGTGCTCCTCCCAGCCCATGTCGAGGTAGTAGCGCGGTCGGCCATTCTGACCGAGCACCGGTATCTGCGTCTGCGGCCGCGGATATCCCTCGTTGATGATCATCAACCGAAGCCAGGTTTCCTGCGGCGACTGTGCCCCTGGGTCGTAGAGGTCCAGGGCCGTCTCGAGCTGGCGTAGACCACGTACATGGGCGTGACAATCCGCCAGTGCCAACACATCAGCTGCTTTTATCTCCGTCGCATTGCCCAGCGCGTCGAGCCGAGCCACCGCCTCCCTCAGGGGTCCGCGCCGGCCTATGTCGAAGGCCGTCCGCTCCGGTGTGGTCACATTCAGCCCGTCGCGCCGTTGCGACTCCCCCGGTAGCAGCAGGTCAGCACGGGTGATCACCCGTTTCGGCGCCCGCGCGTTCGCCCAGATCAACTCGACGGGAATGTCGTCATCGACCCACTTGGCCCGATGCCAGGCGGATGCCGTGAGCCCCGCGACCACCGCTTCTCGATGTGACCACAACCATGCTGCCTGCGTTCGGCGCCGCAGATTCGGAGCAATCCGTTTGTCCAGGTACACATTTGGCATCAGCGGCCGGTAGTAGCGGCGCAATTCATGGCGGTTCAGTGCGCCACCTGCCAGAGCCTCGCTGCCGACGAAGGGATCGCTGCCGATGTCCGTGGCGCCAGGCTGGTTTGAGCTGCCGACACCCGACTCAGCCCAGGCCACGCCATGGCCTGACCTTGTGCATGAAGCTCGCTGTGGGGATAACCCGCGCTGGTTGACCCAGTGCTGGTTCACCCTGCGCTCACGGCGCAAAAGTGCGAGTAGCGAACGCCCTCAGCGCAGAGTCAAGCCCGCCACGACCAGGCACACAATTCACTCTGCATCCACGGCGCAAAAGTACGAGTAGCCAACGCCCTCAGCGCAGAGCCAACCTGACCACAGCGCAAAAGAAAAAGGCGCCCGCAATCGCGGACGCCTTTCTCGGGGCAGGGTTGCTAGTCGTTGTTGAAGTACGACAGCAACCGGAGGATCTCGATGTACAGCCAGACCAGGGTGACGGTCAGGCCCAGGGCGATGCCCCATGCGGCCTTCTCCGGAGCACCGGCGCGGATCATCTGGTCGGCAGCGTCGAAGTCGATCAGGAAGCTGAACGCCGCCAGGGCGATCACGAACAGCGAGAACGCGATGGACAGGCCGCCGCCGGAACGCAGGCCCAGGCCTTCGCCGCCGCCCACACCGAACATCGCGAGTACGAAGTTCACCAGAATCAGCGCAAGGACACCGAACATCGCGGCGACGATCATCCGGGTGAACTTGGGCGTCACGCGGATGGCGCCGGTCTTGTAGACCACGAGCATGCCGATGAACACACCGATCGAGGCCACCACGGCCTGGAAGATCATGCTCGGTCCACCGCTGGACACCAGGTTGGCGAACAGGAACGACGCCGCGCCGAGGAACAGACCCTCCAGCGCCGCGTAGGTCAGCACGATGGCCGGGTTGTCCTGCTTACGACCGAAGGTGGCGATGAGCACCATCACCAGACCGCCGAGGCCGCCGATCAGGGTGAACGGCATCATCAGGGCCGTGTTTCCGGCCACGAGGAAGTAGGACACGACCGCGACGGCCGACACGACGGCCAGCGTGATGCCGGTCTTGGTGACGACGTCATCGATGGTCAGCGGACGGGAAACGCCGGTCTGCGGCTGTTCCAGGTACTCCTGCGCGTAGGGCTGCGCATGCACCTGCTGTGCACCGAAGCCGCTGGCTCCGGTACCGAATTGTGCGTATCCGCCCTGCGTCTTGGGCAGGCTGCGGAATACCGGGTTGCTGGTTTCGCGCACCGTCGGGTCCTCTCTGATGAGATGTGTTCGAGTACGAACTAGTAGCTCAACGATCAATGTTCCGGGCGGGTTCCCGTGGAGGCGAAATGACTCCCAGGAAACTGACAGGTTTGATCTTGGGGCAAACCCTACCCGTAGCGCACCACAACTGGGGGACCGAACTAGATTGCATCTCGTGACAGAAAACGAGGACGTCCTAGTAAGTGTCCGCAACGGCGTCGGGATCCTCACGCTGAACCGGCCCAAGGCGATCAACTCGCTCAACGATGCGATGGTCGCGGGCATCTCCGAAGCGCTGCATGCGTGGGAGAACGACGATGCGGTTCACACAGTTCTGCTGACCGGCGCCGGCGAACGCGGCCTGTGCGCAGGCGGTGACGTGGTGGCGCTCTATCACAGCGCCCGTGAGGGCGGCGAGGCCGCGCGACAGTTCTGGTACGACGAATACCTGCTCAACGCCTATATCGGCCGTTACCCGAAGCCGTATGTGGCGGTGATGGACGGCATCGTCATGGGCGGTGGCGTCGGCGTCGCATCCCACGGCAACATCCGCGTCGCGACTGACACCACGAAGATGGCGATGCCCGAGGTCGGCATCGGCTTCATCCCTGATGTGGGCGGGACCTATCTGCTCTCGCGCGCCCCGGGCGCCCTCGGGCTGCACGCCGCGCTCACCGGGGCCCCGTTCTCCGGGGCCGACGCGATCGCCATGGGCTTCGCCGATCACTATGTGCCGCACGACCAGGTCGCCGAGTTCACCGCGGCCGTGGTCAGCGACGGCGTGGAGAAGGCCCTCGCGGCCTACGCCGTCGAACCGCCCGCCAGCCCGCTGGTCGAGCAGCGCGGCTGGATCGACGAGTGCTACGCCGGCGACACCGTGGCCGACATCCTCACCGCGCTGCGCGGCCACGGCGCAGGGCCGGCCGGCCACATTGGTGGCACCGCCGCCAAAGATGCCGCCAACCTCATCGAGACCCGCTCCCCCGTTTCCCTGGCCGTCACGCTGGAAGCGGTGCGCCGGGCCGCCAAGCTGGAGACACTGGAGGACGTGCTGCAGCAGGAGTACCGGACCTCGTGCGCGTCGGTGAAATCGCATGACTTCGTCGAGGGCATCCGCGCTCAGCTCGTCGACAAGGACCGCAACCCGCAGTGGTCCCCCGCCTCGATCGCAGCGGTCACCCCCGCCGATGTCGAAGCGTATTTCGTTCCGGCCGACCCCGATCTGACCTTCCAGGAGGACAACCAATGAGTGAGTTCGAGACGATCCTGGTGACCCGTACCGACCGGGTCGCCACCATCACGCTGAACCGGCCGAAGGCGCTCAACGCGCTCAACACCCAGGTGATGACCGAAGTGACCACGGCCGCAGCCGAACTCGACCGCGACCCCAGTGTCGGCGCCATCATCGTCACCGGCAACGAGAAGGCGTTCGCCGCCGGCGCGGACATCAAGGAGATGGCCGAGCTGTCGTTCGCCGACGTGTATTCGGCCGACTTCTTCGAGCTCTGGTCGAAGTTCGCGGCCACCCGCACCCCGACGATCGCCGCGGTCGCCGGTTACGCACTCGGCGGCGGCTGTGAGCTGGCGATGATGTGCGACATCCTGATCGCCGCTGATTCGGCGAAGTTCGGTCAGCCCGAGATCAAGCTGGGTGTGCTGCCGGGCATGGGTGGCAGCCAGCGGCTGACGCGGGCGATCGGCAAGGCCAAGGCGATGGACCTGATCCTGACCGGCCGCACCATCGACGCCGTCGAGGCCGAGCGTGCCGGCCTGGTTTCCCGTCTGGTGCCGGCGGACTCGCTGATCGACGAGGCCCTGGCCGTGGCCGCGACCATCGCCGGGATGTCCCTGTCCGCCTCCCGGATGGCCAAGGAAGCGGTCAACCGCGCCTTCGAGGTCAGCCTGGCCGAGGGACTGCTCTACGAGCGCAGGCTGTTCCACTCGGCCTTCGCCACCGCAGACCAGAAGGAAGGCATGGCAGCGTTCTCGGAGAAGCGCGCCGCCAACTTCACCCATCGCTAAAGTCGACGGGTGACCGAGACCGCCGAACCCGAGGCCGACGCACCCGAAGTCCAGTCAGGTGAGGCAGACAAACCTGTCTGGTGGGCTCGTCATTACACGTTCTTCGGGACGGCGGTCGGTCTGGTCTTCGTCTGGTTCTCGCTCACTCCGTCGCTGCTGCCCCGCGGGCCGCTGTTCCAGGGTCTGGTCAGCGGCGCGGCCGGCGCCACTGGTTATGGGCTGGGCGTGTTCGGGGTGTGGCTGGTCCGCTACATGCGTTCGGCGGAAACCAGCCCGCGGGCACCGAAGTGGACATGGTTGTCCCTGCTGACCGTCGGCATCGTCGGCCAGATCCTGATGATCGTCTACTTCCACGTCTGGCAGGACGAGATCCGCGACTTCATGGGGGTGCCCCGGCTGACATTCTGGGATCACCCGCTGACCGCGGTGCTGTCGCTCGTGGTCCTGTTCGCGTTCGTCGAGATCGGACAGTTGATCCGTAAGCTGGTGCGGTTCCTGGATCTCAAGCTGGATCGCTTTCTGCCGCCACGAGTTTCGGCCGTTGTCGTGGTGGCGTTGCTGCTGGCGTTGAGCATCGCGCTGCTGAACGGTGTCGTGGTCCGGGTGGCGATGGACACCATCAACCGGACCTTCGCGGCGGTCAACGACGAGAGCGATCCTGACTTCGCCGCCCCGATGTCGCCCCTGCGCTCAGGCGGCCCGCAGTCATTGGCCGATTGGGAGTCGCTCGGCCATCAGGGGCGGGTGTTCGTCTCGGCAGGCCCTACGGTGCAACAACTTTCGCGGTTCACCGGCAAGCCCGCGATCGAACCGATCCGCGCCTATGCGGGTCTGCATTCCGCTGACGGCATCAAGGCCACCGCGGCCCTGGCGGCCCGAGAGTTGCAGCGCACCGGCGGCCTGGACCGGGCGGTGGTCGCCGTGGCGACCACGACGGGCACCGGCTGGATCAACGAGGCCGAGGCCTCTGCCCTGGAGTACATGTACAACGGCAACACCGCGATCGTGTCGATGCAGTACTCGTTCCTGCCGAGTTGGTTGTCGTTCCTGGTCGACCAGGAGAACGCGCGGCAGGCCGGGCAGGCGTTGTTCGAGGCGGTCGACGCCCTGGTTCGGGCCATGCCCGAGACCAAGCGGCCCAAGCTGGTGGTGTTCGGGGAGAGCCTGGGATCATTCGGCGGTGAGGCACCGTTCCTGTCGCTGAACAATCTCGTCGCCCGCACCGACGGCGCGCTGTTCTCCGGCCCGACGTTCAAGAACACGATCTGGACGACGCTGACCCGCGACCGCGACGCCGGGTCGCCGGAGTGGTTGCCGATCTATGACAACGGCGAGAACGCCCGGTTCGTTGCGAAGGCCGAGAATCTGAACCGCCCCGATGCGCCGTGGGGTCACCCCCGCGCGGTGTACCTGCAACACGCGTCCGACCCGATCTCGTGGTGGACACCCGACCTGCTGTTCGCCAAGCCGGACTGGCTGCGGGAACCCCGTGGGTACGACGTATCCCGACGGATGGAATGGATTCCGGTGGTGACGTTCCTTCAGGTCTCGGCGGACATGGCAGTGGCCGTCGACGTTCCCGACGGGCACGGCCACGTATACGTCCAGAATGTGGCCGACGCCTGGGCGGCGATTCTGCAGCCGCCGGGGTGGACACCGGAGATGACCGCGAAACTGCGGCCCATGCTGAGCAGCAACGAGAACGCCTGAGCGCCGGGCGTTTACACCTGGCCGGCCGCGACCAACGCGTGATAGCCGCCGACGACGTCGGTCGAACGATGCAGTCCGAGGTTGACGAGCGCGGCCGCGGCCAGGCTTGACGTGTAGCCCTCCGAGCACAGGATCACCCAGTAGACGTCGTCGTCGACGGCCTCCGGTATCCGCGCGTCACTGGTCGGGTCGCAGCGCCACTCGAGCACGTTGCGTTCGATGATCAGCGCCCCGGGTACCGACCCCTCGGCGGCACGCTGGGCGGCCGGACGGATGTCGACCAGGACGGCACCGGCGTCGAGCGCCTCGGGAAGGTCGGCAGCGGGCAGCCGGTGCAGCCGGGTACGAGCCTGCTCCAGCACGGTGTCGATGCGGCTCATGGTATTCACTCCGGCGCGTCGGTGAGCTCGGTACGGTTGCGGCGCAACGTGTTCTGCGGCGTCACCTCGTAGTAGGACATCGCCGTCAGCGGCGGCGAGTAGGCGTGCACGCTCAGCGTCGGTCCGGAAATAGCCGCCGGTGCATGCACCACGTCATGCACCCACCCCAACGGGAACGCCGCCTGATCGCCGGCGGTGAGACGACGCCTCCGGAGCAGCTCACCATCCCAACGGGTTTCGCGCAGCGCACCGGACACCACGGTCAATGCCCCCAGCGAGCCACCGTGGTCGTGCATTTCGGTCGATTTGTCGGGCACCCAGCTGATCAGCCAGACCTCGACTTCGTCATCACCCGACAAGCGGGTGTACCAGCGGTCGTCCTTCGGCAGCCCGCGCAGCAACCGGTCGTAGCGGCCCGACAGCACATCGTCGGCAGCGCGGTCGGTGGTGTGCAGCAGGTCGGGCAATCGCAGCCGGGTGGGCGCCGAGACGGCAGGAACGGGCGCGAGCGTGGACAGCATCAGAGAAACTCCAAGAATGACGGCGGAACAGGGCAGACAGGCGCGCTAGCGAGCCCGACAACACTCCTGGAATCCGGTCCCTTCCGTCATGGCCGCCAGTGTTGCATAGATTGGCGGGATGCGCCGTTACACGTGGACCACCCGCTTGACCGCCGGAACCGTCGCAGCCGCCGGTCTGAGCCTGCTCATCGGATGCTCGACACAGGCCGACAAGGATCAGTCCGGGGAGTCGGCGGCACCGTCGTCGCAAGCCACCGCAACCACCGAGGCAGCGGCCCCGACGGTCAGGCCCGGCGAGATCGCGACGTCCCCCGGCGGGGTCACGACGGCGGTCGGCGCCGACGCCCAGTCCACCGAAGAGGAGTATTTCCAGGCCTGTCACGCCGCCAAGATCTGGATGGAGGGCAAGGGCGGGGACCTCAAGGCACAGATCGAGCCCTACCTGGCAAGCCTGCAGGCTCCGGGAGCCGTACCTGGTCCGGGCACCTACAACGTGGCGTGGCCCGAGCTGGAGCCGGGCCGTCAGGCCGCGGTGATCGTCGCGGCGCAGGCGGCGGCCGACGAGCTCTGCAGCTAGGCGCCGTCAGTTCGAATCACGCTGCGGTAAATCCCCCTGACTACCCTGGGCAGCCACCCAGGCCCGGCCATGCTCGACGGCGGTGTCGAGCGCACCGAAGATCCGGTCGTCGGCCGGGACGATGCCGTCATCGCCCAGCAAGTCGTCGAGTCCCCCGCGCCGCAGCACCTCGGCGGTGCCGGGGTTGACTCCGGAGATGATGAGCTTGCCGTTGTTGGCCGTCAGCTGGCCAGCCCAGCGCCGCAAGGCTTTGATCGTCACCGACGACGGCACGTCGGGCAGCGCCCGGAGGCTGAGCACCACGACGGCATTGGTGGTGCCTTCGGCGCGCGGCCAGGTTTCGTCGATGCGGGCCACTTCGGCGAAGAGCCCGACCCCGGCGTAGTGCAGCACGGTGACGTCGTTGCTCGCGCACTGCTCGGGTACGGGTGACTGCTGCCAGCCGCCGTCCGGGTCCGGAGTCAGCGCCATCAGCTGCGCGGTCTCGGCCGCCTTGGCGCAGTAGAGCACCAGCGAGGTGATCACGCCGATCAGGATCGCGGTGTGCAGCGGCAGCTGGGTGGTGGCCGCGAACGTCACCAGCATCGCCACCGCCGACAACGGGGCGACCCGCAGCACCAGCTTGATGTCGGGCAGCCGGCCGACCACCAGTTCGGCGCCGATCACCAGGATCAGCCCGCCGATCACCGGCATCGGGATGATCTCGGCGGCCGACCCCGCGACCAGCACCAGCACGGCCAGCCACAGCCCGGCGAAGATGCCGGCCCACCGGGTCTGAGCCCCCGCCGAGGTCGCCACCCCGGTCCGCGACAGTGAGCCGCCGGCAGGCAGCGCGCCGAACAGCCCGCCGGCCACATTGGCCGCGCCCTGGGCCAGGAAATCCCCGTTCATGTTGGTGCGGCTGCCATCCGGGTTCGGCACCGCCGCCGAGATTCCGGCGGCCTGGGCCAGCGCGACGAGTGCCACTGCCACGCCGCCGACGATCAGTTCGGGCATGGCAGCGAAGTTCGGAACGGTCACGGGCGGAAGCGCATTCGCGATCGATGCGATGTCGCCGACGGTTTCGACGTCGATGTGCGCGACGGCCACCACCGCGGTGACCACCACGAGCGCGAGCAACGTCGCGAAGGATTCGAACGGCTTGATGAAGTGGAACACCGCCCATACCGCCACGGTGCCCAGCGCCACGCCTACCGCCGCAGGGTGCCACAGCCCGATGTGTGCGAGCGAGTCGATGAACTTGCCGATGGTGTTGCCACTCTGCGGCTTGTACCCCGTCGAGTCGCCGAGTACACCGGCGATGATCTGCAAGGCAATGCCGGTGGAGAAGCCTGTCATCACCGCGTTGGAGACGAAGTTCATGATCGAGCCGAACCGTAGGAGACCGAACAACAGCATCACGACACCGACCACGAGGGCCAGTGCGGCGACGTTGGCCGGGTCTGCCGGGTCGAGACCGGCTTCCTTGAGCACACTGCGCGACGTCAGGGCGATCGCACTGGTCAACGTCGTCACCATCAGCACCGTGCGGGCGAACAGTGATCCGATGATGCCGGGCATGACACCGGCATAGATACCGGTGACCGGGTTGAAACCGCCGATGCTGGCGTAGGCCATGCCTTCCGGAATGGAGAACAGACCGGTTACCAGGCCGGCGATGACATCACGGGGCTTGGGACGGCCCAGTTTTCGCGCGAATGTTGGCGCAGCCACGGGTCAACCCTGCCACGGATGCATTCCGTGTGGCGGCAGGTCTGGCCGAATCGGCGCTACGGGTAGAGCCCGCGGAGTTGTCCGGCCTGGGCAACACGTTCGACGGCCAGGCAGGTCGCGGCGGCTCGAAGTGGTAGGCGCAGTTTCTCGGCGTGGGCGCTGACGTGCTCCCAGGCGGTCAGCATGCGTTCGGCCAGCCGGGCCTCGACTTCGTCGGCGCCCCACCAATAGGCCTGATTGGCTTGCACCCACTCGAAATACGACACGATGACACCGCCGGCATTGGCGAGAATATCGGGAACCACCAGTGTTCCAGCCTCATCGAGTAGCCGATCGGCCTCGGGCGTCGTGGGGCCGTTGGCACCCTCGACGACGATCGACGCCTTGATCTGCGCTGCATTACCCGCGTGGATGACCCCTTCGACCGCAGCCGGAACCAACAGGTCGACGTCGGCGCCGAGCAGATCCTCGTTGGTGGTCGCGTCGGCATCCGCAAAACCGATCACCGAACCGGTCGCGTCGACATGGCTGGCCAGCGAGGCGACGTCGAGGCCGGAATCTGCTCTGATGGCGCCGTACTGGTCGGATACGGCGACCACGCGCATGCCCGCATCCGCCAGGAAGCGTGCTGCGTGCCGGCCGACCTTCCCGAAGCCCTGCACCGCCGCGGTGGCACCGTCGGCGCGGATGCCTCGGGACCGCAGGGCGGCCAGCGCGACATGAACGACCCCGCGCGACGTCGCCGTGGCGCGGCCCAGAGAACCGCCGAGGCTCACCGGTTTTCCGGTGCTGACACCGAGAACAGTGTGCCCCTTCTGGACGGAATAGGTATCCATCATCCAGGCCATGGTCTGCTCGTCGGTGCCGACATCGGGTGCGGGGATGTCATGGTCCGGCCCGATCAGCGGACTGATCTCACTGGTGTAGCGACGGGTGACCCGCTCCAGTTCCGAGCGGCTGTACTGACGCGGATCGATGCGGATGCCGCCTTTCGCGCCGCCATAGGGCACGTCGAGCAGCGCACACTTCCACGTCATCCACATCGCCAGGGCACGGACTTCGTCGAGTGTCACGTCGGGGGAATAGCGCAACCCGCCTTTCGCCGGACCGCGAGAGACGTTGTGTTGCACCCGATGTCCGATGAGGAGCTCCATCTCACCGGAGTCCCGATGCAGCGGTACTGCCACGGTGAGCTCACGTCGCGGGTTGGCCAGCAGCTCGTACGTGCCGTCGTCGTAGCCGAGGATCGTGACAGCGTCGTGCAACTGAGCACGCGCGTCGTCGAACGGATTTCCCGGGGTGGCCAGCTGGGCGGGGTCGGCCGCAGTGTGTTCGATCGTGGTCACGCCTTCTCCTGTTGTCGGTTGACCTGATGCCAGAACGGTAGGCATCCGGGGCCTGGCCCAGCAGTGCCGATCTGCACATCTTCGAAATGGCTGACTGTGCAATCATGCCAGCCCACGAATATGGCCATCCTGCCCGTTCAGCGGCACAGGACAGGCCGAAATATCCTCGTACTGATGTTAATTGGCATCGCCTGCGTACGGCGCAGCGAGAACTCGTCTCAAACCATGTTCTAAGACTTTCGGTAGCGGCGCCGCGGATCCGGGTCGAGGTGGTGACCATCCCCCTCAGGTGCTTCAGAATGGTCATATGCGTGTTGCTCTGGCCCTCGGCAGTGGTGGTGCCCGTGGCTACGCGCACATCGGAGTGATCAACGAGCTCTGCGATCGTGGTTACGAGGTCATCGGGGTGTCCGGATCATCGATGGGCGCGCTGGTCGGCGGCCTGCACGCGGCGGGAAAGCTCGACGATTTCTCCGACTGGGCACGGACTTTGACCCAGCGGGCGGTGTTGCGGCTGCTGGACCCGTCGATCACCGCGTCCGGCATCCTGCGTGCCGAGAAGATCCTCGACGCGGTCCGCGACATCCTCGGCGAGGCCACCATCGAGGATCTGCCGATCCCCTACACCGCGGTTGCCACCGATCTCATCGCGGGCAAGTCGGTGTGGCTGCAACGCGGCCCGGTGGATTCGGCGATCCGGGCATCGATCGCCATCCCCGGCGTGATCGCGCCGCACGTCCTCAACGGTCGTCTGCTCGGCGATGGCGGCATCCTCGACCCTCTTCCGATGGCGCCGATCGCCGCGGTCAACGCCGACCTGACGATCGCGGTCAGCCTGTCCGGTGGCGACCCGGGCACCGCCGCGGCCACCCCCGATGACCCGGAACGACGTCCCACCGCCGAGTGGCTCAACCGCATGATGCGCAGCACTTCAGCTGTGCTGGATACTGCCTCGGTGCGGTCGGTGTTGGACCGGCCGACCGCCCGCGCGGTGCTGAGCCGTTTCGGGGCCTCGCTTCCACCCGAGGACGGTGTTGAGTCCGATGAGGCGGCCGATGCTGTCGAACCTGTCGCCGCCGAAGACACCAGCGCCCCTGTCGAAGCCCCCGATCCGGTCGAGGTTCCGCGTCTCGGCAGCTTCGAGGTGCTGAACCGTGCCGTCGACATCGCCCAGGCCGCGCTGGCCCGGCACACGTTGGCGGCCTATCCGCCCGACCTGCTCATCGAGGTGCCGCGCACGGTGTGCCGCAGCCTGGAGTTCCACCGTGCCGCAGAGGTCATCGATGTCGGCCGCGAGTTGACCGCGCGCGCACTCGACGGCTGATCAGTCCGCGAGGAACTTCGCGACCTCGGCCGCCAGACGCCGTCCCTGTGCCCGTCCGGCCTGTGCTGAGGGCACCCGGCAGGCGGGGTCGAGCGGGTTCTCCCCGAAGGCGGCCAGGGACTCGTCGTCGGCGAAGATCCCGAGCGATCGTCCGGCGAAAAGGTCGATCTCCTGCGCGGCGCCAGTCCCGAATGGCGACGGTGTCGAGCGGCCCTGCGGCACCAGGGCCACCACGGTGTCGCAGTCGGCGGCCAGCACCATGTTGACCGCACTGCCGATGCCGCCGTCCATGAACCGGCGGCCGGCTATCGTCACGATCGGCCACACCGCGGGCACCGCGCAACTGGCCTCCACCGCGTCGACCAGCGACACTCCCGAGTCCCGGTCCAGCGTCACCAGTTCGCCGGTATCGATGTCGACGGCCGAGATCCGCAGCACCCGAGAGGGCCAGTCATGCGACGGGAGGCGCGCTTCGATGACCTTGCGCCGCACGGCCGGATCGACCGTCGCGGCGCTCAGTGCCACGGCACCGATCTGCTGCAGCTTCTGCGCCTTGGTGGTGTTGGGTGTCAGCACGGCCTTGACGAACAGGTCGGTGACGGTGTCGATACTCACGCCGGGATCGAGTTCGGCCGATTCCGCGCCGATCTGGCGCTCGAACAGCTCCTCCAGAGGCAGCCCGCTGCTGATCTGCGCGGACACCGTCGAACCCGCCGACGTTCCGACCAGCACATCGGCGGCCAGCAATGCATCGGCTGTTTCGGGGGATTCGTCGGCGATGCCCTGCAGGATGCCGGTTTCCCAGGCGATGCCTGCGATACCGCCACCGGCGAGGACCAGTGCGCGTTTGGAAGTCACGACAGTCGAGTGTGCCAGGGCTCCTCGAGGGGCAGCTACGCGTGTTGCGACGCGGCCGCCTTCGCGGACAGGTCGTCGCGGTGCAGCACGTGACGCGGCGGGTCCGGAAATGCCGGCTGCCGGTCGATCCGCAGGTCCGCGTCGACATGAACCAACTCGCCGGGGGCGATGAGCTGCCAGTCCTCACCGTCCATCGGTTCGCTGGCGAACACCACCGAGGGCTGGGAGGTCAGGTGCTCGGATTCGGCACGGATCCGAGCACTGCGCAGGCGGAGACGGCGCTGTGCCGGGTTTCTGCGGTCGAGCACGTACAGGTCGTGGGTATCGGGGTAGCGCAGGGCCCACATGTCGGTTGCCGTGCTGAGCAGGAGGTTGACGGCGTAGATCGGCACGTTGTCGGCCAGCCAGCCGATGGCCTCGACGACGCCCGCGCCGACGTCACCGTCGTTCGCCCGGACGGCTGCGGTGATGAGCGCGAAGACGCGTTCGGAGTCGGTCTGGCCTTTGACCAGGTCTGCGGCTCCCAGTTCTTTCAGCCGCTCATCGAGGGCCGGCAATCCTTCGACGACGCCGTTGTGCGCGAAGATCCGGCCGTCCTGGAGGAAGGGATGGGTGTTCGCAACGTCGAGCGCCCCGGTCGACGCGTAACGGACGTGCGCGATGAACGTCGTAGCGGTGACATCGTGCGCCTCCGTGGCGAATTCGGAATCCTGCCAGGCCGCGACGGGCTCCTTGTGCAGAACTCCGACGCCGTCGGCCCCGAATACGCCCAGGCCGGTACCGTCGGGGTTGTGCCTGCTCTGCTCGGCAAGGTTGTCGGGCGCGTCCAGCAGCCAGAAGGTCGCCGGCACGAGCCGGCGCCCGGCGTGCAGACCGAACAATCGGCACATGCCCTCAGCCCACCCGATGAAGTGCCATGATTTCCGATAGTAGCCGGGTAGTAGAAGGGGACGCCATGACATCCGATCTTGGGCCGACCATGCGAGCCGAGCGCTTCTACGCTGACACCAAAAGAGTTGTGGTGGAGGATGTTCCGATCCCGGAACCGGGGCCGGGCGAGGTTCTGGTCAAGGTGGCGTTCTGCGGGATCTGCCATTCCGACCTGAGCCTGATCAACGGCACCTTCCCGGCGCAGGCCCCGGTGGTGACGCAGGGCCACGAGGCGTCGGGCACCATCGCCCGGCTCGGCCCCGGCGTCACCGGTTGGGCCGAGGGCGACCGCGTCATCGTGGCGGCGGGCCGGCCCTGCATGGAATGTCCGAACTGTGCTCGCGGCGACATCGCCGATTGCATGCGAATCCGGTTGATGGCCTTCGCTTATGACGGGGCATGGGCCGAATACACGTTGGCGCAGGCGGTCGGGCTGACGCGAGTTCCGGACAACGTGCCACTGGAGCAGGCCGCGATCCTCGCCGACGCGGTATCGACGCCGTACGGCGCGGTGGTGCGCACCGGCAAGGTCGGGATCGGTGAGTCGGTCGGGGTGTGGGGACTGGGTGGTGTCGGTACGCACATCGCGCAGCTGGCGCGGTTGGTGGGCGCGGTGCCGGTGGTGGCCATCGACATCAAGCCCGAGGTGCTGGAGCGCGCGCTGGAACTCGGCGCCGATTATGCATTCGACGCCGCCGACGAGCGACTGGGCGAGAAGATCGCCGACGTCACCGGCGGCCGTGGTCTGGACGTGGCGTTCGACGCGGTGGGACTCAAGTCGACGTTCGAGCAGGCGCTGAGCCAACTGACCGTCGGCGGCCGACTGGTCGCGGTCGGGATGAGTGCCCAGGAGCCGACGATCGGTCCGACGTCGTTGTTCGGCCTTACCCAGAAGCAGGTGCTCGGCCACCTGGGCTATCAGAACGTCGACATCTCCACGTTGGCGACGCTGGTGTCGCTGGGCCGTCTGGACCTCTCCCGCTCGATCAGCGAGATCGTGTCGCTGGAGGATATTGCTCTGGGCATCGACAAGCTGGAGCGCCAGGAGGGCAATCCGATCCGGATCCTGGTGCGGCCCTGAGGGGTTACGCGCCGAATCTGGAGACATGTGCGAGTTTTCGCGAAAATCTCGCACACAAGCTCAGGTTCGGCGGGCTTTACCCGTGATGAGCGGCAGATCGGGGTAGGTGACGACGCCGGGCTCGGCCTCACACACCGCGGGCACCGAGTTGACGCAGTGCGCGGCGGTCGCGACGACGCCGGACTCCGGGCCCTCCTCACCGGCCTCGGACTGGAAGCCCTTGATGATGACGGTGAAGTCCGGGTTGCCGCGGACCTCCATCTCGTAGCGCTGCCCAGCCGGCCCGAAATCCCATGCGGGGTCGAGGTTTTCCTCCCCCATCAGCCAGTTCACGGTGACCCGCACGACGGGTTCGCCGTCGACGAGAGCCTCCCAGTGGAACTTGCGGCCTGCCACCTGGCCGGGTTCGATCACGCCGATCGGCGAATCGATGGGCGCGGTGGCCACCGCGATCTCCTGGGTGGCGCGGATCCGTGGATCGATCTTGAACCCGATCTGGTCGACGACCATCTTGACGGCCTGGATGAAGCCGCCGTCGAGCATCTTCTGCATCGGCCCGCTCAGCGCGGTGTCGGGGGTACCGCCGAATCCCATGACATGACGCACCACGTCGGGCGCGTCATAGGTGCGCAGGTCGGAGAACTCTTCGGCACGAACGAAGTTCACCCCCGTCGCCATCGCCGAGAACACCAGCGGGAACTTCTCGCTGATCCCGCCGGGCGCGATGCCGGTGCCGTGCAGTGTGGCATTGCCTTCCAGTGCCGCGGCCCGCATCGGTGCGGCCTGCTTCTCGCTCGGGTACAGCCAGCCGACCGGGGTGATCACGTTCTTGCCCGAGCGCAGCAGCGCGGCCACCTCCTCGGGGTTCGGGATCAGCGGCGAGTAAATCACCGCGTCCGCGTCGAGTGCCAGGATCTCCTCGGTGCTGTTGGTCGCGGTGATCCCGATCGGCTCGGTACCGATGAGCTCGCCGACATCCTTGCCGTTCTTGGCGTCCGAGTGCACCCAACAGCCGACCAGCTCCAGGTCAGGGTGTTCCAGCACGCCGTTGATCGCGGCCACGCCGACGCCACCGGTTGCCCACTGCACGACTTTGAGCGTCAAGACCCCTCCTCGGCGAAACTAGAACACGTTCTACTGGTCTACACCACCCTCGTCGTCAGCGGAAGTACGTCCCCGCCGCGCGGCGTACGAGACGGCGAGCACCACCAGGACCGCGGGGAGAAATGCCGGCACGGTCAGCAGCAGGGAATGGTCCGCGAGGTAGGTCATGCTCCGTGGACGAGACAGCCCGGCCAAACGTGACTGTCACATCTCGGCGGCCTGTGCCGTCTGATGGTGATGCAGATGAAATTCATTCAGATCGTGGTGGTCCTCGCGGCGTTGAGCATGCTGGTGACCGGGGTGTGGATGCGTATCGACCCGGCGTCGTTCGCGCAGTGGGCGAACTGGCCCAACCACGTCCACTTCCTGCACGATGCCGGCGTCTTCCAGATCGGCATCGCGGTGACCATGCTGTTCGCGCTCTGGTGGCGCGACGTGATCGCCGTGGTGTTGACGGGATTCCTGGTGGCCAACACCCTGCACGCGGTCAATCATTTCTTGGACCGCGACGGCGGCAATCCGGCC
The DNA here is from genome assembly GCF_001665625.1 of Mycolicibacterium peregrinum. Classification (GTDB taxonomy): domain Bacteria; phylum Actinomycetota; class Actinomycetes; order Mycobacteriales; family Mycobacteriaceae; genus Mycobacterium; species Mycobacterium peregrinum_B. The sequence goes on along the minus strand of NZ_LZSY01000192.1, from coordinate 6,876 downwards.
AACTGGTGGCAGCTCGGGGTGTTCTCTGTGCTGGCCGGGGCAGCGCTGGTGGTGCGGCTGCGACAGCTCCAGTTGAAGACGGTTGACCCGGTTTCGCGATGAAGTATGTTCCGTTGCATGGCTAACAAAGTGTTCGTCGTCGGTGTGGGGATGACGAAGTTCGAGAAACCAGGTCGGCGCGAGGGTTGGGATTACCCCGACATGGCGCGCGAGTCGGGCACGAAGGCGCTCGAGGATGCCGGCATCTCCTACGACCAGGTTCAGCAGGGCTACGTCGGGTACTGCTCGGGTGATTCGACCTCGGGCCAGCGCGCGCTCTACGAGCTCGGCATGACCGGCATCCCGATCGTCAACGTCAACAACAACTGTTCCACCGGCTCGACTGCGCTTTACCTTGCCGCACAGGCGATTCGCGGCGGCCTGGCCGATTGCACCATGGCGCTGGGCTTCGAGAAGATGCAGCCCGGCTCGCTTCAGGCGGGTGCGCAGGACCGCGAGTCCCCGCTCGGCAAGCACGTCAAGGCGCTGGCCGAGATCGACGAGTTCGCCTTCCCTGTCGCACCGTGGATGTTCGGCGCCGCCGGCCGTGAGCACATGAAGAAGTACGGCACCACCGCCGAGCATTTCGCGAAGATCGGCTACAAGAACCACAAGCATTCGGTGAACAACCCGTACGCGCAGTTCCAGGACGAGTACACCCTCGACGACATCCTGGCCGCCAAGATGATCTCTGATCCGTTGACCAAGCTGCAGTGCTCCCCCACCTCCGACGGGTCGGGTGCGGCGATCGTCGCCAGCGAGGCCTTCGTCGACAAGCACGGCCTGGCCGGCCAGGCCGTCGAGATCGTCGGGCAGGCGATGACCACCGACTTCGCGTCGACCTTCGACGGCAGCGCCGCCAACATCATCGGCTACGACATGAATGTCCAAGCCGCACAGCAGGTTTACGCGCAGTCCGGTCTCGGGCCCGAGGACTTCCAGGTCATCGAGCTGCACGACTGCTTCTCCGCCAACGAGCTGCTGCTGTACGAAGCCCTGGGCCTGTGCGGTGAGGGCGAGGCCCCGCGGCTGATCGACAACAACGACACCACCTACGGCGGTCGCTGGGTCGTCAACCCGTCCGGCGGGCTGATCTCCAAGGGCCACCCGCTCGGTGCGACGGGCCTGGCCCAGTGCTCCGAGCTGACCTGGCAGTTGCGCGGCACTGCCGACAAGCGCCAGGTCGACGGCGTCACCGCCGCACTGCAGCACAACATCGGCCTCGGTGGCGCAGCCGTCGTGACGGCCTACCAACGCGCCGAGCGCTAGGGCTCCTCCCGCTTTCCCGCGAAACGGCATTCCAGCAGGTTCCTACTCGGACTTTTCCTGCTGGAATGCCGTTTCGGCGCTCAGGGGGTGAACATCGCGTCGACCAGACGGCGCAACACCTGCCGGATCTCGCGGCGGGCCTTCTTCGGATCCTCGGCGGTGGCGATGGCCATGGCCGCCTCGTCGAGCGCACCGATCAGCACATGAGCCAACGCCCGCACCGGCTGCTTGGCGAGCTGGCCTGCCTTGATCGCCTCGGCCAGCAGCTGCTCCGTCATCCCGAGGCTGTAGCGCTGCGCGACGTCGCGGAAGCCCGCCCAACCGAGCACACTCGGGGCGTCCAGCAAGACCAACTGCCGCACCTCGGGATCACCGGACACCTCCAGCCAGCCGTCGACTGCGGCCCGGATCGCGTCGGCCGGCGTCGTCGCACCCGATGCCGCCACCTCGGCCGCCAGACGGCCCATCACGTCCTGCTCCACCACCTCCACCACCGCGAGGAAAAGCGCTGCCTTGTCAGCGAATTGGTGATACATCGCCCCACGGGTAACGCCGGCGGCCGTGGCGATCTCCGGCGTGCCGACCTCGGCATACCCACGTTCGCCCCACAGTCTCCTGGCGGCAGCGATCAGCGCCTCGCGGGTCGCCGCGGAACGCTCTTCCTGGGTACGTCTCTTGTTTTCCATACACCCTGTTGGTAAGTTACGGACACGCTGTTTGTAAATGTGTATCGAGCTGGGAGTCATCCATGTCGACCATTGAGATTAACGCCGGAACCATCCATTACGAGGAATTCGGACCAACCGACGGCAGGCCGGTCGTCTTCGTGCACGGCTACATGATGGGCGGTCAGCTGTGGCGGCAGGTCAGCGCCCGACTGGCTTCGCAGGGCCTCCGCTGCATCGTCCCGACCTGGCCACTGGGTGCCCACCCCGAACCGCTGCGGCCCGGCGCCGACCGGAGCATCACAGGTGTGGCGAACATCGTCGCCGACACCCTGACCGCGCTGAATCTCGACGACGTCGTGCTGGTCGGCAATGACACGGGCGGCGTGGTCACGCAACTGGTCGCGGTGCATCATCCGGAGCGGATCGGCGCTCTCGTATTGACGAGTTGCGATGCGTTCGAACATTTTCCGCCGGCGATCCTCAAACCGCTCATCGCGGCGGCGAAATCCAAGGCACTGTTCCGGGTCGGCACCCAGGCCGTGCGGATCCCGGCCGTGCGCAAGCGGGCATACGCCGGGCTGGCGCACTCGAACATCGACGCGCTCACCCACGAGTGGGTGCGTACCGCGCTGTCGAATCCCGCGATCGCCGAGGACCTCCGGCAGTTCACGCTGTCGTTGCGCACCGAGGTCACCACGAAGGTGGCCGAGCGGCTGCCCGAATTCGACAAGCCGACACTCATCGCGTGGTCGGCCGACGACGTGTTCTTCGAACTCGGCGACGGTGAACGCCTCGCGACGATCATCCCGGGGGCCCGCCTCGAGGTCATCGACGGCGCCCGCACGTTCTCGATGGTCGACCGACCGGACCGGCTGGCCGATCTGCTGTCGACCATCGCAGTGCGGGCCTAGCGGTCCCGTCCGACGCGCCCCCGTCGCCCCTCCTGCCCCGTTGCCCCGTTGTCACGTTGCCCCGTTGTCACGCTGGAGTGGCTGTCGACGTCGATAGCCACTCTGGCGTGACAGGGCGGGGTCGGGCCAGCGCGGTTAGTCACTCCAGCGTGACGCTCGGGCTCGAGAGCCACTCCAGCGTGACAATGGCGGGGACGACGGACCAACGGAGAACTACAGCGTGACCACTTCATAGCCACCGTCGGCGTGACGGGCCCGGATGGTCTTCTTGTCGTACTTGCCGACGCTGGTGCGCGGAACCTGCTCGATGAATGTCCACCGCTCGGGCAGCCACCAGCGAACCACCTTGTCTGCCAGGAACTCCCGCAGTTCAGCCGCTTCCGCCGAAGCGCCCTCGTTCAACACCACGACGGCCAGCGGGCGTTCCTGCCAGCGCTCGTCGGGCACCCCGACCACGGCCGCCTCCAGCACCGCGGGGTGGGCGATGAGATGGTTCTCCAACTCCACCGAGGAGATCCACTCGCCGCCGGACTTGATGACGTCCTTGGCGCGGTCGGTCAGCGTCACGTAGCCCTGCGGATCGATGACGCCGACGTCTCCGGTGCGCAGCCAACCGGTGTCGAACTTCTCGGCGTCACGGCCCAGGTAGTAGGACCCGGTGATCCACGGGCCGCGTACCTCCAGTTCGCCGACCGCGGAACCGTCGCTGGGCAGCGCGGCACCCTCGTCGTCGACGACGCGCACCTCCACGCCGCACATCGGCCTGCCCTGGCTGACCCGCATCTCCCACTGCCGTTCCTCGGACACCCCGGGCAGCGGCTTGGCCACCGTGGCCAGCGGCGAGGTCTCGGTCATCCCCCAGGCCTGCTGGATGTGTACGCCGTAGGTCTCCTGGAAGGTCTTCATCAGGGAGAGCGGCACGGCCGAACCGCCGCAGGCGACCAGTCGCAGCGACGAAATGTCATGTCCGGGATTCTTTTCCAGACAGTGCATGACGTCGTTCCAGATGGTCGGAACCGCACCGGCCACGGTCGGACGCTGCGTTTCGATCAGATTGATCAACGAGGCGCCGTCCATGAACCGGTCGGGCATCACCACGTTCGCGCCGGCCATGAGCGCCGCATACGGCAGGCCCCACGCGTTGGCGTGGAACATCGGGACGATCGGCAGCACGGTGTCACCACAGCTGACGTCGAGCGCATTGGCGGTGCAGGTGTTCAGCGCATGCAGGTAGCTCGAACGGTGGCTGTACACCACGCCTTTCGGATTTCCAGTCGTGCCGCTGGTGTAACACATTGCCGCCGCGGAGTTTTCGTCGATCTCCGGCCAGTCGAATTCTTCTGGCTGCCCGGCCAGCAGATCATCCCAGCGCACGACCGTCACACCCTTCAACGCCTCCACGTCGCCCTCGCCCACCATGACCACGGTGTGCACGGTCTCCAGCAGGGGCAGGACCGGGGCGAGCAACGGCACCACGGAGGCGTCGGCGATGACGACCTGATCGGCCGCCTCGTTGGCGATGTAGGCGATCTGTTCGGCCGACAACCGGATGTTCAGGGTGTGCAGCACGGCGCCCATCGCGGGCACGGCGAGGTAGGCGGCGAGGTGCTCGGTGTTGTTCCACATGAAGGTGCCGACGCGCTGGTCTCCGTCGATCCCGAGCCTGCGCAGACCATGCGCCAGTTGGGCCGCCTGCCCGCCCAGCTCACGGTAGTTGATCGTGCGATAGCGACCCTCACCGCACGCGGTGGTCACCGTCCGGTCGCCATTGACCCCGCAGGCGTGTCGGAGGATCGCGGTGATCGTCAACGGCCAGTTCTGCATCGTGCTCTTCACGGGCGCGATGCTATGCGGTCTTTCATCGACGCCGGCGGGAACGTTTCGAATTTCCCGAACGATGTATGTAGGGGAAGATGGACTGACCACAACGGAAGGACGTGTCCGATGCGCACGAAGTCGCTGCCGGCGGCAGTCGGGCTGGCTGTGTTGGGCGTGGTGGGCGCGTCGTCCGCGGTGGCCTCGGCCGAGGAGACGGCGCAGGACACGATCAACCGGCTGCAGTCCGAGGGCTACACCGTCACCATCGACAAGATCGGGACCGCGCCGCTGGACCAGTGCACGGTCACCAGCGTGCGCAACCCTCAACAGGTCAGCCAGTTGGTGCCCTACGTCGGGCCGGGGCTGGGCGGCGATCGGATCCTGGTGCCGTCGGTCACCAGCCGGACCGTGTCGGTGTCGCTCAACTGCCAGCGCTGACGCTCACCTGGAGCAGTCCAGTGACACCGTGATGGTTCGGCGCACCACCACGGGTACGAGATCGAAATCCTTCGCACCGTTCTTGCCGAACCGTTCGACCCGAATGAGCCTGGTCTGGGTCTGTGGATTGCGGATGCTCGTGACGGTGCACTGGTCGAGTGGCGCACTGCCCACCCGGTCGATGTTGACGTAGAAGCCCTCGGCTTCCAGCAGACCGATCGTCTCGACCGCGGAATCGGCATATGCCGGCACTGCCGGCGCCAGAATCGTGCTTACTGCCGCCCCCGACGCGGCGAGCATGATGATTGATGCTCGCATGGTCGTGTCTTCTTTCTTGTCGCATACACCTTTTCGGTGATGTCCTGCCCGTTGTTACGGGCCAGGCTCGGCGCCGGTTCAACGCGAGAGGCCCGGCCGGATGTACCGGCCGGGCCTTTTGCCGTGAGGCTAGACGCGCGCAGGTTCGGCGGCCGCCGCGGAGTGGTCATCGACCATGGTGAGCTCGTCGAACGGGTCGTCCCCACGCAGCACCGCATCGACCTTGGCCTTGTCCACGGTGTGCGTCCACGAGCCGACGAGCAGGGTGGCCACCGCGTTACCGGAGAAGTTGGTCACCGCGCGGGCCTCGGACATGAAGCGGTCGATTCCGACGATCAGTCCGACCCCGTCGAGCAGATCCGGGCGGTGCGCCTGCAGGCCGCCGGCCAGCGTGGCCAGTCCGGCACCCGTCACACCGGCGGCTCCTTTCGACGCAACGATCATGAACACCAGCAGGCCGATCTGCTGCCCGACGGACATCGGGGCGCTCAGCGCGTCGGCGATGAACAGCGCAGCCATGGTCAGGTAGATCGCGGTGCCGTCGAGATTGAACGAATACCCGGTCGGCACAACGACACCGACAGTGCTGCGGTCGACGCCCAGGTGCTCCATCTTGGCGATGAGGCGCGGCAGCGCCGACTCCGACGACGATGTCGAGAAGATCAGCAGATATTCGCGGGCCAGGTACCGCACCAGTTTGAAGATGGACACACCAGACACCGCACGCAGCAATACACCGAGCACGCCGAACACGAACAGCACACAGGTCACGTAGAAGCCCAGCATCAGGGTCAGCAGCTGCGTGACGGCCGTCCAGCCGGTCTGTCCGACGACGTTGGCGATCGCGCCGAAGGCACCGATCGGCGCCAGCCACAGGATCATGATCAACACCTTGAACACGAGCTTCTGCAGGTGCTCGATGCCGCGCAGGATCGGTTCCCCGGCGCTGCCCATGCCCTGCAGCGCGAATCCGACCAGCAGCGCCACGAACAACGCCTGAAGCACGCTTCCGGCAGTCAGCGAGGAGAACAGCGTCTCCGGGATGATGCCCTGGACGAAGTCCATCAGTCCGCCGGACTCGTGGGCTTTCTCCGCGAGTTCGGCGCCCTTTCCTGCCGAACTTTCGGTCAGGTGCATGCCGCTGCCGGGGTGGATCAGGTTGCCGACCACGAGCCCGATGGTCAGCGCGATCGTGGACATCACCAGGAAGTAGCCGAAGGCCAGCCCACCGACCTTCCCGACGGTCGCGGCCTTGCGCACCGAGCCGATGCCCAACACGATCGTGCAGAAGATGATGGGGCCGATCATCATCTTGATCAGGCTGACGAACATGGTGCCGAGTACACCGACGCTCTTACCGACCTCAGGTGCGACGAGACCGACCACGATGCCGACGACGACGGCCGCGATGACCG
>NZ_LZSY01000191.1 GCF_001665625.1 Mycolicibacterium peregrinum | reverse complement strand
GGTTCCGGCGCGGGGGCAGGCATGGGGGCTCCGGGAGCCGGAGCGGGCGCAGGAGCACCCGGCGCCGGGGCGGGAGCCCCGGGCACAGCCGGGGCGGGCGCCGGGGCCGGGGGCACCGGCTCGGGATCCGCATATGCCACCGCCGGCAGCGCAACAGCCGCGGCGGTCGCGCCGGTCATCGCAACCAGCGCCAGCTTCTTCGACAGACCTCTGCGCCGATGTGACATCGCATCCGACTCGTCCATGGGGAAGAAACTACCGTGTTACGGCCGTGACGCAAGTGTGAGTTGCTCTTAGAGTGCTCAAAATCGAGATTGCTATGCACAGCGAATAACCAGGTAAACAAGCCAACGATTGATTGCTGACGCGCGGGTGTGCCGGGCGCCACGCCGGAGCTGGCAACCCGCCTCAGGGCACTCCCCGCGCCGGACCCTCAACAGGTGATTCGGACCTGCGTATGCCCGCGTTACGTCGCGAACCGCGAGTCACTTCCGGTGCCCCGCCGGGTGGACGGCAACCTCCTGCGCCTTCACGGAGAAATACACCGTGTCGCCCGGCACCAGCCGCAGCTCGGCCGCCGACTCCGCGGTGATGTCGGCCGCCAGGCCGGGTGCACCGTCAGGCTGCTCATCGGCCCGCACCCGGATGCCTGGACCCCGGCTGTCGAGCTCGGCGACCGTCACCGGCACGGTATTGCGCGGACTTCCGTGCGGTTCGTCGCGGTACACCGAGACCGACGCCGGCGAGAACAGGGCGACGGCCGGTTCGCCGCGCTGCACATCGGTTGCCGGCGTGCCGTACCAGTTCGCCTGCGATGCGGTGGTCAGCACGCCATCGGCGCCTGCCGTTCCCCCGATCAGGTTGACGCCGGCGAACCTCGCCGCGAAATGACTCTTTGGTGCCGCCAATACCTCTGCGACAGAACCACTTTCAACGATGCGCCCATCCTCCACCACGATCACCCGGTCAGCCAGCGTCAGGACATCGAGCAGCTCGTGGGTGATCAGCACCGCGCACCTGCCGCCAACGGCCAGAACCCGGCGCAGCACCTTGCGCGTCGACGCTGCCACCGCCACGTCCAATCCGGTCAGCGGTTCGTCGAGCAGCAGGACCTCGGGATCGGCGGCCAGTGCCCGGGCCAGTGCCACCCGCTGCGCCTGGCCGCCCGACAGCCTGCGAGGTCGCCGGTCGGCCAGATCGACAGCGTCGACCTCGGCCAGCCACCGGCGGGCGCTGTCGGAGGCGGCCCGGCGGCCGACCCGGCGTCTACTACGGGCACCGAATGCCACGTTG
>NZ_LZSY01000190.1 GCF_001665625.1 Mycolicibacterium peregrinum | reverse complement strand
GTGCGGGGCCGTCCTGATCGAGCAGGAACAGGCGCAACTCGGCGGTGTCTTTGAGTTCTTTGGGACCCACCCCGACCCATGGCAACGCATCGGCAACGACCGCACCGCCGGAGGCAAGGCAGTACGAGGACCCTAGTTCGCACCCATCGCGGCGGTGACCGCCTGCGCGATGAACCGCACCGCATCGTTGCGGCTGACGGAGGCCATCAACTGGGCCGCCGCCTGAATCTCGGGACCCACCAGGCACGTCGGTCCCTCGCTGAGGTTGGCGAATGCCGCCGCCACCACATCATCGACGGCCGCCGCACCCGGCGGAGTGTGCTCGGGTGAGGAGATCTGGCCTCGCTCGTGTTCCAGCTTGCGCAGGGCAGGAGTGTCGGTCTTACCGAGAATCAGTCCGAGTACGTCGACACCCGAGGGCTGCAGCTCGGTCCAGAGTGCCTCGGCGAACACCATGTCGAAGGCCTTGCTCGCGCCGTAGGCCACCATGTTCGGCCCGCCGGCGAATCCGGCCCCGGACCCGAAGATGACGATGCCGCCACGGCCTCGCTCCACCATGGGCTGGGCGTAGTGATGGCACAGTTGCATCGGCACCAGGCAGTTGCGTTGCACCAGCGATTCGGCGCCCGCGCAGTAGACCAGGAAACCGATATCGAGATCCTCGGTCGCAGCGATCACTTCGCCTGCAGCCTCTGGCGTAGCCAGATCTATTGCCAGCGTTCGCGTTTGCGCGCCGGTACGTGCCGTGATGGCCGCTGCCACGTCGTCGAGAACGCCTTGTCGCCGGGCCAGCAGCACCACGTTGAGGCCACGCCGCGCCAACTCCTCGGCCATTGCCGAGCCGACCCCGTCGGAGGCGCCCGCCACCAGCGCCCACGGACCGTACCGATCTGCGAAGTCAGACATTGGCTATCCGTACCGCGGTGAACTGTCGTCGCGCGATCTTCCAGCCCGCTGAGGTTCGGACCAACTCGTCGTCGTAGAAGCCGACGGCGTTGACGCCGGAGTTGTTGTCCTGTGCCAGGATCAGTCCGTCGATGTAGGTGCGCGCGGTGGCGGTATCCCCGTCAACCGTGATCGCGTGGTTGCTCAGCCGGTGCATGGTGTGCCCGGCCATGGCGTGGGACTGGTCCATGAACTCGGTGACGGCGTCCACCCCGTTCCACTTGCCGATCTCGCCATAGTCCAGCACGCAGTCATCGGTGAAGACGGTGCGGAACAGCGGCCAGTCCCGCCGGTCGATCCCGGTGGCGTAGCGGATCAGTACGTCGATGATGTCCAGGTGGTCTTCGTGGGTGGTCATGCGTGGTCTCCGTTCGGATGCACAATGATTCGCGCGGGTCCTGCCGAGCGGCGGGCCAGGTCGAGCGCGTCGGGAACTTCGTCGAGTGGCACCACCATGCCGATGCTGGGTGTCGGGTCCAGGTCTCCGGAGACGATGGCGTCCAGCGTCCCGTACCAGTCCTGCGGCCACGGCCCGCCGCCGAACTGCAAGGTCACGCCCTGGCGGGTGGCGGTGGTGATGTCGAGGGTGTCGCCGGTGTACCAACCGCCCGCACAGTAGATCCTGGTACCCATCTCGGATTCCTCGACGATCTTCTGGATCAGACCCGATGCGCCGACACATTCGAACACCACCGCCGGGCCCCACAGGTTGCGTTCGGCGCGTACCTCGCGCCAGACGTCCATCGGTGAGCGTTCGGCCGGGTCGACGGCGATGTGGGCGCCGAACTCCTTGCACGCCAGGGCACATCGGTCAGCCTGGAAGTCCGAGACGATGATCGGTTCGACGCCACGGCGGGCCAATGCCGCGACCGCGGACAGCCCGATCGCCCCGGCGCCGATCACGATGGGGATCTCGCCGGGCTCGAGCCGGGCGGATCGGACATAGAACTCGCCGACTGCGAAAGCGTCCGTCAGCGCGACGGCGTCATCCGAGGCGCCGCCGCTGACGGGGCGGGCGATCGATTCAGCCACTACCAGCAGTTCGGCGAAACTCCCTGGGGTGTCCGGGTGCTGGCCGATGATGTGGGCGCCGTCGGCGCCACCGTTGACCAGCCTGATGGGGATCGACGTGGCTCGGCTACCCACGGGGAACTGATCGCTGCAGCCGGGCCCGTGACCGATGACCTCGCCGATGAACTCGTGGCCCAGCACGACGTCACGGTCCGCGTCATAGAGCGATCGGCCGGTCGGATCGTTGAGACCGAGTTCGGGGTGGTCCATGAAGTGGACGTCGGACGCGCAGATCGCGGTACTGAGCACCCGCAGAAGAAGCTCGCCGGGACCCGGTACGGGATCAGGGATCTCGCGGACCTGGAGTTGACCGGCCCGGAGGACCACTGCGCGCATCGCATACCAATTCTCTAATATTCGAGATAGTCTCTCGAATTGACAAGGTCGACTGTAGGAACCGTCCAGAACGGAGTCAAGGGTGCGTGGTGCGGGCTCGGCGCCGACCAATCGGGTGCTCGATGTGATCGAGTTGCTGGCGGGTGCCGGCGATACCCGGTTGCGGTTCTCCGATGTGGTCAGCGCGCTGGACCTGACTCAGGCCACCGCGCACGCCATCCTCAAGACTTTGTGCGACCGCGGCTGGCTGATCCGCGATCCCGCTGACAAGACGTTCGCTCTCGGACCGGGCCTGGCCGTGGTGGCGGCCCGGACGGAGGCGGCGCGACCCCTGGCGCATGCGGCTCGCATTGCTGCCCAAGAACTTTCGCAAGAACTCGACTGTGCGGCCTCGGTCGTCGAACGGCTCGATGACGAGCTGGTGATCACCGCGTTCGAGGGGGCCGGCCGGCAGCCGGCCTCGGCGCCGGGCGACCGGATCCGATACGCACCGCCGTTCGGCGTCGCGTTTGCGGCCTGGGGCGGCTCAGACGAGCAACGCAGCTGGATCGGACGGGCACCCGGCCTCAGCGAGGAGTTGGCCGGCCGCCTTGAGGAGGTGCTCGCCCGGACCCGGGAACGTGGTTACGACATCGACTGGACGACACCGGATCTGACCCGGGCGGCACAACTGGTCGGCACGTTGTCGAGTGACGGACTGCCCGACCATGTTCGCGACATCACCGATCAACTGCTCGCCGAATTCGCCACGATCGGTCTGGTGCCGTCCGGCGGGATGGCAGGCAAGGCGCAGCCGGTGGCCACCATTGCCGCACCCGTCTTCGATGCCGACGGTCGGGTCGCGCTGATCCTGTCGGTACACCCGCTGCGATCCATGACCGCCCGCCAGGTGGACACCGCCGGCCAGCGGGTCAGGCGGGCCGCCGGTCGGCTGGGCCGATCGTGAAGCTGAACTCCGAGACTCCTCCGACGCCACCGGAGATGACGTCACCGGGCTGCATCGGCCCGACCCCGGCGGGGGTTCCGCTGTAGATCAGGTCGCCGGGGGCCAGGTCCACGGCCGCCGAGATCGCACTGATGACCTCGGGGACCGACCAGATCAGGTCCCTGAGGTCGCCGTGCTGCTTCAGCTCACCGTTGACCCGCAGCCAGATCTCGCCGCCGTCCGGGTGACCGACGTCTGAGACCGGATGGATCGGGGTGCAGGGGGCGGACGCGTCGAAACCCTTGGCCCAATCCCAGGGCCGGCTCAGTTTCTTGGCCTCGTCCTGCAGATCGCGCCGGGTCAGATCGACACCGACGCCGTAGCCCCAGACCAGCTCCAGCGCGTCGTCCGGTGCCACCTCGCGGCCACCGGAGCCCAGCGCCACCACCAGCTCGATCTCGTGGTGAAACGACGACGTCAGCGACGGATACGGGACGGTGCCCGCCGCGTCGATCACGGCGTCGGCCGGCTTCATGAAGAAGAATGGTGGTTCCCGGTCGGGATCCTTGCCCATCTCACGCGCGTGCGCGGCGTAGTTACGTCCGACGCAGAACACCCGTCGCACCGGAAAGCGGCCATCCCCGGTACTGACCGGGAGCGACGCCTGCGGTGGAGGTGGGATCACGAAGTCGGCCATGGGAACCATCTTCCCCGGGCCCGCGTCAGAATGCGTCGTTGTCCAGGTGCATGACGTCGCCGTCGACCGATTCCACGACCTCCCGCACCGCGGTCAGCAGCGGCAACATGTTGTGCGCGAAGAACTTCGCCACCGCGATCTTGCCTTCGTAGAAGGCCCGGTCGCGATCGCTCGTTGTGTCCAGTGCCGCCTGAGCGACCTGCGCGCCGACCAGCAGCCGCCAGCCGATCAGCAGATCGCCCACCGCCAGCAGGAACCGCACCGAACCGAGGCCGACCTTGTAGAGCTGCTCGGGCTGTTCCTGTGCCGCCATGAGGTAGCCGGTGAGGGTGGCGGCCATCGACTGCACGTCGTTCAGCGCGGTGGCGAGCCGGGCGATCTCAGGCTCCAGCCCACCCCCGGCTTCCAAAGTTGCCGAGATCTGGGCCGCGACGTGGGCCAGCGCGCTGCCCTGGTCACGGACGATCTTGCGGAAGAAGAAGTCCAGCGCCTGGATGGCGGTGGTGCCCTCGTACAGCGAGTCGATCTTGGCGTCGCGGATGTACTGCTCGATCGGGTAGTCCTGCAGGTAACCGGATCCGCCGAGGGTCTGCAGCGATTCGGTGAGAACCTCGTAGGCCTTCTCCGAACCGACACCCTTGACGATCGGCAGCAGCAGATCGTTGACGCGATGGGCCAATTCGGCGTCCGCGCCCGAGACATGTTGCGCCACCACGGAATCCTGGTGCGCGGCGGTGTACAGGTACACCGACCGGAGGCCCTCCGCGTAGGCCTTCTGGGTGAGCAGGCTGCGGCGCACGTCGGGGTGCTCGATGATCGCGACCCGCGGTGCGGTCTTGTCGGTCATCTTGAGCATGTCGGAGCCCTGGATGCGGTCCTTGGCGTACGCCAGCGCGTTGAGGTAGCCGGTGGACAGAGTGCCCGCGGACTTCACTCCCACGGTCATCCGGGCGTTCTCGATCACCCGGAACATCTGGGCGATGCCGTTGTGGACGTCGCCGACGAGATAGCCGACGGCCGGGGTGCCGTGCGCGCCGAAGGTGACCTCGCACGTCGGCGAAGATTTGATGCCCATCTTGTGCTCGAGCCCGGTGACGTACACGCCGTTGCGCTCCCCGAGTTCGAGGGTCTCCGAGTCGAAATGGAACTTCGGGACATAGAACAGGCTCAGCCCCTTGGTGCCGGGCCCGGCGCCCTCGGGTCGGGCCAGCACCAGGTGGAAGACGTTCTCGGCGGTATCGCCGACGTCGCCACCGGAGATGAAGCGCTTCACCCCGTCGATGTGCCAGGTGCCGTCGGGCTGTGCGATGGCCTTGGTGCGCCCGGCGCCCACATCAGACCCCGCGTCGGGCTCGGTCAGCACCATGGTGCCGGCCCAGCCCTTGTCCATGCTCATGCGCGCCCAGCGCTGCTGCTCTTCGGTGCCGACCTCGGCCAGCGTGTGTGCCATCGCCGGGCCGAGACCATAGAAGAACATCGCCGACGGGTTGGCGGACATGATCATTTCCTGGATCGCCCACACCAACGATGCGGGCGCCGCTGTGCCCCCGGCGTTCTCGGCGAGCCCGACGCGCCACCACTCGGCGTCCTTGACGGCCTGCACGGTCTTGGCGAGTGGTCCCGGCACGGTGATGTCGTGGGTGGCCGGATCGAACTCGGGAGGGTTGCGGTCGGCGTCGACGAACGATTCTGCGACAACACCTTCGGCAAAGCGCGCCACCTCGTCGAGCATGGTGCGCGCGGTCTCGGTGTCGAGGTCGCCGAATGCGCCCGAGTCGATGACCGGCCCCAAGGCCAGAACCTGGAAGAGATTGAACTCGATGTCGCGGACGTTCGCGATGTAGTGACCCACGATCCGCCAGCGTCGACCAGTCCCGACGGGGTACGCAAGCGTAGGTTGCAGCAACCTACGGCTACGGAACCGGAGGTTGCCAGTTCAGTATCTGCTGTGATCTGCATCACACCGGGTCAAGCCCCTATCCTTGACCGAGTGTCCGAACCGTCAGTCGCCGAGCTCCGCTCCCGCCTCGACGGGCTGACCATCCGCGACGCGGACCGGCTCCGCCGCCGCTTGCGGAATCTGCGCGGTGGCGAGACCGCCAAGATCGCCGAACAGATCGCCACTGCCGAGGGCCTCGTACTCACCCGCCAGGCCGCGGTCCCGGCAATCACCTACCCGGATCTGCCGGTCAGTGAACACCGCGACGAGCTCGCGAAGGCCATCAGTGAGAACCAGGTGGTGGTGGTTGCCGGCGCGACAGGGTCCGGCAAGACCACGCAGCTGCCCAAGATCTGCCTGGAGCTGGGTCGCGGCATTCGCGGCACCATCGGCCACACCCAGCCTCGCCGGCTGGCCGCCCGCACCGTCGCCCAACGCATCGCCGACGAACTCGGCACCCCGCTCGGCGACGCCGTCGGGTACACCGTGCGGTTCACCGACCAGGCCAGCGATTCCACCCTGATCAAACTGATGACCGACGGCATTCTGCTCGCCGAGATTCAAAGAGACCGCCGGCTGCTGCGCTACGACACCCTCATCCTCGACGAGGCCCACGAGCGCAGCCTCAACATCGACTTCCTGCTGGGTTACCTGCGCGAGCTGTTGCCCCGCCGTCCCGACCTCAAGGTCATCGTCACCTCGGCGACCATCGAGCCGGAGCGATTCGCGGCTCACTTCTCGAACGCCCCGATCGTCGAGGTGTCGGGCCGGACGTACCCGGTCGAGATCCGGTACCGGCCACTGGAAGTCCCCGTACCGGTCTCGGACGACGACGACCCCGACGATCCCGACCACGAGATCGTGCGCACTGAACCACGGGATCCGACCGAGGCCATCGTCGACGCGGTTCGCGAGCTCGAGTCCGAGCCCCCGGGAGACGTCCTGGTCTTCCTGTCCGGCGAACGCGAGATCCGCGACACCGCAGAAGCCTTGAAGGACCTGCGGAACACCGAGGTGCTGCCGCTCTACGCGCGGCTCCCCACCGCCGATCAGCAGAAGGTGTTCCAACCCAGCCACAGCGGGCGGCGAATCGTGTTGGCCACCAACGTGGCCGAGACATCGCTCACCGTGCCGGGCATCCGTTACGTCGTCGACCCCGGCACCGCGCGGATCTCCCGCTACAGCCGCCGCACCAAGGTGCAGCGCCTGCCCATCGAGCCGATCTCGCAGGCGTCGGCAGCCCAGCGGGCGGGGCGGTCCGGGCGCACCGCTCCGGGCATATGTATCCGGCTGTACTCGGAGGAGGACTTCGAATCTCGGCCGCGCTACACCGATCCGGAGATCCTGCGGACCAACCTGGCCGCGGTCATCCTGCAGATGGCCGCTCTGCAACTGGGCGACATCGCGGAGTTTCCGTTTCTGGATCCGCCAGACGCCCGCAGCATCCGCGACGGCGTGCAGTTGTTGCAGGAACTCGGCGCCTTCGACGCGGCGGGTGCGCTGACCGACGTCGGTCGGCGCCTGGCCCGGCTGCCACTCGATCCGCGGGTCGGCCGGATGATCCTGCAGGCCGACACCGAGGGCTGCGTGCGTGAGGTACTGGTGCTGGCCGCGGCGCTGTCGATTCCCGATCCCCGGGAACGCCCGAGCGACAAGGAAGAGGCGGCGCGTCAGAAGCACGCCCGGTTCGCCGACGAGCACTCGGATTTCATCTCGTATCTCAACCTCTGGAACTACCTGCGCGAGCAGCGAAACCAGCTCTCCGGCAATGCGTTCCGGAGGATGTGCCGCGACGAGTTCCTGCACTACCTGCGAATCCGAGAATGGCAGGACCTGACCGGACAGCTGCGCAGCATCGCCCGCGACATCGGGATCCGCGAGAGTGATGAGGTCGCCGAGCCGGCCAGTATTCACGCCGCACTGACCGCGGGCCTGCTGTCCCACGTCGGCTTGCGCGAGGGTGAGTCCCGCGATTATCAAGGTGCCCGCAACTCCAAGTTCGTGCTGGCTCCCGGCTCGGTGCTGACGAAGAAGCCGCCGCGCTGGATCGTGGTGGCCGACCTGGTGGAGACCAGCCGGCTGTTCGGCCGCATCGCCGCCAAGGTCGAGCCCGAGGCGATCGAGCGCGTCGCCGGACATCTGGTGCAGCGCAACTACAGCGAGCCGCACTGGGAAGCCAAACGTGGTGCGGTCGTGGCTTTCGAGCGGGTCACGCTGTATGGGCTACCGTTGGTCCCGCGCCGCAAGATCGGCTACACCCAGATCGATCCGGAGCTGTGCCGTGAGTTGTTCATCCGGCACGCCTTGGTCGAGGGGGATTGGCAGACCCGCCACCACTTCTTCCGCGACAACGCGCGGCTGCGGGCCGAACTCGAGGAGATCGAGGAACGCGCCCGTCGGCGTGACCTGCTGGTCGGCGACGACGACATCTACGCGCTCTACGACGCCCGGATCCCGGCCGATATCGTATCGGCGCGTCACTTCGACGCGTGGTGGAAGAAGCAGCGCCACAAGACACCCGACCTGCTCACCTTCACCCGTGACGATCTGCTGCGGTCCGAGGACGGCGCGGACAATCCCGATACCTGGCAGGCCGGCGATCTCGAACTGCCGCTGACGTACCGATTCGAGCCCGGGGCGGCCGACGACGGCGTCACTGTGCATGTGCCGGTGGGGGTCTTGGCGCGGCTCGGTGGTGACGGTTTCGCCTGGCAGGTACCGGCCCTGCGGGAGGAACTGGTTACCGCACTGATCAAATCGCTGCCCAAGGACCTGCGCCGCAACTTCGTCCCGGCGCCCGACACCGCGCGGGCCATCCTGGGTGACATCGATCCGTCCGCCGGGTCCCTGCTGGACGAGGTGCAGCGCGAACTGCGCAGGCGCAGCGGCATTCTGGTGCCCATCGATGCATTCGACCTGAGCAAGATACCGGACCATCTACGGATGACCTTCGCCGTGGAATCAGTCGACGGCAAAGAGGTGGCCCGCGGCAAGGATATCGACGCGCTGCGTGAGCAGCTCGCGGTGCCCGTCGCACAGGCTGTGGCCGACGCGCTGGGCGGCGACCTGGAACGCACCGGGCTGCGGGCATGGCCCGAGGATCTCGACGAGCTGCCACGCACAGTGGAGAACGTCAGCGGCGGTCACACAGTCAGGGGCTATCCGGCCTTCGTCGACGCCGGAAAAGCCGTCGATATCAAGGTGTTCGCCAACCCGGCCGACCAGGCCGCGGCCATGCGGCCGGGCCTGCGGCGTCTACTGCGGCTGACCACACCCTCACCGGTGAAGGCGATCGAACGCGGCCTGAGCACCCGCACCCGGCTGGCGCTCAACGCCAATCCCGACGGTTCGCTGGCCGCGTTGCTCGATGATTGTGCCGATGCGGCCGCTGACGTGCTGGTGCCCAAGCCGGTGTGGACGAAGACGGAGTTCGCCGGGGTTCTGACCCGGGCAGGCAAGGAACTCGGCCCCACCACCCAAGCTGGGGTGAACCGGGTGGAGAAGGTGCTGGCCGCGGTGCACGAGGTGGAGGTCGCGCTGCCCGACAAGCCGTCAGCTGCCCAGACCGATGCGGTAGCCGACATCCGGTCTCAACTGGAACGCCTGTTGCCCAAGGGTTTTGTCACCGAGACCGGGATAGCGCGGCTGAACGACCTGGCCCGATATGTCACCGCGATCGCCCGCCGGCTCGAGCGGTTGCCCCAGGCGCTCGGCGCCGACCGAGACCGGATGTCGCGTGTGCACGCGGTCGAGGATGCCTATGACGAACTGGTTCAGGCTCTTTCGCCAGGCCGGGCTGCAGCGGCCGACGTCCGTGACATCGCATGGCAGATCGAGGAGTTGCGGGTGAGCCTGTGGGCCCAGCAGCTGGGTACGCCGCGCCCGGTCAGCGAGCAGCGCATCTACAAGGCCATCGACGGCGTCACCCGCTGACAGCCCCTCCGCCGAAACGGCATTCCGGCAGGCCCTCTCTCGCACTTTCTCTGCTGGAATGCGGTTTCGGCGAGAATCAGAGGATGGTGTGCTCGATCTGCCCGACGCCGTCGAGGGTCAGGGTGAGGGTGTCCCCGCTGCGCAGCCAGTGCCCGGTCTCCATGCCGCTTCCACCCGGCAGCGTCCCGGTGCCGAAAAGCTCACCCGGATAGAGCGGTTCGCTGCGTGACGCATGCGCCAGCACCTCGCCCAAAGTGTGCTGCATGCCGGCGCTGCTCACGGTGCTGACCACCGATCCGTTGAGTGCCACCGAACCGGTGATGGTGTCGATGCGCGGCAGGATCTCGTCGGCGGTGACCGCGGTGTCCGACATCGAGCTGGCGAAATGCTTGGACTTCTGCGGCCCGAAGCCGCTGAGCATCTCGGGTCGCTGCACATCGCGGGCGCTGAAATCGTTGAGTACGACGAACGCTCCGATCGCTTCGGCGGCCTCATCGGGTGTCGCGTTGAACAACGGTGCGGCCAACACGAATCCGATCTCCAACTCGAAGTCGAGCGCCTGTGAATAGTCCGGGACCGGAACCGGGGTGCCGGTCGGCACGAAGGTCTGTGCGTTGGACATGTAGTAGATCGGCTGCTCATAGAACAGCGGCTTCGGCCTGAACTGCGGCACCGGGCGACCGGTGACGCGTTCGTACAGCGACGTCACCCGGTAGAGGCCGGGGTGAAAGCGCCGGATCAGCCCGCGGGCCGCGTCGATGTTGTGCTGTTCGTACAACATGAAGTCGCGAAATGACACCGGCTGGAACGGCAGGAGGTGGTCGCTGTGTTGCAGCTGGCGGTCGGCTGCTGCTGTCAGCCAGGCCTCGTCGAAAACCCGACCACCAAGGGCTGTGCGGTCTGAGTGCTCAGACCAATCACCTTCGGAATCAAGGGATTGCACAGTCAGACCGGTGGCGGTGCGGACACGGCGTAGTTTCACCGAGTCCTCCCGAGCTGCCTGCGCAGGAACTCGGTGACGTGTCCGGCCACCGTGTCTGGTTGCTCGAGCCATGGCCAGTGGCCTGTGCCTGGCACCGGCTGTACCTCACAGCTCCGGAAGATCCGACGGTACTCGTCCGTCTGTGCGTACGGCACGTAGTGGTCATCGGCGCCCCACACCACGAGGACATCGCCGGTGAACTCGGTGAGCCGATCGGCATACGGGGCAAGGGCATTCGGGCCGGTGGATCGGTACAGCTTCAACACCGCATCGGGTGTGCCACGGGCGAACATGTGCTCGGCGATCGACTCCAGCGCATCGGCCGGCAGCCCCGGATCGCGCATGGCGAGCACGCGACGCAGCACTGCCGGGTTGCCGATCCGCGACAATGCCTCGGCCAGTACGGGTGTCCGCCACAGCTTGGCGGCGAAGTGGTTGATCACCACGGGGGTGTTGATCAGCGTGATGCTGGCGACGGAATCGAGATGGTCGACCGCCCAGGCGAGTGCCCAGGGGCCGCCGAAATCGTGGGCGACCAGGTGGGCGCGCTCGACACCGAGTTGGTCCAGAAGCGCGCCCAGGTGTGCGGCGTAGGCCGGCACAGTGTACGGCCACTGTGCCGGCTTGTCGGCCGCACCGAATCCGGGCATCTCCGGGGCGATCACCCGAGCGATACCGGCGACCGGCATCAGCAAACGGTCCCATCTGGCCCCGGCGTTGTTGCCGTGCACGAACACCACTGCCTCGCCGGCGTCCGGCCCCGCCGCGCCGGCGACGAGCACCGGCGACCGCACCCCGTCGACCGCCAGCGTGCGGTGCTCGACGGGGCTGTCCATCAGCGGAATCTTACGGTCGCAGAAGGCCCGCCGCGTCTTTTCAACCGATCACTGTGTGCCCGTCGCCACCCACGGGACGCGATCGGCCGGGGCATCGTCGAGCACGAGGTCGGCCACGCGTGACCGATGGGCTTCGGCACTGCCCAACAGGGCGGCATCGGTGGTGGCCCGCTTGAAGTACAGGTGCGCCTGGTGCTCCCAGGTGAACCCGATCCCGCCGTGCACCTGGATGGTGTCCGCCGCGATCTTGGCAAATGCCGCCGACGCGGTGGCCTGCGCAATGCTGGCTGCCAGCGCCGGGTCGTCAGTGCCGTCGGTCAGTGCCCACGCCGCGTGATAGGTCGCTGACCGCGCGTGCTCGAGGTCGACGAGGTCATCCGCCAACCGGTGCTTGACGGCCTGGAAGGACCCGATCTGCCTGCCGAACTGAAGCCTCGATTTTGCGTACTCCACGGACAGATCCAGCAGATGCTGTGCGGCTCCGATCTGTTCGGCGGCCAGGAGTGTCGCTGCCACCTGGAATGCGTGCGTGATGACGCGGTCGGCCTCGTCGGGACCGGCCACCAGTTGGGCGGGCGCCGCGGTCAAGACGATGGTGGCCTGCGGCCGGGTGGGGTCGAGCGTGGTCAGCGGGGTGCGTTGCACTCCCGCGTCTGACGCGTCGACCACGTGCAGGCCGACGCCGCCGGATCCGGCGGCCGCCACCAACAAGGTGTCCGCGGCGTCGCCGTCGACCACGCGCTCGACCGTGCCGGTCAACGTCCCGTCTTCGGCGACAGTCACATTCACCGCGGCGGGATCGAATGCGCCCGCCCGGTCCGGGACCGCGAACGCCGCCGTGCGGGTGCCCTCGGCGAGTGCTCCGAGGAGCTCGTCGCGCACCGGACCGGCCGAGGCGGCCACGAGCGCGGGGACGGCCAGCAACACGGTGCCGAACACCGGTCCGCAGGCCAGTGCCGCCCCGAGTTCCTCGACCGCGATGGCCTGGTCGACGAGCGTGCCGCCGGCTCCGCCGTCGGCCTCGGGAACCGCCAGGCCGAGAACGCCGAGCTCAGCGCCCAACCGGGCCCATACTTTCGGATCGAACCGTGGCTCGGATTCCATGAGTGCCCGCACTGTCGGCTCGGAGAAGTTCTCGGCACAGAACTTTCGGACCGCGGTGCGCAGTTGAGCCTGCTCGTCGGTGAACCTGAACTCACCCTGGTCCTCAGCCACATCTCTGCGTTGATCCGCAAGCTTCTCAACCACGCGGGATCTCCTTCCACGGCATACCGGCATCGGCGCGCAGATCACCGGGCAGCCCGAGGATCCGTTCGCCGAGAATGTTGCGCATCACCTCTGAGGTGCCGCCTTCGATGGTGTTGGCCTTGCTGCGTAGGAAGCGCTGCTGGAGGGGCCCACGCCAGTCCTTGCCGTCCTGCTCGTCGTCGCGATCACCCGTCCCGTAGCCGTGATACAGGATCCCCTCGGGCCCAAGCAGATCCATGCACCACTGGTAGATGTGCTGGTTGAGCTCGGCGCCGACGAGCTTGCCGATCGAGCCTTCGGGTCCCGGTCCGCCGACGGTGGCGGCCGCCCGGGACCGCTCGGCGGTCAGCCGTTGGGCCTCCGAACGCAGCCAGAGTTGGCTCAGCCGGTCCCGCAGCACCGGAGTCCGCAGGTCCGGGCGTGATGCCCACAGCGCCACGGCATCCGAGATGGTCCCGGCTCCGCGTCGATTGCCGCTGCCACCGAGCGCGCTGCGCTCGTTCATCAGGGTGGTCATCGCGACGTTCCAGCCGTTGCCCACTGCGCCGAGCCGGTGCGCATCGGGGATGCGGGCGTCGGTGATGTACACCTCGTTGAACTCGGCCTGGCCGGTCATCTGTCGCAGTGGTCTGGTCTCGACGCCCGGGCCGTGCATGTCCAGCACGAAGTACGTCAGGCCCTTGTGTTTGGGCACATCGGGATTCGTACGGGCCAGCAGCAGACCCCAGCGGGCGCGGTGCGCCAGACTGGTCCACACCTTCTGCCCGTTCAGCACCCATTCGTCGCCATCGGGCACCGCCGACGTGGCCAGCCCGGCCAGATCTGATCCGGCGCCTGGCTCGGAGAACAGCTGGCACCAGATGTGTTCGGTGCTGGCCAGCGGCCGCAGCCAGGATTTCTTGAGCTCATCGGACTGTGCGTGCTCGCGCACCGTGGGTGCGGCCATGCCGTAGCCCATCGGGTTCAAGCTCAGCGGGATGGGCCCGCCGGCGCCCTGCAGGATGCGGTCGGCCACGGCCTGCAGACCACGTGACACCCCGAGACCACCGAGGCCCTCGGGGAAGTGCACCCAGGACAGGCCCGCGTCGTAACAGGCGGCCAGGTACTCCGGGATGGGGACTTTCTTGGGGTCGTGGTCGGCCACGACCCGGCGGGCGAGGTCGGCGACCCCGTCCGCATCAGCGACGCTGCTCATCCAGCCACGATAGGGAAAGGGGTCTGCCGGCCTGCAGGCGGGCGGTAGCGTCCACGGTCGTGGACCGAAAGCGCGTGGTGATTGCGGGACTCGGCGACACCGGCGTGCTCACCGCGATCCGCTTGGCGCGTCGTTTCGACGTCGTCGGCATCTCGGTCAACCCTGGCCTGGTCAGCGGTCAGGAGCTGGGCACCCGGTTGGCCCGGCCCGAAGACTGGGCACGCAACTACTGGATCGGCTTCGACCGGTTCCGCGAACTCGACCGGGTCCGCACGGTGCACGGCACGCTGGCAGGCGTCGACTTTTCGGCACGCACGGTCAGCGTGCAGGATGCCGGCGGGAACGAGCAGGTGGAACCCTATGACGCGCTGGTCATCTCGACCGGTGTGACGAACGGCTTCTGGCGGCAGGCGGTTCTGCAGTCGGCAGGCGATGTCGATGCCGGGCTGAGGACTGCACACGAGCGATTGGGTTCGGCACGTTCGGTTGCTGTCATCGGTGGTGGCGCGGCGGCGGCCAGCAGTGCGGCCAACATCGCCGTCCGGTGGCCGGGTAACCAGGTGGGGCTGTACTACCCCGGCGAGCATCCTCTGCCGCAGCACCACTGGCGGGCCCGGAAGCGGGTCGAAGACAGGCTGGCTGCGGCGGGCGTGACCCTGCACCCGGGGCATCGCGCCGTGGTACCGGAAGGCTTCGACTGCGCGGCCATCACCTCCGAACCCGTCCACTGGAGCACGGGACAACCTTCGGTGCAGGCCGATGCGGTGCTGTGGACCATCGGCCGGGTCCGGCCGAACACGGACTGGCTGCCGGCGGACGTCCTCGACGAGCGCGGGTTCGTTCGGGTGACACCGGAACTGCGGGTGCCGGGACACGATGGCGTATTCGCTGTCGGCGATGTCGCGGCCACCGACCCGCTGCGCTCCTCGGCCCGAAACCGGGCCGACGGACTGCTGGCCCGAAACGTGACCGCCTACTTCACCGGCGGCACGACGCGCAGCTACCGTCCGCCGTCCAGCCGGTGGGGCTCGGTGCTCGGAGTGCAGCCGGATGGGTTGGAGGTGTTCGCTCCCAACGGATTTGCCTTCCGATTCCCGTCCTGGTCGATCGAGCGGGTACTCCAGCCGTGGATCGTCCGCCGCGGCATCTACCGTGGCGTGCGGCCCGGAGATCAATCCATCGTCACCAACGGCTGATCGACGGGCACCACATAGGTGGACAGCATCAGGGTCCGCACGGTGCCGACATTGTGGGCATTGTGCACGACGCCCGCCGGGATGAGGAACGGGTCTCGATGATCTCGAAACCCGGTGTGGGAGCCGCAGAACGCTGAAGTTCGGTGCGGGAGACCCCGGCAGTCGGATCGTCGGCGAGCGCCGTAGGAGCGGTTCGGTGCTGGCTCTTTCGCGTATGTAACGCCACGGCGAAATTTCGGCTGATTTTCCGCCGTGGGGTTACGAACGCGGCTCAGGCCCGGGGCAGCGCGACGGGCACGGTCTGCAGGCCGGGGCTCACCGGGCTCACCGGGGCGGGAACCGCTCCCGGCACCCCGGCCACCCGAGGCACCCCGGCTACCCCGGGCACCTGGCCGGGCACTCCGGCCGTGCCGGGTACCACCGGTGCAGCGGGCGCTGCCGCCACGCCGGGAACCTGAGCAACCTGACCGGGCACCTGAGCAACCTGACCGGGCAGGGCGGGAGCAACTTGACCGGGCAGGGCGGGAGCAACTTGGCCGGGCACAGCCGGCGGCACCTGACCCGGCACGGCCGGAGCCGGAGCAGCCGGAGCGGGGGGAGCGGCGGCCGCCGCAGCGTTCTGACTGAGCACCCGCAGCAGGTCGGGCTTCATCTGCTGCAATTGCGATCCCCAGTAGTTCCAGTTGTGGGTGCCGTTCGGCGGGAACTCGAACTTCGCGTTGCGTCCGCCCGCGGCCACGTACTTCTGCTGGAACTCCTTGTTGGAGTTGATCGTGATGTTCTCCAGGAACTGCGCGCTGTACAGCGTGCCGAAGTTACCGCCTGGATCGTCGAGTTCGGAAGGAACACCATTGCCGCAGTACACCCAGATCGCGGTGTTGTTGGCCACCAGCCGGTTGATGTTGACCGTCGGGTCGTTGCGACGCCAGGCCGGATCACTGGACATGCCCCACATGTCGGTGGGGTTGTAGCCACCGGCATCCTTCATCGCGAAGCCGATCATGGTGGGCCACAGGCCCTGTGACGGATTCAGGAAGCCGGACAGGGCGCCGGCGAAGATGAACTGGGCTGGATGCCAGATAGCCAGGGTCAGGGCCGCGCCACCGGACATCGACAGCCCGACGACGGCATTGCCGGTCGGCGCGACGTCGCGTTTGGCAGCCAGGAAGGCCGGAAGTTCCTGGGTGAGGAAGGTTTCCCACTTGTAGGTGGTGGTGCCCGCACTGCCGGCCGCGGGGCGGTACCAGTCGCTGTAGAAGCTGGACTGCCCTCCGACGGGCATGACGACAGAGATGCCCGACTTGTAGAACCACTCGAACGCGGCGGTGTTGATGTCCCAACCGTTGTTGTCGTCCTGGGCGCGCAGGCCGTCGAGCAGGTACAAGGCGTGCGGTCCGCCGCCCTGGAACTGAACCGTGATGTCGCGGCCCATCGCGGCCGACGGCACCTGCAGGCGTTCCACGGGCAGACCATCGCGCGAATACGCCGCGGCGGTCGGTGTGGGCGCAGCCATCACCAGTGCCGGCAACATCAAACCTGAAATCGCCGCGGCCGCCACGCGGCGCGACACCCGACCGAACATTCTCAGTCTCACACCGGCACGCTAACAACGCCTGAGATGCGACTACCGGGGCCGCGCCCGGCGTAACCCCTCTGTTATCAAGGTGATTCAGTTCTGATGCCCGTGGCCGCGCCGCCGCCACTCGCGTGGTGGCACGCCGTGCGTGCGGCGGAACTGGCGGCTGAAGTATCCAGGGTCGGCCATTCCCACCCGCGTGGCGACCTCTGAGACGGCCAGGTCCGTCTCACCCAGCAGGTCGCGAGCCCGGCTCATCCTGCGCTCGTTGATCCACTCGCCGACCGTGCGACCGGTCCGCCGGCGCACCAGCGTGGTGAGATGACCCGCTGTCATCCCGACCTCGTGAGCGACGTCGCTGAGCGAGAGCGGCTCGGACAACCGGCGGTCGATCACCGAGAACACCTCGGCCAGCAATGGCTCGCCGCTGCGCCGCAAGTCGCTCACGATGTCGTCGGCGAGGCGGGCCAGATCGATGAGCAGCAGGGTCAGATGGGCCAGTACCGCTTGGCGGTAGCCTTCACGCCGGGCGGCCAGCTCGTCCTCGATGGATCGGATGGTGTTGTCCCACAGCGGCTGTCGATCCGCCGGAACGTGTAGTTGCAGCAGCCCGCCGGACCGGCCGTGGAGGAACGGGAACAGCAGGGGATGAGCCTGCCAGGTGGGCCAGGGCGAGGCGGCGTCGTGCCCCAGCGCAGCGGGGTCGAAGAACACGCCGACGCCGTCGGCCTCGGCGGTCAGCGGCCGTGGGTCGATCACCTCAGCTGCCGCGACCACGTAGATGACCCCGTCGGTCGGTACGTACCAGAGCACCGGAAAGTCGTGTATGTGTGGCCGGTGTTCGGGGAATTCCGCACGCCGGCCGCGGGTCACCGACACCGGCGGCGCGTCGCGGTCGGTCCAATATCGGTAGACCGGGACACCATCGCGGTGGCGAACCAATCGGGACGCATCGGACATAGCGCCAAAGATAATCCTGATATCGCCAACCTTCACCCAACTAACCCTGCCCAGAAGGCTGGACCATGGATTTCATGACAGAACATCGTCCACATCTTCTGAAGAACCGGCATGACTACCTGCCTGCCGCCGGCCACGACGCCTTCCTGCCCGGCTACGACCTGCTGACGCGGGTCTTGGGGATGAACCCCGCCTATCGCGAACTGGTCACCCAGGCCGGGCTGACAGCCGGCCAGCGGGTGATCGAAATAGGTTGCGGTACTGGAAATCTGACTATGCGCGTCAAGAAAGCTTGTGCCACGGCCGATATCGTCGCCACCGACCCCGACCCACGGGCATTGCAGCGGGCGCAGCGAAAGACGAAGGGGATGACCGGTGTCCGCTTCGAACGTGCCTACGCGCAGGAATTGCCGTTCGATGACGGTGGGTTCGACGTGGCGCTGTCTTCGATGATGCTGCACCACCTCGACGAGGCGACCAAGGCGGCCGCCGCCGCCGAAGTGTTTCGGGTCCTGCAGCCCGGCGGCGTATTACACGTCGTCGACGTTCGCGGCGACGCTCTGCCGCAGCTGTTGCAGAAGGCCGGATTCGATTGCGCGGTAGTGGGTTACGGGAACATCCGGCTGGCCGGCAAGCTTACGTACCTCCGCGCTACTCGTCCTGCGTGAACGCGGCGGGCTCAGCCAACGGGATGAGCAGTCTCGACGGTGCGTCTCCGCCCTGACGGATTCGGTACGTTCCCGCGACCAGTGCCTCCCGCGCGGGCTGCGTGGGGACGAGGTGTGGGAAGTCGTAGGTGGTCAGGGTCAGCCGCAACCGGTGGCCCGGTGCGATCGACGCGGCGGTGGGGAAGATCTCCAGGTCATACCGGGTGAGCTCGCCACGCACGACCGGTTCGGCGGTGGCGCGGGTACTGATGTGATGCGCCCGCAGCACCTCTCCTTCTGGCCCATCCGGCAGGTACCACGTCTTGTCCGGATCCAATGCCCGATGAGAGCCGAGCAGCGCACCCTGGGTCAGCGGCCGACTGGCCCCGTCCGGGGCGACATCGTCGAGATGGGCCACCCACAGGGTCTCGGTCGTGTCAGCCGTTGCGTGCACGGTCAGAGTGATCGGACCTGCGATCAGTCGGGTTTCGGTGAACTCTTCTGTGGTGTAGGTCAGGGCCTCACGCTGCAGGCGACGGTTGTCCAGGTCGTAGCGGATGCGCCGTCCGGTCTGGGCGGCCATGAAACTGCCCATGCCCAGCGTCCACTGTTCGAGGCTGCGGCCGGAGACGGGCCCACGTACCGCATAGCGCAGGACGGCGTCGGTCTGCTCGGCAGTCGGCTCGGTGACGAGTTGCCCGCCCTCGGCCAGGTACAGCCGGGTTGGCGTGGCCTCAGGGAACGGGTAATCCTCTGCCTGAAACCATTTCGAGCTGCCGATGGCCTGGAAGCGGATGGGCGGGCCGGTGACTGCGGCGTCGGTGTCGTCCTTGAGCCAGCGGTCGAACCAGCGGAGCTGCAACGCATGGACGTGCAACCCGTCCATGTCCGAGACGTGGTACCAAGGCCCCATCATCAATTGGACCCGGTCCGAGAGCGGCTGGCCGGGCTCCATGGGAGCGTTGGGCGGCCGGCCGGTGTAGGCGTTCTGCAGCGCGGTGTAGTTCAGCGGAGCGCCGCGCTGGAAAGCGTCGTGCCAGCCGCCGATCAGGAACACGGCGACCTTGTTCTTCGCGATGTCGGGCAATACGTCCGACGCCCGCATGGTGTCCCAGAACGGCCCGTCGAACGCGGTGTCCCCACCGGCGGTGGCGTCGCCGATCATGGTCTTGAAGTACTGCCGCTGATCACGTCCGCGTTGGCGCACCGCGGCCAGGCCTCCGGCGCGAGGCCGTTCGTGAGTGCCGCGTTTGGCGAACTCCAGCACCGGGTTGACCACGTTCAGCAGTGAGTAGACAGCCCCGTAGGCGCGCACCGTGCGCATGTGCGGCACCCCGCCCATCGTGACGACATCGCGGTAGAAGTCATTGCCTGCCATCACCGGGAAGATCGCCTTCAACGGTGAGTCGGGGCCGACCGCGGCGGCGGTGAGGAGCTGGTTGATGGCCAGGTACGAGATGCCGAACATTCCGACCCTGCCATTGGAATTCGGCAGCGTTGCAGCCCAATTCACCAGGTCGACGCCGTCCTGGACCTGCACGGCGCCCAGCATCTCGAACGATCCGCCCGAGGCTCCGGTGCCCCGGACGTCGGCCATCACCTCGATGTAGCCGCGCCGGATCAGGTACGGGGTGGCCCCGCCGCCGATCTGGGCGGCCGGCGGCGGGGCCTTCTTGCCGTAGGGGGTGATGGACAACAGCACCGGGAACGGTCCCGGTGCCGGCGCCCCGGTCTCGGGAACTGTCGGGTAGTGGATGTCGGCCCGCAGCACGGTGCCGTCGGAGGCGCGGATCGCGACGTTGTGGTGGACGCCGATCCCATAGCGAGCCGGCGGTGGTGTCCAGGCCGGTTCCAGCGGAGACGGGTTGCGCTTACGGACGCGGGTCGCCGTTTGCCCGGCCACCTTCTTGCCCCGGTTTCCTCGGACCACCTGCCACGGGTTCGCCATCCGTCCTCCTTGACGTGTGTCGGCTTACCTCCACGCTATCCAGTGGACTACCCGGCCATGAACTCCGAGTAGGCCGAGGCCAGCTCGGGGGAGAGCGCCGTCACGTTGCACGTACGCTGCGTGTCCCCGATGGGGGCCAGGATGCCGCGCAGGTCGTTGTACTCCTGCGGGTTGGCGGTGAAGTAACCGCGCAGCGTGGCCGCGGCCTGCGGACGCGGCTGGGTGAACGCGGTGGTCACTGCCTGGTTGGCACCGGGGTGACTGTCGAGGTACGCGCGAGCGGCACCGGTGGTGCTGCTGACGGTGCCCGCCACCCCGCTGGCGCTGCAGTCGGGTGCGGCAGCTGCGCTCGGTGCGCCGATCATCGCGGCGGCGACGCCGCCGAGCAGGCCCGCGGCACAAGCGCCGGCAATTCCACGGCGCGCGGTGATACCAGTGAATTTCATGATCATTTTCCTTCGGGATTCTGGGATTCTCATTGGGTCGCGATCCGTGATCGCTTTCCCCGGCCCGAATTCGAAAGTAACCGCATCGTCGTCGAGCAAAACCTCTGCACTGTGAAACAGCTGTGACGGGTGTGGATGTGTTACGCCGGGCGACCGTGAATTGCGCCTCAGTCTCGCCCAATTCGGGCCGATGATCTTGAAATGTCTCAGAGACCGGGCGTCATTCTTAATTGATCGTGATGTGCGGCTACGGGCGTAGTAACCGAATCGTTATCCGGCCGACCTTCAGCAAACCGCTGTGGTCTACCGTTTGAGCGTTAGCCCGGCAAGCGAGTTTCGCAGCCCTCCATCGCGGTAGATCTGCACGCCTGCCACGGCCAGCATCACCGCAGCGGTTGCCAGGTGCACGATCGCATCCGTGGTGTTGTTGGGGAAGGCGAATATCAGGGCCACCTGATTGGAGAAGAACGCCCAGATTCCGGGCAGCGCCCCGGCCACCGCGGCCAGCAGGAGATAGAGCACGGCCCACGATTTTCGCCAACACAGCACCAGGCCGGGGCCGAACAACGCCAGGCCGGCCACCGCATGCCAACCGTTGTAATCCATGCCCAGAATCGGTGTGGTCGGCGCATCCGGTCCGATGGCGAAACTCGGCTCGGCAATGAACCCGATGATTGCCTGGACGACGTGGAACAGCGAGATGATCAGCAGTCCCCATTGCGCGAAACTCCACTGCCGACCTCGCACGCGAGGAGGACTGTTGGACACAGTTCGGACGTTACGTCTACTACAGCGTGTAGTCAACGGTTCGGTCGTAGGGGCGGGGCGGTCACCAGGTGTCGATGAACCGTGCACGAGGTGCAGGGCGTTCATGCTGCGCGGCCGCGGCCAGCGTGGCCGCGATCAGCCCCCGGGTTTCGGCCGGGTCGACGACGTCGTCGATCTCGAACAACGATGCGGAGTTGAGCGCCCAGGCGTTCTCTTCGGCGGCCGCGGTGGCCGCCCGCACGGCCTGCTCGCGTTCGTCGTCGTCGGCGATTGCCTCCAGCTCCTTGCGTAGACCCAGGCGGACGGCACCCTCCAATCCCATCGGGCCGAGGTGCGCGCCGGGCCAGGCCGCGGTGAGCAGCGGTTCATGAAGGCTTCCGCCGCACATCGCCTGTGCCCCAAGGCCGTAACCGCGTCGCAGGATCACCGCAACCAGGGGCACCGTGAGCGCTGCCCCGGCCACCAACATCCGGGAACCGCGCCGGACCAGGGCTTCGGCTTCGGCCGCCGGGCCGACCATGTATCCCGGACAGTCCACCAGTGACACCACGGGCAGGCCGAATGCGTTGCACAGTTGCAGGAACCGCGCGGCCTTGTCGGAGGCCGCGGCGGTGATGGCACCGGCCATCACCATGGTGTTGTTGGCGATGACGCCGACCGGCCTGCCGTCGATGCGGACAAGCGCGGTCACCATCTCCGGGGCGAACTTCTCGCGCAGAAAGGTCACCGAGCCGGCGTCGGCCAGTGTCTCGACGATGGGCGCCACCGGGTAGGCGCGCCGCGCTCGTTCGGGAATCATTGTGCGCAGGTCGGTTTGATCGACGACGGGACCAGGTCCGGTCGGTCCGGTGAAGTAGCCCATCAGCTTCCGGGTGGCAGCGACGGCCTGTGCCTCGTCCGCGACCACGACGTCGACGACGCCGTTGGGAGCCTGCACCGAGATCGGGCCGACGTCGTCGGGGGCGACCTCGCCGAGGCCACCGCCGGCAATCATCGCCGGTCCGCCCATCCCGATCGAGCTGTCCTGGGTGGCGACGATCAGATCGGCGGCCCCCGCGATCACCGCGTTGCCCGCGAAGCACCGGCCCTTGACCACGGCGATGCGGGGCACCAGGCCGGACAGTCCGGCCCACAACGCGAACGCCCGGATCTCCAGCGACGAGACCGTCGGGATGTCGGTGTCACCTGGGCGGCCGCCCCCGCCCTCGGCGAAGAACACCGTCGGCAACTTGAGCCGCTCGATGATCTCGAACAGCCGGTCCTTCTTGCGATGGCCGATGGCGCCCTGGGTTCCGGCCAGCACGGTGTAGTCGTACGAGAGCACCGCGCATGCGGCGCCGTCGATCCGCGCGGTTCCGGCCAGTAGGCCATCGCCGGGGGTGCGTTCGATGAGGTCGTCCAGGCTGCGACGTTGTTTCTGCGCCGCGATCGCGAACCGCCCGTACTCGACGAACGAACCGTCATCGATCAGGTCGGCGATGTTCTCCCGGGCGGTGCGGCCACCGGCGGCGTGACGGCGGCCGACCGCGTCGGGCCGGCCGGCATCCTCCGTCAGCGCCCTCCGGCGCAGCAGTTCGGCGAGATCGTCGCGGACAGCGTCGTCGGGCATCGGCAGGCTCCTGGAATAGCGGGCGTGCGGTCCGCGGTTGCGCACAGATGTGACCGCCACCTCATCTAACCCGTCGTTCGATCCGCACGAACTGTTGGCCGAGGCCGGCCTCGGCGTGTTGGCCACCATCAAGGCCTCGGGCATTCCGCAGCTGTCGCCGGTGACACCGTTCTACGACCGGTCAGCCGGCGTCATCTACGTGTCGATGACCGAAGGCCGGGCCAAAACGGTCAACCTGCGCCGCGATCCCCGGGCCGCGCTCGAGGTGACCAGCCCGGACGGCTGGGCCTGGGCCACGGCCGAAGGGCCGGTGACTCTCACCGGGCCGGGGACCGATCCGCACGGCCCTGAGGTCGAGGCGCTCGTCGACTACTACCGCAGCGCGGCAGGGGAGCACCCCGACTGGGACGAGTACCGGTCGGTGATGGTCTCCGATCGGCGGGTCCTGATGAAGCTGACCGTCGAGCGGGTGTACGGGGAGAAGCTGCGCTGACCTGAGGGACTCAGCCGACCGGCATCTCGGCCGCGATGCGGTCCAGCACCGCGGGATAGCGGTTGGCCTCGCGGTGCGCGCCGGGCTTGCCGCTGCTG
This sequence comes from Mycolicibacterium peregrinum, assembly GCF_001665625.1. Taxonomy (GTDB): domain Bacteria; phylum Actinomycetota; class Actinomycetes; order Mycobacteriales; family Mycobacteriaceae; genus Mycobacterium; species Mycobacterium peregrinum_B. The sequence continues at coordinate 40,247 of NZ_LZSY01000190.1, read as the reverse complement.
ACGATCGCGGCGGACAGGCTGCGCTGCGGATCGGCCCACACCGCGATGTCGACGAGCCCGGTGTGGCCGAACGCCGAGGGAGTGTTGCGGCCGAACGGCCCGAAGCGTTTTCCGCCGAGCATGTACCCCGTACCCCAGCGCATCGGCTTGAGTCCGGTCGCCACGTCGGGCCGCATTCGCCGGCACGGCGTGGTGGCGGCCTGCAGGGTCTCCGGCTTCATGATCCGGACCCCGTCGAGTTCGCCTCCGCGACGAAGGATCTCGGCGAATCGCGACAGTTCGTCGGCGTTCGAGACGGTGGTCGACGACGGGATCACGCTGGTGAGGAACAACGGGGTGTTGCTGAGCGGGATGATCCGGTCCAGTGTCCCGCCCACTGCCGCGCGGAACGCGGCGGCGATCGGCGCGGGCAGCGGTTTGCCGGTCACGTGGCTCGGCGCGACCAGCGGAACCTCTTCTGGGGCAACGCCGTAATTCGTCCACCGGAAACCCAGCGGGTCGAGGATCTCGTCGGCCAGGATGTCGCGGATGTTGCGCCCGGTGGCCGCCGAGACGATCTCGCGGATCAGTGGGCCCCAGGTCAGTCCGTGGTAGATGTGCACCAGGCCCGGTCGGTACACGGGCTTGAGCAGGGCCAGTTGCTCCCGGGTGTACTCGCTGTCGTCGACGCGGGTGACGTCGGGACGCGGACCGGTGTGGATCGGGACTCCGGCGCTGTGGGTCACCACATGCCGGATGGTGGTGCGGTCCTTGCCGTGACTGGTGTAGCTGGGCAGATAGTCGCAGACCCGGTCGTCGAGGGAGAAGTGCCCCTGTTCGACGAGCATGTGCACGACGGTGGTGCTGATCGCCTTGGCGGCCGAGTAGACGCAGAACGGGGTCTGCGTGGTGACGGGGATCTTCTCGGCGTCCGGTGCGTCGTCGGGGCCGTTGCCCCAGCCGTGGCCGATGGCCCGGTTCAGCACGGTTTTTCCGTTGCGGCGCAGGCACACCTGGATGGCCGGGTGCATGCCGGATCCGTACCAGTACCGGACCGATTCCCAGACGCGCTCGACGGCGGACGGGTCGATGTCCGAATGGTCCTCGTCGCCGATGTCGGTGACCGCGTCGAGGTCGGAGGGCAGGGCGATCTTGCCCGTCGGGGCTTGTTGGTTCATTCGGTCTTCCTGGTCAGGGAGGCGGACAGGTGGTGCTGCAGTGGTTGTCCGACCGCGCCCATCTGCAGGTTGTACGTGAGTTCGTCGCCCGCCACCTGGATGGAACGCGACAGTGCCGCAACGTTTTTGGCCGAGGCGGTCAGTCCGATGGTGGTCGCCGCCAGCTCCATGTCGATGCGCCCGTCGACGACCCGCACGGTGCCTTCCTGGATCTCGGTGATGCCGGTCGGATGTGCCAGTACCCATTCGACCCGCCCCGGCGCCGGGATCCGCAGGTATCCGGTCTCGGCGTGCAGCGGTCGGCCGTCATCGCGGGCCTTGGTGCGCTGACTGTAGGTCAAGAACGGCTTGCCGACGTGGCCGAAGGTGATTTCTTCGAGGTACTCGAACGACTCGATCGTCGGATATTCACCGGCGCCGGGACCGGACCAGGTGCCGAGCAGGGGAGCCAGCACGGTCAAGTTCGGGTGGAGGTCAGGCACACCGACAGGGTACGGCGGTGGTCTGGCCGCACCCCATCACGTCGCGTCCGCCCAGGTCAGCCGCCGGTGTAGGCGGCGGCGGTGCGATCTGCCGCAGCGCGTGCCTGCGCCGGATCTTCTCCGGCCGCCAGGTCGGCCTGGTACCAGAGTTCACTCGCAGAGGTCATGAAACCGCGGCCCTCGTCGCCGGCCGCCCAGGCGGCACCCTCCTCCGGCGTGATGCGGTCGCCGCCGCTGAGGTATCCGGCGAGTCCGAGAAGTGCAGAGTCCCAACCGACTCCGACCGCCCCGGGGCCGAACTGCAACCAGAACTCGTCGTCGTCGCCGGAGTGCATGATGTGATCCAGCGTGAAATTGGCCCGGCCCTCGCCGGCCTCGGTGATGGTGACCTCGACCCAACTGGTGGCGCCCATGGCCTCCCACGTGGTCGTGAAGGAGCGGGGCGGTTCGCAGGTCAGTACCTCTCCCGAGGCGTTGCCTTCCAGCTGGAAACGGCCGCCCACCTGCAGGTCGCCGGTGATCGGCAGGAACCACCGGGGGATCCGCTCGATGTTGGTGCAGGCATCCCACAGATCGGCGGCATCGGTGGGATAGGTCTGGCTGACGCTCACGACCCGTGCCTCCCGGGCCTCGAACGTCGTGCGGCCCACACTGCGGCGGACCTCGTTGAGCTGATGTTGGACGTCGATCACTGGGAAGCCTCCTTGTTCGTGGTTGTTCTTCGGTCCCGCTTGCCGCGCGCGATCTCGGTCGCCAGCGCATCGAGGTGCGGTGTCCAGTTGCGCCGGAACCGCTCCAGCCACTGGTCGACCTCACGCAGTGGCGCGGTGTCGACGCTGTAGAGCCGACGAGTGCCTTCGGCGCGAACATTGGCGAAGCCGTTGTCTCGCAACACCTTGAGATGTTGCGAGACCGCAGGCTGGCTGATGTCGAACTCGGCCCGGATCACCTCGGTGATGGCGCCGGACGACAGCTCATCCGCCTGGATGAGCTCCAGGATCCGCCTGCGCACCGGGTCTCCGAGGATGTCGAAGGCGTGCACGCGACCAATCTAAAAGTTCTTACTTATATAAGTCAAGGGTGATAATCAAGAGGTGTGCGCGATGACCATGGCCTGCGCTGTGGGCTCGTCGAGCTGCGCCTGACGCGCCCGCTTGGTGGTCGCGTACACGGTGAACCCCGTGGCCTCCAGGGCAGCGCACACCGCGGCCGTGTCGTGACGCAGGAACGTCAGCTCCACGTCCCGGCCGAAGGCGTGGTCATAGACCGCGGGCTCGCCGTCGGTCTGGAAGCCGAGCAACACCCAGCCGGGATCGCTCAGGACCCGGCGGTACTCGGTGAACAGTTCCGGCAGCGCCGCGGCGGGGGTGTGGATGATCGAGTACCAGGCGCACACCGCATCGAAGGTTCCCGGCACGTATGGGAGGTCGAACATGTCGGCGGTCCGAAACCGCACCTCCGGCCACTGCTGCTCGGCAAGAGACACCATCGCAGCCGAGCCGTCGATTCCATCGGTCTGCAATCCGCACCCGGCGAGCTCGGCGGCGGCCTCACCAGGCCCGCAGCCCACATCGAGGGCGGTTCGCCCGCCGGCCCGCGCCACCAGGTCGGCGAAGGACCGCAGAACCGCACGGTCGAAGGGCCGGGATTCGAATTCGCCGGCAAAGGTCCGGGCGTACTCGGGGGCGATCAACTCGTACTGGTCGTATGCCGGGCTACCCACAGGGTCACCCTAGGGCGCCATGGCAGATGCCCTGCTCAGACTGCACGGTAGGGTTCCGCAGGTGAGCACGTCTGCCGAGCATGCCGCGCGCCTGCGCGGTGGTCTTGTCGGCGCGTGCTCCGCGCTGACCGCGACGGTCGCCCATACTGCGGCCGGGGGCATGGCTCCGGCGAGCAGTCCACTGATCGTGCTGTTGTTGCTGTGTGCGGCACTCGGTGCCGCAGTCGGTGGCGTGAACCCGCAGACGCGCCGGGCCAAGAGCGGCCTGCTCATTGCCGGCCTGGGCGCCGGGCAGTTGCTCGGTCACTTCGCCCTGGCAACGGCCGGCGGGCACCATCACGCGGCATCGTTGCTCAGCGCCCCCATGGTCGGTCTGCACGCCGCTGCCGCGGTGGGTCTGGGCCTGGCTATCGGTCTGGCCGAGTACCTCTACGTGGTCTGCGCCTCGGTGCTGTCCTGGCTGCGGATCTTCGCTGCCGCCAGGATCCGGCCGTCGGTTCGTGCGCTCTGGTGGCCTTCGAATGTGGTTGTGGCGCGGCCTGTTCTGCTGCACACCGGGCTGGGGATGCGGGCACCGCCGCCGGCGCCCGCCATGGGCAGCTAAGGCCCACTCCTTGAGCTGAGCCCGTCGTCGGTGACGGGCTGTTCCGCGTTGTGCCCCGTGCGCACCTCTCCACGGGTTCTCCTGAGCGAAAGCGTCACCATGACCATCACCCCTGACGATCAACTACGCGAGGAATCACCTCCGCCCGTCAAACGCCATTCGATCCGCCCCCTTCTGGTGCGGTTGCACTTCTACGCCGGCGTATTCGTCGGACCGTTCATCCTGATCGCGGCTGTCACCGGCCTGCTCTATGCGCTGATCCCGCAGATCGACACATTCGTCAACCGGCACGAGCTGACGGTCGCGCAGGTGGGGACCGAGCGCCTGCCACTGGCGGACCAACTCGCCGCGGCCCGCCATGCCCATCCCGAGGGCACGGTGGAGAGCATCCGCCCGCCGGCCGCGCCTGACGAGACCACCCAGATCAGCCTGCTGGTGGGCCCGGAGTTCAAGGACGTTCCGCCGGACTACTCCCGCACGGTGTTCGTCGACCCGTACACCGGCGAGGTGCGCGGGGCGCTGACCACCTACGGGCAATGGATGCCGGTGCGGGCCTGGTTCGACGAGCTGCACCGCAACCTGCATCTGGGGGCATTCGGCCGCAACTACAGCGAGCTGGCGGCCAGCTGGATGTGGGTGATCGTGCTGGCCGGGTTGTCGCTGTGGATCATGCGGCGTCGGGAGAACCGCGCGATGCGCGACCTGGTCCTGCCCGACCGGACGACCCCGGGGCGACGACGCACGCTGTCCTGGCACGGCGCGGTCGGCGTGTGGATAGTGGCGGTGCTGCTGGCGCTGTCGATTTCGGGTATCACCTGGTCCCGGTACGGCGGCGAGACGGTCAACGGCATCCAGGCGCAGCTGGACACCACGGCACCTGCCGTGGACACCGCGCTCTCCGGAGCCCCGGCCGCCCAACCGGCACATCACGGCCACCACGGCGGCAGGTCCGAGTTGGGCGGCGCGGACACCGTGCTGCGCACCGCCGAACAGGCCGGGCTGCGTGGTCCGATGTGGATGTACCCCCCGGCCGAAGCCGGTCAGGCCTGGAAAGTGGCCGAGCGCAAACGTGATTGGCCCACGCGCGCCGACGCGATCGCGGTCGACCCCGATACCGGCAAGGTCACTGATCGGGTCAATCTGTCACAGTGGCCCCTGCTGGCCAAGCTCACCGACTGGACGATCGACGCCCACATGGGCCTGTTGTTCGGGGTTGCCAACCAGATCGTGTTGGCGCTCACCATGGTCGGCCTGATCTCGGTCATCGTGCGCGGTTATCGGATGTGGTGGCAGCGCCGGCCTACCCGGGGTTCGGCCTGGGCGGTGGGTCGCGCACCGCTGCGCGGCACGCTGCGCCAATTGCCGCCCTGGGCCGGCGTGGCGGTGGTTGCCGTCGCCGTCGGCATCGGGTGGGCCCTGCCGTTGTTCGGGCTGAGCCTGCTGGCTTTCCTGTTGGTCGATGTCGCCGTGGCGTGGTGGAAAGGAAGGTCAAATGTCTAGGGTTGCAGCTGTTCTGACGGCGACCGCGTTGACCTTGGCGGTCGGGTTGGCGGCCTGCACCGAGAGCCATCACGAGGAGAAGATGGCCGAGACGGTTCAGGTGAGTGAGCAGTGGGCCAGTGCGGCAGACGGTGGAATGACCGCGGTCTTCGGCAGGCTCACGAACACCGGGCACCACGACGCCCGCATCGTCTCGGCGACCTCGCCCGCAGCGGGCACGGTGGAATTACACGAGGTGGTCGGCGACGACAGCGGTTCGAAAACCATGCGGCCCAAGGAAGGCGGGCTCGCCATCGGGGCCGGGGCCACGCACGAGTTGGCGCCCGGCGGGGACCACCTGATGCTGATGGACCTGAAGGCCCCGCTGCAACCCGGTGCGGACGTTCCGGTCTCGCTGGTGTTCGAGGACGGCTCATCGCTTCCGGTCACGGCCCAGGTGCGTGATTTCGCCGGGGGTGACGAGAACTATCAGCCGCCGTCACCTCACGGACATGGCTGATCTGTCGCGTCTGTCGGTCAACCGGCGCCGCCTCCTCGCCGGAGGCGCCGCCGCCCTGGCCGGCGGTGCGGTGCTGAACCAATCCGGTGCAGCCCATTCCGCCACCGTGCGCAACGGTTTCGGAGTCGACGTCGAACCGTTCTACGGACCGCATCAAGGGGGGATCGCCACCGCGCCGCAGTCACACGGGCTGTTCGTGGCGTTCGATCTGAACGACGGTGGAAGACCTCCCGCAGGGCGCACCGAGCGGGAGACCGTCGCCGCGATCCTGCGGTTGTGGACGACGGATGCGGCCCGGTTGACGCAGGGCGCGCCTGCATTGGCCGACACCGAGCCCGAACTTGCCACCCGCCCAGCCAGATTGACCATCACGGTCGGCCTGGGGGTCGGGCTTCTCGACCGGATCGGCGCGACCGGTGCCCGGCCGCCGTCGGCGCGTGAGTTGCCGTTGTTCGACGTGGACCGGCTCGAACAGCGGTGGTCCGGGGGCGACCTGCTGTTGCAGATCTGTGCCGACGATCCGGTGACGGTGGCCCATGCCAACCGGGTACTGACCAAGAACGTCCGGTCGATGGCGGCGCCGCGGTGGCGGCAGGCCGGGTTCCGCAATGCCCGTGGGGCCGACGCCGGCGGCACCACCATGCGCAACCTGATGGGGCAGGTCGACGGCACCGCGAATCTGGCGGCCGCCGACTTCGACGATCTGGTCTGGATGTCGGGACCGGCGCACCCGGGACTTGTCGGCGGCACGTTGTTGGTCATCCGACGCATCGCGATGCACATGGACACCTGGGATGAGCTTGACCGCCGGAGCAAGGAGTTCACCGTCGGGCGCACCCTGGATTCAGGTGCTCCCCTGACCGGCAGCCGCGAGCATGACGAGCCAGATTTCGCGTTGACACATAATGGGATTCCGGTCATCCCGCAGAACTCGCACGTCGCGCTGGCCCACCATCGGGGCACCCGCGAGCGGTTCCTGCGCAGGCCCTACAACTACGACGATCCGGCAGATCCCGGCCAGACGTCGAACAGCGGGTTGATCTTCGCGACTTTCCAACGCGACATCGACGAGCAGTTCTTGCCGGTGCAACGGCGTCTTGCGCAGTTCGATGCGCTGAACCAGTGGACCACCGCAATCGGCTCGGCGGTGTTCGTGGTGCCCGGTGGAGTGCGCACACCCGACGATTACCTGGGACAGGAGTTGGTCGGCTGAGTTCAGGCCACCTGGTGCGAGAAATGGACCGACTCTGAGCTGACGATTGCACTCCACAGAGCACAGACCGCTGATCTACGCTCGCGGTATGACCGATCACGACAAAGCCGCGGCGCGGCGCGAAATTGCCGACGCTCTGCTCAACGCCCTGAACCGGCGCCACGAGGTGCTCGACGTGATCGTGGATGCCGACGATCGGGCTGCCGCCGTCGAGGCGGTTGCCCAGCTTCTCGGCACCTCACACCTGGCGTCGGAGGCCGTGGTGGGGCTGTCGTTCGCGCAGATCACGAAGGATTCGCGGCGGGGGATCGCCGCCGAACTCGACGACTTGAACAGCCAGCTCAGCTTCACGGTGTCCGAGCGTCCGGCGGCCTCGGGCGAATCGCTGGAGTTGCGGGCGTTCGCCGCCGACACCGACCGCGACATCTTCGTCGCCCGGACCACTGACGTGGGTGCTTCCGGTGACGGATCGGGTGCCCCGGCGGCCGATGTCGACGACGAGATCCGCGCGGCGCTGCGCCGGGTGGACGCCGAAGAGGCCGCCTGGTTCGTGGCGTTGGAGGGCAACGAGAAGGTCGGCATGGTGTTCGGTGAGCTGACGCACGGAGAAGTCAACGTCCGGATCTGGATCCACCCGGAGTTCCGCAAGCGCGGCTACGGTACCGCCGCCCTGCGCAAGTGCCGCTCGGAGATGGCGACGTACTTTCCTGCCGTGCCGATGGTGGTGCGGGCCCCGGGAGCCGAACCCCAGGCCTGACACGTCTGACCGTCTGAGGTCAGGCGGAAGGCGGGCCGAGCAGGCTCGCGACGATGGTGCGGGCCATGGTTTCGGCGCGCTGTCGCGAGTAGCTCTGTCCTTCGGAAAGCAACGGATAGACCACCCCGCCGAGCAGCGCATCGGCGGCCGCTGACGCCAGGTCGGGATCGATCTGCTCGGCGAGCAGCCGGGTGCGCACCGAGTCGAGCAGTGGACGGCTGAAACCTGCCCGCAGCCGCGCAGCGGTGTCCTCGTGTTCCAGTGAGGCGGCGGTCAGGATGCGCAGCATGGCGTTGCCGCGTTCCGTGGTCAGGGCGGACGCGAGTGTGCGGGCCCAGGAGACCAGGTCCGCGGTGACGTCGTCGGTGCGCGGCATGGTGGCCAGGATCTTGTCGGCGTCTTCCAGGAGCACGTCGGCGACCAGCGCGGGCCGGCTCGGCCACCAGCGGTAGATGGTCTGCTTGCCGACCCCGGCTCGGGCGGCGACGGCCTCGATGCTCAGCCCGTCAAAACCCCGCTCCAGCAGAAGTGCTCGGGTGGCCTCGATGATGGCGACCCGCGACTTCTCGCTGCGTCGTCGCGGAGCCGTCGCTTCCTCGGTGGTAGGGGTTCTCGGCATGTCCTCGTTGGTCCTTTGCAGGGATCTTTACACGGAAAGCTACCCACCGTAGTCTCCCACAAGACGAGACGTAGCGTCTCGTGAATTCGGAGAGCAACGAACGCAAGGGCGCATGGCAACAAAGAAACTGGTCATCGGGGCCAGCGGTTTCCTCGGGTCGCATGTCGCCAGGCGACTCGTCGAGCGCGGCGAGGATGTTCGGGTGCTCATCCGCAGCACCAGCTCCACCCGCGGGATCGACGACCTCGACGTGGAGCGGGTCTACGGGGACATCTTCGACCCTGAGTCGGTGCGTTCCGCGATGGACGACTGCGACGTCGTGTACTACTGCGTCGTCGACGCCAGGGCCTGGCTCAGCGACCCGGCCCCGCTGTGGCGAACCAACATCGAAGGACTGCAAGAGGTTCTGGACGTCGCGGTCGAGGCTGGTCTACGGAAGTTCGTCTTCACCAGCTCGATCGCCACCATCGGCATCGCCGAATCCGGGCTTGCCACCGAGGATCTGCCGAACAACTGGCTCGACGTGGGCGGCGACTACGTGCACACCAGGGTGCTCGCCGAACAGATGGTGCTGCGCTATGCCCGCGAGCACGGTCTGCCCGCGGTCGCGATGTGTGTGTCCAACACCTACGGACCTGGCGACTGGTTGCCGACGCCCCACGGGGGTCTGGTCGCCGCCGCGGTACGGGGCAAGATGCCGTTCTACGTCAAGGGCGCGGCAGCCGAGACCGTCGGCATCGCGGACGCCGCCGAGGCACTGGTCCTGGCCGGCGAACGGGGCCGCGTCGGCGAGCGCTACATCGTGTCCGAACGTTTCATGACCGCTCGGGAGATCTACCAGACCGCCTGCGCGGCGGTCGATGTCGAGCCGCCCCGGCGTGGGATTCCGGTCCGTGTGCTGGCCGCCGCAGGCGCGGTGGTCGATCCCCTGGCCCGGCTGCGCAAGAAGGAGAACCAGCTCAGCCCGCTGACCGTGCGGCTCATGCACGTGATGTCGCCGATGGATCACGGCAAGGCGGTCCGCGAACTCGGCTGGCAGCCGAGGCCGACGACGGAGTCCATCGTAGAAGGCGCCCGATTCTTCGCCGCCAGGAGGCGCGCATGACCCACGTGTCCATCGCTCTGACCCCGGAGCAACAGCAGCTCCGTCAGGCCGTCGAGCAGTTCGCGGCCCGGCACGCGCCGATCGATGTCACCCGGGCCGACTTGGAGGATCTGGCAGCGGGCCGACCACCAGCCTGGTGGGACATATTCGTGGACAACGGCTTCCATGCTGTTCATCTACCGGAATCGGTTGGCGGTCAGGGCGGCGGACTGGAGGACATGGCCTGCGTACTGGAGGCTGCGGGCTCGGCGCTGCTGCCGGGGCCGCTGCTCACCACCGCGATCGCCGGGGCCGCGGTGGCAGCCCTGGACGGCGCGGCCGCATCGACCCTCCTCAAAGAGATCACCGCGGGCGCCCGCGCGGTCGTGCTGTCCGGTGAGCACTGTGCCTTCGCGGCCCGGCGTGACGGTGACGGCTGGCGCCTGACCGGGTCGTCCGGGCCGGCCCTGGGCATCTGCTCGGCCCAGCGTGTCGTGGTGCCCTTCACCGACGAGACGGACGGCCTGACCTGGGCAGTGCTGAATCCGGCTGAGGCGCAGGTCGAATCGCGTCGGGGCACCGATCTGACCACCGATCTGGGCATCCTGCATCTGCACGATCTGGCGGTGCCTGCCGGTGCGGTCCTGCCCGGGCTCGACGCCGGCTGGGTCGGCGATCTGACCGTCGCCTTCACCGCGGCGACAGCAGCCGGCATCACCCAGTGGTGTGTGGACACCGTGACCGAGCATCTGCGCACGCGAGAACAGTTCGGCAAGCCGATCGGGACGTTCCAGGCGCTGCAACACAAGGCGGCGATGCTGCTCGTGAACAGTGCGCTGGCGACAGCCGCGGCCTGGGATGCGGTGCGTGCCCTCAACGGGTCCGCGGACACCGACCAGCACCGGCTGACCGCCTGCTCGGCCGCGGTGAGAGCGGTCATGCCGGTTCCCGGCCTCGTCCTTGAGGCACTCACCATGCTGGGGGCGATCGGCTTCACCTGGGAACACGACCTGCATCTGTACTGGCGGCGGGCCACGAGTCTGGCCGCCTCGATCGGTCCGGTGTCGCGGTGGACCCGCGAACTCGGCGAGCTGTCGGCCACCGTCACCCGCGACCTGACGGTGAAACTCGGCGACTCCGATGCCGACTTCCGGGCGGGCGTCGCCGAGATCCTGGACCGCGCACTGTCGTTGTCCGACAACGGCTTCGGATTACAGGACGATCGCGGTGAGTCCCCCGTCGGTGACCGGCGCAACCTGCTGGCCGACGCCGGACTGATCACACCGCACTGGCCCGCGCCGTGGGGATGCGATGCCAGCGTGCGCCAGCAGCTCATCGTGGACGAGGAGTTCGGCAAGCGCACCGGCCTGGCGCGACCCTCGATCGGTATCGCCGAATGGATCCTGCCGAGCGTCATCGCGGCCGGATCTGCCGAACTGCAGGACCGTTTCGTGCCTGCGACGCTGCGGGGCGACCTGTCCTGGTGCCAGCTGTTCAGCGAGCCCGGTGCGGGATCCGACCTGGCCGCCCTGAGCACCCGGGCCGTGCGGGTCGAGGGCGGTTGGCGCATCAACGGGCACAAGATCTGGACGTCGCTCGCACATCGGGCCGACTACGGTGCGCTGCTGGCCCGCACCGACCCGGACGCCCCCAAGCACCGCGGCATCGGCTACTTCATCCTCGACATGCGTTCACCTGGAGTCGAATTCATGCAGATCACCCAGTCCAGCGGGCGCGCCGAGTTCAACGAGGTGTTCCTGACCGACGTGTTCGTGCCCGACGAGATGCTGCTCGGGGACCCGGTTTCGGGCTGGCAGTTGGCCATCAGCACCATGGCCCACGAACGGGTGGCGATCAGCGGCTACGTCCACATCGACCGAATGGGCGCACTGCGTGAACTCGTCGCGGTCAGCCCCGATCCCGACCCGGTCCTGCACGCCATCGGCGAGATCGACGCCTACACCAACGCGCTCAAGGCACTGGGGGTCCGCGAGACGTTGCGCCTGCTCGACGGGCAGCCCCCCGGTCCGGCGTCGAGCATCGCCAAGGTGGCCACCAACGTGATGCTGCGCCGTGCGGCCGAACTCACCCTCGGCCTCACCGGACCGCTTGCCCTGGAGCAGGACAGCCAACCGGCCGTGGTGGCGCCTTACCTGGACCTTCCCGCCGAGTTGATCGGCGGTGGCACCACCGAGATCCAGCTCAACATCATCGCCCAGCTGATCCTGGGACTACCCCGCAAGTGAGGAGTGAGTATGAGACCGCGTAGGGGATTACAGGGCGACGCCGCGATCGTCGGCTACGTCGAGTTGCCGCCCGAACGCCTGTCGAAAGCCTCACCCGCCCCATTCACCTTGGAGCAATGGGCACTGCTGGCAGCAGCGGCACTGGAGGATGCCGGTCTGTCCGCCGAGGAGGTCGACGGCATCGTCACCTCTCATCTGGGCGAGTCGGAGATCTTCGTACCGTCCACCGTGGCCGAATACCTCGGCGTACGAGCGAACTTCGCAGAGTTGCTGGACCTCGGCGGGGCGAGCGCCGCAGGAATGGTGTGGCGGGCGGCCGCCGCAATCGAACTCGGCCTGTGCGACGTGGTGCTGTGTGCCCTGCCTGCGCGTTACATCACCCCGTCCTCCGAGTTGAAGCCCAAGACGCTGACCGATGCGGTGTTCTTCGGATCGTCCAGCAACCAATTCGGCTCGCCGCAGGCCGAATTCGAGATTCCCTACGGCAACCTCGGTCAGAATGGGCCATACGGGCAGGTGGCCCAACGTTATTCCCACGAGTACGGCTACGACGAGCGGGCTATGGCCAAGATCGTGGTGGACCAACGGGTCAATGCCAACCACACCGACGGTGCCATCTGGAAAGACACCCCGCTGAGCATCGAGGATGTGCTGGCCAGCCCGGTGATCGCCGATCCGCTGCACATGCTGGAGATCGTGATGCCGTGCCTCGGTGGGGCCGCGGTCGTCGTGGCCAGCGCCGAGGTGGCGGCTCGTTCCCGCAACCGGCCGGTGTGGATCAAGGGTTTTGGTGAGCACGTGCCCTTCAAGACCCCTACCTACGCCGAGAATCTGTTGGACACGCCGATGCGCAAGGCGGCCGATACCGCGTTCGGGATGACCGAGCTGACGCGCGACCAGATGGACATGGTGTCGATCTACGACTGCTACACGATCACCGTGCTGCTCAGCCTGGAGGACGCCGGATTCTGCGAGAAGGGCAAGGGCATGTCCTTCGTGTCCGATCACGACCTGACCTTCCGCGGCGATTTCCCGCTCAACACCGCAGGCGGCCAACTCGGTTTCGGGCAAGCAGGATTGGCTGGCGGCATGCACCACGTGTGTGACGCCACCCGCCAGATCATGGGCCGTGCCGGCGCGGCCCAGGTCAGCGATTGCAATCGCGCATTCGTGTCCGGTAACGGCGGCATCCTGTCCGAGCAAACCACTCTGATCCTGGAAGGCGACTGAAACCGATGACCGGATTCACCCGGCCGATGCCGGTGAAAACCCCTACCAGCGCGCCCTTCTGGGATGCGCTCGCGCAGCACCGCATCGTCATCCAGTACTCGCCGTCGACGCAGGCCTATGTGTTCTACCCCCGCGTGCTGGCGCCCCGAACCCTCGCCGGTGACCTGGAGTGGCGGGAGATCTCGGGGATGGGCACGTTGTATTCGTTCACCGTGGCCCGCCGGCCGGTGGGCCCACACTTCGCCGATGCTGTTCCGCAAATTCTGGGTATCGTGGAATGGGATGAGGGTCCGCGGTTCTCGACAGAACTCGTCGACGTCGGACCCGAGGAAATCTGCGTCGGTATGCGGGTCAAGCCCGTTTTCTGCGACTACCCGGACGCCTTTGCTGGGACCGGTGTGACAATGCTGCGCTACACGCGGGCTTGATCACATCACTTGGCAGGAGGCTCACAGGAGTGGATTATGGAGTCATGCTAACCATACGAAAACTCATGGGGTCAGTGTTCGTAGCGGGAGCCGCGGTGGCGATTGCAGCAGGACCGACCGCCGCACTTATGACTGACGCGCCCGCGACGACGATCAGTGCTCAACCCAGCGGTGGCGGTGACGCCGGCGGTGGCGGTGGCTGCGACAGCGGCCCCGGCTGGAACGGTTGCGGTGGTTGGAACCCGGTCCAGGGTGGCTGGGGCCACGGCTGCTTGAACGGCATCTGCGGTGGCTGGGACGGCCAGCGCGGTTGGGGCAACTGACACCCCGAGGTGACCATCCCGGCCTGAGCCTGCCGGGATGGATCACCCTGCCATGACCACACATTGGACGCAGAGTCGTCTCGGCGACCTCACCGGCACCCGCATCATCGTGACCGGCGCGACCAATGGGGTGGGCCTCGGTACGGCCAGGGCACTGGCGCGCGCAGGCGCGCAGGTGGTCCTCGCCGTCCGCAACACTGCGCTGGGCGCCGAACGCGCGGCGGAGATCGGCGGGTCCACCGAGGTGATCGAACTCGACCTCGCCGATCTGTCCTCGGTGCAAGCCTTTCCGGGGCGCCTCGAAGGTGACGTCGACATCCTGATCAACAACGCCGGGGCGCTGAGCCAGCACCGCACGGACACGGTCGACGGTTTCGAGACGACCATCGGCACCAACCTTCTCGGACCGTTCGCGTTGACCAATCTGTTGTTCGGCAGGGTCCGTAGACAGATCGTCAACGTCGGCTCCGAAGCGCACAAGTCCGCGACGCTGCACCTCGATGACATGCACCTGCGCCACCACAAGTGGACGGTGATGGGTGCCTACGGCCGGTCGAAGCTGGCCGTCATGCTGTGGGGCCTTGAACTCGACCGCCGCCTGCGTACGGCGAATTCGCCGGTGGTCACCCAACTCACGCATCCGGGCTGGGTCGCGTCCAATCTGCCGAACGTCTCCGACAAACCGTTGATGAGCGCGGTACAGCGCGGCGTCAAGGCGGTGGCCGATGTGTTGGCCAACGACATCGACGCGGGGGCGGCGCCCACGCTGTACTGCCTGAGCGAACCGATCCCGCCAGGAAGCTATGTCGGGGTGGACGGCCGGTTCGGGCTCCGTGGCGGTCCCGTACTGATGGGACGTTCCGCGGTGGCGTGCGACTACGACATCGCCGCCCGCGTCGTCGAATTCGCCGAACGTGAGACCGGCACGACCATCCCGGTCTAGCCGGCCTGCCCGGCCCGGGTCAGGGCCTGGACCGCCGGGCCGAACATGCCCTGCTTGATCGCACCCAGGGTGCCAGAGTCCTTGGCGCCCAACGGCCGCAGCAGTTCGGTGGCCGTGATGGTCACCGATCCCTCGGTGGCCGTGGCGTCGACCAGGCCGTACGCCTTGGCATCGACGCCGCCGAACCGCCGGCCCGTGGTCATCGACGCGACCGCGGCCTGCGGGCTCAGCTTGGCCTGGATCAGTGCGGCCATACCCGGTGTGAACGGAATCCGGATGTCCACCTCGGGAAAGCAGAAGAAACCGCGGTCGTCGCGCATCACGCGGAAGTCGTGGGCGATGGCGAGCATCGCGCCCGCCCCGAAGGCGTGTCCGACCACAGCCGCGACCGTCGGGATGGGCAGGGTCAGCATGCGGGCCAACAGGCCCTGTACCCGGCCGACATACCAATCGCCCTGATCACTGTGGGCGCCAAGCCAATCCAGATCGAGACCGTTGGAATAGAACTTGCTGTCCGCGGTCGTCACCAGGCCGTGTGCGCCCCTGGCGAGGACCGCGTCGAGTTGCGCATCGACTTCGTCGAGAAATTCTGGGGAAAACCGGTTCTCGTCGTCGCCGAGGTCGAGGATGGCGATCTCGCCGTCGTAATCAAGATTTGTGGCCATGGGATTCCTTCCTTCTGGGGTTCGGGGCGGGTCCTACCGCCAGCACGGCCGCCACGGCGGCACTGAGGTGGTGGCGGGAAGTCTGGTCGTCGAGTCGGTTGCGGTGCAACAGGATCGCGGTCGGTAGGTCGACGATGCAGGTCGTCACGGTGTCCACCGCGGCCCGGTCGCGCCGGTCCCACGTGGCCATCGAGAGTTCGATCATCAAGTCCACCAACTGTTTTTCGAGCTCGCGTATCTGTTCGACCAGCTCGGCGGGGAGATCATGGCCGAGCACCTGGTCGCGACCGACCTGCAGCAGCAGTCGCGCGGAGGCCCGGTGGCGTTCGGCGAATATCACCGGAGCGTAGGCGGCCGCGGCGATCGCGCCGGCGCCGCGGTGCGCTGCGGTGACCAGCTCACGCTGCAGGGCCAGGAATCGACGCCCGGCCCGGAGCCAGACCTGGCCGAGCAGTCCGGCCCGGGATCCGAACGAGTGATACAGCGCGCCGTTGGAAACGCCGACGGCCTCGCTGATCGCGCGGATGGTCACCGACGCCGGTCCCGAGTGCACGGCCAGGGCTTCGGCGGCGTCGAGCACCGAATCCGGGTCGTAGACGCGAGGGCGGGGCACTCGGACACCATAACAGAGCAATCGCTCTGTTATGCAAGGGCGGGGTTGACGCGCACTAAGGTGACCCTTAGTTTGTGGGGGTAACTTTCCTGTGGAGGTAGTCGTGGCCGGAACCGGTGTCCCCGCGCGCGTGGGTGGGCGCCCGCCGCTGATCGCGGTGTCCGACATCGTCTCCGCCGGTCGCGAGCTCGGCATGCGCAACCTGAGCATCAATGCCGTCGCCGCCCGACTCGGGGTCTCCGCGACCGCGCTGTACCGCCACATCAGCGGCCGCTGGGAGCTCGAGCGCCTGGTCGGGGAGAGCCTGCTCGCCGAGCTGGAGTTCGTCGACGATCCGGCCCGGTCCGTCGAAGACCATCTGCTGGCGTTCGGGGTCAGCCTGCACCGGTTCACCCTGGACAATCCGGGCTTGGCCACCTACATGCAGGTGCTGTTCCCGCGCGGGGAAGCCGGCGCCCAGCTGCTGACGGACGAGATCGCCGCACTGGGTAGGCGCGGCTACACAGCCGAGGGGGCAGCGCTGCTCAGCAGTTCGGTGGCCGTGCTCGCGATCGGGCTCGCGGCCCAGCACGAACTCAAGGCCGAGGCCAGCGGCGGCGACGAGTTCGTCGTGGAACGCGATGCCGCCGCCCAACGACTGGCCGGTGACGCGGCGCTCGGGCCGGTGCACACGGCGGGTATGCAACTCAGTGGCCCGCAGTATCTGGAACTTCTGATGAACGCGCTGATCCGGGGACTGCTGACGTCCGTGGCCCCCGGCAGGCCGATGACCGACATCGTGGCGGATCTGACCGCCCAGGGAGAGGACCGCTGATGGCACGCGGATTTCAGGGAGTGATGATGCGCGGCTTCGGCGCGCGTGATCACCAGGCGACCGTGGTCGAGACGACCTATCTGACACCGAACATGCTGCGCCTGCGCCTGGTGTCGCCGACGGTGTTCGAGGACGCCATCGCCGAGCCGACGTCGTACCTGCGGTTCTGGGTTCCGGATCCCGACGGCTCGAAGACCGAATTCCAGCGCGGCTACACCATGTCCGAAATGGATCCCGACACCGGGCATTTCGCGGTGGACGTGGTGCTGCACGAGCCGTCGGGACCGGCGTCGAAGTGGGCGCGCACTGCCAAGCCGGGCGACACGATCCCGGTGATGGCCCTGGGCTCCACGGGGTTCACCGTGCCGGACGACCTGCCCGCCGGCTACCTGTTGATCGGCGACGCGGCGGCCATACCCGCCATCAACGGGATCATCGGCGCCCTGCCGCGTGACATCCCGATCGAGGCCTATCTCGAACAGCACGACGAGAACGACCTGCTGATCCCGATCGCCGAGCACCCACGGCTGCAGGTGCACTGGGTCAAGCGCCACGACACGACCTCACTGGCCGCCGCGATCGAGGCCAGGGACTGGTCGGACTGGTACTGCTGGGTGACACCGGAGGCCGGCTCGCTCAAACATCTGCGTGCGCGGCTGAAGGATGAGTTCGGCTTCCCCAAATCAGAACTGCACGCCCAGGCCTACTGGACCGAGGGCCGGGCCATGGGTACCGATCGCACCGAAGCCGAGCCCGGCCCTGAGGCCGAGTCCGAAACCGCCGGCCCCGAAGCTGTTGTGGCCGAGCCTGTTGCCGCCGCAGCCTCGGCTGCGCCCGCACGCGGCACCTGGCGCGCGCAGGGTGCGGGACGGCTGCTGGCCCCACTGAAAACCCCGCTGATCGTGTCCGGTGTGTTGCAGGCGATCATCACCCTGGTCCAGCTGGCGCCCTTCGTCCTGCTGGTCGAGTTGGCCCGGCTGCTGCTGTCCGGCGCTGATGAATCCCGGTTGTGGACACTGGGTTTGACTGCGGTCTGGCTGTTGGGTCTGGGCGCGCTGCTCGGTGCCGGCCTGACCTTGTGGCTGCACCGGCTCGACGCGAAGTTCGCACGTGAGTTGCGGACCCGGCTGTTGACCAAGATGGCCCGATTGCCGCTCGGCTGGTTCACCGCCCGGGGTTCGGGATCGATCAAACAGCTGGTGCAGGACGACACCCTGTCACTGCACTACCTGGTCACCCACGCGATCCCGGATGCCGTTGCGGCGGTGGTTGCTCCGGTGGCCGTGCTGGTCTACCTGTTCACCGTCGACTGGCGCTTGGCACTGGTGCTGTTCATCCCGGTGCTCACCTATCTGGTGCTGATGTCGGTGATGACCATCCAGTCCGGTGCCAAGATCGGCCAGGCGCAACGCTGGGCCGACCGGATGAGTGGAGAGGCCGGCGCCTACCTCGAGGGCCAGCCCGTCGTCCGGGTGTTCGGCGGTGCGGCATCGTCGAGTTTCCGTCGCCGCCTCGACGAGTACATCGGCTTCCTGGTCGGCTGGCAGCGCCCGTTCACCGGCAAGAAGTCGCTGATGGACCTGGTCACCAGGCCCGGTACGTTCCTGTGGCTGATCGCCGCCGTCGGCACCCCGATGATCATCGGTGGCTCGATGGACCCCGTCGATCTGCTGCCGTTCCTGTTGCTGGGCACCACATTCGGCGTCCGGCTGCTCGGTGTGGGCTACGGGCTGGGTGGAATCCGTGGCGGCATGCTGGCCGCCCGCCGCATCCAGAACGCGCTCGACGAGGCGGACCTGGCGCTGCTCGAGCACGCGGACGAGCCGGGTGCGTCGGCCGCAGTGGTGTTCGACGGCGTGACCTTCGGGTACCGGCCGAGCGTTCCGGTGATCCAGGATGTCTCGCTGACCTTGCGTCCGGGCACTGTCACCGCGCTCGTCGGTCCTTCTGGCTCGGGCAAGTCCACTCTGGCCGCGCTGCTGGCCCGGTTCCATGACGTGGGTACGGGGTCGATCCGGCTGGACGGCAAGGACATCCGGTCCCTACCGGCTGACGAGCTGTACCGCCAGGTCGGGTTCGTGCTTCAGGAGACCCAGCTGGTGGCGGGTACCGTCGCCGAGAACATCGCGCTGGCCGACCCGGACGCCGACCAGACCCGGATCGAGCAGGCCGCCCGCGACGCCCAGATTCACGAACGGATCCTGCGCCTGCCCGACGGATATCAGACGGTGCTCGGGGCGTCGTCGGCACTCTCGGGCGGTGAGCGGCAACGTCTCACCATCGCCAGGGCCATCCTGGCCGACACCCCGGTCCTGATCCTGGACGAAGCGACGGCCTTCGCCGATCCGGAATCGGAATACCTTGTGCAGCAGGCACTCAATCGGTTGACCAAGGACCGGACCGTGCTGGTGATCGCGCACCGGTTGCACACCATCACCCATGCCGATCAGATCGTGGTACTCGACGGCGGCCGTATCGCCGAAACCGGCACCCATGAAGAACTGCTCGCCGCGGGTGGGCGTTACCACCAGCTCTGGCAGACCGGTCAGTCACTGCATCCCGGCGAGGCCGTCACCGCAGGAGAGGCTGCACGATGATCCGCACCCTGATCGCTCTCATCCCGGCGGATCGCCGCGGCCGGGTCGGCGTCTACGCCACGCTGACCCTCGTTTCGGTGGTGATCCGCGCGGCCGGCACCGTGCTGCTGATCCCCCTTGTGGCAGCGTTGTTCAGCGATGCGCCGCGTGACGCGCTGCCGTGGCTGGGCTGGCTCACCGCCGCCACGGTCATCGGCTGGATCATCGACACCGCAACGTCACGGCTGGGATTCGATCTCGGCTTCGCCCTGCTCGACAACACTCAACACGATGTGGCCGACCGGCTGCCCGGCATCCGGATGGACTGGCTGGGGGGCGACAACGGGGCGAACACCGCCAACGCCCGTCAGGCCATCGCGGCGACCGGACCCGAACTGGTCGGCATGGTGGTCAACCTCCTGACGCCGTTGATCGGGGCGATTCTGCTACCCGCAGCCATCGGCATTGCGCTGCTGTTCATTTCGGTCCCACTCGGGTTGGCCGCGCTCGCCGGTGTCGTCGTCCTGCTCGGTGCGTTCTGGGCCTCGGGCCGGCTGAGCCGCAAGGCCGACACAGTGGCCGACGAGACCAACCGGGCATTCACCGAACGGATCATCGAGTTTGCCCGCACCCAGCAGGCGCTGCGCGCCGCCCGGCGGGTGGAACCGGCCCGCAGCATGGTCGGCGACGCCCTGGCTGCCCAGCACGGCGCCAGCATGCGGCTGCTGCTCATGCAGGTGCCCGGACAGTTGCTGTTCAGCCTGGCCAGCCAACTGGCACTGCTGATCCTGGCCGGCATGGCCACGGTGCTGACGTTGCGCGGCGCTCTCGGCGTGCCCGAGGCGATCGCGATGATCGTCGTCGCCGCGCGCTACCTCGAGCCGTTCACCTCGCTGTCGGAGCTGGCCCCGGCGATCGAAACCACCCGGGCTTCCCTCGGCCGGATCCGGGCCGTCCTCGATGCTCCTGTCATGGCCACCGGCAGCGCCACGCTGGACACGACCGCCGCGCCGCGTATCGAATTCGAAGGCGTGAGTTTCGGTTACGGAACCACCCCGGTGCTGCAGGACGTCAGCTTCGCCTTGGAGCCCGGTGGTACCACCGCGATTGTCGGCCCGTCCGGTTCGGGGAAGAGCACGATCCTCTCGCTGATCGCGGGCCTGCACCAGCCGACCGCGGGGCGAGTGTTGATCGACGGTGTCGACACGGCCCAGATGGACGCTGAAACCCGCAGGGCGGCAACAAGTGTGGTGTTCCAGCACCCCTATCTGTTCGACGGCACGATCCGGGAGAACATTCTGGTCGGCGACCCGAACGCCGATCCCGGGCAGCTCGCCACCGCGGCGCGACTGGCCCGTGTGGACG
The DNA here is from genome assembly GCF_001665625.1 of Mycolicibacterium peregrinum. GTDB lineage: Bacteria > Actinomycetota > Actinomycetes > Mycobacteriales > Mycobacteriaceae > Mycobacterium > Mycobacterium peregrinum_B. The sequence goes on along the minus strand of NZ_LZSY01000190.1, from coordinate 19,406 downwards.
AGCTGACTGCGCGGCTGCCCGACGGTGACGGTGCCAAGGTCGGTGAAGCCGGGACGGCACTGTCGGGTGGCGAACGTCAGCGGGTCAGCATCGCGCGTGCCCTGGTCAAGCCGGCGCCGGTGCTGCTGGTGGACGAGGCGACCAGCGCGCTGGACACCGAGAACGAGGCTGCCGTGGTCGATGCCCTGACCGCTGATGAGAAGTCGCGCACCCGCGTCATCGTCGCGCACCGCCTGGCCAGCATCCGGCATGCGGACCGGGTGCTGTTCCTCGATGGCGGAAAGATCGTCGAGGACGGCAGTATCGACGAACTGCTGGCTGCGCGCGGACGTTTTGACGAGTTCTGGAATCAGCAGCGCGAGGCCGCCGACTGGCAGATCACCCACTGACGGAGTGCGTTATCCCTTGAACACAAATTGATGTCCGGGCCGGCGTCGCACCGTTGCTAATGTCACCGATGTCCAGGCAGACGAGATTTGGGGGTATCGCATGCGTGGGTCGGAGGCGGGATCCGGTGGGCACTGTCGGAAGTGGTGGCCGGCGACGCTCGTCGGCATCGCAGGCCTCGTCAGCGGCTGTTGGCTCCCATTTCCGTCCGCGGTTGAACTCGATCCGGTCAGTTACCCCGGCCGGGTCGGCGTACCAGGTCAGGTGTTGTTGCCGTCGCTGCAATCGGAGCCGGTGCCAGGGTGGCGGGTGGATCTCAACAAGATCCTTTCCGAACCGGTCAGGATCAACCCGGAATTCATCGGCAACGACGGCAACCGCGCCTATTTCACTGTCGAGTATCTTGTCCGCACAAAGGGACTGAGGAAGACCGCGGTGCTAGGCATCGATGTCTCGAACGGTACGGCGCTCTTTCCTCCGGTGGACATTCCCGATGCCCGATCCGCCGACTGCTTTCTCAACGGCCCGCGACGGCTGGTGTGTGTCAACGATCTGTTGAGCGATGATCGCGACGATGTGTGGGTCGTCGACAGTGACGCAGGTGCAATCATCGCGCACGTTCCGACCGGACTTCGTCCACAACAGGAAGGCGCGCGAGCTCTTGAAGTGAAGCAGGTCGGCAACTATGCGGTCGCGTTGGAAACCGGTGTCGGAGCGCACGGTATCGGCGACCAGGGACAGCTGACGTGGTCGGTGGCGGGCGACGGTGACCTGCTGTCGACGTTCGACCGAAGCCGATTCCCGGGCGACCCACCGGCAACGGTAGCGGCGACCATGAATGCCGACGGTCCGGAGACCGTGTTCTCTGTCGTCGACGGGGCGGTGCTGGCCGAAAACGTCGACCGGCAAGTCGAACCCGTCATCGGCGGCTTCATGGTGGATGAGCGGCGCGGCCGTGGTTCCCAGGTGTTCGGGTTCTACGACGAGAAGGGCACCAAGGTCGGCGAGTATCGCCCACCGAAGGGGGCATCGGCTGTGCCCACCGGCGAAGGTGAGCTGCCGGTGTTGGCGATCAACCTCGACGATGCGCAGCTGGTGCTCGACAATCACGGCACTCCGATGTCGGTGGTCAGGACCGAGAACGCCGTAGCGGACCGATTCCTCGGCGAACACCTCTTCATCAACCACGATCTCGGTGTCCACGGACGTGACGTGGTGTGGAAGAAGTTCGACCTGACGACTGGCGACCAGGTCTCGGCGTGTTCCGGGGTACCGCTGGGTGCGATGGACTTCGTCGGCTCCGACGGCACGGTGGTGATCGGTCGATTCGAACGTGACGGGGCATTGACGGCAGTCGACACCAATACCTGCGAGACGCTATGGCAGATCGCCGATCCGCCTGCCATGTGGGCGGTCGGATCAACCCTTGTGCAGCTACTGCCGCAGAGCGCCGAGTTCACCGCGCTGGTACCGCCGACCAGGTGACTCCAGCGGTAACTCGAAGGCCGGTGCTGACCAGGCGAAGTGGGGTGCCACCCGCGCTAACCGAGGTACTAGCCGATCGGATACTTGAACAAGACCTACTGTAACTATTACAGTTGGGCGTCCCGCAATGATGTCGGGGCGGGTTGGGTGTTCCGGCGGGAGGCCATGTTGACGACGGCGCAGGTGGTGTTCGACCCGTTTTCGGCGGATTTCTTCAACGGTCCGTACGAGACGTATCGGCGCATGCGGTCCGAAGCCCCGGTCTACTACAGCGCCGAATACGACTTCTACGCGCTGACCCGACACGTCGACGTGGCGGCCGCATTCAAGGACTTCGAGACGTACTCGTCGGCATACGGCGTCGACCTCGCCATGGTCCGGACAGGGCAGAAGGCACCGGCGAAGATGATCATCTCGCTGGATCCGCCCGAGCACCGGCACATGCGCAGCCTGGTGAACAAGGTCTTCACCCCGAGGGCGATCACCGCGTTGCAGGACATGGTGTCCCAGCAGATCGATCGCTACCTCGCGGCCGTCGATCCGGCGGAATTCGATGTGGTGTCCGACTTCTCGGCGTACTTCCCGGTCGAGGTCATCACCACCATGCTCGGGGTCCCGCCGGAATCACGCCAGCAGGTACGGCTGTGGATCGATGCCTCGCTGCACCGGGAGCCGGGCCAGATCGAGATGTCGGAATCCGGGATCGAAGCGATGGCGCAGTCATGGCTGTTGTACTACGACCTGATCAAACAGCGCCAGGCCGAGCCGTGCGACGACATGATCAGCCGGCTGATCTCGGCCGAGATCGAACGCGAGGACGGCGAGCTGACCCGCCTGCGCAATTCCGAAATCGCAGGATTCGCCACACTTCTCGGCGGTGCCGGGGCCGAGACGGTGACCAAGCTGGTCGGTGCGGCCACCGTGATGTTCGCCCGCCACCCCGAACAGTGGCAGCGTCTGCGTGAGGACCGCGGCAAGATACCGGCCGCGATCGAAGAACTGCTGCGGTACGAGGCTCCTGCTCAGTACAACGTTCGGCGTTCGCAACGTGAGATCCAGCTGCACGGTGTGACGATTCCGGCGGGCAAGCCGGTGTTCCTGGTCGGCGGTTCGGCCAACCGTGACCCCGATGCCTGGACGGATCCCGACGTGTTCGACATCGACCGAGACCGGACCGAGGCTCAGAACCTCGGATTCGGATACGGGATCCACAGCTGCCTCGGTGCTGCACTGGCCAGATTGGAATGCAGCATCGCCCTGGACAAGCTCCTGGACTTCATGCCCCGCTACGAGGTGGCGTGGGACCGCTGCGAGCGAGTGAGTATGCAGAACGTCGCGGGATGGGCCCACGTCCCGGTGCGAGTACTGCGATGAAGGGCGAAAAGGGCGGCGGTGCAGTCGGATACCGTATGCACGTGGTGGCACGGGACGCCGCGGAACTGGCTGTCAACGCCGGGGGACTGATCGTCGACCGGACGATGAGTGGTTGGCGGGTCAGCGTGGCGCTGTCCGATGCGGTCGACGTTCGGCCGGTGCAGATCCTCGGTGCCGAGTTGGTCGATGCGGGGGGAGCACCGGGCCTACCGGACGAGGAGCGGTGCGTCCTGGTCATGGGACCCGATGCCTATGCCCAGGTGATCTCGGATGACGGCCGACAGCTTCCCGCCGGGTGTGCCGAGATTCTGGTCTGGGGTGAATCCCCGGACCAGAACCACGTATTCGGACACAGCTTGAGCGCCGCCGCAGTGGCATTCAAATCCCAGGCGGTCGTCGCGGCCCACCTTCCGGCTGGCGAGATCGCGATCTCGGAGGCCTTCACCTCGATGAACGCCAAGGGCCGCGGCGTCACCTTGCACGCGTGAGGCTCACTTCCCGAATCCCGGATGGTGCGCTCCCGAGCACCAAACGTTGGGTCTGCGGTGAAGGCGTTCGTTACTCGAACTTTCGCGCCCTCACCGCAGAGCCAACGGCAGATCGAACGACTCAGGCCTTGGTGAGCTGCTTCTGCTCGTAGAGGCGGGCCCACTCCGCGCGCGGACGGATCGAGGTGTCGACGTCAGTGGCCTTGGCGCGTAGTGCGCCGACGGTGGCCTGATCGCGCGGGGTCAGCGCGAACGGATCCCAGCCGAAGAACCGTGCCGAGTTCTCCCAGGTGATCTTGTTGATGTCGGAATCGCTTGCGCCGGCGGCATTCAGCTCGGCCAGCACCTGCTCGGGGGCATCGGGCCAGAAGCAATCGCTGTGCGGGTAGTCGCACTCCCACGCGATGTTGTCGATACCGATCTCATGGCGCAGCTTGAGTGAGGTCTTGTCGGTGACGTAGCAGGCCAGTGAGTGCTCGCGGAACACGTCTGACGGCAGCTTGTCGCCGAAGTCGCGGCGCAGCCACTTCTGGTTGGTGTAGTGGCGGTCGCTGCGATCGAGATAGAAAGGAATCCAACCGATTCCGCCCTCGGAGAAGGCGAACTTGAGGTCGGGGTAGTTGCGCATCGCCGGTCCCCACAGCAGGTCCTGGGCACACATCGCCGAGACCTGGGTGGCAAGGATGATCAGGTTGTCGATCGGCGCGTTGGGCGCCATGCTGATCGCCCCGAAGCCCGTGCCGATGTGCAGGCACATCACCACGTTCTCCTCCGACAGGGTGCGGAACACCGGGCCCCAGTACTCCTCGTCGTGGTAGCTCGGCAGACCCTCGAGGTGGGGCAGTTCGGGCATCGTCACCGCGCGGCAACCCTTGGCGGCCACGCGGCGGATCTCGGCGCACATCCCCTCGGGAGTCCACGTCGGCAGGATCGCGATCGGGATGAAGCGCCCGGGCGCCGAACCGGCCCACTCGTCGATGTGCCAGTCGTTGTAGGCCGACACCATCACCAGCGTGACGTCCTCACGGGTCATGTTGAGGTGACGCGCGGAGAACCCGGTGAAGGTCGGGAAGCACATCGAGGCCAGGATGCCGTTGCGGTCCATGTCGCGGACCCGCTCGTGGACGTCGTAGACGCCCGGCCGCATCTCGGCGAAGCCGGCCGGATCACGGCCCCACTCTTCGGCCGGCCAGGACACCACCGCGTTGAGACCGGACACACCCTGCGGGCGGCCCTGGTACATCCACTGGTCGACGCCCTTGTCGTCGGTGACGACGATGGGTGCCTCGGGCTTGTACTTCGCCGGGACATGGTTGAGGAACATGTCGGGAGGCTCGACGACGTGGTCGTCGATGCTGATGAGGATCAGGTCGTCGGTCTGCATAGATCAACTAGTACCCTCGGACGGTGTGACCGTCTCTGCACTTTCGGACAGAGGTTTGACTGAACCGGCCAACATGTCGAGGCCGGTCATCGAACTGCGCCGTGGCGGACATGCGCTGGCCGGCAGCTACCTCTACCAAGGCGACGGGCTGATCACCGGCTGGCACTCCCACGAGGTGCACCAGATCGAGTACGCGCTGCACGGTGTGGTCGAGGTCGAGACGGACGCCGCGCACTATCTCCTTCCGCCGCAGCAGGCCGCGTGGATTCCCGCCGGCCTGCAACACCAGGCCGTGATGAACCCCGATGTCAAGACCGTCGCGGTGATGTTCGATGCGGAGATGATCGCCGATGGCGGCGACCGGGCTCGGATCATCGCCGTGTCCCCGCTGATCCGCGAGATGATGATCTACGGGTTGCGCTGGCCGGTGGACCGGGCCCATGGCGATGACACATCCGACACGTTTTTCCGAACGTTGGCCAACCTCGTCGTCGAGGCGCTCGATCACGAAGCGCCGCTGAGCCTGCCGACCACCGATCATCCGATCGTCGCTGCCGCGTTGGCGTACACCAAGGAACACCTCGCCTCGGTGACCGCCGAGGACGTCAGCCGGGCGGTGGCGGTGTCCGAACGGACGTTGCGCCGCTTGTTCGCCGACACGATCGGAATCTCTTGGCGGACATATCTTCTGCATGCTCGGATGCTGCGGGCCATGGCATTGCTGGCCGGGCCCGATCAGTCGGTGCAGGCGACCGCGACGGCGGTGGGGTTCGAGAATCTCAGCTCGTTCACCCGGTGCTTCACTCAGTTTTGTGGTCAGACGCCGTCGGCGTATCGGAACCGCTCGCGTGAGGAGCATCAGGCGTGGCCAACCCGGCCCGTTCGACACTGAGCAGGCTCTCGGTGTGATGCTCGGTGCGGTACGCCTCGCCGCCACCGTTGATCCCGAAAAGCCTCTTGCTCCAGAGCAACCAGACCACTGCGGCCAGGTTGATCACGAGTGCGCCGAGACGCAGGGCGGTCACCTTCTCGGTGAGCTCGTAGATTTCGAGCGGCAGGAAGACGCCGGTGGCGATCACCGCGAAGTACTCGCCCCATCGCTTCATCAGCCACAGGCCGGCGGCCTCGGTGAACTCGACCAGGGCATAGGCGGCGACACCGAGGGCGATCCACAGCAGGGTGGTCGACGACAAGGTGAACGCCTCGCCGATGTGCCGCACGATCTTGGAATCGTCGATGTTCCAACCGATTTGGTCGGCCAGCGGCCGCATCAGCGGAATATCCTTGTCGAACGCGTCCTGTAGCTCACTGCGGGATGCGCGGACCTTGAGGATGCCCACTGCCAGCAGCGTGAACACGATCCCGCGCACCGCCCGCTCGGCGGCGAGCAGTCGCATGATGGTGCGGTCTCGCAGCAGCCGGCCGCGGGGGATCTCCGGTGCGGTGTCGGCGGGCCCGTGACCGCGAGGAGGGCCGACCACGAACGTCTCGCACCGCAGACAACGCCACGCCTCGCCGACAGGGGTGTCTACGCGCAACCGGTCGCGTAGTTCCGGTTCGTCCGGGGCAAACGTGGCGTGACCGCGCAGCCCGCATGACCGCAGCGCGAAATCCACCATGTCAGCACCGTAGCCCGGCCGAACCGGCTAAGTGCGGCAGCTGAGCTCCATGCTGTCGCTGTCGCGGGCCAGGAAGTTCACGCTGACGTACCCGTTGGCGGGCTCGCGGACGTGGTCCAGATACGGCTGGGTGTCAGCCATCGACGTGTTGTCCGCGACCAGCAGTGCCCCCGTGGCGAGCTGGGGCTCGAGGAGCTTGAGCACCGGCAGATAGAGCTCCTTCCAGCCGTCGAGCAAGACGAAGCCGATGTCACCCGTCAGCGTCTTGAGCGTCTCGAGCGCATCGCCCTCCAGCACGGTGATGACGTCGTCGAGGCCGCTCTCGGCGAAGGTCTGCTTGGCCGCGGCGATCTTCGCGGCACTGAGCTCGGTGGTGAAGACCCGACCGGTTCCGTTGTCGCGCACTGCCGATGCCAGGTGCAGCGCCGAGAGACCGAACGACATCCCGAACTCGACCACGAGCGCGGGCCTGGTGGCCCGAACCAGGGAGTAGAGCAACCGGCCGGCCTCTCGCGTCACCGGCATGTAGATGTCGGAGAGCGCATCCGCACGTTCCTGGGCGGAAGCACCGGACAGATCGGCGAACCGGCCCGACCCGCCCTCGCGCATCTTCTTGAACTGCTCGTCGGAGGCGGCGTACATCCGGTCCAGCGCGTCCGCGACGCGGGCGTCATCGAGAGTGGTAGTCACCCTGACGAACCTACGCCGGAGGGTGAATTATGGCCGGTGTGCGAAAACTACGAGCACTCCCGCTGTCAGCCGCCGTCGTTCTTGTCCTCGCCACGCTGCTGGCGCCGGCCGCGGCGGCGGGCGGCTACCGCTCCATCACCCTGACCTTCGTCCGGCACGCCCAGTCTGCCGGGAACGCCTCCGGCCTCATCGACAGCTCCACGCCGGGGCCGCCGCTGACCGACCTGGGCCGGCAGCAAGCCGTCGCCAGCGCAGGACGCCTGGCGCCGAACCACTATGACGGCATCTTCGCCTCGACCATGATCCGCACCCAACAGACCGCACAGCCGATGGCCGACACCCTGCACGAGTCGATCACCGTGCTGCCCGGGCTCCACGAAGTCGAGGCAGGCATCTACGAGGGCCAGCCCGAGGCGAGCGCGGTCCAGACGTACTTCACCGCCCCCGAGCAGTGGCTGCGTGGTGACCGGACCGCCCGGATCCCCGGCTCGATCGACGGCAACGAGTTCGACGCCCGGTTCGACGGGGCGGTGCAGCAGATCTACGACAGCGGCGACGACGATCCGGTCGCGTACTCGCACGGCGCCGCGATCATGTTGTGGGTGCAGATGAACGTCCGCAACCCCAATCCTCAGCTGCTGATGCAGCACCCGCTCGACAACACCGGATACGTCGTCATCAAGGGCAATCCGACCGACGGCTGGACCCTGACCGACTGGGACGGCGCGGGAAGCTAGCTGCCGAAGTGATCTACCCGCCATAAACTGGCGGAATGCGGCGCCGATCACGTCTGGCTCGAACACCGGCCGGGCGCGGTTACTGTGTGCCAAGGCAAGCGGAGATGGGAGCGCGGCTATGAGGTTTCTGTCATGAGGTTTCGGTTGTTGCCCTACGTGACCGTCGAGGTCGACGACCGGGTACGGCTGCGGGCACGCCGGGCCGGTGAGCGGCTCCGGATCAATCTCAGGGCCTACCTGCGCAGTGCCGCCGACGAGGTCGAGACCGCCAGCGGCCGGGTCCGCGACATGTGCGACAACGCGGTGAACCGCGTCGACCTGGCCGTGGCCAGCGTCAACGACAAGATCGCTCCCGCCCCGCCGACCGCTCCCACAGACTCTGCCGACGAGCCCCCGAAGCGGCATCTGCAGGTCGTCTAGCCCGGAGCAGCGCGCAGCGCGTCCGCGCTCTACGGTTGAAGGGCACTGGCCTTCTCTTCTCGAGAGGTCGACACATCGGCCCGGGAGGGGTTGACGAGGCTTGCTCGGCAACAGTCTTGCGGTGCTGTTCGCCCTGTGCGCAGCGGTTTTCGCGGCTGTCGGCATTGTGGTGCGGCAGCGCGCCACCATGGACGTTCCGCCCGAAAAGGGCGTCAGCACCGTCATGCTGCGGACCCTGCTGCGCCGCAGGCTGTGGTGGGCCGGGACCGCATCGGCGGTGGCCGGGTACGTGTTCCAGGCGCTGGCACTCGGATTCGGCTCGCTGCTGCTTGTCCAACCGGTGCTGGTTTCGGCACTGTTGTTCGCGCTTCCGCTCAGTGCCCGGCTGGCCCACCGCAAGGTCAGCCGCGCCGAATGGCTGTGGGCCCTGCTGCTGACCGGCGCGCTGACTGTGTTCGTGGCGCTGGCCAGGGCCAGCACCGGAACCTATGGGGTATCGGTGGCCACCACGGTCACCGTCGTCGTGGTGTGCGCCGCGGCCGTCGGCCTGTGTGTCCTGGCCGCCACGCGGAGCACCAACTGGCGCCGCGCGGTGCTGTTGGCACTGGCCGTGGGCGTGATGTTCGGCGTGGTCGCCGTACTGACCAAGATCGTGATGCACACGATCGCAGTCGACGGTGTGCTCGCCGTGCTGACCACGCCGGCCCTGTACCTCGTGGTGACCCTCGGGGTGGTTGCGACGCTGTTGCAGCAGTCGGCATTTCACGCCGGCTCGCTGCAGACCTCGGTGCCGACCATGCTGGTGCTCGAGCCGGTCGTGGCCGTCGTCCTCGGTTCCGTGGTGCTGGGGGAGCACCTGTCGATCACCGGGTGGGAGCCCGTCGTACTCGCGGTGGCAATCGGGGCGATGGCCGCCGCCACCATCGCGCTCGGCCGGGACGAGGGCGCTTACGAGGAGAAGCTCGAGGCCCAACTGGAGGTCAAGACCACTCGGCCCGTCTGAAATTGGTGCGCCGAGCGGCCTTGTGGGCCGGTTACCGTACCGCTATGCAGCGAATCACCCGGAAGCTCAGCAAAGTGGCGGGGGCACTGCTGGCCGCCACGGTGGTGTTGGCCGGATGCACCGATGAACCGACCGTGACGGTCGACTCGTCATTGACCGGACTCTTGGTCACCGGTAGTGACTTCCCGGCCGGTTGGCATGTGGAGGACGTCAGCCAGAAGATGGCCGAGGAGTCGGGCAAGTCCGGCACCGGCCCGGCCGACCCTCCGGAGTGCGATTCCTCGGACAAGACCTCGCTGTCCAGCGGGGTGGCCGCCATGGTCACCGAACGGCAGGGCACCCCGGGGGTGATCGCCACCCTCAGCCGTGAACCGGGCTCCGGACTGGTGGCGGTGACCGAGAAATGGCTGAGCCAGTGCCAGGCGTTCAGCGTCGAGAAGGACGGTGTGAAAGCCGAAGCGGCGGTGCACCGCCTCGAACCGCCGGCCAGCAAGGCCGATGCCCAGGTCGGCTTCGACATGACGTCGACCGCAGGCGTCGTCGGCGAGACCATGAAGATGATGATCAAGGGCTACACGGCGCAGGTCGGTGACATCGTCGTCATGTGCATCGCGGTGGGCGGCGAGTCGAGCAGCCGCAGCGTCATGCCGGATGTCGAGATGCTCAACGCGGTGTTCACCGAGCAGGTGACCAAGGTCCGTAACGGCTGACGCGCTACGGGTTGATCGTGTTCTCGCCGATCTGGCGGCCCCACACGTACTCGGACACGAGCGGCTGGCCGAGTTCGAAGTGGTTGTACGGCGCGATCGAGGCACCGATGTCCATGACCAGGTAGGGAGCCGGCCACAGGTCCTTGGTGATCGGCTGCCAGCAGCCGGGCCGCCCTTCGGGGCCGCCGGTGGCGTTCACCCGGGGCAGGTTGTCCGGATAGACCCACGGGTTGGGTGCACCGACGAGGAAGTCCTGAAGCTCGAATCCATAGCCGTTACGGGTCTGCTGGGCGAACTTCGGCGCAGCCTCGGCGTAGTTGTGGATCATGCAGTACAGCGCCGGGCTGTTGCGGTCCAACATCGCGCTGACCGGCAGCAGGTCCTGGGCGCCGCGGACGAGGTACGGGCCGCCGCGCTCGAAGATGTCGCCCCCGGTGTTGCCGAAGCCGACCGCGGCCACCAACGCCTGGTCGAGGTTGCCACGCTGCTCGTTGAGGGTGCGGGCGGTGGTGACGGCGTTGGTCAGGCCGTCGAACAGGTCGGGGGCGGCCTCGGCGTAGACCTCGCCGAGGTCGGCCAGGCCGGAGATGTCGCGGCGGATCTGGGGCATCCGCGGGTTGAGGTCGGCCAGGATGTCGTTGCCGTTGATGATCGACTGGCCGAACTTGTCACCCAAGCCGTCGAGAGCTTGCGCGGTCGCGGTCAGGGTCTCGTTGAGCTTGATCGGGTCGATCTGCTCGGAGATCGCGGTGATCGTCTCGAACAGCGTGTTGAACTCCGTCGTGACGCCCTTGGCGCGAATCGGATGGGCCGGGTCGACCCGTGCCGACGACGGATTGTCCGGCGCGACGAACGAGATGTACTTGTTGCCGAACACCGTGGTGGCCTTCAGTTCGGCGGTGACGTTCTCGGGGATCAGCTTGAGGTATTTGGGCTTGATGTCCAGCGTCAGTTGGGCCTGCTGCTCGCCGTCGACGTCCGCCACGTCCACGGCCGTCAACCTGCCGATCGGTACCCCGTTGAACGTGACCTTCGAGCCCGGATCCATCGACAGACCGGAACGGTTGGACAAAACCGTGAGCTGCGTCTTTTCCTCGAATACGCCGCGGAACTGCATCCACGTCAACACCAGCACCGCGATCAGCAGGATGACCATGCCCGCGCATGCGGACTTGTACGGCGGGTCGTACCGCCAGTGCTTGAACCGCTGTTGGAAGCGGTCCCGCACTGTCGCGGTGGATGAGGCCACGCGCAAACCTCCGACATATTGACGCAGCCAGCTAGTAAGTGAGCAAAACTGTCGCAAACAACCAGAGACAACTGCAACTACAGGCCGTCCAGTGCGGCGAACATCAAATTGCCAACTCTGGGAGACCCCCGTCACAGCGTAAGCGCTGATCAGGTATTTCTGCCGCCGTTCACGCCGACGACCTGGCCCGTGATGTAGCCGGCCTCCTCCGAGATGAGGAACGAACACGTTGCTGCAATGTCCTCCGGCCGCCCTATCCGCCGTACCGGGGTGGCGTCGATGGTGTTCTGGATGTCGCCCAGCTCGCCACGAGATTCGGCGGCGCGCAGCATCGGTGTGTCGATGAAACCCGGCGGAACGGCGTTGACCGTGATGCCGGCCGGGCCGAATTCCAGGGCCAGTGACTTGGTCAGCCCGTTGACCGCGGACTTGGCGGCCACGTAGTCCGACATGTACGGCACGCCGGAATGGGTGCTGGACGAGGAGATGTTGACGATGCGGCCCCAGCCGGCGCCGATCATGTCGGGCAGTGCCGCCTGTACGACATGGAAGACGCCGTTGAGGTTGACGTCGACGACCTTCTGCCAACGCTCGAAGGTGAGTTCGGTGAATGGCGTGAAATCGCTGAGACCGGCCGAGTTCACCAGGATCGTGACGGGGCCCAACTGCTCGCGGACCGCCTTGAAGACCGCGTCGACCTGGGCTCGATCGGTGACGTCGGCCGCGTAGGAGTGCGGGTCGTCGGTGGCGTTGAGGTCGAGGGTGGCCACCTGGTAACCGTCGGCCGCCAGCCGGTCGGCGATCGCCTTGCCGATTCCGGAGGCGCCCCCGGTGACCAATGCTGTCTTGACTGTCATCCCTGTTCCTTTCGGTGGACTGTGCGGGTGATGCGTAGGCCGAGGGCGCGGCGAGCCGCCTCGGTCAGATGGTGGTAGAGCTGCTCATCGGTGAGTCCTGCCGAGGCGATGCCTGCGGCCCCGGCGATCCCTGAGAACACCAGCGCCGCCTTGACGGTGCCTGCCGGCCCGGGATCGACATCGGCCAGAAGAGCCATCTGGCGGTCGATGACCGTGTCCCACTCGGTCCGGGTGCGCAGGGCCTCGTTCACGCTCGGGTCGGTGCCCAGCACCGAGACCATGGCGCGGTTGTGCACGGCCAGGTCGGCATAGCCGCGAACCATGCGATCGGCCCGGTTGTGTACGCCGCGGAGGTTCTCGGCCTCTTCGACGATCTGCTGCATCTGCCGCAGGAGCGGGTCCAGCGCGGCCGTCAGCAGCTGTTCGCGGGTACGGAAGTGGTAGTAGATGGCGGCCTTGGTGAAGCCGAGTTCGTCGGCGATCATCTGCAGCGACGTACCCGCGAAGCCGTGTCGGGTGAACAGCCGGACCGCAGCCTCGACGAGGCGTTCGCGGGTGGTGCTCGAGCCGGCCGGTTCGGCCGTGGCGGCGTCCATCGGTGCTTCCCCTCGTGTGCGCTGCGGCAAAAATTCCTTTACGATCGTAAAGGAGTTTACTAGTCGATCGTAAAGTGGGGCCACCGTATGTTGACGCCGTTGCCGGCCGAGGACTGGGACGATCAGGCACGCGAGGCGCTGGCCTCCACGGTGCCGCCGGAGCGACGCCGCCCGGACAAGGTGGGCAACGCGTTGTCGACACTGGTGCGCCATCCCGTGCTGGCGGGGGCATTTCTGCCGTTCAACACCTACCTGCAAAAGGACTCCACGTTGCCCGAGCGCATCAGGGAGTTGGTGATCCTGCGTACGGCCTTTCACCACGGCTGTGTGTACGAGTGGGGTCATCACAGTGCAATGGCCCTACCGGCCGGGCTCACCGAGGCCGATATCGATTCGGCCCAAAGCGGCTCAGCGGCAGACGAATTCGATCAGGCCGTGCTGGACGCGATCGATGAACTGCACGCCGGATCCCGGATATCGGCCGGGGTCTGGGAGCGCCTGGGGGAGCGGCTCGACGACCGGCAGCGGATGGACCTGATGTTCACCTTCGGCGGCTACAGCACACTTGCCTTCGCCCTGAACACCTTTGACGTCCAGCTTGAGGACGGCGCAGGCAGCGACGAGTTCTACGCCACGATGGGGAGCTGACTGAGGACTACGCGGAGCGGCGTATCCGGGCGGCGGCCGATTCTGGCATCGGCTCATAGCGGGCGAACTGTCGGGTGAACGTCCCGGCGCCATGCGACAGTGACCGCAGGTCGATCGCATACCGGGTCAGCTCGACCTCGGGAATCTCCGCCTTCACCACGGTCCGGTCCTCGTCGGCCTTGTCCGTGCCGAGTACACGGCCGCGCCGGGCGGCAAGATCGCTCATCACCGCGCCTACCAGATCGTCCGGTACCGCCACGGTCACGTCGTCGATGGGCTCGAGCAGATTCACTCCGGCAGCTTCGGCCGCCTCCCGCAACGCCAGGCCACCGGCCATCTGGAAGGCGAAGTCAGAGGAGTCGACGCTGTGTGCCTTGCCGTCGACCAGCGTCACCCGAATGTCGACGACGGGATACCCGACCTCGGAACCGACCCCCTTCTCCATCTGCGCGCGGACGCCTTTCTCGACGCTCGGGATGAACTGGCGCGGTACGGATCCGCCGACGACCTTGTCGACGAACTCGAACCCGGTGCCCTCCGGCAGCGGCTCGACCTCGATGTCGCAGACCGCGTACTGTCCGTGCCCGCCGGACTGCTTGACGTGCCTGCCGTGTCCTTTTGCCTTGCCGCCGAGCGTCTCTCGCAGCGGTACCCGCAGCTCGACCGTATCCACCGACACTCCGTAGCGCCGCGACAATCCGTCGAGCACCACCCCGGCGTGCGCCTCACCCATGCACCACAGCACGATCTGGTGCGTTTCGGGATTCTGCTCGATGCGCAGCGTGGGGTCCTCGGCCGCCAGCCGCTGCAACCCGACCGAGAGCTTGTCCTCGTCGGTCTTGGCGCGTGGCTGAACCGCGATCGGCAGCAGCGGGTCGGGCATGGTCCACGGACGCAGCACCAGAGGATCGGCCTTGTCGCTGAGCGTGTCACCCGTCTCGGCTCGGCTCAGTCGCCCGATCGCACAGATGTCCCCGGCCACCACCGACGGGGCCGGGCGCTGCTGCTTGCCCAGCGGGAAGGACAGGGTGCCGATGCGCTCGTCCTCATCATGATCTGCGTGGCCGTGGGATCCCTCAGGTGCCACAGCGTCGTTGAAGGCAGAAAAATGGCCCGACACATGCACGGTGGCGTCGGGCCTGATGGTGCCGGAGAACACCCGGACCAGGCTGACCCTGCCGACATAGGGATCCGACGTCGTCTTCACCACCTCGGCCAGCAGCGGACCGGACGGGTCGCAGGCCATCGGCTTGCGGGCCGCGCCGCTCGCCGCGAACACCTCCGGCAGACGGTGCTCGGGCGGCGACGGGAAGCCGCGGGTGGCGATCTCCAGCAGCTCCAGCGTGCCGACCCCGGATCCACTGCACACCGGGATCACCGGGAAGAACGAGCCGCGGGCCACCGCCTTCTCGAGGTCGGCGATCAACACCGCCTCGTCGATCTCCTCGCCGCCGAGGTAGCGCTCCATCAGCGTCTCGTCCTCCGACTCCTCGATGATTCCCTCGATCAGAGAGCCGCGGAGCTCGGCGATCTCGTCGTCATAGGCGCCGTCGGGCGGCCGGGTGGTGCGGGTGCCGTCGCTATAGCAGTAATAGGTGCGGGTGAGAAGCCCGATGACTCCCTCTCCCGCAGGGAAGTACAGCGGCGCGACTTTGTCACCGAACGCCTGCCGGGCGCCGGCCAGGGCATTGGCGTAGTTGGCGCGGGCGTGATCGAGCTTGGTGATGACCACCGCCCGCGGCATCCCCACCGCCGCGCATTCCTGCCACAACGCCTTGGTCGGCTCGTCGATGTCCTCGTTGGCCGCGATCACGAACAGTGCGCAGTCGGCGGCGCGCAACCCGGCGCGGAGTTCCCCGACGAAATCCGCGTATCCGGGGGTGTCGATCAGATTGACCTTGATCCCGTTGTGCTGCAACGGGGCAAGCGCCAGCCCGACCGAGCGCTGCTGGCCGATCTCGGCCTCGTCGAAATCGCAGACCGTCGATCCGTCGACCACCGAACCCGCCCGGGTCAGCACACCGGCGGCGACCAGGAGCGCCTCGACGAGGGTGGTCTTGCCGCCACCCGACGGGCCGACGAGCGCCACGTTGCGAATGGCGGCGGGGCTGTCCGCGGTGGGAACAGCCCCGTTGCCGGCCGAATGGGTCTTGTCCGCCATGGCACTCCTCCTGGTGTCCCCGGGGCGCCCCCTGCGGCCCGCCGGACCTGCTCTCCACCATTCCCCGATGTGATCTGGAGCACAAGGGCTGCCGGCCTGGACCGCAGGTGAACGTTCCGAGGAAGTGCACAGCAAGCTGTCAGAATGTGGTCATGACGCATGCGCTGGATGCGGTGGGCACTGTCGCGGTGGTCGATCTTGAGGCAGCGTGCGAGCTGTACGGCCGCGACACGTTGCCATACCCGTTGGGCCGTAGCCGACCGGTGGGGTCGGTATGGCTGCTCACCAGAGACGTGGGACCGATCGAAGATCGTCTCAACGGCGGCGATCTTGCTCGCGTGCGCGGATGGGTGGAAGCCTTTGTGCGGGCTGATGTTTGCGTCGGATGCCGGGTCAGCGTCTCCGACGGGGACACTCCCGATCTTCGGTTGAACGGCCTGCTGGCCGGCGAGTCAGGGTTTGTCGCGGTGCAGCACAGTGACCCCGATGGCGTCGACGCCGTCGACGTCTATGCGGTATCGCCGGGGGCCGTGGGCTCGGTGATCGCCGATTCGGTCGGCTTGGCCGGCGCCGGCTCCCATCCGCGTATCGCGGTGGCAGGCTTCGAGGATCGACTTCCGGCACCACCACCCGACGCGGTCGACGAATATGACGACTTCGGCTTCCTGATTCCACATGCCGAGTCGGAAGGTCCGCCCGTCCACGTGGTGGACGGGCGTGATGTCGCAGCGATCGGGACAGTGCAGTCGCTCTCCGGTTCGACTCGCTACTGGGTCACGGTCGACGCTGACGGCGACTACCTGTACGCGCCCGACGGTGCCGGTTATGCCGAACCGCTTGATGCCGAGACACTGCGTGCGTGCCTCGATGGACCTGTCGCCCATGCCATCGTCGATATGGGAGGCGATATGGGCGGCGAGATGTCAGGCCAGTGGGACGATTCGGTCGGGTGGGACGAGTGATGCCGAGATCGGATTCCCCGGAGTCATCGGATGGTGAACTTCTCATCGTCAAGCCGCTGTAGCGCACGCCCATCGGTCAGTTCGTCGCGACACTCGGGGTGCTGCCAGTAGAACCGCACCCACTCGCGCAGTGCGTGGCTGTTGGCGGTGATGGTGCCCGATCCCAGCTTTGCGCTGCGGCCTTTGGGGAGCACGAAAACGATCAGATCGGTGAATGACACCTTGCCCTTGAGTGGGTGATCCAGAATCTGTTCGACATCTTCCCACGTTCCATGTGCGAATGAATTCCACTGACCATCCCACACCTCGAAACCGCCAGGATCCAATCGCAGGTGCTTTCCGTCCCGGTGTCTGTAAATCCGGTAGAGGACCGGCACGCCGTAGATGACGTAGAAAATGCAACCGGCCGGCATGATCAGCCGGTTGGTGCCGGATGGAATGAAATCGACCATATCGAACTGTGCAAATAGGAGAAATGCACCCGCAGACAGAACGCCGAGCAAGAGACCGATGCTGAATATCAGATCGGCATATCTCTGTGGACGTATTTTTGTGCCTCCGGGTCCGGAATCCACCCTTGGATGGGCTGCCCCGGAGACTGGGTAAGCAAGGTGAAACAGCAAGCTGAAAAGTAGCAGTGATGCGCCAAGACAGAGAGCTGCGGTCAAATAACTGCCGCGGGTGAACCAAATGACAGTCCAGACCATGGTGAAGCCGGCGCCGCCGACCAAAATGGCGCAGACCAACGCCAGGCGCAGATAACCGGAGGTCTTCATCGAGGACAAAACGTATTGCCGATCCAGTTGCCGAGGGCTTCGCCGCCGAGTGCCGCGGTCAGGCCGATTGGTATGGCCAGCGGACCCGTCTCCGACGCCGCGATTCCCGCGAGCGTACCGGCGGTGACCGAGGTGACGCCCTCAGCTGTGGCGACGCACTTCTGGAAACTCGTCTCTGCCACGGCTATGTCCCACAACGAGGTGGCAATACTCACCCCCGGACCGAAGTATTTTCCCGTCGCGCCGAGCGGGCTCAAAATGGGATGGTCGATGAGATTGATGGGAACATCTGCCTGACGACCATCCGGTGTGCGGACATAGGCGGTTTCCTTACCGTCCGGCCACTTGGTCACTTCGGCGATCGTGCCATTCGCGTATTGGGTGGTGCTGATGGTCTTGCCGGCCATCCCGTACTGAGCCCAGTCGGCGAAAGTGACAGTTGTTGTCCTGGAAACCTCGTTCCCGTTCTTGTCGATATGCACGTTGGTGGTGAGCGGCCCTCGATCAGAGAAATTTGGTTTGGCATCGACCGTCTCGATGTGCTTGCTGCCGTCCATCATGTATCTGGTCGTGGTCGTTGCTACCGCTTCTCCGGTGTTCGGGTTGTACTGCGTCTCTACTTTCGTTTCCCGGACGGTTTGCGACATGTCGGTGTCGCGGAGCATTCCCTGCTGCAGCATTCCGATTGTCGACAGCGGGTTCGGCACCTCGTCGCCGGGTTTCTGGATCCCGGGAACCAGGCTGCCCAGACCGCCAGGGTTGGGCACCTCAAATCCATGCTGCTGCGCCGCGCTCGTCACTTTCCCGGCCGCATCCTCATCGGCCGCACCCACCTTCACCAGCAACAAGTTGACGTTGGCCTGTTCGGTCTGAGCACGCTTCTCCAGCGCAGCCGCCTGTTCAACGGTCATCTGGCCGCCTTTGACCAGGACCACCCACTGGTCGCTGACGTGCAACTGGCCGCTGTTGTCGATCTCGTCGGCCTTGTTCAGTAGAGCTGTTCGGGCGCTACCGATCGGGCCGGCGGCGCCGCTGAGCGCATCACCCACGGCCGTGGTGTATTTCGAGAAGTCATCGGTCTGTGTTTTGGCTCGGTCGAACATCGCCGTGGCTGCGTTGTGCGCATCACCTGACCACGCCTTGGTCTCCGGCATGGTCTTGAGGTTGCTGTTGATCCGGGATACGGCCTCACCGACGGCCGTGCCGGAATTCTTTATGGCTTGTCCCGCGGGAGTCAGCGAGTCCGGGTTCCAGCCTTGGAGACGTGGGCGTGAGGGCAACACGGGTCAGAAGATTCCCTTGAAGCTGCCCGCCAGATCAGCGTCGCTCACCTCGTAAGTGCCGGCCGCGCCTCGGACCGCGGTACCCATGTTGTTGACATTGGTGGCGATCTTCTCGGCGACCTGTTTGACATGCGTGCCGACCAGTCGGGCCGCCCACTGCGTGGTCGATCCGTCCAGTCCGTCGGCTGCGGTGGCGACCTTGGTGCCGACGTCGGCTTCGCGGATCAGCCCCGACGCGATCTCCACCTGACCGGCAAAGGCGCGCAGGACCTCGGGGTCGACCTCCATGACAGCTCCGTTCAGCCGTTGGTTCGTTGCATCATCAACGATGTTAGGGCAGGTCGGTGGGCCCGCTGATCACCAATTTGGCTGCTCCGGGCGCTGTCACACCTGCCAGGACGACCAGCGCGTGACCTCGACGGTGACGACCGGGCCGTTCAGTGCAATTCGCTCGTACTGCGGGTATTTCGCGCGCAACAGCCCGTAGCCGGTGGCCATCGCGTCACCGCCGCGATGGACGGTGGCCCGTCCGTCCGCACGGACCCACCACAGGTGTTCCCACTCGTCGGTGTAGTGG
>NZ_LZSY01000189.1 GCF_001665625.1 Mycolicibacterium peregrinum | reverse complement strand
CCGGCGCGGTCGGTGGCATTCTGGATTCGCAGTTATCTGGAGTTGGGTTCAGATGGGTCTCGTTGTTCCGGCTTAGGTGATGTGTGAGGAAACAGCCTTATCGGGAACGGTTTGAATCGTGGGCGTTCCCGACAAGCGAGGCTGTAAGGGGCGGCGGTGTAGTGACCAAAGTCGCTACAGAGCAATGCGTTTCCCGTTAACACCCCCCGAGGCAGTTGCCACGTCACCTCGACCGCCGTGTCGGCCTCGGCGGTCGAGGTGACGCCCTATCGCATCCGGCCCCGGGCTGTGCAGGTGGCTTGTCAAGGCGCCTTCGGATGGGTGTCACGCGGCCCCCGGCACTGCCACGCCTCAAAAAATCTGCATTGGCTGATGTAGACATTCGATAGTGCTCTCGCTAGAGTATGCGGTGTTGAGATTAGAGGGTAAGTGGCACGGGAGATGATGAACTGCCCGTGAAGTGTGACGTCAGCGCGGTCAAGCAGTACGAGGCCAGGCAGCATGTTGGCTTTCGGACCGTGGTGAAGGTGGAGTAGACAGTGAAAGGAGGGAGTTACCGTCGGATCGTCACGCGAGTGTGTCTGTGCGGACGATCCTGCAGTATTCCTAGTAATGCCGGGAGATGTCGTGCGCTCCCGCGGATCGGTGCCCCCTCGGGGTGGTGGTGTTGTGACCCCAGGGGGGGCACCGATCCTCCCTATATCAACGTCGCCCGGCCTCCCCGGGCGTGTTCGCGTTCATCGCGAATACGTTTCACATCAGCGATCATGGGCTGCGTGGGCGCGATGTTCGGTGGGCGGCTCGCCTACTGGACACGGCCGTTGATGATTCGAAAGGTTTAGTCGTACAACCACAGAACGGTTCGAGTGAACCGAATCCGAATGACAAGTTCGACGACGAGGACTACCCGGCCTACAGCATGGGCAGTGCAGCGCGAATACTCGACACCACTGCGGCATTTTTGCGAAGCCTTGATGAGGCCAGATTACTGACCCCGCAACGTTCTGAAGGCGGACATCGCCGCTATTCGCGCTACCAGCTGCGGATCGCGGCGCGCGCCCGCGAGCTCGTCGATCAGGGCATGGCATTGGAAGCAGCCTGCCGCATCATCATTCTCGAGGACCAACTCGCCGAGGCCCACGCCCTCAATGCCGCACTGCAGCAGCGCATCGACGACAGCACCGTTGACGAGGATCGGCGAACCTGAACGACGCGCCGGGGTTCTCACCAGCGCTGCGTTGGTGGCGCGCGCCGCACTGGACACCGACTTCCGTACGACCCACGACACCCCGGTCGTGGGCCGCCGCAGCAAAGCCCGCGCCCCGGATGCCGCGCCCACGGTCTGCTTCACCGCCCCAGGGGGTCCGGGCAATTTGAGCGAGGTCGTCGGCCATGGTCATCGCGCCCACGTTGTGGCGATTGGCGGTGTGCACGATCTCGACGAACGCCGCATCGAGGCTGCAGCCGCGCCACGCGACCAGCGCCCCTTCGGCGGTGTCGAGGATCCGCACGCAGTCCCGGCGGGATCGGTTGACCGGGCGGCGAAATCCATTCACATTCACCTCCTCTAGGGTCGGCACCGCGAGCTGGTGCCGAAACCTTTTGGACAACAATAGATATCCTTGTGCCCCAGGTTCCCCTGACGGTGACGTCGGGTGTCATCGGCGTGCGGTGCGCGGTTCCCGGGACCGCAGCCGTGCATTCTCCGAGGCGAGCTCACCATTGGTCGATGCCAGCTCGGCGTTGTGATCCTGCAACGGCAGAATCTGGGCAATGCCGGCGATGTTGACACCGTCGGCGACCAGCTCGGCAATCCGCTGCAGCCGATCGAGGTCGTCGTCGCTGTAGCGGCGGGTACCACCCTCGGTGCGCGCCGGGGTGAGCAGCCCGCGTCGCTCATAGAGCCGCAGCGTCTGTGGATCCATCCCACTGAGCTCGGCGGCAACCGAAATGCCGTACACACCGCGCGCCGATCCCGCCGACGCCTCGCCCACCACAGTTCAACGACCCCTTCTCCTCGAATCGGTCCGGATTCATCCTTGCACAAGGCTGATACCAGTGCTATAAGAAATTTATGGCAGATGACATAGATCATCTGCAGTCGACACGGTGGGTTAGGAGGCAAAGATCATGTTGATGCGTACCGATCCGTTCCGCGACTTCGATCGCCTGGCCCAGCAGGTGCTGGGCACCACGGCCCGCCCGGCGGTGATGCCGATGGACGCCTGGCGAGAAGACGACAAGTTCATCGTCGAGTTCGATCTGCCTGGGGTGGATGTGGATTCGCTCAATCTCGATGTCGAGCGCAACGTGCTCACCGTGCACGCTCAGCGCCCCGAACACGATCCCGACCGGGAGATGGTCTCGGCCGAGCGTGCGCGCGGGGTGTTCAGCCGGCAACTGTTTTTGGGCGAGACCCTGGACACCGACGCGATCGAAGCCAACTATGCCGGTGGGGTGTTGCGGTTGACCATCCCGGTGGCCGAAAAGGCCAAGCCGCGGCGCATCGCGATCACAAGCAACACGGACAAGACCGCCATCAACGCGTGAGGCTCCGGCCCGGCCGGCCGCCGGGCCCGGGGCGCAGCATCCGGGTTAGAGGGGGTGAGTGAGATGACGCTCGACATCCAGTGGGACAGCAGCCTGCTCGAGGAGGCGGCGGCGATCGTGGAGGCCGAAGAGATACGCCTGCGACAGGACGAGGCCCCGTGGGAATGCGAGCCGGCCACCCCACCCGTCGAGGGGACTGCGCCCCGGGCCCGCCCGCCTCGCGTCGGCGCGCTTACCTGCACGCGCCGGCGCCGCGGCCCGCCAATCCCCGACGGTCCCCGCCGGTTGATCACCCGACCGCGGCTTCCTGTGCCAGTGTGGGCGACCCAACGCTCACCTCCCACAACCCCGCGGTCTGGTACTGAAACGCGTTGACGGGCAACGGCGGTGATATCCGGCCGATGTCTCGGCTACGCCATCGACGCCG
>NZ_LZSY01000188.1 GCF_001665625.1 Mycolicibacterium peregrinum | reverse complement strand
AACGCCATCTTGGATGCCTGCAGTGTCCAGACAGTCTCCGGTGAGTGGTCGGGCGGCGGGGCGGGGCTGCGTGACCGCTTGTTCTTCGCCGTGCTGGCCGAAACCGGGATGCGGCTCGGTGAGGCGTTGTCGTTGCGCCACAGTGATTTTGATATTGCCGGTGGCGGTACCCCATCGGTGATGGTGGCGGGCCGTGATGATCATCCGCACGGGGTGCGCGCGAAATCGGGCCCGCGCCGGATTTACATCGGCGACGATCTGGTCGCCCTCTACACCGAGTACGTGTGGCAGTTGGTGGCCGCCGGCGCGGATGTCACGGTCGGCGATCTGGCGTCGTGTTTCGTGTTTGTCAACCTGGTGCGAGGCGTGCGCTATGCCCCGCTGCGACCGGAAACCATCTACGACAAGGTGGATCTGATCACCGCGCGCCGAACCGGCGTGCTGCCTGAGCAGTGGACGCCGCACTGGCTGCGCCACACCCACGCCACCGCGTTGTTGCTGGCTGGGGTGGATGTGCATGTGGTGATGCGTCGTCTCGGTCACGCCGACGTGCAGACCACGTTGTCGACCTACGGGTGGGTGACCGCCGACGCCGAGATGCGCACGCTGGCCGAATGGAAGAACTATGTCGCTGGGTGGAAGGTGAACCGTGACGGGCAATGACAGTCCTGCACCAGCGCATACCCCACCGACGCGCGGTGCCGCCGGGGATCGGTGGACACAGCAGTGGCAACAAGTGCCGCCGCAGTGGCGCAGGCTGGTCTATCACCTGGATACCGGCCCGGCCAACACGGTCTTTCAGCGCAACCCGCGCTACCGGCCCACCCCGGACGGCCACGACTTCACCCCGCAGGGTGTGCCGCAACGGTTGTGCGAGGAGCTCGCGTGGTGGGTGTGGCTGTGTGGACACGAAGAACGTCGCAAGATCGAACCGTCGCTGCTGAAATGGACCAGCGGTGCACTGAGCATCGCCGCCGCCGACTACCACCAACGGCACCGGCGTTACCCGGTCAGTGTCGCTGATCTGAGCGCCGAGGCCATCGTGCGTCACGGGGTACGCGAGTTCGAGCGCCGCACCGGTCGGCTGCCCTCGGCCGGGTTTCGGCGCAACGTGGCCAGTTTCATCGAGCACCTGCACCTGTACGTGTCGGTCCGCTGCACCGACCGGCCATGGTGGGCTCATGACATCTGGGATCTGGACGCTGATCCCAGAATCCCGCAGCGTGAGCACGAACCCTGCCA
>NZ_LZSY01000187.1 GCF_001665625.1 Mycolicibacterium peregrinum | reverse complement strand
CCAGCGCGACGGTGATCGTGCTGTCGCTGATCGAGTTGGGTGTATGGGCCACGTCGTCCGGTCAGAGCATGCTCGGGGTGCATCGTTGGGTGTGGTTTGCCCTGGCCATCGCCACGCTGATCGTCGCACCCTTCGTGTCGAGCGAATCTCGTTGCACTGCAGGCGGTCCAGAGGTCGCCACACCCCAGCCCAGCCGGTGGGCCAACCTGCTCGTTGCGGCACTGGCTGTAGCGATGGCCGCCTACCAGCTGTGGCTGGTCACAAGGCAGTTCGACGACAGCTTGCATTATGTCTCGAACTTGACGGACCTGCTGCCGACTTCGCCGAGCGCGACATGGGCGCTGGCGATGGTGGAACCACCGATCGCCGCCGCAATCGCGGCACTGACGCTGATTCTCGGTGCAGTGCTGATCTCCTTCGATGCCACCGCCGGCCGGTACGCCGTGATCGCCGGTTGCATTCTCACGGTGGCGCAAGGCATCTTCGGCTGGACTGATCTGGATCGGCTCTTCTTCGAGATCGGAGCCACCGATCTGACACCGATCTGACACCGATCTTCGCCCCGCGTTCGGCGTCGGTGGTGGTGCTCACGCTCACTGTGCCGGTGGTGACCGCGGTACTGGCGGCGGCACCACGACCCTCTAGAACTTGACCGGCAGCCGCGCCCATCCGCGAACGCTGGACGTGTGGGCGCGGAAAGCGTTGGGGTAGTCCACTTCCCAGTCTGGCCACCGCTTGAGCACCTCCTCAAAGGCCACCCGGGCCTCCAGCCGGGCCAGTGCCGACCCCAGACAGAAATGCAGGCCCTGCCCGAAGCTCAGGTGTCCGCCGGTGCGGTGGATGTCGAACCGGTCGGGATCGGTGAACTTCGACTCGTCACGATTGGCCGATCCGTTGAGCAGCAACATGTACGAGCCCTCGGAGATGGCCTGCCCGTAGTGCGCGACATCCTGGGCGACATACCGGGCCTGCACCGGTGACGGCGGTTCGAAACGCAACGTCTCCTCGACCGCGTTCGGGATCAGG
Source organism: Mycolicibacterium peregrinum (assembly GCF_001665625.1). GTDB lineage: Bacteria > Actinomycetota > Actinomycetes > Mycobacteriales > Mycobacteriaceae > Mycobacterium > Mycobacterium peregrinum_B. The sequence goes on along the minus strand of NZ_LZSY01000187.1, from coordinate 52,653 downwards.
CCCGGATCGGCCACGAGTTCCCGGCGTTGGTCCGGATGCTCGCCGAGCAGCTGGCCCATGAAACCGATGAGCCGAGCCGTGGTTTCGCCGCCGGCGCCGGCGATCATCGCGGTGTACGCGAGCACCTCGGTACGTTCCAGCTTGCGCCGGGTGCCGTCGGGTTCGTCGATCTCGGCGTTGAGCAACTCGGTCATCAGGTCGTCGGAGGGATGGGTGGACCGCCACTCGATGTACTCGGCGAACATCGCCAGGGCATCCGCGAAGACCGTCGCACTCACATCGGTGGTGTCGTCGGACAGCGCGATGTTCTTGTCGGTGCCCGCGCGGATCTGCTCCTGCCCCTCCTCTGGAATGCCCAGCAGATAACCGATGGTCCGCATCGGCATGAACGCCCCGAGGTCGGCAACGAAGTCCAGACCGTCCTGCCCGCGAAGGGGATCCAGCGCCTTCGCACAGAAGTCGCGCACCAGGTCCTCGACGGCCAGCATCCGGCGCGGCGTGAAGACTTTCGACAGCAGCCGACGATGGAGATCGTGCAGCGGGGGGTCCTCGAACAGCAGGATGCCCGGCGGAACCTCGATGCCACTGAACAGGATGTCGGCCGTCGTGCCCCGCCCGGACCGATAGGCCTGCCAGTTGGGCAGTTCGCGGGCCACGTCGTCCCAGCGGCTCAGCGCATAGAAGTTGTACTTCTCGTTGTAGTAGAGCGGCGCCTCGCTGCGCATCCGCTTCCAGATGGGGTAGGGATCGTCGTCGATGTCGTTGTCGAACGGGTCGTAGTACAGCTCCACAGCCTGTTGCGTCGTCACCGATCCATATCCCCATCCACGTGGTACCAAATAGTTGTTCCACCGTACTGTGCCGTTCGCTGAGCGGTCAATCACCCGCTCACAGGGTTCTTCCAGTCAAGCTGAGCCAAACCGTCGACCCGAAATCGAGCCGGGCGTCTACTGGGGCGGATTCGCGTGTGCTCACGCCTTGACCCCCGGAGGCCCGCTCCCATGTTCAACCGCCTGTTGCGCACCGCTTTTGCGCTCGCCATCCTCGCCACCGCCGTCTCCTGCAGTGCCAACGGCGACAACGCCGACGGCTACACGCTGCGGGTCGGGGCCACCTCGGTGACCGGTACGCCCGCGGGCTCGCTGGGCTGGGGCGACAAGCAGGGCATCCTCACCGAACAACTCAAATCCGCCGGGGTCGGCAAGATCGAGTACTCGTTCTTCCAGTCCGGTAGCGATGTCGCCTCCGCCCTGTTCGCCGGAGCCATCGACGTGGCGGCCATCGGAGACAACCCGGGCCTGCGGGCCCGGAGTCGCGACCCGAAAGTGGTACTGCTGTCCCTGGATTCGGTGAACGGCGACGCCTGGTTGGTGGGCGCCAAGGGCGGACCCACGGAGATCAAGGGCCTGGTCGGCAAGGACATCACCGCCCCGCAGGGCACGATCCGCGACCGGGCCGCCCGACAACTCATCGATGCCGCAGGGCTGACCGGCCAGATCCACGTGCGCGACGTTCCCACCCCCGAGTCCATCGCCGGACTGAGTTCCGGGAAGATCGACGCGGCAGTCGTGACCGGCGCCAGCGCGGCCGAGCTCGAATCCAAGGGCTTCCCGATCATCGACAGCCTGTCGCGGCACGGCTTCGGCAGCACCGGCACCAACATCGCCCTGCGCTCGTTCACCGACGCCCACCCCGAGTTCATCGGCTCCTGGCAACAGGCCGTCACCAGCGTCAACCGCGACATCACCGAGAACTTCGACGACTACCTGGCCTGGGTCGCGCAGACCGACGACACCGACCTGAAGTTCGTCCAGAAGTCCACCCGCGCCGAGGAGTTCAACACCGAACCGTTCCCCCAGGTCGGCGTGGACCAGCTCGAGGCCGCCTACCAGTTCCTCAACGCCGACGGATCGTTCGACCACGAATACTCGGTCCGGGAATGGGCCGGGGCCAAGTCATGACCGCAGCGACCGTCGTCCAGGCCCCGACCACCCGTCCGGAACTCATCGAGGTCGTCGGTGGCCGTAGCCGACGAAAAGGCCTGTGGGCACGCCTACCTCGACCGGTTCGCCGGCTGGTGAGCCCGGCGCTCATCCTCGCGATCTGGACCGTCGGCTCGATGACGGGGCTCCTCAATACCGACCTCTTCCCACCTCCGACCGAGGTAGCGGCCACCGCGTGGCGCCTGCTCGGCGACGGCCAACTCGCCACCCACGTCGGCGCGTCGGCGGTCCGGGTGCTGACCGGCACGGTGCTCGGCATCCTCATCGGGGTCGCGCTCGCGATCCTGGCCGGGCTCACCCGTACCGGCGAGGACCTGCTCGACTGGACCATGCAGATCCTCAAGGCGGTACCGAATTTCGCGCTGACCCCGTTGCTGATCATCTGGATGGGTATCGGCGAGGGCCCCAAGATCGTGCTGATCACCACCGGGGTAGCGATTGCGATCTACATCAACACCTATTCCGGAATCCGCGGTGTGGACCGGCAACTCGTCGAGATGGCCCAAACCTTAGAAGCGCCACGGCACACCTTGATCACCCAGGTGATCCTGCCCGGTGCGATGCCGAATTTCCTGGTCGGCCTGCGACTCGGGCTGTCCAGCGCGTGGCTCAGCCTGATCTTCGCCGAGATGATCAACACCACCCAGGGCATCGGCTACCTGATGTCACGGGCCCAGACCAATCTGCAGTTCGATGTGTCCCTGCTGGTGATCGTCATCTATGCAGTCGCGGGCCTGCTGTCCTACACGCTGGTGCGGGTACTTGAACGGCTCCTGCTGTCCTGGCGTAACGGTTTCGAGGGTCTGGGAGCGCCGGCATGAGTTCACCGGTCGTCGAGGTGCACGGCCTGCGGCGCGCCTTCGGTGATCAGCAGGTGCTCGACAACCTCGAATTACAGATCGAAGACGGCGAATTCGTCGCGATGCTGGGCCGGTCCGGGTCCGGGAAGAGCACACTGCTGCGGGTGCTGGCCGGCCTCGACGATCAGGTCACGGGCTCGGTGAAGGTGCCTCGCTCACGGACGGTGGTGTTCCAGAACCCGCGGCTGCTGCCATGGCGGCGTGCTCTGGCCAACGTGACCTTCGCATTGCCCGACGCCGGACCCGACGCCCCCAGCCGGGCGGCGCGCGGGCGGTCCGCGCTCGAAGAGGTGGGCCTCACCGCGAAAGCAGGCAGCTGGCCGTTGTCCTTGTCCGGCGGTGAGGCGCAACGGGTTTCACTGGCCCGCGCGCTGGTCCGCGAACCCGACCTGTTGCTGCTCGACGAGCCGTTCGGCGCGCTCGACGCATTGACCCGGCTCAAGATGTACGGGCTGCTGCACGAATTGTGGTCCCGCAGACACATGGCGGTCCTGCACGTCACCCATGACGTCGACGAGGCGATCCTGCTGGCCGACCGGGTGGTGGTCCTCTCGGGCGGGCGGGTATCGCTGGACCGCCGTGTCGGACTGTCCTTCCCCCGCACCCGCAGCGACGACGGGTTCGACGAATTGCGCCATGTGCTGTTGGCCGAACTCGGTGTCCGAGAGGAAGTAGGCCATGACCGCTCCCGCTGACCCCGATGCGCTGGTCACCGATGTCCTGGTGATCGGCGGCGGCCCGGCCGCCACCTGGGCCGCCATCTCGGCCACCGAATCCGGTGCCCGGGTCATCCTGGTGGACAAGGGCTACTGCGGCACCAGCGGAGCCACCGCCGCCGGTGGCAACAACCTGTGGGCCATCGGTCCCGGCCCGCGGCGGGAGGATTCGGTACGCGAGCGTGAGCTGGCCGCCGGCCGGATCACGGACTCCGAGTGGATGTTCCGGGTATTGGCCACCTCGTGGGACCGGCTCGAGCAGCTGTCCGAGTGGGGGTATCCGTTCCCGGTGGGCGCCGACGGCCGTGAGATGCGCAGCAGTTTGCAGGGGCCCGAGTACATGCGGCGCATGCGGCGCAAGGCCCATCGCAGTGGTGTGCAGATCCTGGATCACCACCCGGCGCTGACGTTGACCGCCGACACCGACGGCGTCGTCACCGGCGCCACCGGCATCGCCCGCCAGGACGGCGGACGACCGTGGCAGATCACCGCGGGCGCGGTCGTCCTGGCCACCGGCGGAACCGCCTTCCTGTCCGGAACCTTCGGGACCAACGTCGATACCGGCGAGGGTCTGCTGATGGCGGCCGAACACGGCGCGCACCTGTCCGGCATGGAGTTCTGCACGGCCTACGCGCTGGCGCCCGAATGGGGCGTGCACACCAAGGGCCGAATGCTGCAGTGGGGCAGCTTCTATGACGAACACGGCCGGCCCTTCACCACCCAACGTGGGCTGAGTGGGCGTCAAGACGCGCAGCGGGCACTCACCCGCGGCGAGCGGGTGTTCGCCCGACTGGACCGTGCCCCCGAACACATCCGCCAGACCATGCGCGATGCCCAGCCGAACTACTTCCTGCCACTGGACAAGGCCGGCATCGACCCATTCACGACGGCGTACCCGGTCCGAATGGTCTACGAGGGCTCGGTGCGTGGCACCGGTGGCCTGCGGCTGGTCGGGCCGGATTGCGCGACAACGGTTCCCGGACTGTATGCGGCAGGGGACGCCGCGACCCGCGAGCTCATCACCGGCTCGCTGTCGGGCGGCGGCAGTCGCAACGGCTCCTGGGCAATCGCGTCGGGCACCTTCGCCGGTCGGGGTGCTGCGGAGTTCAGCCGCACCCGACGGGTCGAACCGGCTGCGGCGATACCGCCCACGGGGCGGTCACGCTCCGGTGCGCCGACCATCGACGAGGTGGTCGCGGCGGCTCAGTCGCATGTCCTGCCGCCACAGCGCAGCTATCTGAAATCAGCTGAGCGGCTTCGCCAATCGGCCGGGGCACTGGAGACCCTCTGGCGCGACATCGCCGACGGTCTCGCCCCGGTTCCGGCACGCGCCGTCTACAAGCAGCGCCAGGCGGTCGCCATGGTGGCAGCTGCGCGCTGGATCACCGCCGCCTCTCTGGCCCGGCCCGAGACCCGCGGCCTGCACCGGCGTGAGGATCTGCCCGAACCGAATCGCCGCTTCGAGCACCGCATCCTGGTCGGCGGTCTCGACGACGTCTGGACCACCCCTGATCCCGTTGCCCCGCAGCTCATCTCCTCGGAGGCCGTGGCGTGATCGAGATCGTCAGCACCACCGCGTGCATCAAATGCGACGTCTGCGTGAAGGTGTGCCCCACCGACGTCTTTGACCGTGGCCCCGACGGCGTGCCCGTCATCGCCCGCCAGTCCGATTGCCAGACCTGCTTCATGTGCGAGGCCTACTGCCCCACCGATGCGCTCTATGTCTCGCCGGTCTCGGTGCCCGTCGGCGCCGACAGCCCGCACGCGACGGAATCCGCCGTCGCCGAAGCAGGCCTGCTCGGCGGCTACCGCGAGATGGTGGGCTGGGGCCGGGGCCGCTCCCCCGGCTCCCGACTGGACCAGAATCCGGTGTTGACCTCTGTTCCACCTCTGGCCGAGCCACGACTGGCCGCTCCCGCCGTGCTCGCAGACGGACCCTGGCATCATCAGGGACATGCCTGACGACGTCACTCCTGATGACACCGATGCGGCGCCGCCCGAGAACAAACTATTGCTCCGGGGAGCAATCCTGTTCGCCCGCCTGGCATTGGCCACCTCGTTCCTGTCCGCCGTCGCCGACCGGTTCGGTCTGTGGGGACCGCCGGGCACGCCCAATGTCGGCTGGGGGAACTTCGAGTCCTTCACGGCCTACGTGCATGTCCTGGCGCCCTACCTCCCCGGGGCGCTGGTCGACATCGTCGCGTGGGGTGCGACGGTCGTCGAAGTCGTCCTCGCCGTGGGGCTACTGCTGGGCATCGCCACGCGCTGGGCCGCTTTCGCCAGTGCGGCAACGTTGCTCATCTTCGGTGTCTCGATGTTCGTCTTCGCCGGATTCGAGACACCGTTCAGTGCGTCCGTCTTCACCGCCGCCGCGGCGGCCTTGCTCGTCGGCTCGGCACCGTCGGCACGCAGTCCTCGTTGATTCTGCGAGCACGGCGCAAAAGTACGACAGACCTACGCCGTCAGCGCAGATCAACGGGTTGGGAAGCGTCAGAGCTTCTGCACCGGTGCGTGATTGTGCATGAGCTTGACCCGACCCCCACTGCCGAAGTCGATCAAAGACATCGCCAGATCGCCCACGCCGGTGACTTCCTCGACGCGGCCCAACCCGTACTTGTCGTGGGTGACCCGATCGCCGGGCTCCAGCGTGATGATCGGACGGTTGCGCGCCGGCGCGGGCCGTGACGGGGAAGGACGCGGGGTGCCGTAGCGGCCGGCGTTGCCGACCGGCGCACTCATCGACGACGGCTGCTCGATGCGTCGCCAGTTGATCAGGTCTTCGGGAATCTCCCGCAGGAAACGAGACTCCGGGTTGAGCATGGGTTGCCCCCACGACGAACGCACCTTGGCCCGCGAGAGGTACAGCCGCTTGCGGGCCCGGGTGATGCCGACGTAGGCCAACCGACGTTCCTCGGACAGCTCGTTGGGATCGCCGAGTGCCCGCATGTGCGGGAACATGCCGTCCTCCCAGCCCGTGACGAACACCGCCGGGAATTCCAGTCCCTTGGCGGTGTGCAGCGTCATCATCGTCACCACACCTGCACCGTCCTCGGGAATCTCGTCGGCGTCGGCCACCAACGAGACCCGCTCCAGGAACTGGGCCAGCACACCGGTGTCGGGGATGTCCTCGTCGACCGGCTCGCCCTCACCCTGCTCGGCCAGTGCCCGGGCATTGGCCAGATCCGTGCTGAACTCGTGTGCGACGCTGACCAATTCGTTGAGGTTGTCCAGCCGGGCCAGATCCTGCGGATCACTGGAGGCCTCCAGTTCGCGGCGGTAGCCGGTGCGCTCCAGCACGGCCTCCACCAGATCACCCAGCTCGTCGTCGAGCTTGGTCCGCAGCTGGTCCAGCATCTCCACGAAGCTCGCGATGGCCTTCTCCGAGCGGCTGTTGAGCATCGGCACCCGCCCCTCGGCGGCCGCCTGCAACGCATCGTTGAAGTTTGCGCCGGTGTTCTCGGCGTAGACCGCGACGCACGCCTCGGCCCGGTCGCCGATGCCACGGCGGGGGGTGTTGAGGATGCGGCGCATGCTCACCGCGTCACCCGGATTGTCGAGCACTCGTAGGTAGGCGACGATGTCTCGGATCTCGCGGCGTTCGTAGAACCGCACGCCGCCGACGACCTTGTACGGGATGCCGGCGCGGATGAACACTTCCTCCAGTGCGCGCGAGGAGTTGTTGGTCCGGTAGAACACCGCGACGTCCGAATACTTGAGGCCCTCACTGTCGGCCAGCGAGTCGATCTCCTCGGCCACGAAGCGGGCCTCGTCGTGCTCGTTGTCGGCGACATAGCCGACGATCAGCTCACCCTCGCCCTCCTCGGTCCACAGCCGCTTCTCGCGGCGGCCCGTGTTGCGGGCGATCACCGAGTTGGCCGCATTCAGGATGGTCTGGGTGGAGCGGTAGTTCTGCTCGAGCAGGATCGTGGTCGCGTCCGGGTAGTCGCGTTCGAAGTCCTCGATGTTGCGGATGGTCGCGCCGCGGAACGCGTAGATGGACTGGTCGGCGTCACCGACGACACACAGTTCCGACGGGGCCACCCCGTCCTTCTCGTCGAGGTGGTGCCCGACCAGCTCACGCACCAACACGTACTGCGCGTGGTTGGTGTCCTGGTACTCGTCGACCAGGACGTGGCGGAACCGGCGCCGGTAGTACTGGGCGATCTGCGGGAAGGCCTGCAGGATCCCGACCGTCTCCCCGATCAGATCGTCGAAGTCCAGCGCATTGGCCGCGCGCAGCCGACGCTGGTACTCGCCGTAGACCTGCGCGATGATGCCGGCCATCTCCTCGGCCGCCTCCGACGCCTCGGCCGCGGCCTGCTCGGGTCCGATCAGCTCGTTCTTCAGGTTCGAGATGCCGTTGGCCAGCAGCCGCGGCGAGTACCGCTTGGTGTCCAGCCCCATGTCCTTGCCGATCATCATCAGCAGGCGACGGGAATCGTCCGAGTCGTAGATCGAGAAGTTGGAGTTCAGTCCCGGCAGCAGTGACGCCTGATTGCGCAGGATCCGCACGCAGGTGGAGTGGAACGTCGAAACCCACATGTTCCTGGCTCTGGGGCCCACCAGCTGGACCACGCGCTCGCGCATCTCGGCCGCGGCCTTGTTGGTGAACGTGATCGCCAGGATCTGCCCGACCCCGACGTCACGGGCCGCCAGCAGATATGCGATACGCCTGGTCAACACCGCCGTCTTACCCGACCCAGCACCGGCAACGATCAACAGCGGCGACCCTTGGTGCAGCACTGCCTGGCGCTGCTGAGGGTTCAAGCCATCAAGAAGTTGATCAACATCTGCAGCAACTGGCGAGGCGACGGGGGAAGTGGTCATCTTGCGTTCAAACTTACCGCCGAGCGGGGACAGTTTTGCGCTGGCACGGGCCGACTGGGACGATCAGCCTGTGCCTGAGATCGATGACCTGCGCCGCGAGATCGACGAACTCGACGCGACCATCCTTGCCGCCGTCCAGCGACGCGCCGAGGTTTCCAAACTGATCGGCAAGGCCCGAATGGCCTCCGGCGGCACCCGCCTGGTGCACAGCCGCGAGATGCAGGTCATCGAGCGCTACAGCGTGCTCGGCCCCGAGGGCAAGGACCTGGCCATCCTGCTGCTGCAGCTCGGGCGCGGCCGCCTGGGTCACTAGACCCCCGCACCCGCTCAGCGGCGCGCCGGTTTGGCAGGCGCCTTCAGCGAGTCGAGCAGCCACGGCGTCAGCCACTGCACGGCCTCCGAGGTCGGGTGCACACCGTCGCTGCGCATCCGCACCCCGTCGATCTTCGCGGTGTACTTGCCGTCCGGGTTGAGCTTGGCGTTGAAATCCAGCACCGACACGTTGGGCCGTTGCCCGACCACATTGCGCAGCATGGTGTTCCAGGCCTGCACCCGGCCCGGCTGATCCTCGGGGTATAGCGTCCCGTCCGACCGTTCGCCGCGTCGGTTGTACGGCGCCGTGGTCACCACGACACGGGCGCCGGTCGAGCTCAGGATGTCCAGCGCGCGCTGCAACTCACCTTTGAGGTAGGCGTCGTAGGCGTCGTTGCCGACGTGCGTCCACCGGCCCTTCCAGGTGCGGTCCACAACCTCCCAGCGCCCGATCATCAGCAGCACGGTCTGCGGGCGGTCGTGTGCGATCCGCTGCGCCCAGCGTTCCGGCCAGGAGTCACACTCCGGCTTCTGGTTCAGCGTCTCCCCGGCCGACCGGTACGGTCCGCCGCGGGCGATGCCGCAGCCGATGGTGGTGTAGTCGCTGAAATGAAAGCCAGGCGTGGCAGGCAGATAGCGCATCAGAGTCCAGGCCACTGAGTCGCCGAACACCGCAACGGTCTGCGTGCCGGGCGGCAGCGCCGGCGGTGGCCCCACCGGGACGGCCCGCTCGGCGCCGATGTCCTGCTCCGAGGCGGCCGCAGCCATCACGTCCGGGCCGGCGGGGCGGGTCGGAACACCGACCGGGACGAACGTCATCGTCACCACCGCCGCGGTGGCCACCGTCGCCGCCGCCAGCCGCAGCATCGGGACGTGCTGTGGGCGCCAGTGCCGGACCGGCTGTTCGATCGCCCACCACGACACCCATGACACCGCGATCGTCACCGCACACCGCAACGCCAGCAGCGACCAGCCGGAAAGCCCGGTGCGTTCGCCGTTGAGGATCAGAAAGATCGGCCAGTGCCACAGGTAGACGCCGTAAGAGATGACGCCGAGGGTGACCAGCGGGAACCAGGCCAACGCCCGCGCGACGTAACCGTCCTGGTCCAGCGCGACGGGGGCGACGACGAGCACCGCACCCACGGCCACCGCGATCAGCAGCCCGTGATGGAACTCGTCGGCACTGCCGGTCGCGAGGTGCGCGGCCAGCGCCAGCACCGCGATTCCGATCACCGGCAACGTCCAGGCGACCCATCGCCGCCATCGGGTCCGGATCAGCGTGCCCGACACCGTCAGCGCCGACCAGTCCCGCACCAGCAGCGCCGCGGCAGCCGCACCGATCAGCAGCGCCTGCGCCCGGGTGTCGGTGCCGAAGTACACGCGGTTGAGCTCACCGGTGTCGCCGGACATCCAGATCGCCGCTGCCGCCGAGCCGGCCATGCCGAGGACGGAGAGGACGAACACCACCGCGCGGACAGCGCCCGTCGAGCGGCGGCGCACCAGCAGCGCGGCGGCCAGCACGAGCAATGGCCACAGCAGGTAGTACTGCTCCTCGACCGCCAGCGACCAGGTGTGCTGCAACGGCGAGGGCGTGGCGCCCTGGCTGAAGTAGTCGGTGTCTGCGGCGACGAACACCCAGTTGGCCATCCAGAAGAACGCACCGACCGCATCCTCTCGGAGCGAGGTCACCGCTTCGGAGGGGAACAACGGCCGGGCGATCACGACGGCCAAGGTCATCAGCACTATCGCCGGCAGCAGGCGCTTGGCCCGGCGGATCCAGAAGCCTTTGAGGTCGATCCGCTCGGTGCGGCGGAACTCGTCGAGCAAGAGCGAGGTGATCAGGAATCCGCTGAGCACGAAGAAGACGTCGACGCCGATGAAACCTCCGGCCACGCCCGGCACCCCGCCGTGACCGGCCAGCACCAGGGCCACCGCGATCGCGCGGATGCCGTCGAGTGCCGGGATGTCTCGGCGGATGGAGGCACGCCGACGCCGACTGGCAGCACGGACCGGCGCCGCAGTCACGTCATGCCCTCCCGTCGTGGCGTCCGAGCCCCAGAGTTTAGGGGGCATCGGGCGCCGAATCGGGAAGGCGCGACGAGGCGCTAACGGGTTAGCGCAATATATTTCGTGTCGAGGTATTCCTCGATGCCCTCGATGCCGCCCTCACGGCCGAAGCCGGATTCCTTGATGCCGCCGAACGGGGCAGCCGCATCGGAGATGACACCGCGGTTGATTCCGACCATGCCGGATTCGATGCCCTCGGCCACCCGCAGCGCACGGTCCAGCGACTGCGTGTAAACGTAAGCAGCCAAGCCGTATTGGGTGTTGTTCGCGGCGGCCACACCTTCGTCCTCGGTGTCGAAGCCCGTGATCGGGGCGACGGGACCGAAGATCTCCTCCTTGAGGATGCGGGCGTCGGCGGGCACATCGGCCAGCACCGTGGCCGGGTAGAAGTTGCCCGGGCCGCCGGGGGCGACGCCGCCGACGGCGACCGTCGCACCTTTCGACACCGCGTCGGAGACGAGTTCGGTGACGGTGGCGACCTGCTTGGAGTTGATCAGTGGACCCAACGTGGACGCGGGGTCGATGCCCTTGCCGAGGGTGAACTCGCTCATCCGCTTGACGAGCTTGTCGGTGAACTCCTCGCGCACCGAGTTCGCGACGTGAAAACGGTTGGCGGCGGTGCAGGCCTCGCCGCCGTTGCGCATCTTGGCCAGGATCGCGCCGTCCACCGCCGCGTCGACGTCGGCGTCGTCGAACACGATGAACGGGGCATTGCCGCCCAACTCCATCGACGTGCGCAGCAGCTTGTCGGCGGATTGCTTCACCAGTGCCTTGCCCACCCCGGTCGATCCGGTGAAGGTGAGCTTGCGCAGCCTGCCGTCGTCGATCAGCGCGGTGGTCACCGCACCCGGATCGCTGGTCGGCAACACCGAGAGCACGCCCTTGGGCAGGCCGGCCTCATCCATCAGCTTGGCCAGCAGCAGCATCGTCAGCGGGGTTTCCTGCGCGGGCTTGACGATCATGGTGCAGCCCGCGGCGAAGGCAGGCCCCATCTTGCGGGTGCCCATGGCCAGCGGGAAGTTCCACGGCGTGATCGCGTAACACGGGCCGACGGCCTGCTTGGTGACGAGGATTCGCCCGGTGCCCGCAGGCGCCGGGGTGAAGCGGCCGGCGATGCGCACCGCCTCCTCGGAGAACCAGCGGAAGAACTCGGCGCCGTAGGCGACCTCGCCCTTGCTCTCGGCGACGACCTTGCCCATCTCCAGGGTCATCAGCGCGGCGATGTCGTCGGCGCGTTCGGTGATCTTCTCGAACACCGAGCGCAGGATCTCGCCTCGCTTGCGCGGCGCGGTGGCTGCCCATTCGGCCTGCACCGCACATGCGGCGTCCAGCGCGGCGACCGCATCGGCGGCGGTCGCGTCGGCCACCGTGGCCAACACCTGATCGTCGCTCGGGTCGAGCACATTGAACGTCGAGGCGGCCTGGCGTTCTTCACCACCGATCCACAGACCCGTGGGCACGGATGAAATCAAGTCTTCAATGGCCATACATCCATCATGTACACCTTCGAATCAAGCACCGCACTAAGGTCAGCAGAATGAGTGCTGACATCACCGCAACCCCCGCATGGCAGGCATTGTCGAAGCACTACGACGAGATCCGCGACATTCATCTGACGGAGCTTTTCGCCGAGGATCCGGCCCGCGGAACCGAACTGGTGTTGACGGTCGGCGATCTCTACATCGACTACAGCAAGCACCGCGTCACCCGCCGCACTCTGGAATTGCTGGCTGACCTGGCGCGCGCCGCCGGACTGGAGGCCCGCCGCGCGGCGATGTTCGCCGGAGAGCACATCAACACCTCCGAGGACCGCGCGGTCCTGCACACCGCACTGCGGTTGCCTGCCGATGCGGCGTTGACGGTTGACGGCCAGGACGTGGTGACCGAGGTGCACTCTGTTTTGGATCGGATGGGCGATTTCACGGACCGGCTGCGCAGCGGCGAGTGGACCGGCGCCACCGGCGAGCGCATCAAGACCGTGGTCAACATCGGCATCGGCGGTTCAGACCTGGGGCCGGTGATGGTGTACGACGCGCTGCGCCACTACGCCGACGCAGGCATCAGTGCCCGCTTCGTGTCCAACGTCGACCCTGCCGACCTGGTCGCGACGCTGGCCGATCTGGACCCGGCCACAACGCTTTTCATCGTGGCCTCTAAGACGTTCTCCACACTCGAGACGCTGACCAATGCCACCGCCGCCCGCCGATGGCTGGTCGAAGGACTGGGCGGCGGTGCCGGACAGGAAGCCGTCGCCAAGCATTTCGTCGCGGTGTCCACCAACGCGAAGCTGGTGCAGGAGTTCGGCATCGACACCGACAACATGTTCGGCTTCTGGGACTGGGTGGGTGGCCGGTATTCGGTGGACTCGGCGATCGGGTTGTCCGTGATGGCCGTGATCGGCCGCGAGCGGTTCGCCGAATTCCTCGCCGGATTCCACCTGGTCGACGAGCACTTCCGTACCGCCCCGCTGGCCGAGAATGCTCCGGCACTGCTGGGGCTGATCGGCCTGTGGTACTCGAATTTCTTTGGCGCACAATCACGCGCGGTGCTGCCCTACTCCAACGACTTGTCGCGGTTCGCGGCATATCTGCAACAGTTGACCATGGAGTCCAACGGCAAATCGGTGCGCGCCGACGGCACCGCCGTCACCACCGACACCGGTGAGATCTTCTGGGGCGAGCCGGGAACGAACGGCCAGCACGCCTTCTATCAACTGCTGCACCAGGGCACCCGCTTGGTACCGGCCGATTTCATCGGCTTCTCTCAACCGACCGACGACCTGCCCACAGCCGACGGCACCGGCAGCATGCACGACCTGCTGATGAGCAACTTCTTCGCCCAGACCCAGGTGCTGGCATTCGGCAAGACGGCCGAAGCGATTGCGGCAGAAGGGACACCGGCTGCGGTGGTGCCGCACAAGGTGATGCCCGGAAACCGACCGACGACGTCAATCCTGGCAACCAGGTTGACGCCGTCGGTCGTGGGTCAGCTCATCGCCCTCTACGAACACCAGGTGTTCACCGAGGGAGTTGTGTGGGGTATCGATTCCTTCGATCAGTGGGGCGTCGAACTAGGCAAGACGCAGGCGAAGGCGCTGTTGCCGGTGATCACCGAGTCGGAATCACCTGGCACTCAGTCGGACTCGTCGACCGATGCGCTGGTGCGCCGGTATCGCGTCGAGCGCGGGCGCTCGGCTTAGGAGCGTCCCCAGCCGAAGCGATCCCCGTTAGGGCATCCCCGGGACCGTCGCGCAGCCCACGTTCGGGATGCAACCGCTGGCGCCGCCGGGACCGGCTGTGCCACCGGGACCGCCGGGGATGGAGCCGGTAGCCCCACCGGGCCCCGCCGTTCCGCCCGGGCCGTAGGGAATCTCACCCGTCGCGCCACCGGGACCCGCCGAGCCGCCGGGGCCGTAGGGAATCGAGCCGCTGGCGCCACCCGGGCCTGCCGTGCCACCGGGACCACCCGGAATTTGGCCGGTGGCGCCGCCAGGTCCGGCGGTGCCAATGTCGGAGCACGCGGTGCCGTCGGCATTGACACAAGGCGGCGGAGCAGGCTCAGCCATGGCCACGGGGCCAAAGGCGACAGCACCTGCCGCAGCGCCTGCAAAGAGCATCGAGGCAATCAACTTTGTGGTCATAAAGGCTAACTACCCAAGTTCACCCGGTGCTGAAACCCCGCCCCGTCCAGAGCCCACCGACTGAAGGCCGCGGCGGGTAGGCGTGTCGGCGGAGGGGAGGGCCGTATAGACCTGCCCGCCTGTCCGCGACTTTTCAGCGACAATCGCCTCATAGATACCTTGGGTCACTCTGACCCCACGGCCGATTAGTACTTATGTCACTCCAGCCAACTACAGCCACTTCAGCATCAGATTTCGGGCTGCCCGGCTATCAGCGACAGTGTCGCTAACAGGCGGGCACTGGACTGACGAGCTCAGTGAGTCCAGTGGTGCTGGAGTGCCGAAAACCGCCAGCGACAATGTGGTTGGCGATACCGATGTTGTTCAGGTGGCGATTGTCGCTGAGAAGTCGCGGACAGTCGGGCACATCGACATTCCTCGGCAATCTGCGACGGGAGTGATGCCTGTGGCTAGGCGAACCGCTTGGTGTACTTCGGTGGCAACAGCCTCATCACCTGGGTCAGCGGCGCCCACGGCCAGCGCGGGACCACGGCCCGGCCCTTCTCCTTTTCGATGGCCTCGACCATCGCCCGCACCCCGGTCTCGTTGTCGACCATGAGCATCGTGGTCGCCGACTTGGCGGTCATCTCCGACTCGATGTAGCCGGGCTCGATCACAGTCACCCGGATCGGGCCCTTGTCGTACTCGGCGCGCAGCGACTCGCCCAGCGAGGTCATGCCGGCCTTCGAGGCGCAGTAGGCGGCCTTGCCACCGGGCACACCGGTGTTGCCCAGGACCGACGAGATCAACACGAGATGACCGCTGCCGGACTTCTTGAACATCTCCAGCGCTGTCTCGATCTGCACCAGACCGGCGATCAGGTTGGTCTCGATGGTCGCCTTGTTCGCCCATGGCTTGCCCTCGCCCAGCGGCCAACCCTTGCCGATCCCCGCGTTGACGATCACGCGGTCGATTCCGCCGAGTTCCTCGGACAGCTCGCCGAACACCCTTGGCACGGCTTCATGGTCGTTGACGTCCAGCGCAGCGACGGCCACCTTGACGTAGGGGTGCCGGTCGGCCAGTTCGGCTTTGAGCTCATCGAGCCGCTCGGTGCGACGGGCACACAGCGCCAGGTCCCGGCCCTTGGCCGCGAATTGCCGGGCCATGCCCGCGCCCAGTCCAGAGCTGGCACCGGTGATGAGGATCTTCTGACGGGTCATCGCTGCAGGATAACCGAGTTAGACAACTGTCAAAAACGCGGACTACTTCAACAGTCGTGACATCCGGCGATCGGCCAGCACCTTGCCGCCGGTCTGACATGTCGGGCAGTACTGGAACGACTTGTCGGCGAAAGACACCTCCCGCACGGTGTCCCCGCACACCGGGCACGGCAGCCCGGTGCGGGCGTGCACGCGCAGGCCAGAGCGCTTCTCCCCTTTGAGCGTCGCGGCCTGCTGCCCCACCGACCGCGTCACCGCATCCGTGAGTACCGAGATCATGGCGTCGTGCAGCGCGCCGAGTTGGGCATCAGTCAGCTTGGCCGCGGTGGCGAACGGCGACAGCTTGGCCACGTGCAGGATCTCGTCGCTGTAGGCATTGCCGATCCCGGCAATCACCTTCTGATCGGTGATCACCGTCTTGATCCGCCCGCTCTGCCCGGCCAGCGCACCGGCCAACCCGGCTGAATCCAGTGACAGCGCGTCCGGTCCGAGTGAGGCGATCTGCGGTACGTCGAGAGGATCGCCGACGATCCAGACCGCCAACCGCTTCTGGGTGCCGGCCTCGGTCAGGTCGAAACCCAACCCGTCACCCAGATGCACGCGCAGGGCGATCGGGCCCTTTCCCGACGGCTTCAGCGGGGTCGGTGACAGCTTGTCGGACCACCGCAACCACCCCGCCCGCGACAGGTGCGTGATCAGATGCCAGGGGCCCACTTCCAGACCGAGGTACTTGCCCCAGCGGTTCGCCCCGATCACGGTCTGGCCGTGCAATGCCGTCGTCGGCGGGTCGAACGTCTTGAGCACCGACAACGCGGCCACGTCGATCCGGGTGACCACCCGGTCCGTCGCATGCCGGCGCAGATGATCGGCCAGCGCCTCGACTTCGGGCAGTTCAGGCATGGCTCCAGTGTGTCAGCGAAACGCCGAGCATGCTGTAGACATGTCCAATCGGCCTGCTCCCCGAGCGACCAACCCGCTGCGGCACGTCTTCGTGATCAACAGCGTGCCGCGTCGGTGGCCGTTCGCGCTGCGCGCCGGAATCTGCATGGCGGTACCGGTTCTGGTGGGCTGGCTGGCCGGTGACACCACCGCCGGATTGATCGCCACCATCGGCGGATTCACCTCGCTGTACGGCAGCGGGCGCCCCTACTTGAATCGGGGCGGGTTCCTGGCGGTGGTTGCGGTGAGCTTCGCGGCCGCGGTGGCTCTCGGGGACTGGGCGTCGTCGACACCCTGGCTGGGCGTGCTCACGGTGACGATGATCGCCGCGGTGGCCACCTTGGTCTGCCATGCCCTGAGCGTCGGACCGCCCGGCGCCTACATGGTGGTACTGGCCTGTGCGGCCGGCACCGGCACCCCGGCCACGCTGCACCTCACCCCGGCTCATCACGCGACGCTGGTCCTCGCGGGCGGGGCGTTCGCCTGGCTGGTGCACATGAGCGGCGCGCTGGTTCGTCCCCGCGGACCGGAGAAGGCCGCGGTGGCGGCGGCTGCCGCTGCCGTCGCGGCCTACATCGAGAACCCTGGCGCCGAGGCAAGACATAAAGCGGCCCTCCTGCTGCACACCGCATGGGTCACGCTGGTCAGTTATCAACCGGTGCAACCGAAACCGGACCAGGCGCTCTATCGGTTGCGAGTGGTCAACCGCCGCCTGCACGTGCTGTTCGCCGAGGCCATGCGTGCCTCGGACTCGGGTGAACCGCTGGCGTTCGACGGTGCCGCCCTGGCCCGCCATCTGGCTACCGTGCCTACCGATGCGATCACCGATGAGCATGGCGCCGAGGGAATTCCACTCGGCAGGCCCAGCGTCGTGCAATTACTGAGCCGGGCCCTGACGCCGGGTTCGGTGTCACTGCAACTGGCAGTGCGCGTCGGCATCGCGGTCGCGATCTCGGGCGTCATCGCGGTGCTGATCTCGCAGGCGCTCACGATGACCCACGCCTACTGGGCAATGGCGGCCGCGGTACTGATGCTGCACCAGGGCTTCGACTGGCAACGCACCGTGGCCCGCGGGGTCGAACGGACGCTCGGCACGTGGCTCGGACTCGGTGTGGCCGGGGTGATCCTCGCGTTGCACCCACAGGGCCTGTGGCTGGTGCTGGTGATCGGGGCGCTGCAGTTCACCATCGAGATGTACGTGATGCGCAACTACACGCTGGCCGTCGTGTTCATCACCCCCGCCGCGCTCACCATCGCCTCGGGCGGCCAACCCGTGGACAACCTCGGCGAACTGCTGCTGACCCGCGGTAGCGACACCCTGATCGGTTGCGCGGTGGCCCTCGCGGTCTATTGGGCGACCCAGCGTCTTCGCCATCCGACCGGTCTGCGCAGTGCCGTCAACGCCACGCTCGACGCGGTCACCGCGACCCTGCCTCACCTGGCAGCCGGCGACGCCACCTCCGCGGCGGCCCGCACCGAGCGGCGCGATCTGCAACTGCGGGCCACGGGGCTGCTCCCGGCCTATGACGCCGGCATCGGCGGTTCGGCCGCGCAACGCCTTGGCGCCGAACGCATGTGGCCGACGGTCGTGGCCACCGAACAACTCGCCTACCGCACCCTGGCGGCCTGCTGGGGTGCCGAGCACGACGGCGCGACCGAGGCCGGCGCCGAGGCGGCGGCAGACACCGCGGCGGCGCTGACCGAGCAGGCCACAGCCTTACGCGAAAGCTTTACGCGAGAGCCTTGACGAACGACAGCAGCCAGCTCACCAGCGACAGCACGATCGCGGCCCAGATGGCGGTCCACCAGAACTGGTCGATGTGCAGACCCCAACCCGTGGTGTTGTCGGTGATCCACGAGGTGATCCACAGCATCAGCGCATTGATCACGATGTGGATCAGGCCGAGCGTGAGGATGTAGAGCGGAATCGACAGGATCTGCACGATCGGCTTGACGAACGCGTTGACCAGACCGAAGATCACCGCGACGACGAAGATGATGCCGACCCTGGCGATGGTCGAGTCACCGCCGATGAAGTAGATCCCCGGCACGACGAGAGTGACCACCCAGAGCGCGAATCCGGTTATCGCGGCGCGCAGGAGAAATGAGCTCATGGCGGTCTAGTCTGCCGAGCGCAGCAGGTATGTGTCCATGATCCAGCCGTGGCGGGTTCTGGCTTCGGTACGCGCAGCAACGATTTCGTCGCCGATCTCCCCGACCGTTCCCGCGTAGAGCAACTCATCGGGTGTGCCCAGATAGGCGCCCCACCAGATGCGGGTCTGCGGCGGGCACTGCTGAAAAGAACAGTCCGCGTCGAGCATCACCACGGCGCTACCGGTCAGCCCGTGCTCACGCAATTGACGTCCGGTGGTGATCAGCACCGGTTCGCCGACGTCGTTGAGCGGAATACGGTGCCGTGCGGTCAGCACCTGGATTGCGGTGATGCCCGGGACCACGTCGTATTGGATGTCGAGGTGCTCGGCCACTTTTTCCAGGATCCGCAGGGTGCTGTCGTACAGCGACGGATCTCCCCAGGCCAGGAAGGCCCCGGTGCCGTCGGGCCCGAGTTCGGATTCGATGGCCTTCGCCCAGATCCTGGCCCGCTCGGCATGCCAGTCCGCCACGACCTGGCGGTAGCCCGGCGCGTCGCCGGCCGCGGCGCGCGGCGGGTCGACCAGTTCGACGAAGCGGTAACCATCGGGTTTCTCGATGAACCGGTCGCAGATCTGTTTGCGCACGGCGACCAGGTCATCGGTCGGCGAGCCTCTACGCGGACCCTTGTCCATCGCGAAGAACACCTGGGTGTCGTTGAGCGCGGAAATGGCCTGTGCGGTGACGAAGTCCGGATCACCGGCCCCGATACCGATGACATGGATGCGACGCACCGTCGAAGGTTAACCGAACAAAAACCGAGTACCCCAAGTATCCGGTACCCGGGGTATTGACATCACGCATTGTCGGTACCTACCGTCGGGAAGAGGGGGACCACAAACGAAGGGAACGTCAACGGTGACAACTTCGGTCAGACCCGGCGGAGGCTCGGCCAACGCTGCGCGGCGGGACGCGTTCTCCGAACGCCTGCTCAAGGGTTCGGTTCGCAAGTCGTACGCGCCGGTGGTGGACATCGACTGGCAGGCGCCGATCGATCCGGACAAGTTCTTCCTGCCGCCGCGGATCGTGTCGCTGTACGGAACCCCATTGTGGGACAGCATGTCTCGCGCAGAACAGATCGAACTGTCACGCGAGGAACTGGCCAACACGCTCTCGGCGGGCATCTGGTTCGAGAACATCCTCAACCAGGCGCTGCTGCGCAAGATGATGCACCAAGATCCCACCTCGAATTCCACGCACTACGAGCTCACCGAACTCGGCGACGAAACCCGTCACATGGTGATGTTCGGCAAGGCCATCGACAAGATCGGCGCCAAGCCGGTGCGACCACGGCTGTACCAGCGCATGATCATCAACTCTCTGCCGTTCTTCTTCCGCGGCTCGGTGCTGTGGGTGGCCGCGCTGATCGGCGAGGAGATCTTCGACTCCCTGCAGCGGCAGATGATGGATGACCCCGAGTTGCAGCCGATGGTGCAGCGCCTCATGCGCATTCACGTCACCGAGGAGGCCCGCCACATCCAGTTCGCGCGTGACGGCCTGCGCGGGCGCACCCCCTCGATGCGCTGGTACCAGCGGGTGTGGGTGGCCAACCTCAACGGGGTCGGCGGATTCTTCTTCCGCTACCTGTTCACCAACAAGGTCCAGTACGCACGCGTGGGCCTCAACGCCCGCGCCGCCCGTCGCATGGCTCGGGCCAGCGCACACCGCCGTGGGGTGCAGATCTCCGGATTCGCCCCGCTGGCCGCCTTCCTCGAAGAGGTCGGGTTGATGGGCCGCATCGGACGGCGGATGTGGCGGCGCTCGGGGTTCCTGCCGGCGAAGGCCCCGCGTGGCCTCACCGGATTGGCCGGACCGGACGCAGGTTCCGAGGATGGCGTCACCGAAGAGGTGTTCGACGGGCTCGCCATTCTCGACACCGGTGACGGCGATCGCCGGGTGAACGTTCGCCTGGCCGGTCACCTCGATCCGATCGACGGCCGCTACCACTGGCAGGGAACGATTCTCGATGCCCCGAGCACTGTCACTCCCGGGCCGGTGCGGCTCACGATCGGCACCCGAACGGTCGATGCCCGCATCACCGAGCGCACCTCGCAGGGCACGCACTCCATTGCCGGTGTGGGCGAACCGCCCTTCGAACTGGACGGCGCCGACGAGTCCGGAGTCAGCGCCGCCGGGTAATCGCCGAGCGGCCGAGCAACCCGACGGCGAACACTGCACCACAGATCCCGGAGATCAGCAGTGGCAGCTGGCCGGGCTGACCTGGAACCACGGTCCAGAGAAGCCCGGCCCACACCCCGGCGCCCAGCACGGCAAAACCGCTGAGCCCCTGGAAAACTCCCTGTGCGCTGCCCTGGAGGTCAGCGCCGACCAGGGAGGCGACCCAGGCTTTGCTGACCCCGTCGGTACACCCGGTGAACAAGCCGTAAGCCCCGATCAGCAGCCAGGCCAGCAGCGGATCGGTGGTCAGTCCCAGCCCGGCATAGCCGATCGCGAAGAACACCAGACCGAGGCCGAACACCGGCAGCCGACCGATCCGGTCGGCCAGCAGCCCGGCCGGGAAACTGGAGATGGCGTACACCGCGTTGTAGGTGACGTAGGCCAGGATCACCTCGACGACAGAAAAGCCGATCTCGTTGAGCCGCAACAACAAAAGGGCGTCGGGGAAATTCACCAGGCCGAACGCCACCAGCACGGCCGTCACCCGCCAGTACCGCCCGGGCAGATCGCGCACGCGGGCGAACACCGGCTGACGCTGCGGGCGCGGCTCGGTCCGTTTCCCTTTCGCTTTTTCGGACACCAGGAACACCAGGGCGACGCTGAGCACCGCGGGCACCACCGCGACCCACAGCAGTGGCGCGATCTGATGGTCGAGCAGTTCGTAGCCGGCCAACCCCAGCAGCGGACCGACGACAGCGCCCATGGTGTCCATGGCCCGGTGGAACCCGAACACCCGGCCACGGGCAGCGTCGTCGACATCGACGACCAGTAGGGCATCCCGCGGCGCCCCGCGGATCCCTTTGCCGAGCCGGTCCACCACGCGGCCCGCGAGCACACCGGACCACGCACTCGCCGCCGCGACCATGACCTTGCCCAGGGCAGCCATGCCGTAGCCGGCGGCGATCAAGGGCCGCTTCGAGTAGCGGTCGCCGAGCGGGCCCGCGGCCAGCTTGGTCATCGCGGCCGCGCCTTCGGCGGCGCCCTCCACCGCGCCGACCACCGCAGGTGGGGCACCGAGCACGGCCGTCAGATAGATCGGCAGCAGCGGATAGAGAAGCTCGCTTGCAGCGTCCTGCAGAAAGGACACCGCCGACAACACTCGGACGTTGCGCGTCAGCCAAGCGGGCACCAGGTCATCATGCCTGCCGATCGGCCGCACAAAACTAGAACACGTTCTAGTGTGTACGGCATGCGGTTCACCTATGCCGAAGCCATGACCGATCCCACCTACTACATCCCGCTGGCCCAGGCGGCCGAGGCGGCCGGCTACCACGCCATGACCATTGCCGACAGCGTCGCCTATCCCTTCGAGTCCGATTCGAAGTACCCGTACACCCCCGACGGCAACCGGGAGTTCCTCGACGGCAAGCCGTTCATCGAGGCCTTCGTGATGGCCTCGGCCTTGTGCGCGGCCACCACCACGCTCAATTTCAACTTCTTCGTCCTCAAGCTGCCGATCCGCCCGCCAGCCCTGGTGGCCAAGCAGGTCGGCTCACTGAACGCGCTGTTCGACAACCGGCTGGGCCTCGGGGTCGGCACCAGCCCGTGGCCCGAGGATTACGAGTTGATGGGCGTGCCGTTCGCTCGGCGCGGCAAGCGCATGGACGAGTGCATCGACATCATCCGGGGACTGACCAGTGGCGACTACTTCGAGTACCACGGCGAGTTCTACGACATCCCCAAGACCAAGATGACCCCGGCACCGTCGAAGCCGGTGTCCATCCTGGTCGGCGGGCACGCCGAGGCGGCGCTGCGCCGGGCGGCCCGCAACGACGGCTGGATGCACGGCGGCGGCACCGACGATCTCGATGTCCTCCTGAAACGACTCAAGGAGATCCGTGCGGAGGAAGGTCAGACCGGACCGTTTGAGGTCCACGTGATCTCGGCGGACGCGTACACACCCGACGGCATCAAACGGCTCGAGGACAAAGGCGTCACCGACGTGATCGTGGGCTTCCGCCTGCCCTACATCAAGGGCGACGACCCCGAGCCACTGGACCGCAAGATCCGCCACCTTGAGAAGTTCGCCGAGAACGTCATCGCCAAGGTTTGATCTGCGCTGCCCGCGGGCCTCTGCAGGTCGGATGTTGTTTGGGCGATCGTCAAGATTTTTGACGCGGGTCGAGAGAACAGGACGCGGGTCGAGAGAACAGGTTGAGGGAACAGCGGGCGCGCCGTTAGCGTTGCACCCGCCGTTCTGGCCAACGCTGTCCGAGAGCTCAGTCCGGCCACCACCGGAAAAAACTCAGAAGACTCGGAAAGCCTGCGAATGACGACCTCTCTCGAACGTGCGCGCTCCATCGTCGCTCCCGACCCCACGGTGCGCATGCTCGCAGTGTTCGCCCTGGCCCTCGGCGGCTTCGGGATCGGCACCACCGAATTCGTCGCGATGGGCCTCCTACCCGATATCGCGACGGGCTTCGGCATCACCGAGCCCACCGCGGGCCACGTCATCTCCGCCTACGCGTTGGGCGTGGTCGTCGGCGCGCCCGTCATCGCCGCGCTCACCGCACGGTGGCCGCGCAAGGCGCTGCTGCTCACCCTGATGGCCGTCTTCACCCTCGGCAACGTGGCCAGCATGCTGGCCCCGACGTACGCGACCTTGGTCACCGCCCGGTTCGTGACCGGTCTGCCGCACGGCGCGTTCTTCGGGATCGCCGCGCTGGCCGCCGCGCATCTGATGGGTCCGCAGAACCGGGCCAAGGCCGTGGCCTATGTGCTGTGCGGGCTGACCGTCGCGACGGTGCTGGGCGTGCCCTTGGCCTCCTGGCTCGGCCAGGCCCTGGGCTGGCGCAGCGCGTTCGGTCTGGTGGTCGGAGTCGGGCTGGTCACGCTGGCCGCCCAGTGGGCTTGGCTGCCCGAGCAGCTCCGGGCCATGCACGTCACCAGTCCGCTGACCGAACTCGGAGCGCTGCGCCGACCCCAGGTGTGGCTGGCGGTGCTCGTCGGCATGATCGGCTTCGGCGGCATGTTCGCGGTCTACACCTACATCAGCACCACGATGACCGACGTGACCGGACTGCCGCGGTCGCTGGTTCCCGTGGCGCTCATGGTGTTCGGCCTCGGCATGGTGGTCGGAAACCTGATCGGCGGCCGACTGGCCGACATCTCGGTGGTCCGTGCGCTGTACCTGGCGCTGGGCTCACTGGCGGTATTGCTGGCCGCGTTCTCGCTCGGGTCGCACAGCCCGTGGACCGCGTTGCCGCTGTTGTTCGGTGTCGGGGTGGCCGGCTCCGCCGTCGGCCCCGCCCTGCAGACCCGGCTGATGGACGTCGCCCACGATGCCCAGGCACTGGCCGCCGCACTCAACCACTCCGCGCTGAACGTCGGCAATGCCACCGGCGCGTGGGTGGGCGGCCTGGTGATCGCGGCCGGTTTCGGTTACACCGCTCCCGCGGCCGCAGGCGCGGCGCTGGCCGTCGGCGGCCTGCTGGTGTTCACCGTGTCGGTGGCGTTACAACAACGGACCGCTACCCGATGATGACGGAGGGATGATGTGAACCGCGGCTTCTTCGGCAGAGGCCGCGCCACCATCGATGCCGACCTCAGTCCCGAGCAACTCCGCCTCGTCGTCCTCGCCGAAGCCGGCATCAGGGGCGACCAGCCGGCCGGACCGCCGATCCCCGACCTCGTCGTCGCCGGCCTGCTCGTCGGGAACCTCGGAATCGTCTAGTTGCATCGCGGGATCGGGCTCTTCCTCGGCCAGCAGCTCATCGAGAGTCTCGTGGCCACGCGGTTCCCGCCAACGGTCCGGCGGGGAGTAACCCTCGTCGAGCAGATCGTCCACACCCCGGTCGATCAGGGTGTCCTCCTGAGTCAACTGGTCGTCGTCGTCGACGCTGTACCCGTCACTACTCATCCTTCAACGATGGCACAGGTCGGGCCCACCTGAGCAGTTCTTCGCAGTCGGAGATCCGACACAGCGACCCGGTCGAGCATCCCGCCCCGATCCTGAGAAATATCCAATATCCAGCTGAGAATTCTGGAATTTTCGAACCCAATTCCCAATTAGACGTATTAGGCAGCAACCGGTAGTAGTGGGACTTCCGGTGCGGCCTGCAACGGAGGGTTGGGAAATGAAGTCATATACCATCGCCACATTAGCCGCGGGCGCGCTGGCCGCGGGAGCATTCCTAGGGGGCGTCGCCGCCGCCGCCCCGACCGCACAGTCGGCCGAACAGACCGTGAAAAGCCTCCAGACCAGCGGCTATCACGTCATCGTCAACCGCACCGGCGCGGCACCACTGGCCAACTGCACCGTGCTCGGCGTGCGCCAGGGGCAGACCATCGCCACCAACGACTCAAGGGGCGGAAGCTCGATCAATACCACCGTAATTTCAAAGACGGCATACGTCGACGTCGCCTGCTGAGTCGGGAATAAAACCGGGCATGCATTTGTTGTGACGCCAAACCGGAATTAATCGATCCGGTGATAATTCCATATCCGCAGTCGGCCGCACAGTGTTGTGCGGCCGATTGTTTTGGGCCGGGTCCGAGCGTCCGCCGGACTTGTCGGTGCGCCGGCGTACGGTACCGAACATGAGTTCGATACTGGTTTCCGAGAGGGACATCGAGCGGACGATCGTCGGCGATGCCCTCGAACATCTGAATGCCGCCTGCAAAGAGATCGACGCGCTGTCGGTGCATGCCCTGACCCGCGCAGAGCTGCACGAGGTTTTGAGTCGGCTCGACGCCGGTGAGAAACGGCTGGCCACCGCTCAACAAAGGCTCCTCGGGCGGATGGTCGCCACCAACACCGCGTCGCCACCGCGGTTCGATCCGGCCGCCGTGCTGGCCAGGCGGTTGCGCATCTCGCCGGCCGAGGCCCGGCGGCGGATAGCCGACGCCGGCCAGCCGTCCGACTGAGGTCTACGAGTTCGACGGCATCCACAGCGGGGTATCCCACCCGCGTGGCATTCGACATCACCCCCACCGCGGCGCAGCATGACCTGGCCCGACGCACCCACGAATTCGCCGAACAGGTGGTACGTCCGGTCGCCGCGGACTACGACCGTCGGCAGGAGTTTCCGTGGCCGGTGCTGGAAGAAGCTGCGGCTCAGGGCTTCTACAGCCCACTGTTCTATCGCGACCTGATCGGCGACCCGACCGGACTGTCCCTGCCGATGTTCATGGAGGAGCTGTTCTGGGGCTGCGCAGGGATCGGGTTGGCCATCGTCATGCCGGCCCTGGCACTGTCGGCCATCGGCCAGGCCGCCTCGCCGGAGCAGATGTTGCGGTGGGCTCCCGAGTGCTTCGGCACCCCGGGGGACCTCAAGCTGGCAGCCTTGGCGATCTCCGAACCCGAGGGCGGCAGCGATGTGCGCAACCTGCGCACCTACGCCGTCCGTAGCGGATCCGGACCAGACGCGGACTGGATCATCAACGGCCACAAGATGTGGATCGGCAACGGCGGCATCGCCAATGTGCACGTGGTCAACGCAGTCGTCGACAAAGAGCTCGGCCACAAGGGGCAAGCGTTGTTCATCGTGGAGGGCGGCACCCCGGGGCTGGAAACGGTGCGCAAACTCGACAAGCTCGGCTGCCGGGCCTCACACACCGCGGAGCTCAAGTTCGACGGTGTCCGAGTTCCTGCCGACCACCTGCTCGGCGGTCAGGACAAACTCGAGCACAAACTGGCCCGAGCCCGCGAAGTCGTCGCAGGCGGTCAGAATTCCGGGTCGGCCACCCTGGGGACCTTCGAACAGACCCGGCCGATGGTGGCTGCACAGGCCCTCGGAATCGCCAGGGCCGCACTGGAATACGTCACCGAATATGCGAACCGCCGGGTTGCCTTCGGCGCTCCCATCATCGACAACCAGGGCATCGCGTTTCCACTCGCCGACCTGGCCACCCGGATCGATGCCGCCCGGTTGCTCACGTGGCGGGCGTCCTGGATGGCCGCGACCGGGGTGCGGTTCGACCGCGGCGAGGGCTCGATGTCGAAGCTGGCCGCCAGCGAGGTGGCAGTCCGCACCACCGAGCAGGCCATCCAGACGATGGGCGGCTGGGGCTACGTCACGGATCATCCCGTCGAGAAGTGGTACCGGGATGCCAAGCTGTACACGATCTTCGAGGGCACCAGCGAGATCCAGCGCATCGTCATCGCGCACGCTCTCGGCGCGGCCGACGGCAAGCCGCCACTGCATGTCGACCTGGAGCCGTCCGGCGGGCCGTTGAACCGGTGGTTCGGACGCGGCACACCGCTGCGGACCCGAGCGGCCGGCGCCGCACTGTCTGCGAAGGACCACCTACCGGAGCCCGTCATGCGCCTGGCGATGAAAGCCCTACGCCCGCCACGCAAGTAACCGCACGCCGGATAGATTCGACGTCCATGACCGTCACCGTCGACGAACTCGAAGTCGCTGACTCGCCGGATGCCTGGACGCAGGCGGGATTCCGTGTCGATCCCGGCGGAGACGCCGGCCCGGTCTGCCGGGTCGGCGGGGTGCGCATCCGACTGGTCGGGCGTGACCGCGGCGCCGGCATTGTCGGGTGGTCGTTGCGCGGCCTCCCGGCCGACGGCACCTTCGAAGACCTCGACGGCATCCCGACGGCGCGGTCGATGACCGCCACCGCTGATTCCGCCACTCACGCGAACGGTGTCGCCGCGATCGACCACATCGTGTTGCTGTCCCCCGACCTGGACCGGACGGTCGCCTCGATGGCAGCCATCGGCGAACAACCGCGCCGCGAGCGGGACACCGAGCTCGGTGGGCGGCCCATGCGCCAGGTCTTCTTCCGACTCGGCGAGGTGATCGTGGAGGTCGTCGGTTCACCGGAGACCGCGTCTGACGGCCCCTCGACGTTGTGGGGAATCACGTACACCGTGGCCGACATCGACGCGACGGCGGCGTTCTTCGGCGACCGCATCGGGCCCGTCAAGGACGCAGTCCAGCCCGGACGCCGGATCGCCACGCTGCGGCACCGCGACCTCGACATATCCGTGCACACGGCGGTGATCTCGACGACTCTGCCGGCTTGACGTGTGTCGGGGCGCCGGTCGCCCGACGCGGTTACCTATCCTCAGCGCATGACCGACGCCGGACAGATGAGTGACAACGTCGTTGTCGTCCACACCGACGGCGGGTGCCGGCCGAACCCGGGCCCCGGCGGCTGGGGTGCAGTGCTGCGCCACCGCGAGCACGTTCGCGAAATGTACGGCGGGGAGCCCGGAACCACCAGCAACAACCGGATGGAGCTGATGGCTCCCATCATGGGGCTCGAGGCGCTCACGAGGCCCGTGGTGGTGCATCTGCACACCGACAGCACCTATGTCCGCAACGGCATCACCAAGTGGGTGCTCGGCTGGCAACGGAATGGCTGGCTGACCGCAGCCAAGCAGCCGGTGAAGAACGTCGACCTCTGGCAGCGACTGCAGGCAGCGTGCGCCCAGCACCAGGTCGAGTGGTTCTGGGTGAAGGGGCACTCAGGGATCGCCGACAACGAGTTGGCCGACGAGCTCGCGACCCGGGGGCTTCGGGAAGCGCTCGACGGTTCGGGTGATCTGGTTCACTGACTCCCCACACAGCTGACGGAGATGCAGGTACGCCGTCATCGACGAGATACAGAAGGTCTGCTGGAGCGGTGATCACTGCCGCGCTCCTCGACCATTCGCGGAAACAGAGGCGCTCCCCGCAGCGGGCCGTAGTCAGCGGCGGCCAAGGCGGCTGCGGCCGCCGACACCAACTCCAGGACGAGAGCCGGCTGCCGGCCGGCGTGAGCCGGGAAGTCACCAAACAGCAGCCAGGCCAACGTCAGTGTGGTGATAACCCCAAGACCGTCAGTCGCGCCGATGATCGAGACATCCGGCCTGTTCAGGCCGATCCGTCCGCCGGTGATCGCGGTGGTCAACGCGCACGCGGCCAAGGCCACGCAGAGCGGAAAAGTGAGCTTCCACAACCCCCACGCGATGCGATCGGCGTCCTGAACCTGGGTCCACGGCAACAACAATGCGACGACCATCAAGGCGCCGGCAGCGCCGCAGACCAGCCGTCGGAGCAAATTGGTCATTTCGTCCTCCCAACAGTCATTCCAGTGATCGTCGAGGTCAGAGGTCGTGCTGTCGATTACCTGGAGGTAATGGAGTAGCGCACCTCATCCGGCTACAGTCGGTGCGAATGGCGATCACCAGCCTCACTCCTCAGGTCGGGCCGCTGCTGCGGGAATGGCGGCAACGGCGTCGACTGACCCAGCTGGAGCTGGCACTCGACGCGGGCGTGTCGGCGCGTCATCTGAGCTTCGTCGAGACCGGCCGCTCCAAACCCGGGCGAGACATGCTGCTGCGGCTTGGAGAACGGCTCGAACTACCGTTCCGCGAACGCAACCAGCTGCTGCTTGCCGCGGGGCACGCTCCGGCATTTCCCGAGCATGCGTTCGGCGCACCTGAACTCGCCCCGATCCGCGAGGCGTTGGAGCGGATCCTGAAAAGTCATGAGCCGTATCCGGCAGTCGTCTTCGACCGCAATTGGAACCTCGTCGCCGCAAACGCCGCCATACAGCCACTCATCGCGACCATCGACCCTGCCCTGCTGAACCCGCCGGTCAACGTCCTCCGCGTCGCACTGGAGTTGGTTCCGCAGATCATCAATGCCCGCGACGTTATGGCCTACTTTCGCGATCGCATTCAGCGCCAGCTCGCCGTCAGCGCCGACCGACAGCTCGTGCAGCTGCTGGAGGAGTTCGAGACGTATATGCCGGACGAAGACCACAGTGCGGCAAGTGAATCCGACTTCGCGCAGAATCTCGGTCCAGTCAGAGTCCGGGCACCCGACGGCGGCGAGTGGTCGTTCTTCGGCATGTTCGGCACCTTCGACATGCCGTTCGAAGTCACGATTTCCGAATTGGCCATCGAGTTGCTCTTTCCCGCCGATCGAACAACCGCCGATGCGTTTGAATCGCTGGCTCGATGACGCGAAGAGAGTCTCCACATCATTCCCAGACCACCTCGTCCGGCGTCTTGTCGGGCCGCAGCCCACGCCAGCTGGGCTGGCGCAGCCGGTGGTCGCTGGTGCGCTCGCTGTAACGCACCTCGCCGACCAGCTCGGGCCGCACGAACGTCACTCCTCTGGCATCGAGCTTCGGCAGCGGTTTGTCGAACGGCGAGTCCTCGGTGTGCAGCGGGGCCAGCATGCCTTTCAGCTTGCCCAGTTCCTTCTCGGTGAACCCGGTGCCGACGCGGCCCGCGAACTGCAGGCCGTCGGGGCCGGGGACGCCGAGCAGCAGCGCCCCGATCCCACTGCTGCGGCCCCCCTCCCCCTGGCGCCAACCACCGATCACCACCTCCTGGGTGTTCCAGATCTTGTCCTTGATCCAGGAGGCCGACCGACGGCCCGGCTGATAGGTGGAGTCCCGCTTCTTGGCCACCACACCTTCGAACCGGTGCTCACGGGCATGTTCCATGGCCTCGGGACCGTCGCCGGGCAGCGGCTCGGGCACGATCAGGCCGCCGCCGGCAGCCAACGCCTCCAACACCTTTCGACGGTCGGAATACTTGGCGCGCAGCAGGGACCGGCCGTCGAGCCACAGGACGTCGAAGGCCCAAAACTCGACGCGGGTGGAGCGGGCCCGGTTCTGCATCTCGCCGAAGCTGGGCACCCCGGAGTCGTCAAGCGCCACCACCTCGCCGTCGAGCACCACGTGGTGGTCGGCGAGATCGGCGGCCAGCGCTTCCAATTGCGGGTACTCGCCGGTGACGTCACGTCCGCGACGGGAACGCAGTTGCAGGCGACCGTGATCGGCGTCCACCAGCAGCCGGTAGCCGTCCCATTTGCCCTCGAATGCCCACTGGCCGGCCTTGAGTTTGGCGACCGAACCCTCGGTGGCCAGCATCGGCGCGAAGTCCTTCGGTTCGGGCATGGCCGACTTCTGGTCCTTCATCCGGTGCGCCAGCCAGTTCTTGCCCTCGGTCTGGATCAGCGCGTACCGGCCCTGGATCTTCTCGCCGTGCAACGTGACGATCACTTCCCCGCCTTGATCCGGGCCGTCGGGGGAATGATCGCGGAACTTCTCCGTCTCGTACGTACCGGTGTCCCAGACGATAACCTTGCCGCCGCCATACTCGCCTTTAGGAATCTCGCCGTGAAATGTCAGGTATTCCATCGGATGGTCTTCGGTATGGACGGCAAGGTGATTCACCGACGTGGTCTCGGGCAGGTTCTTGGGCACCGCCCAGCTGACCAGCACCCCGTCTCGCTCCAGGCGGAAGTCGTAGTGCAACCGCCTTGCATGGTGTTCCTGGATGACGAAGGCATCGTTGTTGCCGGTCGTGGGCGATCCCGCCGGCACCGGCTCGGGCGTCTTACCCGCATCGCGCATGCTGCGGTAGGTGGTGAGTTTGTCGATCCGGGGTGCATCCTCGTCGAGCCCGGCCAGCAGGTCACCGTCATCGGAAACCCGTTGCAACACTTCATCGAATCGCAGGTGGCGCAGATCCGGGTCGCCGATCTCGTCCCAAGTGCGAGGCGCGGCGACGGTCGGGTGCTCACGCCCGCGCAGCGAGTACGGAGCGATCGTGGTCTTGGCCCCGTTGTTCTGGCTCCAGTCCAGGAATATCTTCTGCGCCCGCACACTGCGGGTCATGGTGGCGGTGACCAGCTTCGGCATCGACTGCTCGAGTTGTTGGGCCACCCGCTTGGCCAGGACCGAGGCACCACGGGAGCTGATCGGCTCGGCCAGAGGCACATACAGGTGCAGACCCTTGCTGCCGCTGGTGAGCGGATACGTCGTCAGCCCGATATCACCCATGAGTTCGCGCACCGCCTGGGCCACTTCGCACAGCTGCGGCATGGTGACGCCTTCGCCCGGATCAAGGTCGAACACGATGCGCGTGGCCGGTCCCTGGCTCCCGTCGGCGGAGAACCGCCATTGCGGCACATGCACTTCCAGCGAGGCCTGCTGGGCGATCCAGGCCAGCCCCTCGCGGGTGTTGATGATCGGGTAGGTGGTGGTACCCGACTTGTGCGCGATGCTGCCGCGCTCCAGCCAGCTCGGTGCCGAAGACGCCAGCTGCTTTTCGAAGAACGACGCCGCTGCCACCCCGTTCGGCCAACGCTTTCGGGTCACCGGGCGGCCGGCCATGTGGGGAAGCATCACCTCGGCGATGCTGAGGTAATAGTCGAACACCTCGGCTTTGGTGGTGCCGGTGGCGGGATAGAGCACCTTGTCTGGGTTCGTCAGCCGAACCCGTTCATAGCGCTCCATGTTCCCAACCTATACGCGGATATCCAGTAGCAAATGCCTATCAGTCATCCTTCAGAGGTCACCTGTTTCGCGGCCACCACCCGGTATCAACGGTCATACAATGATCCCGATCGACGTGCCGTACGGAACGTGATGTTCGGGCGCGAATGCGACCTTGGGGGAAGGCCGAGATGAATCGACGCAGTTCCGTTGTAGCCCTGATCCTCACGATCCTGGTCTTCGCGAACGCCCTGATCGCAGCACCGGCGGCGCACGCCACTACGACGAAGATGGACGTCTGTCCGGATCTCGTCGCTGCCGAAGCCAGCCATGATCAGCGCAGAAGTCAGCACAACAGTTTCAAGCCCAATCTTTACGACCACGCAGCCGTCGACGCTTACAACGCTGAAGCCGAGGCACTGAACGCCGAGCGGGCGGCGCTTCAGCAACGCGATCGCGGATGCGTCGAGGCCGTCCGCCTGATAAACGACGGGAATCCGGGCGGCCCGGCGTTCGCATCACCCAGCCCGGCGAAGATACGCGAGGTCGAAAACCAACGACAAGGTGTCGCGCGATCCGGATGGAACCCGGGCCCCCTGCCCGGAGTCAAGGACATGGATCGAGCGCGCCACTTGGTACCCAAAGAACTTTCCGGGTTGCACAGGGAAATCCGCAAAGACAACCCACCCTCGGCAAAACAAATCGGCGACATGCCCCTCAATGGGACGCCTCGACCGGGTGGAACCGATACAAATCGGGCGTACCCGAACGAAACATATGGGTTCCACGCAGACGGCAAGACACCAAAGGTTTCGGCCGACCACATTGTTCCACTGGCCGCCCTCATCCAGATGCCCGGCTTCAAAGACCTGAATGCCCGCAACATGATGATCGTTGCGACCACTCCGGCAAATCTGCAATGGATGGGTACCGGCCCAAATTCGGGCAAGAGTTCGGGCAGTCCTCTCCGGCTCCTGCCGAAAGCCGACTCCGCCTGGGTGGACGAACAGATAGCGCTGCAAACGCAAAAGATGACCGACATGCAGAACCTGATAAATGCGCTCCTGGCGAGCCAGAGCCCTTAGGAGGTCACAGTGGCAGAATATGCAGTCGGCGATATCCTCGCCGAGGTCGGCGGAGGGAATGCCACCTGGACCCCGGTCGGGGCAGAATCACCAGAACTGGCGGCGATACCGCAGAAATGGCAACCGATCGCATCCGCCGACACCTCATCGGACAGATGTCGTCGCGCCCTGTCCTTGTGGGGCTCGGATTTCATCGACCTACTTCCCGGCTTCGCCCGACGATTTCAGGACGAACTCTCCGATGTCAGGGTCTTTCGCCGACAATCAGACGGCTTGGCCGAAAACGTCCTCATTTACGTGGCGGGACAAGCCAGAGATGGCTTTCCAGCACTGTGGCTCGGCTGGGATCCGGCTGTCCTCGGACAGCCCACGACAGAATTCTTCGATTGCTTTCCCGCTGCCGTACAGACGTTTCTGCGCGAGGTACATCCGGGATTTACCGCCCAGGATTGGGAGTCTTATGGAATCAAGCGCCCGGATGCCTGGGAGAGCTTGGAAGGATATGACTGGTTTCCGAGCGAGAGTTTTGACGAGATCGAGTCCCAACCCTCGCAGATGATGTGGTTCACGAAGGATTCGGGGCAGCTGTATTACTGCGTGAACAGCCGCCTCCCCGGGAAGGTGACCCTCGCCTATGAAGGCAATTTCGATCCGCCCGGCGAATTCGGCGCGGAACTCGACGAGCTCCTGATGCGTCGCTGGGACGAGCAATGACGACGCCTCCGCCACAGCCCCCGCCCTGGCCGCCGTTTCAGCCGCCCCAATGGCCGCCACCTCAACCGCCGCAATGGCCGCCACCTCAACCGCCCGGTGCGCCTTACGCACAACCGCCGTACGTGTCGGCTGCCCAACCGCCGGTCAAGAAGTCCCGCACCGGATGGTGGATCGTCTCGACCGTGGTGGCCACGTTGCTCGTCGCCGGAGGGGTGTTGGCGTACTTCACGCTCGCAGGCGGACCGAATTCGACGGAGAGGGAGATCCGTTCCAGAGCAATCAGTTTCGCCGAGGCGGTCGACACCGACGATCAGCGCAAGGTTCTGGACATGATGTGCGCGGAGGAGGCTGACGAGCTCCTGCAGCTCGATACCTGGGACCCACTGGGCCCCCAGTCGCCTGATCCTTCGCGGAAGAAGCCGATCGACATCACCGACGTGACCGTTCGTGGGGACGTCGCACAGGCCCAATTCACCCGGTCCGATCCACCTCTGAAGGGAGCGCTGTATTTCCTCAAAGAGGATGGGACCTGGAAGTTGTGCGACAGCGTCTCGAAGCAGTTCGGCGATGAACCGAACTGATGTGCCGCCAAAATGTGAACATGGGCTGATGTCGCTGAACACCGCAGTCCTCCGGTCGGCCATCGCTGTATCGATTGCGACGGCCGGCCTCATCAGCCCGGTACCCGCGGCATCGGCCGACCCGTGCTCGGATGTCGAGGTGGTCTTCGCCCGCGGCACCGGTGAGGCACCCGGCATCGGTCGGGTGGGTCAGGCGCTCGTCGACCAACTCGCGCCGAGGATCGCGCCGCGCAGCCTCGGCGTGTACGGGGTGAACTATCCGGCCGGGCTCAACTTCCTGACCACCGCAGAAGGAGCGAACGACGCCGCCGGACACATCGCCTGGCTTGCCGACCAATGTCCCGGCACCCAGGTGGTGCTCGGTGGTTTCTCGCAGGGCGCAGCCGCCGTCTCGATGTTGGCGGGTGTACCGCCGATCGGTGACCGGATCGGCATGATCGGCTCGGCTCCCGCGTTGCCGCCCTACAGCGCCGACCGCGTCGCCGCGGTGGCGGTGTTCGGCAATCCCGGCAACCGGTTCGGCACTCCGCTGTCCGGTACCGGGCTATTCGCGGGTCGGGCCATCGACCTGTGCAGCCCGGGCGATCCGATCTGTGTCCAGGGTGGGCGTCTCCGCGCGGCTCACAGCGCATACGAGCTTCCGCCGTACCCGGACCAGGCGGCGGGGTTCATCGCCGGACGGCTGTAGCCGAACCCACCTACCATGGAGCCATGAGCCGGGCTCTGGTCATCGGCGA
The DNA here is from genome assembly GCF_001665625.1 of Mycolicibacterium peregrinum. Classification (GTDB taxonomy): domain Bacteria; phylum Actinomycetota; class Actinomycetes; order Mycobacteriales; family Mycobacteriaceae; genus Mycobacterium; species Mycobacterium peregrinum_B. The sequence continues at coordinate 17,466 of NZ_LZSY01000187.1, read as the reverse complement.
GGCACTGATCGACATCGTCGAACGAGATGGCAGCGTCGTCGGAGAGTACGTCGGCGGCAGCCCACTCAATGTTGCCGTCGGTCTCGGCCGGCTTGGCCGCGGCGTCGACTTCCTCACCCACATCGCCCCCGACGACCACGGCAAACGCATCGTCGAGTACGTGGAAAGCGCTGGGGTACAACTTGTTTCGGGTAGCACCGGCGCGAGCCGGACACCCACGGCAATGGCCACGCTGAGCGCCGCAGGATCGGCCCACTACCAGTTCGACATCGACTGGCAACTGGCGGGCACTCCCGAGGTGGCAACCCCGCTGCTGGTTCACACCGGTTCGATCGCGACCGTGCTGGAACCGGGGTGCCGCGCCACCGCCGCACTGCTCGATGCCTATCGGATGTCGGCGACCCTCACTTTCGATCCGAATGTCCGCCCGGATGTGATCCGCGACGACGACATCGCGCGGGGGCGCATCGACCGGCTGGTCGAACGCGTCGACATCGTCAAGACGTCCGAGGAAGATCTGCGCTGGCTGGACCCCCGGCACTCCCCGAAGCAGATCGCGCGGGCCTGGCTCGAGGTCGGCCCATCCATCGTCACGGTGACGTCGGGCGAGCGTGGCGCGTTTGCCGTGTGCCGGGCCGGTTCGGTGTCGGTCCCGGCGCGATCGGTACAGGTGGTGGACACCGTCGGGGCCGGCGACGCCTTCATGACCGGCCTGCTCGACGCGGTGTGGTCGTTGGGGCTGCTCGGCGCGGACCGCCGCCGCGACCTGTCCCGGATCAGCACCGAGGCGCTCGAGGGTGTCCTGAGGTCCGCTGCGTTGTCGGCGGCGTTGACGGTGGCCCGGCCCGGTGCCGACCTGCCGGATCGAGCGGCGCGAGACGCCGCAGCGCAGTCCTGAGCGCGCTCACGGCCGACGGATCGCGTCCGCGATGATCTCGGCCACGACGTCGGCCTGGGTCTCGGGCAGACGGGAGTATCCGCACACCAGGCCGCGGCCGGCGGCGACGTGCGAGAAGCCCGCGTAGAAACCTGACAGCGGCGATACGGCGACACCCCGGTCACGCAGCGTCGCAGCGACCGTGAAGTCGTCGGCCTCGTCGGGCAGCCGCACCACCAGGTGCAAACCCGCCTCGACGCCCTCCAGTCGGATGCCGGCGCAGCGCCGTCGGAGCGCATTGACTAGCGCCGACCGCCGCGCCGAGTACGTGCGCGCCGCCCTGGCGAGGTGCCGAGTCAGCGCACCCGACTCGATGAACCGGGCCAATGCGAGAGCGGTTACGGTACAGACGGATTCACCGCTGGCTTCCAGTGCGTCGACGACACCGTCGTGCAGCCTCGGCGGTGGCAGCAGCCAGGCCACCCGCAGTGCGGGCGTGAGAACCTTCGACGCCGTCCCGATGTAGGCCACACGATCGCGCCCGCCGTCGATGCCCCGCAATGCGGGCAACGCGGATACGTCGTAGCGGAACTCCCCGTCGTAGTCGTCCTCGATGAGCAGGCTGCCGGTCCGGTCCGCCCACTGCACCAGCCGGGCGCGGCGCGGCACCGGTAGCCGTGCCCCGAGCGGATACTGGTGTGCCGGGGTGCAATACACCGCCGCATCGGAATCGCGCAGTGATGCCGGGTCGAGACCGTCACCGTCGACCGCCACGGCACGCGTTCGGGCGCCGGACATTTCGAAGACCCGCCGCGCCTCGTCATAACCGGGTTCCTCGACCGCGACATCGCAGCCGGCCAGCCCCGCTGCCGCGGTGACGGTGCGCAAGGCCGAGGCCACGCCGGGCACGATGATCAGCTCGCTCGGGTCGGCGACGATTCCGCGGGTGCGACGCAGATGCCCCGCCAAGGCGTGGCGCAGCTCGACGTGCCCGTGCGGCCCCGCGGCCGCCGGCGATATGGGCGCAACAGCGGCGGCCCGCCAGGCGCGCCGCCAGTCGGTGGTCGAGATCAGGCCCGGGTCAGGGTGGCCGGGCATGAGGTCCCACATCGGTGCCTGTTCCCGTGGGGCACGCCGCACCGCGGGCACGACACCGCTTGCGGTGACATGGGAGGCCGCACCGGCGTTGGCTGCGACATCTGCCCCGGCAGCGATCCGTGTACCCGATCCGAGCTGGGCGGTGGTGTACCCGGCCGCGGCGAGCTCGTCGTACGCGTCGACCACCGACGAGCGGGCCACCGCGAGTTCGGCGGCCAGACTGCGGGTCGAGGGCAGCGCGTCGCCGGGCCCGAGCCGGCCCAGCCTGATCTGCTCGATGACCGCCGCCGCGATGCGCTGTCGCAGCGGGGACTCGTCGGCAGGGAGCTGCAAGGCCAAGTGCAGCTCGGGAGCGTGGCGCGCCATACGAGCCACAATAGTGGTCTGCATAGATTCAGCAGTTCTGGACCTTCTGGCCATGCCGCAATGCCCGCAGAATTCGTTCCGTGAACCAGATCAGGAGAGAACGCGAACGCGCCCGCACCGACCGGCCCGACCTGGACTCGGTCCTCGACGCCGCCTCGGTGGGCACGCTCGCGACAGTGCTGGACGGGCAGCCGTGGGTGGTGCCCATGCTCTACGCCCGCGACGGTGACCGGATCCTCCTGCACGGCTCGACAGGCGCGGGTGCGCTGCGGCATGTCGCGGCCGGAGCACCCGCCGCGTTCTGCGTCACGCTTCTCGACGGAATCGTGGTGGCGGACACCCTTTTCGATTCCACCGCGAACTACCGGTCGGCCGTGGTTCGCGGAAATCTGACGGTCATCGACCCACGGGAGGCGGCGTACGCGCTGGATCTGCTGAGCGATTCGCTGATCCCGGGCCGCAGTTCGGAGGTGCGTGCCAGCACGAAGAAGGAGCTCGTCGCGACGCTCGCAGTCGCCCTGCCGATCACGCCCGACGGCTGGACGGTCAAGGTGCGCGACGCCCCGCCGGCGCAGGTGGAGGAATCGTCCCAGCCCGGCGGATGGGCCGGTGTGGTGCCCCTGCGCACGGTGGCCGGCGATCCGGTTCCGGCCGCGTGGGTGAGCGCCGATGTCAACCCGCCCGAGTCGGTCTGCCGCCTGGTCAAGGGCATCTGACACGGCGCACCGATCCGGCGGTTCTTCGCACAGACCGCCGGATCAAGCCATACTGGGCAAATGCGATCCATCTGGAAGGGTTCGATCGCCTTCGGCCTGGTGAACGTGCCGGTCAAGGTCTACAGCGCGACCGAGGACCACGACATCAAGTTCCACCAGGTCCACGCCAAGGACAACGGGCGCATCCGCTACAAGCGGGTCTGCGAAGTGTGTGGCGAGGTCGTCGAGTTCCGCGACATCAACAAGGCGTTCGAATCCGACGACGGGCAGATGGTGGTGATCACCGACGAGGACATCGCCACACTGCCCGAAGAACGCAGCCGTGAGATCGAAGTGGTCGAGTTCATCCCGGCCGACCAACTCGACCCGTTGATGTACGACAAGAGCTATTTCCTGGAGCCCGACTCCAAGTCGTCCAAGTCCTACGTGCTGTTGGCCAAGACCCTCGCCGAGACCGAACGCGTGGCCATCGTGCACTTCTCGTTACGCAACAAGACCCGGCTGGCGGCGTTACGGGTCAAGGACTTCAGCAAGCGCAACGTGATGATGATCCACACCCTGCTGTGGCCCGACGAGATCCGCGATCCCGACTTCCCGGTGCTGGACAAGGAAGTCGAGATCAAGCCGGCCGAGTTGAAGATGGCCGGGCAGGTCGTGGAGTCGATGACCGACGACTTCAAGCCGGACCAGTTCCGCGACGACTATCAGGAACAGCTACACGAACTGGTTCAGGCCAAACTCGAAGGCGGAGAAGCATTTTCTGTCGAGGAACAGCCGACCGAGCTCGACGAGACCGAGGATGTGTCCGACCTGCTGGCCAAACTCGAGGCCAGCGTGAAGGCCAGGGGCAGCGCCGCGAAAGAACCCGCCAAGAAGGCGCCCGCGAAGAAAGCTGCCGCCAAGAAGGCACCGGCGAAGAAAACAGCGGCCAAGAAGGCTGCCGCCAAGAAGTAGCTCAGCGCCTGCAGTCCAGATCCACGTACACCGTCGTGTACTGCAGATTCTGTCCCGGGTTGAACGACGTGATGCTCGCCGCTCCGGCCGGCACTTGCGGGCCGGTGACCGAGCGGCCCTGGCGCACCGCGCTGACCGTGCAGTCGTCGATGGCTTTGGTGCCGACCTTGCTCAAGATCACCCGGTAGCCCTGACTTTCGAGGTCACTGATGGTTTGGCTCGCCGTCGACTCGGTGGGCGCGGCCGCAGCCGGCGCGGCCAACGCCGTCCCCAGTCCACACAGCGCGGCACCGGCAACACACAAGCCCTTCAAGTTCCGTTTCACTGGGTTCAGCCCGCCCTTCGGTTTCGGTGAGGTGTGCTAAACCGTAAATCGGCGAAATCCCTTGTCCGACAGACTCATACCGAACACATACGGGTTAATACGCACCGAACACCACCGAAACACGGCGTTAACATCAACCCGCCGGAAGCGGCATCACACAGTGACGTCGACGCGCAAGGCCTCGTGTTCATCGAGGATGCGGCGCAACGCGGCATCCATGGGGTGGGCCGATTCGAGATCGTGGCTGCAGCGACGATCGACGGCGACCACCGCGCCCGGACGCAGCGATGTGTGCTCGATCTGGTCGACGAAGGCGTCGAACATCGGGTGAGGAGTGGCCAGGTAATACAGGCCGTGACGAGCATCGGCGAAACGCGCGCCGTACATCAGACCGCACTGGGTGAAGACGAACAACTCGGACGTCGGGTGCACGTGGCCTGGGTGGCCCATCTCCTCCTCACCCCACGCGGCGGCCGCGAGGCGCGCCTGGGCCAATCGGTCCTGCACGTCGTCGGTACACGCCAGTAGGCGGTGGACAAGGGTGCCCGCCGTGGATGGGTACCGATCGATCGCGGGGCTGAAGTACCGCGCGAACAAGTCGCCGAAGAAGTCATATCGCTGCTGGGTCATCGCGGCTCCCACCTTGAGCTGACCCCTCAATTGTGCGCCCGGCAGCGCCACCGCGGAGGGCTTTGCGCACACTGCGCGACCCGAAGGCGGGTACCACGGGACAACTAGAACGTGTTTCAGAAACCTCTCACATGCGCCCGCTCCCCCTGCTAGCGTGACGCCGAGCAAGCGATTGGAGTACACGTGATTCTGGACAGATTCCGACTCGAGGACAAGGTTGCGATCGTCACCGGAGCCGGCCGCGGATTGGGCGCAGCCACTGCCCTGGCATTCGCGGAAGCCGGTGCGGACGTGGTCATCGCGGCCCGTACGCAGACCCAACTCGACGAGGTTGCCGCCCAGATCGCCGCGACCGGGCGGCGGGCCCACGTAGTCGCGGCCGACCTGGCCCACCCCGAGGCCACCGCCGAGCTCGCGGCCGCTGCGGTGGATGTGTTCGGGAAACTAGACATCGTCGTCAACAACGTCGGCGGCACCATGCCGGCACCCTTGATGAACACCTCCACCAAGGACCTGCGCGACGCCTTCACCTTCAACGTGTCGACCGCGCACGCGCTGACCTGCGCGGCGGTTCCGCTGATGCTCGAGCACTCGGGCGGCGGCAGCATCATCAACATCACCTCCACAGTGGGGCGCCTGGCCGGGCGCGGGTTCGCCGCCTACGGCACCGCGAAGGCCGCGCTGGCGCATTACACCCGACTGTCCGCGCTGGACCTGAGCCCCCGCATCCGCGTCAACGCCATCGCGCCCGGTTCGATCCTCACCTCGGCCCTCGACATCGTCGCCTCCAACGACGCGCTGCGCGGGCCGATGGAGCAGGCCACCCCGCTCCGCCGGCTCGGCGACCCGGCCGACATCGCCGCCGCCGCGGTGTACCTGTCCTCCCCCGCCGGTGGCTATCTGACCGGCAAGATTCTGGAGGTCGACGGCGGCCTGAACATGCCCAATCTCGACCTCCCCATCCCCGACCTCTGAGGAGAGCAATGACCATCCGTGTAGCGGCGATAGGCACCGGCAACGTCGGCAAGCATGCCCTGGCCCAGCTCGTCACCAACCCGGACTATGAACTCACCGGGGTATGGGTGTCCTCGTCGGCCAAAGCCGGTAAGGACGCCGGAGAGCTTGCCGGCCTTGATGTTTCGACGGGCATCCTGGCCACGGACGACCTCGACGCGATCCTGGCCGACAAGCCGGAATGCGTGGTCTACACCGCGCTTGCCGACAACCGGCTGCCCGAGGCCCTTGAGGACTACCGGCGCATCCTGTCGGCCGGGGTCAATGTCGTCGCCAGCTCCGCGGTCTTTCTCCAGTACCCGTGGGAGGTGCTGCCGGCCGAGTTGATCGAACCCATCGCCACCGCTGCCGAGGCCGGCGGGGCCAGCATCTTCGTCAACGGCATCGATCCCGGTTTCGCCAACGACCTTCTGCCCCTTGCCCTTGCCGGTACCTGTCAGCAGATCGAGCAGATCCGGTGCATGGAGATCGTCGACTACGCGACGTACGACAGCCCGGCGGTGATGTTCGACGTGATGGGCTTCGGCAAGCCGATCGACGAGACTCCGATGCTGCTGCAACCAGGCGTGCTGACCCTGGCCTGGGGTTCAGTGGTCCGGCAGCTGGCCGCGGGGCTCGGCATCGAACTCGACGCGGTCACCGAGGAGCACACGCGGGTTCCGGCGCCGGAGGACTTCGACATCGCGGCCGGGCGGATCCCCGAGGGGACCACCGCCGCATTGCGTTTCGAGGTGCGCGGTATGCGCGACGGCAAGGCGGCTGTGGTGCTGGAGCATGTGACACGGCTGCGCGACGATTTGTGCCCCGATTGGCCCCAGCCCGCGCAGGAGGGCGGCTCGTACCGGGTCGTGGTGACCGGTGAACCGTCCTACACGCTGGACCTCTGCCTGAGCAGCCCAAACGGCGATCACAACCATGCGGGCCTGGTTGCCACGGCGGCCCGGGTGGTCAACGCGATCCCGGCCGTGGTGGACGCCAAGCCGGGTATCCGAACCACTCTCGATCTGCCGTTGATCACGGGTAAGGGTCTGTACGCTGCCGGGTAGACCCACCTTGGAAGGACCGTTGCCATGAAGATTCGCCTCACCACGTTGACCGGTTGCCTCATGGTTGGCGGTGCTTCCGCGGCGATCGCCTTGGCCCCGCTGGCCTCGGCCGAACCCAGCGCCCCCAGCGAGCCCCGCCTGCTGCCCCAGTGCGAGGTGACCGGCGGCAGTTCGGTCGAGGGTGGGCAGACCACCGAGTGCGCGTCCGAGGGCAACGTTCAGATCGACTCGACGCCGCCGCAGCCCGGATACGGGATGTTCCCCTGGGATGACGACTTTTTTGTCCTCTGACCAGCGCTGACAGCACCGTTCGGACGTAGACTTGCTCCATCGATCGGAGCTCGTCATGAACAACATCTCGCGGTGTCTGGTGGCGTTGCTGGCGGTGCCAGGTTTGGCGATTCTCACGGCCCCGGCGGGCTCGGCCGCACCGAAATGCACCACCACGTCGCCCAACACCACGCAATGCCAGACCAACGGCAGCACCGCGATCGTGACCTCGCCGCCCGCCCTGAACAACTACGGCCCCTGGTACGGCCCGGTGTTCGGGTTCGGCGGCTTCGGCGTCGGCTGGTGACGGCGATATCCGACCCCCGCCGCTGACTATCGCGCGAAGTTTCGGGTACCCTAACTTTTCTATTCGCATACCCGGATAGAAGGTAGGCCGTTGCTAGAGGACACGAAGACGCGCACCATCCCGAGCTGGTCGCTGCTCGGACCGGCATTCGTCGCTGCGATCGCCTACGTCGATCCGGGCAACGTCGCCGCCAATGTCAGCGCGGGTGCGCAGTTCGGCTACCTGCTGGTCTGGGTGATCGTCGTGGCCAACGCGATGGCCGGCCTGGTGCAGTACCTCTCGGCCAAGTTGGGCCTGGTCACCGGACGCTCGCTGCCCGAGGTGGTCGCCGACAACAGCCGCACCCCGACCCGGATTGCCTACTGGATACAGGCCGAATTGGTGGCTGTGGCAACCGATCTCGCCGAGGTGGTCGGCGGGGCGATCGCGCTGCACCTGTTGTTCGACCTGCCGCTGCTCCTCGGCGGAATCATCACCGGGCTGGTATCGCTGCTGCTGCTGAGCGTGCAGAACCGACAGGGTCAACGGGTCTTCGAGCGGGTGATCACCGGACTGCTGATGATCATCGCCATCGGATTTCTCACCAGCCTGTTCGTCGAGACTCCTCCACCGGCTGAGGTCGCCGCCGGTCTGATTCCCCGGTTCCAGGGCGCCGAAAGCCTGCTGCTGGCCACCGCGATGCTCGGTGCCACGGTGATGCCGCACGCGGTCTACCTGCACTCCGGCCTGGCCCGCGATCGTCACGGTCACCTCCAGCCGGGCGCCGTACGGCGACGCCTGCTGCGAATAACCCGCTACGACGTCGGGCTGGCGATGCTGCTGGCCGGCGCGGTGAACCTGGCCATGCTGCTGGTCGCGGCCACCAACCTGCAGGGACGCGACGACACCGACTCCATCGAGGGTGCCCATGCCGCGGTCCGCGACACCCTGGGCCCGACGGTGGCGCTGCTGTTCGCCATCGGGCTGCTGGCCTCGGGCCTGGCGTCCACCTCCGTCGGTGCGTACGCGGGCGCGATGATCATGCAGGGGTTGCTGCGTCGCTCCTACCCGTTGCTGCTGCGCCGGTTGGTCACCCTGATCCCGGCGCTGGTCATCCTGGCCATCGGCGTGGACCCCAGCCGGGCCCTGGTCCTCTCGCAGGTCGTGCTCTCCTTCGGCATACCGATGGCCCTCATCCCGCTGGTGCGGTTGACCAGTCGGGCGAATCTGATGGGTGAGGACGTCAACCACCGCCTCACCACGGCGCTGGGCTGGGGTGTTGCGGGATTGATTAGTGTGCTCAACGTGGTGCTGATCTATCTGACCGTGAAGGGCTGAATGCTTCACCCGTACTTCGCCTACGGCTCCAATCTGTGCGTGACACAGATGGCCCGGCGCTGTCCGGGCGCGATCGATCCCGCCCCGGCCCACCTGGACGGCCACAACTGGCTGATCAACCAGCGCGGCGTGGCCACCATCGCACCGCTCGGCACAGCACAGGTGCACGGTGTCCTGTGGCAGGTCACCGACCACGACCTCGCGGCGCTCGACAGCGCCGAGGGGGTGCCGGTGCGCTATCGCCGCGACCGCCTGACCGTGCACACGGCGGACGGCCCCGAACCCGCCTGGGTCTACATCGATCACCGCGTCGAACCCGGACCGCCACGGCCGGGATATCTGGAACGCATCCTGGCCGGCGCGGTGCACCACGAGCTCCCCGCCCCCTGGGTGGATTTCCTGCGCCGCTGGGCGAGCTAGTCGCTGGTCACGGCGGCCGCCAATTCGCAGATCACATCAGTGATTTCATTTCGCTTCCGCCAGGCGCGACGCTGCCGGATCGCGCCGTTGCCTTCGGCCACGACGCGGGCGAGCTCGCCTCGCACCATCTCGTAGTCGTCCAGCGCGACCAGGGCCGGCCGCACCGTCTCGACGAATCGACCGAGCAGATCCCGAACCGGGACCGTCGACTGATCTCCCAGCAGATCGATGCCGTCTCCGTCCAGGCCGTCGTGGGCGGCTTTCCAATGCGCCGCGCGGATCTGGCTGTCCGCCAGGCACGGAACTGGTTCGCCTTCGTCGTAGCGGCGCAACGCCGTCATCGCCCCGGCACGGATCAACGTGGCGAGCAACACCGTCTCGGCCACCGTCGCAGGCACATCGGACACCCGCACCTCCACGGTCGGGAAATTCGCCGACGGCCGGACATCCCAATAGATCATGCCGTCATCCAACGCAGCGCCGGCCCGCTCCAGCATCGCGACCGCGGCGTCATAGTGCGCGACGGAATCGAAATGCGGCGGAGGTCCCGAACTCGGCCACCGCGACCACAGCACGCTGCGGAAGCTGGCATAGCCGCTGTCGGTGTTTCGATAGATCGCCGAGTTGGCGGTCAGCGCCAACAGCACATGCAGCCACGGCCGGAGCCAGTTGCTGACATGAATCGCCGCGTCCCGGTCCGGCACCGCGACATGGACGTGGCAGCCACAGATGCCCTGTTCGTGAGCGATCATGCCGAACCGGTGGGCGATCCTTCGGTAGCGCGCGGTCGGTGTCACCGGGAACTTGTGCGGCACAGTCGGCGGTAGCGCGACGGCCAGCAACTGCGCACCGTTCGCCGCGGCGGCCTGGGCGGCAGTCCGGCGCAGCCTGCCGAGCTCGGAGCGCAGCGCGCTGCTGGTGGCCATCACGTCCGTGGTCGTCTCGACCTGGCAACTGGTCAGCTCCAGTTGCAGGTCGACCCCGTGCTCGGCGGCGCTGGCGGCGACCTGCTTGTTCCGGGCGATCGGTTCGCCGCTCTGCGAGTCGATGAGCAGGAACTCTTCCTCCACGCCCACCGTCGGGTGACTTGTCACGGCTCAGAATTGCCCGCCGCAGACGCCTCCAAACCTGCACGGACCGTGCTTAAGATCGGGTGATGCCCAACGATTTCCGCTTCGGCGTCAGCCTGCGCGTCGCCGAGTCCCAGTCTCAGATTGCCGACGAGGCCCGGCGTGCCGAAGACCTCGGCTTCGACGTGCTGAACGTCCCCGACCATCTCGGCGCGCCTGCCCCGTTCCCCACCCTGACCGCGATCGCCGCGGCGACGAGCACGCTGCGCGTCGGAACGTTCGTGCTCAATGCCGGGTTCTACAAGCCGGCGCTGCTGGCGCGCGACGCCACCGCGCTGCGGGATCTGTCCGGCGGAAGGTTCGACCTCGGCCTCGGCGCCGGCTACGTGCGCGAGGAGTTCGAGGCCGCCGAACTGCCGTTCCCCACCGCACGCGAGCGCATCGATCATCTGCGCCACACCACCGAGTACCTGAAAGAACACGCCTCCGATATACCGATCCTCATCGCGGGCAACGGCGATCGGCTGCTGACGGTGGCCGCCCAGACCGCCGACATCATCGGCCTCACCGGTGGTGATCAGGTCGGTGGAGATCCCTTGGCTGACCGAATCTCGTTCCTGCGCAACGCCGCCGGTGACCGCTTCGACCAGCTGGAGCTCAACATCGCGGTCACCGCCATGCCCGCGCCCGGCAGCGAGATGCCCATCCTCAACGTCCCCCGCCATTTCCTCCCGGGGCTCAGTGACGAAGAACTTCTCCGCCACCCCGGCGTGCTGTCCGGCTCGGTCAGTGCCATGGCCGACCACATTCGCGGTCTGCGCGAGAAGTACGGGATCACCTACGTCATCGTGCAGATCGCTCACGCAGAGGCGTTCGGCAAGGTGATCGCCGAACTCCGGTAGAAGTTCTTCCCATCCGCGCCCGGACCGGCTCCGAATACCGGGTGTGGAAATCATTCATCCTCGCGGACGTGCCGTCGCGGTGATAGGCAGCGGAGTCGCCGGCCTCACGGCCGCGTATGTCCTGTCCGCACGGGACCGCGTCACCCTGCTGGAAGCCGATGCCCGCTTCGGCGGGCATGCCCACACCCAGCACGTCGTCGAAGACGGCCGCACCGTCGCGCTCGACACGGCCTTCCTGGTGCACAACGACCGCACGTATCCCACTCTGTGCCGGTTGTTCGACGAACTCGGGATCCGTACGCAGGACACCGACATGTCGATGTCCGTACGCGACGACGGCACCGGGTTGGAGTACGCCGGGGCGCGCGGCCTGGCCGGATTGTTCCCCAGCTGGTCCAATGTGGGCCGGCCGCGCTATCTGCTGATGCTGGGCGAGATCACCCGATTTCACCGGCTGGCAACGCAATTGCTGCGACGCACGGCGACCGGTGACGAAGTAACCGTCGAGGAGTTCCTGCACCGGCACGGGTTCTCCCGGTACTTCACCGACCGTTTCATGACCCCGCTGGTCGCCGCCGTGTGGTCATGCCCGCCCGGTGAGGCACTGCGCTACCCGGCGCGGTACCTGTGCGTCTTCCTGCAGCACCATGGGATGTTGTCGGTGTTCGGTTCCCCGACGTGGCGCACGGTGGTCGGCGGGTCGGTCAACTACGTCGACGCCGTCGTGTCCCGGCTGCCCGAGGCGATCACCGGCGCGCGCGTGCGATCCGTACGGCGAGTCGCCGAGGGCGCACTGGTCACCGTCGGCGGGCAGCCGCCGCGGCGATTCGATGCCGTCGTCATCGCCACTCACCCGAGCCAGGCGCTGCTGATGCTCGACCAACCCAGCGAGCACGAACGGCTCATCCTCGGCGCCATCCCCTACAGCCTCAACCAGGCTCAACTGCACACCGACGAGTCGATACTGCCCCGCCTGCCGAGAGCCCGCGCTTCGTGGAACTACCTGATCGACCCCGAAGACCACGCAGTCACCGTCAGCTACGACATCACCAGGCTGATGAGGCTGGGTGGCTCCCGGCGGTATCTGGTGACGCTGGGCGGCGGTCATCGGGTGGACCCGTCGAAGGTCATCGCCGAGATGGTTTACGAACATCCCGCCTACACCACCGAATCCGTGGCCGCACAACAACTCCTGCCTAAGCTCGACGACGACCGTGTCGTCTTCGCCGGGGCGTACCACGGCTGGGGTTTCCATGAGGACGGCGCCGCATCGGGACTGCGGGCCGCGGAGCGACTGGGCGCCCGGTGGGCCGGTGGGCCGGTTGCGGAGCCGCTGGCATGCTGACTCCCGCGCTGTACCGCACCAGGATCACCCACGTGCGCCGCGCTCCCGTGCACCATCGCTTCAGCTACCGCGGATACAGCTGGTACGTCGATCTCGACCGGTTGCCGCGACTGCCACGGTGGCTGCGACCCTTCGCCCGCTTCGAGGTCGACGACCATTTCGCTGGTGAACCGAAAGACACACTGCGCCAACGGGTGGACGCATTCCTCGTGTCGCGCGACGTGGACCTCGACGGCGGCAGGGTGACCGCTCTACTACAGGCCCGCGTGCTCGGATACGTGTTCAATCCCCTGAGCCTGTACTGGTGCCACGATGCCGCCGGCACAGTACGTTGCGTGGTCGCCGAAGTCCACAACACCTACGGCGGGCGGCATGCCTACCTGCTTCCGGCCGGACAGCCCGCACGCGTGTCCAAGCGCATGTACGTCTCACCGTTCAACGCCGTCGAGGGCCACTACCGGGTCCTGGCTCCAGAACCCGGGGAGCAACTCGACGTGACGATTTCGCTGCACCGCGAAGGACATCCGGCCTTCGTCGCCACCCTCCGTGGCGACCGCAGGCCGGCGACCACGTGGGAGATCCTGCGCCTGCAGCTGAGCGCACCGGTGGCACCGCTGGCCGGAGCCCTCGCCATCCGCGTTGAAGGGATCAAGTTGTGGCTGCGCCGGGTGCCGGTGGTTCCCCGCCCCACCGGCGAGGTCGTCGAGTCCGTTACCCAGAACCCAGGAAGGTCATTGTGAACACGCGGACCGGAGCGTTCCCCGCCATCGATCCCACCCGCTGGCCGGACGTGGCACGTCCACCGCGGGGGCCGGTCGCCGCGATCTCGGGCGCGGTGGCCGATCAACTGCTACGCCGCGCCGCCGCGACATTGCCGGTCCGGCTGGCATTTCCCGGCGGGACCGTGATCGGCGCGGCCGATCCGACCCTGCCCACGATGGTCATCGAACATCCCGAGGCCCTGGCCCGCCGGATCGGCCGCCACGGCCTGATCGGGTTCGGCGAGTCGTACATGGCCGGTGAGTGGCACTCCACCGATCTCGTCGGGTTGCTCACCGAGTTCGGCAGGTCCATGGGAGACCTGGTTCCCGCTGCGCTGCAACGGTTCCGGACTGTGACGATGCCTCGTCCTCCGCGCTCTGCCCACAACAACCCTGCTCAGTCCCGGCGCAACATCTCCGCCCACTACGACCTGTCGAACGAGTTGTTCTCGGAGTTTCTCGACGAGACGATGACGTACTCCAGCGCGCTGTTCACCCAATTCCCGGGGACGACGGCCGGGCTGGCAGCCGCCCAGCACCGCAAGATCGACCGACTACTCGACACCGCGGGCGTCGGACCGGGCAGCCGGGTACTGGAGATCGGCACCGGCTGGGGAGAACTCTGCATCCGTGCCGCCGAGCGCGGCGCCCAGGTGCGCTCGGTCACCCTGTCGGTCGAGCAACAGCGGCTGGCCCGGCAACGGGTGGCGGCGGCGGGCCTGTCGGACCGGGTCGGTATCGAGCTGCTCGACTACCGCGACGTCGAGGGCTGCTACGACGCGGTGGTGTCGGTCGAGATGATCGAGGCGGTGGGATATCAGTTCTGGCCCACCTATTTTCGGGCACTGGACCGGCTCGTCACTCCCGGAGGACGCGTGGCGATCCAGGCGATCACCATGCCGCATGATCGCATGCTGGCCTCGCGCGGCACGCACACCTGGATCCAGAAGTACATCTTCCCCGGCGGGCTGCTGCCGTCGACCGAAGCGATCATCGGTCTCACCGAACGGCACACCCGGCTGCGCACCGTCGACGTGATGTCACTCCGGCCGCACTACGCCGAGACCCTACGACTGTGGCGGGAACGTTTCGTCGCACGCCGTGACGCGGTGACCGCACTCGGTTTCGACGAGGTCTTCGCCCGCATGTGGGAGCTGTACCTGGCGTACTCCGAAGCGGGTTTCGCCTCGGGCTATCTCGACGTGTACCAGTGGACATTCGCCCCGACAGGAGGACACCGGTGAACCTGCTCATCGTCACCGCGGTATCGCTGGCCGCCCTCGCCGTCGTACACGGGGCGACGTTCGTGATCGGCCGAAACCTCGGGCGGTACAACGTCGTCGATGTGGCCTGGGGCATCGGGTTCATCGTGGTCGCCGCCGTCAGCGCCGTGCTCGGTACCGGCGACCTGTTCCGGCGCATCCTGCTGTTGGTGCTCATCACGCTGTGGGCAGGCCGACTGTCCTGGCACATGGTGCTCAAGTCGGCAGGCAAGGGGGAAGACCCGCGCTATCAGGAGCTGCTGGGCGGCGACTATTCGGCCGGCCACGTGCTGCGCAAGGTGTTCGTGATCCAGGGGGCGGCAACCTGGTTCGTTTCACTGCCGGTGCAGCTGTCCTCGACCTTGGGACCCACCCCGGCCGCCCTACGACCGGTCCTGATTGCCGGCGTCCTGATCTGGGCCGTCGGACTGGCGTTCGAGGCGGTCGGCGACCATCAACTGCGCAGGTTCAAATCCGATCCGGCCCACCGGGGCGTGATCATGGACCGCGGATTGTGGGCCTGGACCCGCCATCCGAACTACTTCGGCGACAGCTGCGTGTGGTGGGGACTGTGGCTGGTGACCATCTGCGGCTGGCTGTCGCTCACGACAGTCCTCTCCCCGGCGCTGATGACGTACTTCCTGGTGTACGCGACAGGTGCCCGATTGGCCGAGAAACATATGGCAGGCCGACCAGGCTTCGACGAATACCGCTCGCGCACTTCATTTTTCATACCACGCCCGCCGAGATCTGGATAAACATGACGGCGAAGACCCCGGTCGCTAGGCTGCTGTGGGTGACCGCCGAACTCGACGCGCTGCTACGGCGGGTGGCCCGACACGACGTCGACGCCTTCGCCGAGCTGTACGACCATACGCGGTCGAGGGTGTTCGGCCTGGTCACGCGGGTTCTGCGGGATCCGGGATACAGCGAGGAAACCACCCAGGACGTCTACCTCCAGGTGTGGCGCACCGCAGACAGCTACGACCCGGCAGCCGGATCCCCGATGGCCTGGCTGATGACGCTCGCCCACCGCCGGGCAGTGGACAGGGTGCGGGCCGAACAAGCCGCCAGCCAGCGCGAATCGCGCTACGGCGCGACCAGCATGGAGCCGCCTGCCGATCACGTCGCCGACTCGGTGATCACCCAGGACGAACAGCGGCGGGTGGCCGAATGCCTGTCCGCGCTGACCGATGCCCAACGCGAGTGCATCCACCTCGCCTACTACGACGGCCTGACCTATAGCCAGGTCTCGCAACGGCTGGCGGCCAACCTCGCCACCATCAAATCCCGGATGCGCGACGCCCTCCGCGGCCTGCGCAATTGCCTGGGGGCCGCATGACCGAACCCTTTGACTCCGAACTGCTCGAGTTGGCGACCCCGTATGCGCTGCACGCGGTGTCCGACAGCGAGCGCGCCGACATCGAACAGCGGCTGGCCGCTGCTTCTCCCGAGGTCGCGGCCCAGTTCACGACCGAGGTGCGGGAGGTGCGGGAAACCATGGCCCGGCTGGCGGGGGCCACCGCTCTGGACCCACCACCGCATGTGCGCGAGCAGGTGCTGGCCCGCGTCTCGGTGCCCGAGCTGCGTAGACGACCTGCGGCGCGCTGGCGCAACACCGCCCTGGCGGCCGCGGCAGCCGTCGTCATCGCCCTGACCGGCGTCGGTATCGGCATCGCCCTGCGTCCGGGCCCCCAGCCGACCACCGCCGAGCAGATCTTCGCCGCCCCCGACGTCCGGACCGTCTCCGGGGACATCCCCACCGGCGGCACCGCCACCGTGGTGTTCTCCCGCGAGCGCAACGCCGGGGTGCTGGTGATGAACGGTGTCACGCCTCCGCAATCGGGCACCGTCTATCAGATGTGGCTGTTGCGCGAGGGTGCGGCAACCTCGGCCGGCACCATGGACTCCGCTGCTGTCGCGCCGTCGACCACTGCGGTGCTGCCAGACCTCGGTGACGCATCGGCCTTGGCTTTCACCGTCGAACCGGGTGCAGGCTCGACCGCCCCGACCACGCCGATCTTCGCCGAGCTGCCATTGCGCTGACACGCATGAGGTGGGCGGGCGCCGGGTATCACTGACCTCACCGCACGAGTTCGGGAAAAGGAAGTGGTGAACGAAATGTCACAAGCCACCGACGACCTCAGCAGGGCGCCCACACCTGACCGGGCCGAGGACAACGCGTTCTTCCCGTCGCCCTACTCACTGAGCCAATACACGTCGGCCAAGACCGATTTCGCCGGCGTGGAACATGCGGGTGCCTACGCCGAGGGTCGGTGGAAGATACTCATGATCGCCGCCGAAGAACGATATGTGTTGTGCCAGAACGGAAAGATGTTCTCCACTGGCAACCATCCGGTGGAGATGTTGCTGCCGCTGCACCATCTGATGGAGACGGGATTCGACGTCGACGTCGCGACCATCACCGGGTATCCGGCCAAGCTGGAACTGTGGGCGATGCCCCACGAGGACCAGGCCGTGGCATCGACCTATGAGGCCCTCAAACCCAAGCTCAAGCAGCCCCTCAAGTTGTCCGAAGTGGCCGCGGATCTGCATCCGGCCTCCCACTATCTCGCGGTCTTCATTCCCGGCGGGCACGGCGCCGTCGTCGGGTTACCAGGCAGCGAAACGGTAGGGCAGACACTGAACTGGGCCCTGGACCACGGCCGGTTCATCATCACCCTGTGCCACGGCCCGGCGGCGCTGCTGGCCGCCGGCCTCGACAAAGCACAGTCACCGTTCGCCGGGTACTCGGTGTGCGTGTTCCCCGACTCGCTCGACGAAGG
>NZ_LZSY01000186.1 GCF_001665625.1 Mycolicibacterium peregrinum | reverse complement strand
CGCCACATACGCACCAACCGACCCGCCACTCACCCACCAAAACTAACCACCACACCAACCCCCCAACCACACCCAAACCGGCTCAGTTGTCCGCCTCAACGGCTGTCAAAGGGGTTTGCTGCAGGGTCGCTCGAATGCACGAAATCTGCGCAGCATCACGCCTGAAGATGCAGTTCAGCTAGTCGAGCAGATCCGGCAGCAACGATTTTGCTGCCGCGCTCAGCTATAGGTAAGTCGCCCGTAGCTGCCCAGCGCTGCGCTCGAAGTTCTCACGGGTGGTGCCGAGGACATCCTGCGCCGCTTCCAGCTTGGAGTCCATCGTCTCGACCAGCAGCTTCAGATCGTGCGGCTCCGCAGTCTCAAGATCCTCGGCCGGCATGATCGCCTGCCCCTGCGACTGGGCGGCATCCCGAATCGAGGCCATATTGATCGCTGCCTGCCGGGCTGTCTCGGCAGCAGACTCCGCGGCTTCACGGATCGCCGCCTGCACCGCTTCAGTTTCGGCAGTCATCCGCGCATAGGTATCGGTCGCCTGGTCGAGCGACTCGGCCAGCTGGCCGCCGTCGGCCGGCGCGGCCGCGATCGTCGGCCGATCCAACCCGACCCACTCCACAGCACGAGATGGGTCAGGAAAAACCGACACGGCCGAAGCCAGCACACGGTCTATCTGCGATACATAGCCGCCGGCACTCACCACTTCAGAATATCCGCCGACCAGCGCCGACCAACAGAGCCCAGCTATTCGTGCACTCGCGGGGTGAACAGGCCGTAATCGTTGCGTTTGACCTTGATGCCGATCATCACGGACTTCACACGCAGGCCGGGATGGGACTCAGGTGTACGCCGGGCCAGCGACCGGGTCACCGTCGCCATCTCATTGCTGACAAAGTACGTCTCGGAGGCACCGTGAATCGAGGCCCGCATCGTCCCCCAGGGATCGATGGCAATCCAGAACGGTGACTGGCCAGCGGAATCTTCCTTGACGCCTTGGACCCAGGGGCTTTCCGGATCTCCGCTCAGATAGAAACCCGGGAGCCGCGGCGCGGTCCTGCGCCTACCGAGCAGCACTTGAAGGTTCTTGGTGAGATCACTTTCCTGGGCCGTATCGATGGTGCCGACATGCTCCCACTGGCCGCCGGGCGTGTTGTTCTCGAAAGTCACCGCGGAAGTCGTTGTCGAAATCCATACCTCTGGCCTCATGCGGATATCCTGCCGGATCCGCAACGAACTTCGGCTCCACGGCGCCAAATAATCGGTGCGACGGTGCGACGGTGCGACGGTGCGGCAGCTGGCATCACGCCGGTGGGAGCGGGCGGCCAACCACGTCAGTCGCCGCTGCCGTCCTGCCCCTTGTCGTCGCGCGGCATGTAGGCGATGACCACACCACACACCGCGGTGATCGCGGCCCCTCCAATCCCGACCAGACCATCTGTACTGCCAGTGGCAGCGATGCAGTACGCACACAGCGCCAAGTAGGCGAGAGCACTGGCCATGAGCAACAGGAGCACGAAATTCTTCACGACACTTCCTCCACAGTCGTGGGCCCGACGCGAAAGTCGCGAACCCTCCCCTGTTCTCGCGCCGGACTGCGATTCCTACAGAGGGCGCTGAGGACGCGCAGGTCACGGAGTCTGTTGGCACGTCGGTTGGGCATGGAATAGACCGTATGGCCGAATCGTCGCGGGCGGTGTGACACGCCGGACGGGGTGCGCGACAACGCGCGGTTACCAATCCGGTGCTACCTAACCCGCCCACCAAGTACCGAACCCCGCTCGCCAACCACCCGCGACTCGAACACGCAGCACATCCGATGTGGCCTGTCCCGCGCCGAGGCTAGGTTGTAGCCCGTGAGCGATCTGATCGAGCTCGGCGCGGTACTGAGCGAGTTCTTCGATAGGGCGGGCCCATCGCACGACGAGCTGGACCAGGCCTTCGCTCACCACCGGCTCACTCCGGGTGACCCTGGTCCTGGCGGAAAAGATCAGGATGGCCGGCCGCTCGGCAAGGTTAAGCGGGTACGACGAATCTTCCGATACGCCGCCGACCATCACCCGGCCGCGGGCCTGGCCCTCGCCCAAGAGATCGTGTCCCTGCTACGTGCCGACGGCGCATTCACCCCGACAATGCCGGGATACGCCGGCCAGGAAAAGATCAGCCGCCTGGTCGCACCGTTCCGCCGGCTCGGGTTAACCCTGGCCGAGTCCGGTGACCTGCTGCCCACGGTCATCGACAACCTGGCCGGCACCGAACTCACCGATACCCTCCTGGGCTACGTACGTCGGATCAACCTCAACCCAGACGATGCGGCACTACAGATCGGCACGGGTAAGGAGCTCGACGAAGCCACAGCCCGACACGTACTCGTCGAGCGCACCGGCAGCTACCCGCAAGGCGGCCACAAAGGCAGTTTCCCGGTGACCCTCGCCAACGCGTTCACCGCACTGGGGCTGACTGTCGGGCCGGACGTCAAGCTCGACGACGACCCGCACCGCGCCGTGCAGCAGTGCCTTTTCCTCTTGGGGACCGCGGTCAACCGGTTACGCAACGAGGCCGGAACTGGTCACGGCAAGCCCGGGCCACCAACGAAGACAGCGCCGCTCACACCGGCCGAGGCCCGCCTGGTCGCGCGGGCAACCGCGCTACTGGCCGCCGCCATGCTCGACGTGCTCTGAAGAAACGTCGAACGACCGACCCGCCGCGGTGCCCCAAACGTTCTACCCGGCCGCACCGCCCCAGGGCGGATCCGCGACCGTGGCCCGCATCTCATCAAGGAGCGCTCGGCCCGTAGAGAGCTCACCGTGCACAGAGCTGACGAACTGATCGCCGCCTTGGCCGCGCCATAACGGACGCGTCTCGTCAACACCGCGTTGCAGACGTTGCAGACCCACCTCCATATCTGAAATCAGTTGGAGGATATTGCTTTCGGTAGCCATTCGGTCAGAGCTGGTCATAGGTAAGTCCTCTCGTCAAGTGACGTGTTTCCGGCACGATTCCGAGTGTGTGGCCTCACCGTGTCGAGCGCAACGAGCAAGCTTTCGCCGAGGGCCGATCCGCGCAGCCTGACCTTCTCTACAAACGAGACACGCAGGAACAAACTAGGCCGGCCAAGCCACCGCAGGCACTCTCTTGGCTGTGCAACGATCTCACGATGTTTTTCACACCGGGCTGGGCAGCAATAGGGTCTGCTGCACGATCAGGTGACAGTTTCGGTCACGCGGCCTGACTGGCCGGTGCGGTCATAATCGCTTCGAATTCGATCGGGGTCAACCGCCCGAGTCCGGCTTGGCGCCGGCGCCGATGGTAGGTCCGTTCGATCCAAGTGACGATCGCGATCCTCAACTCTTCTCGTGTGCTCCACCGGCGGCGATCGAGCACGTTCTTCTGGAGCAGGGCGAAGAAGCTCTCCATGGCCGCATTGTCGCCGGCCGCCCCGACGCGGCCCATCGATCCGACCATCTCGTAGCGGCCGAGGGCGTGCACGAATTTCCTTGACCTGAACTGAGATCCGCGATCGGAATGCAGAATGCAACCGGCCACATCACCGCGGCGTGCCACCGCACTACTGAGCGCTGCGGTGGCCAGCCGGGACTTCATCCGAGAGTCGATCGAGTACCCGACGATGCGGTTGGAGTACACGTCCTTGATCGCACAGAGATAGAGCTTGCCCTCATCGGTGCGATGCTCAGTGATATCTGTGAGCCACAGCTGATTTGAACCACCAGCGGTGAAGTCGCGCTCGACAAGATCATCGTGCACCGGCGGACCCACTTTTCCGTTCTTACCGCGCTTTTTGCCGAAGACGCTCCACCACTTATTGTCCGCGCAGATCCGCCAGGCGGTGCGCTCGGCCATCGGCTCACCGGCATCACGGGCCTCCTCGACCAGGTAGCGGTACCCGAACTCTGGATCCTCGCCGTGGGCGTCGAACAGCGCGTTGGCGCGGTAGGCCTCGACGACCTCCGCGTCGGTGATGGGATTGGCCCGCCAGCGGTAATAGGGCTGGCGGGCGAGCTTGAGTACCCGGCACGTCACCGCCACGGGAATCCCGTCAGCGGCGAGCTCACCTACGAGCGGGTAGAGCCTTTTCCCGGCAGATTGGCCTGCGACAGGTACGCCGCGGCCCGGCGCAAGACCTCATTTTCCTGCTCCAACAACTTAATCCGACGCCGCGCATCCCGTAGCTCACCGGACTCGCCGGTGCTCTTACCAGGCTTGGTGCCCTCGTCGATGTCGGCTTGGCGCATCCACTTGTGCAGGGTCATCGGGTGGACTCCGAAATCGGTGGCGATCTGCTCGATCGTCACACCGTCGTCGCGGTTGCGGGCAACGCGGACGACGTCGTCGCGGAACTCACGGGGATAGGGCCTGGGCACAAGGACATCCTTCCAGCTCGCCCAGCACGGGCAAGCCAACTCAGATGTCACCTATTCGTGCAGCAGACCCATACTGACAGTCGGCGGCACACTCGGCGGCGTGGCTATAACTCAGGCAGCCAATTCCGCCCTCAGCTGGCGGACTACGCGCAAGCAACGAAATGACGCAATGATCGCCGCTGTTAGCGACGTGGTCGCCGCCAGTCATAGCTGGGTGTACGCGGTGAGCACGCAAGAGCAAGACCTGCTCCATGCCGTTGCGACTCGCATCTCTAATGAGCAGTTGCAGCAGAAGCTGGAATCTTCGCGCGCATCCGTCTACGCGGCCCAGCTTGAATATGGAAGAGCGATCGCGCGAGTCCGCCTTACGAGCCCAAAGCGGGTCGCGAGCGCAGCGGAGGACCTAACCACCGCCCTCCAGGGTTTCGAAGAAACATGCCGGGCGAAGGTAGCTGCAGCCCTGGAAGGGCAGGGGGTAGCGGAATCGGGGACCACGCCCGTCAACGTAAATCCTCACCTAGACGAGTTGGTCTCGCAGACCCGCAAGGCAGTCGGACACGGTCCGGCAGCTTGACAACGGCTGGCAACGATGGCGGATCCTAAATCGAGACGGTAGTCCACGAAACACTATGGGCGACAACGCCGCAGGTTGGAAGCGCAGACCCTTCCGCAGGGTCGCGGCGAGGAGCAGGATTCGCCAAGAGGATGGCAACACGCCATCGAGTGCGGCAACTGGCAACCTCCTCCTCCTCCACCTCCTCTGCTGAAATTGACTGTGTCAGTATCCTTTTGGTGATCTACTCGGGTCGGCCTGTTGGATCTTCGCCGCCAGGTCCGAGCCGTCGATATTCACGCGGTAGCGACCCATCGCGTAGTTGATGAACGCTGCGGCCTGGGCGACGTTGTCCCGACGATCATTTGGGGTGCCCGGCTCGTGGTAGGCGTCGAATGTCGTTCCCTTGAACTGCAGCGTGCCGACCGTGGGATCCCCGGCCTTGGCGTTCGAGTCCCAGTTGTTCACCGCCAGGTTGTTGAAGTCCGACTCGCGTTTAGCGGCGACCATCATTCCGATTTCCCAATACCGTCGCGCCACAGGATCGGTGATGCCCTTTATATCGAGGGCGCGGTGGATCGCGGCGCGGAATGCCTCGGCCCCAGGACCCGATGGCACGGGTTGCGAATTCATCAATGCTCGGCTGGCAGAAGCGGATCGAATACCACCAGGGCCACCGCGGCCGAGTGAGGTTAGGCCGGCCAAGGCGTTGAGGCCGGGGATGCCGCCACCACCGCCACCACCGGTGGGCATACCGCCACCACCGAAACTGGGCATCCCCATCCCGCCCACCATCC
>NZ_LZSY01000185.1 GCF_001665625.1 Mycolicibacterium peregrinum | reverse complement strand
CCTAAGCCGGAACAACGAGACCCATCTGAACCCAACTCCAGATAACTGCGAATCCAGAATGCCACCGACCGCGCCGACCCCCGGCGCGGTCGGTGGCACCTCAGATACTCAGAACCATTGACCGAACTTGCGGATGTAGAGGGTCTTGACGGTCTGAGCGACGACGCAGTAGGCCACCAACGTCGCGGCCAGCCATCCGAAGTACGCCCACGGCAGCGGCTGCAATCCGACGGCCGCCCCCAGTGGCGAGAACGGGATGAGGATCCCGAGAACGCAGACCGTCCCGGTCGCCAGCAGCACCGGCAACGCTGCCGTGCTCTGGATGAAGGGGATCTTCTGGGTTCGCAGCATGTGGACGACCAGCGTCTGCGAGAGCAGGCTTTCGATGAACCAACCCGATTGGAACAGCGATTGCATCTCGGGTGAGTTGGCGGCGAAGACGTACCACATCACCGCGAACGTGGTGATGTCGAAGATCGAGGACGTCGGCCCCATCCAGATCATGAACCGGCCGATGTTCCTGGCGTCCCACTTGCGCGGCTTGAGCAGGAACTCCTTGTCCATGCGGTCCCACGGCAGCGCCAGCTGGGAGATGTCGTACAGCAGGTTCTGGATCAACAGGTGGATCGCCAGCATGGGCAGGAACGGGATGAAGGCGCTCGCCACCAACACCGAGAACACGTTGCCGAAGTTCGAACTCGCAGTCATGTTCAGGTATTTGATGATGTTGCCGAAGGTCTCGCGGCCCTTGACCACGCCCTCTTCGAGCACCATCAGGCTCTTCTCGAGCAGGATGATGTCTGCCGATTCCTTGGCGATATCGGTGCCGGTGTCCACCGAGATGCCCACATCCGCATCCCGCAGGGCGGGTGCGTCGTTGATGCCGTCGCCCAGGAACCCGACAGTGTGCCCATTGGCCTGCAAGGCTCGCAGCACCCGCGACTTCTGCAGCGGCGTCAGCTTCGCGAAAACGGTTGTCTCGTCGACAACGCGCCGAAGTTCGTCGTCGTCGAGGGCGTCGATCTCGGCGCCGAGAATCGGCTGGCCGGGATCGAGTCCCACCTCACGACAGATCTTGGCGCTGACGACTTCGTTGTCGCCGGTGAGGACCTTCACGGTCACGCCGTGTTCGGCCAGGGCCGTGATGGCCGGGGCGGCCGTCTCTTTCGGCGGATCGAGGAAGGTGAGAAAACCGTGGACGACGAGGTCCTTCTCGTCCTCGATGCGGTATCGGTGGGTGCGCTCGGTGCGCGGGATCTCCCGGGTGGCCACGAGCAGCACCCGGAACCCCTCACGGTTGTAGTCGCGCGCTGTTTCGGCCAGCGCCTCGCGGTCGGCCTCATCGAGCGGGCGACTGGCCGTGCCGTCCCACACCTGGGTGGACACCGCCAGCATCTCCTCGACGGCACCCTTGCAGACCAGCAGATGATTGCGTTCGACGTCCTGCACGACGACGGACAGCCGGCGTCGTTCGAAGTCGAACGGAAGTTCGTCGACCTTGCGGTACGCCGAGGCGGCAAGTAGCGCTTCGGGTGTCCCGTCGGCGAAGTGCAGCACGGCGCGGTCCATCAGATTCTTGACGCCGCTCTGGTGAAAGCTGTTGAGCCAGGCCAGGGCCAGCACGTTGTCGTCGCGATCACCCCGGATGTCCGCGTGATGCTCGAGGATGATCCGGTCCTGGGTGAGCGTGCCGGTCTTGTCGGTGCAGAGCACGTCCATGGCGCCGAAGTTCTGGATGGCGTTGAGCCGCTTGACCACGACCTTGCGGCGTGACAACGCCACGGCGCCCTTGGCCAGATTGGACGACACGATCATCGGCAGCATCTCCGGGGTGAGCCCGACCGCGACGGCCAGTGCAAACAGGAATGCCTCCGGCCAGTCGCCCTTGGTGAAACCGTTGATGAACAACACGATCGGCACCATCACCGACATGAACCTGATCAGCAGCCAGCTGACGCTGTTGACGCCGCGGTCGAAGGCCGTCTCGGCGCGAGAGCCCACGACCGCCTTGGCCAGCGAGCCGAAATAGGTGTGTACGCCGGTCGATACGACGACCGCGCTGGCCGTGCCGCTCACCACATTGGTGCCCATGAAGCAGATGCTGGGCAGGTCGAGCGGATCGGCCGCGTCGTCGGCGCCGCAGGTGTCGTACTTCTCCACCGGCAGGGCCTCGCCCGTCAGCGCCGCCTGGCTGACGAACAGATCGCGAGAATCGAGCAGGCGGAGGTCGGCCGGAATCATGTCGCCGGCTGACAGTTGGACGATGTCACCGGGGACGATCTGCGCCATCGGGATCTCGGTGAGTTCGGGTGTGGCATCTGGGCTGGCCCGACGCCGGACTGTCGCGGTGGTCCGCACCATCGCCTTGAGTGTCTCGGCTGCCTTGCCCGAGCGGTACTCCTGCCAGAACCGGAGGAGGGCGCTGAGCGCGACCATGGTCACGATGATCAGCACACCGGTGTAGTCCGGCTCCTGCCCATCGCGCATCGGAAGGTAGATGTCGGTCACCGAGCTGATCGCGGCGAGCACCATGAGGACCGCGATGAACGGGTTCTTGAAGGCCTCCAGGAACTGGAGGATCGCGGGAGGTGCCTTGTCGTGGGCGACCTCGTTGGGGCCCTCGCCGGCGAGGCGTTCTGCGGCATCCTCGGACGTCAACCCGTTGAGGTGGCCTCTGACATTCGCCAGCGTGACCTCCACATCGTTGTGCGCTTCGGTGGCTGCCCGCAGGGAGAGTCGGCGGTCATCGTGTTTGGCGGGGGTCAGGGCGGTCTGCTCGACAGCAGTGTTCATGTGGCTGCTCCGGTCGGTGGTGCGCGCGCACCCCAAGTCACACCGAACCTCCTGGCGGAAGCCGTGATTCGGTGTGACTTGAGTGTGCTGTGCGGTATGAAAGGTGTCAGTTCACGTCGGTGATGGCGTGAAAGACAGTCGAATGAAGGGAATCTGGGATCACCCGGTTATCGGGCGGTATGCGAGCCGCCGCCCAGGGACGCGGTCAGGACCGCCACCGGGGTGTTGCTCATCCTCAGGTTGTGCCGCTCCTGCGGGGTCAGCGACGCACGCGTGTGAATCCACGCGATGGGGCCCTTGACCGCGCTTCGGGCATGACGAAGAAAGGTGTTGCGCTGCATCGGATCATCTCCAGTTCAATCGGAGCTCTCCGCGTCGATACGCATGCGGCAGCCTGCCACCACGGGTGTCTCGGGGTGGCGGCCCTAGCCGGTCATCGACAGCGGAAAGGCGTTTATGGACAGACGTTTTCGAATCGGACTGGGATACGGACTGTCACTCGACGTCATGTCGTCGTCACCTCCTCGCTGTCGGGCGCGCGGCGCGCCGCTGGTCTTGACGCAACCGTCAGATGCAAACACGCTGAAGAGGAAGTTTGGGCACATGGCCGAACGCGCCAACTGACGCGAGCACTTCCTCATCAGAGCTTTGGCACTACACGACGTGTCCCACCAGGGTGGGAAGCCACTTCGGGTCATCCCTTAAGCCGGGAAGACCTGTCCTAATCCTGGGCGTCTCTCGACGTCGTCGGATCAGTGGCCTGTGTTCGTGTAGGAGCCTCACCTAACGAAGCGCGGTTTTCATTAGAGACCTTACACGAGCCAATTGTCAACACGGTTCGCGGTTGGATTTCAGTTCCCAAATGGGTTGTGTCAGTTGGGTAGTGACACATCTCGCCGTTTTGGTGACGGCCGTCACCGGAAGTCTCGGAGCGGTTCCACAGCATTCACCCAAGAATCGGCAGGGCAACGGGGTTTGCGGTTGCCTGTGCGCGCCCGCCGGATGTGTTGTGATGTGCCTATGCCTGAGCAAAGTCTCGAGCCTGACGCCGGCGAGGACGAGCAAAAGCCCCCGGCCATCACTGCGCGCGGAATCATGATGCACGGGCCATGGGGCCCGGTGTACGGACCCATCGACCTCGACATCGACGAAGGCGGTGTCACGGTGCTGGTCGCGCCGTCGGGTACCGGGCGCACCGCACTGCTGATGACGCTGGCCGGGCGGATGAGAACCGCGCGCGGGCAGCTGACCGTGTTCGGGCGTACCCGGGCACCCGACATCTTCCGCTCCGCGGCGTTGGCCGGCATCGACGAACTCGACACGGTGTCGGAGTCGGTGACCGTGCGCGACCTCGTGACGGAGCAGCGTCGGTGGGACGCCCCCTGGTACACGCTCGTGGGTCGGGCCGACGAAGACGCGCTGGCTGCCATGTGCGCGCCGGTGTTCGGTGAGCTGCCGCTGCCGTCGCTGACGTCGTACTTCGACGGCCTCACCGAACTCGACCAGATCCTGCTGCGCATCGCGCTGGCCAATACCGCGACCCCGCCGCTGCTGGTGGTCGGCAACCTCGACCACCTCACCGACGACCGCAACCGCGACATCCTGCTGGGGCGGCTGTTCGCGCTCGGGGAGAAGCAGACCGTGATCACCGCGACGGTCAACGGGGTGCCCGGCCATCTGGTCTCGGCCGTGCGGGCGCAGGTGTCAGTACCCAACACGACGCTGGCCGAGCTGGCCGGTTCGCAGAAAGGTGGCGAGTAACCGTGCTAGCCGGAATGTCGTTGGGCACTGACCTCAAACGATTCTCGCGCGGCACGATGCCGCGGATCGCGCTCGTGACGGTCATCCTGCTGCCGCTGTTGTACGGCGCGATGTACCTGTGGGCGTTCTGGAACCCGTTCGGCGAGGTGAACAAGGTTCCGGTGGCGCTGGTGAACGAAGATCAGGGCGCCGTCGCGGAGGGGCAGCAGGTCAAGGCCGGGGACGAGGTCTCCGATGCGCTGGTGGATTCGGGTCAGCTTCAGCTGCATCGGGTTTCGGCGCAGGAGGCAGCCGAGGGGGTGGCCGACGGCAAGTACTACTTCTCGATCACGCTGCCGCAGGATTTCAGCACCAGCATCACGTCTCCGTCGGGTGGGTCGCCGCACCAGGCCAACGTGCGCTTCACGTTCAACGACGCGAACAACTACCTGGGCTCGATCATCGGCCAGAATGCCGCCCGTGAGGTGATCAACCAGATCAACGCGAAGATCGGCGAACGCACCCTCGGCACCGTGCTGACCGGACTGACGGATGCCGGAACAGGTCTGGTGAAGGCGGCCGACGGCGCGCAGCAGCTGGCCACCGGCAGCGCGGCGGCCAATGACGGTGCGCACCGGTTGTCCACCGGCGCCAACGCCTTGACGGCGGGCCTGGTCACCGCGCGCGACGGGTCCGCGCAGCTGGCCGCGGGCACCCGGCAGTTGTCGACGGCGGTCGACACCGCGACCGACCCGCTGCTCACGGTGCTGGACCGGGTCAGCGGGCTCGGCCTGGACCCCAACGAGGTCGGCATGGCTGCGCAGCGGCTGTCGGGGGCGGTGCGCTCGACCACCGACCGGATCGCGGCGCTCAACATCGATCAGGCGCAGGCTGCGGCGATCGTCGATCAGGCGGTCGGGTTCTTGCGGAACAGCCCCGATCCCGCGGTGCGCGACACCGGGGAGTTCCTGGCCGGCGCGCAACGGCTGCTGCAGGCGCGAGGGCTCGACCCCACCACCGACGAGGGGCTGATCCGGTTGCGGGACAACGCCACCCAGTTGGAGAACGAGCTGGGCGACCCGAACAGCAAACTGCGGGTGTTCCTCACCAAGGCGGTCACCGGAGGTTTGCGCTCCGACGTCGTCAAATTGCGCGACGGTGCGCACCAACTCAACAGCGGCGCGCAGCGGCTCAACAGCGGTCTGGTGCAGCTGACCAACGGCGGGCGCCAACTGTCCAGTGGGGCAGGCGAACTGGCTGCCGGTACGGAGAAGCTGCAGGCCGGCAACCAGCAACTGGCGACCGCGCTCAAGGAAGGCTCGACCCAGGTCCCGTCGTGGACCCCGCAGCAGCGGACCGACGTCGCGCGGACCTTGGCCGCGCCGGTGGCGCTGGACATCCAGACGCACAACCCGGCCGCCACGTTCGGCACCGGTTTCGCGCCGTTCTTCCTGCCGCTGGCACTGTTCATCGGCGCGCTCATCATCTGGATGTTGTTGAAGCCGTTGCAGTCCCGTCCGGTGGTCAATGGGCTGGGGGCACTGCGTGTGGTGCTCGCCTCCTACTGGCCTGCCCTGCTGATCGTGTTCTGCCAGGTGGTTGTGATGTATGTGGTGGTGCATTTCGGGGTGGGCCTGCAAGCCAAGTACCCGCTGTCCACCGTGGCGTTCCTGCTGTTGGTGGCGGGCACGTTCCTGGCGCTGATCCAGGCGTTCAACGCCTTGTTCGGGGTGTCGGTGGGCCGGGTGGTGACCCTGGCCTTCCTGATGCTGCAACTGGTCTCGGCCGGCGGTATCTATCCGGTGGAGACCACCGCGAAACCGTTCCAGATACTGCACCCGGTCGATCCGATGACCTACGCCGTCAACGGACTTCGTCAGCTGATCGTGGGCGGGATCGATTCCCGGCTGTGGATCGCGATCGCGGTGCTGCTCGGTGTGCTGGTGGTGTCGCTGGCCGCCAGTTCGTGGGCCGCGCGAAGAGACCGGCAGTACACCATGGACCGATTGCACCCACCGATCGAAGTGTGAGCCTCGCAAAAGCTCCCGAGAGCAACGCTATGGTCGTGAATCCTCGAGCCGAGCGACCACAGCGTTGATCTGGGCGGTGCCGGAATCGGAGAAGCTCAGGCCAACCCGATGCGCCGGTAGCGGTCCATCCGAGTCTGCAGTCGCTGCTCGCCGGGCACCGCACGCAACTGGGAAAGCTCGCTGCCGATCGCGGTCGACAGTCGCTGGGTGAAGGCCCGCGGCTCGTCTGCGGCGTCGGGATGCTCGGGCACGATCACATCGACGATGCCGGCCCGCAGCAGGTCTGTCGACCGAACCCCTTGTGCGGCAGCAAGTTCGGCGGCATGAGCGGTATCGCGGAAGACGATCGCGCTGGCCCCCTCGGGCGGCAGGGGCGCGAGCCAGCCGTTGGCCGCGGCCAGCACCCGGTCGGCGGGCACCATCGCCAGGGCGGGCCCGCCGCTGCCCTGGCCCATCAGCACCGACACCGTCGGGGTGTCCAGCGTGACCAATTCGGCCAGGCAGCGGGCGATCTCGCCGGCCAGCCCGCCCTGCTCGGCCTCGATCGACAGGGCTGGGCCCGGGGTGTCGATCACCAGGACCAGCGGCAGCTGCAGTCCGGCCGCCAAGGCCATGCCCCGGCGGGCCTCACGCAGCGCGCCGGGTCCGACCAGCCCACCCTCGCTACGGCGCTGGCCGAGCACCACCGCGGGCTGCCCACCGAAGCGGGCCAGGGCCAGCAGCATCGTCGCGGCCTCGCCGCGTTCGGTCCCGGAGAGCAGCACCCGGTCCGTCGCTCCGTGCCGCAACAGGTACCCCACTCCTGGGCGGTCGGGCCGCCGCGAGGCCAGCACCGACTCCCAGGCGGGCACGTCGGGCAGTGGTTCAGGGGCCGTGGGCGCAGGCGGCGGGACAGGGGTGTCCACGACCACCCGCAGCGTGCGGTCCAGGGTGTCGCGTAGCAGTGCGAGGGGCACCACCCCGTCGATCACGCCGTGGGCGTGCAGATTCTCGGCGGTCTGCACGCCGGACGGGAACGGTTCGCCGTACAGGTGCTCGTACACCCTGGGCCCGAGGAAACCGATCAGCGCGCCGGGCTCGGCGGCGGTGACGTGCCCGAGTGAACCCCAGGAGGCGAACACCCCGCCGGTTGTGGGATGCCGCAGGTAGACGAGGTAGGGCAGGTGAGCCTGCTTGTGCAGTTCGACGGCGGCGGCGATCTTGACCATCTGCAGAAAAGCCACGGTGCCTTCCTGCATCCGGGTCCCGCCGGAGCTCGGGGAAGCCAGGATCGGCAGCCGCTCGGCTGTGGCTCTCGTCACCGCGGCGGTGATCCGCTCGGCGGCGGCGACCCCGATCGATCCGGCCAGGAAATCGAACTCGCAGGCCACCACGGCCACCCGGCGGCCGAAAATGGTGCCCTCGCCGGTCAGCACGGATTCGTCGAGCCCGGTCTTCGCCGACGCCTCGGCCAGTTCGCGCTGGTAATCCTCGGAACGCGCGACGTCCAGGGGCGGGGCGTCCCAGCTGCGGAACGAGCCTTCGTCGAGCACTGCATCACGAAGCGCGCGGGCGCCGATCCGACTCACGCGCCCAGCGTATATAGGCTGGCCGCATGATTGGTGTGACCAGAGACGGCAGTGTCCTGACCCTGGAACTGCAACGCGAGGAGCGGCGCAACGCGCTGAACTGCGAGCTTGTCGACAGCTTGCGGGAAGCGGTCGAGCATGCCGCTGAGCAGGACATCCGGGCCATCGTGCTGACCGGCGCGGGCCCGGTGTTCAGCTCGGGCGCGGACCTGACCGACGCCGCGGGCATGGCCGAGAAGCTCCCCGACAAGGCCCTGGCGCTGAACCTGGCGATCGACAAGGCACCGGTTCCGGTCATCGGTGCGATCAACGGCCCGGCGATCGGTGCGGGCGTCATCTTGTCGATGATCTGCGATCTGCGGGTCGTCGCCCCCGAGGCCTACTTCCAGTTCCCGGTCGCGAAGTACGGCCTGGCCTTGGACAACTGGAGCATCCGGCGACTGACCTCGCTGGTGGGTTACGGTCGGGCACGCGGCATGCTGCTCGGCGCCGAAAGGCTCACCGCGGAGACCGCGCTGCAGACCGGCATGGCCAACCGCATCGGCACGCTGGCCGACGCCCAGAAGTGGGCCGCCGAGCTCGCCGGGTTCGCCCCGCTGGCGCTGCAGCACGCCAAGCGGGTGCTCAACGACGACGGCGCCTACGAGGAGTCGTGGCCCGCCCACAAGGAGCTGTTCGACAAGGCGTGGGGCAGTCAGGACGTCATCGAAGCCCAGGTGGCCCGGATCGAGAAGCGGCCGCCGAACTTCACCGGGGCCTGACATGCTGGGCGCTGCGCTTCGGTTGGGTGTCAGGTCGGCTTCACTGCTCGCCGGCGGGTGGTTGGTGCGTGCGCTGAACGGCACCTACGCGTCGGTGGGGGCACTGCCCCGCGACATCCGCCCGGTGGCGCAGCGGTCCCTGCAGTACGCCGACGGTGTGTTCGTCAACATCGAGCCGGCCTCTCCCGGCGTCACCATGAGCCGGGAAGAGTGGCGCATGCTGCTCAGCGAGATGCTCAGCTCGCGTTCGGCCAGCCGGCCGCCGGGGCCGATCCCGCTCGCCGAACCCACCGAAAACGACGGCGGAGAAGCCGCGTCGTGCGCGGTGTCCTGGTTTGGCCATTCCACCGCGCTGGTGGAGATCGACGGGTACCGGGTGCTGACCGATCCCGTGTGGAGCCGTCGCTGTTCGCCGTCGCGCGTGGTGGGCCCGCAGCGGCTGCATGAGCCGCCGCTGCCGCTGGAAGCTCTGCCGGCCGTGGACGCCGTGGTGATCAGCCACGATCACTACGACCATCTCGATATCGAGACGGTCCTGGGGTTGGTCCGGACCCAGCGGGCGCCGTTCGTGGTGCCGCTGGGTATCGGGGCGCATCTGCGCAAATGGCGGATACCCGAAGAGCGGATCATCGAGCTGGACTGGAACGAGAGCCACCGGATCGGCGAGCTGACCCTGGTGTGCACGCCGGCCCGGCACTTCTCCGGGCGTCTGTTCCAGCGCAACACCACGCTGTGGGCGTCGTGGGCCTTCGTCGGGCCGCAGCACCGGGCTTTCTTCGGCGGAGACACCGGCTACACCAAGAGCTTCGCCGAGATCGGTTCGGAATACGGGCCTTTCGATCTGACCCTGCTTCCGGTCGGGGCGTATCACCCGAGTTGGCCCGACATCCACATGAATCCAGAGGAGGCGGTGCGCGCCCATCTGGACGTCGCCGATTCCGGGTTGTTGGTGCCGGTCCACTGGGCGACGTTCCGGCTGGCGCCGCACCCGTGGGCCGAGCCGGTGCGCCGATTGCTGACTGCGGCCGATCCGGCCGGGGTGCAGATCGCGGTGCCGCGCCCGGGGCAGCGGGTGGACGCCGCGTCCGCGGCACTCGACCCGTGGTGGGAGTTCTGACCGGTTTCCGGTGGCAAACTGACGGCTTGAGCTCCACGACACCGACGGGACGAGGACTTTTCGCGGATGACGACGATCAATGTCACTGGTCTCACCGATGCCGAGGTGGCCCAGCGGGTAGCCGAGGGTAAGAGCAACGACGTCCCGACGCGTGCGGCGCGCAGCATCTCCGAGATCATCCGCGGCAACGTGTTCACCCGGATCAACGCGATCCTGGGTGTGCTGTTTCTGATCGTGCTGTCCACCGGTTCGTTGATCAACGGGGCGTTCGGCCTGCTGATCATCGCCAACAGCGCCATCGGCATCATCCAGGAGATCCGGGCCAAGCAGACCCTGGACAAGCTGGCCATCGTCGGACAGGCCAAGCCCACGGTGCGGAGAGAATCCGGTAGCCGCGCGGTGCTGCCCGCCGAGGTCGTGCTCGACGACATCATCGAACTCGGCCCGGGCGATCAGATCGTGGTGGACGGCGAGATCATCGAGGATTCCAACCTTGAGGTCGACGAGTCGCTGTTGACCGGCGAGGCCGATCCGATCGTCAAAGCCGTGGGTGATGCGGTGATGTCGGGCAGTTTCGTGGTCGCCGGTTCCGGCGCCTACCGCGCCACCAAGGTCGGGCACGAGGCGTACGCCGCCAAGCTCGCCGAGGAGGCCTCCAAGTTCACGCTGGTGAAATCCGAACTGCGCAACGGCATCAACAAGATCCTGCAGTTCATCACCTACCTGCTGGTGCCCGCCGGCCTGCTCACCATCTACACCCAGCTGTTCACCACCGACCCTCGGGTCCTGGACTCGCTCAAGCGGACCTACCACGACATCGTCGCCAACGAGGGCGGCTGGCGAGAGTCGCTGGCAATCATCGTGAGTCAGGTCTTCACCACCGATGCGGTGTGGCATGAACCGGTGTTGCGCATGGTGGGAGCCTTGGTGCCGATGGTGCCCGAGGGCCTGGTGCTGATGACGTCGATCGCATTCGCGGTCGGGGTGGTGCGGTTGGGCCGACGCCAGTGCCTGGTCAACGAGCTTCCGGCGATCGAAGGTCTGGCCCGCGTCGACGTGGTGTGCGCGGACAAGACCGGTACGTTGACCGAAAACGGTATGCGGGTCAGCGATCTGAAGCACTGCCACGGGGATCGCGAGAATACCGTCACGGAGGCGTTGGCACAGTTGGCTGCCGATGACGCCCGGCCCAATGCGAGCATGCTGGCCATCGCCGAGGCTTTCGCGACGCCGCCGGGATGGAAGGCCACCGCGACGGCCCCGTTCAAGTCCGCCACCAAATGGAGCGGTGCGTCCTACGGCGAGTACGGCAACTGGGTGATCGGCGCCCCGGATGTGTTGTTGGACTCCAGCTCACCGGTGGCCGAGGAAGCCGAGCAGATCGGGGCCCAGGGGCTGCGGGTGCTGCTGGTCGGGTCGTCCGACCTGGCGGTCGACGCGCCGCAGGCCCCGGGCACGGTCACCCCGGTCGCATTGGTGGTGCTGGAGCAGCGGATCCGTCCCGATGCCGCTGACACCATCGAATACTTCGCTTCCCAGCATGTTTCGGTCAAGGTGATCTCCGGGGACAACGCGGTGTCGGTGGGTGCGGTGGCGGGCAAGCTCGGACTGCACGGCGAGACGATGGATGCCCGGCAGTTGCCTCACGAACCTGAGCAGTTGGCCGAAACCCTGGACGAATACACGACGTTCGGCCGAGTGCGTCCGGATCAGAAGCGGGCCATGGTGCACGCCCTGCAGTCACGCGGACACACGGTGGCGATGACCGGTGACGGCGTCAACGACGTGCTGGCCCTCAAGGATGCCGACATCGGCGTCGCGATGGGCTCGGGCAGTTCGGCGTCGCGTGCGGTGGCGCAGATCGTGTTGCTGGACAACAAGTTCGCCACGCTGCCCTATGTGGTCGGTGAGGGCCGGCGGGTGATCGGCAACATCGAACGCGTCTCGAATCTGTTCCTCACCAAGACCGTGTACTCGGTGTTGTTGGCGATCCTGGTTGCGCTGGCCGGATTGTCGTCCAAGTTGTTCGGCACCGACCCGCTGTTGTTCCCGTTCCAACCGATCCACGTGACCATCGCGGCCTGGTTCACCATCGGTATCCCGGCGTTCGTCCTGTCGCTGGCCCCGAACACCGAGCGCGCCCACACGGGTTTCGTGCGGCGGGTGATGACGGCCGCACTGCCCTCCGGCCTGGTGGTCGGCACCGTAACTTTCATCTCCTACCTGGTGGCGTATCAGGGCCGGGATGCCGATCTGACGGAGCAGACGCAGGCCTCGACGGCGGCGCTGATCACGTTGCTGGTGTCCTCACTGTGGGTGCTGTCGGTGGTGGCCCGCCCCTATGAGTGGTGGCGCGTGGCCCTGGTCGCGTTTTCCGGGTTGGCATACGTGCTGATTTTTTGTTTGCCGTTGGCTCAACGCCTGTTCATGCTTGATCCGTCGAACCTCAAGGTCACCGCGGTTGCGCTGGGCATCGGCCTGGTCGGAGCATCGCTGGTGGAGGTGCTCTGGTGGGTTCAGGGGAGGGTCCTGGGGGAGAAGCGCCGGTTGTGGAGATAGCTGGCTGCGGGGAGAATGGCCAGCGTTCAGTCGAGAATCGAGAAGATAGGGTGGGCTGATGGGATTCCTGGACAAGGCCAAGAGCCTGTTGTCGCAGAACGCTGACAAGGTGGAGCAGGTCATCGACAAGGCCGGCGACATCGTCGACGAGAAGACGCAGGGCAAGTACAGCCAGCATGTCGACAAGGCGCAAGAAGCGGCGAAGAACGCCCTCAACAAGGAAGAACCGCAGCAGTAAGTTATGGCCAAATTGTCTGTCTCCGTCGATGTTCCGTTGCCGCCGGAGAAGGCGTGGGAGTACGCCTCAGATCTGTCCCGTTACGACGAGTGGCTCAGCATCCACCGGGCGTGGCGTTCGAAGCTGCCCGAAACCCTGGAAAAGGGCACGGTCATCGACTCGATCGTCGAGGTCAAGGGCATGTTGAACCGCGTGAAGTGGACGCTGGTGAACTACAAGCCGCCGCAGTCCCTGACCCTCAACGGCGATGGCCGTGGCGGGGTAAAGGTCAAGCTGATCGGAAAGATCACGCCGGCCCAGGTGGATGGCGGAGAGGGCGCGAAAGTGTCGTTCGACGTACATCTCGGTGGGCCCGCCCTGTTCGGGCCGATCGGCATGGTGGTCGCCGCCGCGCTCAAGGGCGATATCCAGCAGTCGCTGAACAAGTTCAAGGCGCTCTACGCGTCGTCGTAGTTTCTCGCAAACAGCCCCTGCTTGCGGGGGCTGTTCGGCGTCAGCGGCGAAATCGCCGGCTGACCAGCTTGCTGAACTCGGCCGTCGAACGCCGTACGGATTCGAACTCCAGAGACACCAGCAGCGTGTCGACCATCGCGAAGGGCAGCGTGGTCACGACTGCGCCGCGGCCATATTCGAGGTGCCACGACCCGGGGTGGATGGTCAGGCCGCGGGCATGCCCGCGCTCCAGACAGGTGCGCTCGCCGGGGAGCAGCGTCGGCAACGGCACCATGTCGTCGGAATCGAGGTCGTAAGAGTCGATCTGTCCGGCGAGCAGGAACTTGTGGATGTCGACGTGCTTGTAGCGTCCGGAGAAGCCCTGTGTCCCAGTGGGGGAACCGAAAAGCACGAGATACTCACGGCGGCTGAAGTACAGGAACCTGACCTTGCCGAGGATTCCGCCGGCCTTGCTGCCCACCCACCGTCCCGGTCCGGTGTCGATCAGGTCGGGATACTCGGCGGCGAGCCGTTCGATTGCGTGTGCGAGTAGCCCGCCGTCTTCCAGCGGCAGGCCGACGACCTGCTTGGCCACGGTGTGCAGCACATCCGGGTCAATCTTGTACGTCATCGGTCGAACTCCAGCGGCAGGCTGGTCGGGCCGCTCAGGCCGAGCAGTGGCTTCCAGGGAACCGGTCCGGCCACGCGAGGGTTCGGAAGCCGGCGAGACAGGATCGTGAGTGCCTCGGACAGCTCGAGCCGGGCCAGGTTGGCGCCCAGGCAGTAATGCACGCCGCCACCGAAGGTCAGGATCGGCGGCGGGCCCTCGCGGGTGATGTCGAAGCGGGTCGGGTCGTCGTAGACGGACTGATCACGGTTGGCCGCATAGGTGTTCACGATGATGAATGTCCCTGCGGGAAAACTGTAGTCGCCGATCTCGGCGTCATCGGCGACGCTGCGCACGGTGCTGCACATCGACGGCGAATGCCGCATGGTTTCCTCGACGGCGCGCATGGCCAGGTCGGGCTGCTCCCGCAGCAGCGCCCACTGGTCGGGGTGATCGCAGAGCACCTGCATCGAAGCCGCCAGTTGGCTGCGGGTGGTGTCGGTTCCGGCGATCAGGATGGAGAACGCCAGCATTCGTAGTTCGGCGGCGTCCAGCCGGTCGCCGCCGTCTTCGATCCGGATCAGGTCGGACAGCAGATCATCGGTCAGGTGGCGACGCCGGTGGGCGATCATGTGGTCGATGTAATCGTCGAACTCGCCCCACGCCTTCAATACGACGGGCTCCTCCTGCGCGAGATCGCAGTCGAAGCTGACGATTTTGAAGATGTCCTCGGCCCAGCGGGAGAATTGCTGCCAGTCCTCGCGTGGTGCGCCGAAAAGGGCGCAGATGATCGGAATCGGATACGGCCGCGCGACGTCTGCCACGAACTCGCACCGGCCGGAGTCCTGAATACTGTCGATCAATTCGTTGACGACACTGTGGATCGCGTCGTGCATGCGCGCGGTGGCACGTGGGGTGAAAGCCCGGGCGACCAGGCTGCGCAACCGGCGGTGTTCCTCGCCCTCCATGTTCAGGATGCTGCGGGTCACCCTGTCCCACAACGGACCTGACGTGATGCCATGGGCAGACAGGTGTATGCCCTGGGGGATCCCGAACCGCGGATCGCGCAGTACGGCACGCGCCATCTCGTAGGACAGCACTTCGGGCCCGATCGGTCCCAGTGCGATCGGCGCGACTTCCTGAGCCTCCCGGAACTGCGAATAGATCTGCTGCGGGGTGTCGGTGACGGAGTAGTCGAGGGTCGGCAGACCCGCGTCGAAAACGCTCGGCTTACACATTGGTGGACAGGAATGTCAGGGGCAGTCCCAGGGCGGACAGGTCGATCTCGTCGAGGTAGGAGCCGTCACCGGAGAATCCCTGACGGAACCGCGTCACCGACCCGTACCGCTGTGTCACGGCCTCAGCCGCCCCGGCGTCGGGCACACGGACCACCACGGTGTAGACACCGTCGCCGTGGCGGTCGAGGAAGTCGTTGACAGAGGCCGCCACCGATGCGGTCGAGCCGGGCAACGGGCTGATCAGCTCGACGCCGCGGTCCCAGTCCAGGTGCACATGGACGCCGAGGTCGGTGAGTTCGGCCGCGTTGAAGGTGAATCCGAGGTCGGTGAACATCTGCACCATGTCGGCTGTCCGCTCCGCGGCGACCGCGAACACGACGTGGTGCAGTGCCGGTTGGGAGGTCATCGGCGGACGAGCCCTCGGGGCCGGATGAGCCCGAGGTCGAGGTGGTTGTGCCAGCCGGGCGGGGCATCGCAGACATCGGGGATCGCGTTGATGGCGCCCATGGCCGTCCAGTCGTAGCCGGGATGGGTCATTGTGCCGTCGGCCCGCCGGACACCTTTGAGGGTCAGCTCGGTGGGCGGGTCGCCCTCGATCACGATCTCGTACCGGGTCTCGCCCCAATCCCATGCCGGTTCGAGCTTGTCGGGGCCTGCGGTCACATAGATCGCGTGGAAGACGATCAGTGGTTTCCCGCCCACCCACGCGGTCCATTCGTGGCGCTGCGCGGCGACGGTGCCTTTCGGGATCGCGCCCTCGTCGTGGGGGATTTCCGCGGCAGCGGTCGCGACTTCGACCTCGGCCGCGGTCACCTCGTCGATGGTCACGCCGAGTCCGTCGGCGATCATGTGCATCGATTGGGCGAAGAACGGCAGGCCGAGACCCAGAATCGTTGGCTCCGCGAGGAATTTGTCCTTGTCTTTGCCGAATCCCATCCAGTCGATGTGGTCCATCGGGGCGTCCTTCAGTACGTCGACGACCTCGTACACATGGATGGTGTCGATCCTGCTCATCACGCGGGCCAGGGTGAGCGGCAGGATGTCCCCGGCGTAACCGGGATGGATACCGCCACCGTGGAACGACGTCCCGCCGTCGGCGCAGGCCGCCCGGATCTGTTCGGCGGGCTTGCTGAAATCCGGTGAGGGATGAAAGAACCCGCTCGTGGTCACCACGTTCTTGCCGGACCGTAGCAGCCGGCACACGGTGTCGACGTCCATGATGATCGGCGTGTAGAAGACGCAGTCGGCGTCCAGCGCGACGATGGCGTCGACGTCGTCGGTGGCGGTCACACCGATCGGTGCGATACCCGCGATCACGCCGGCATCTTTGCCCACCTTGTCTTCGCTGTGCACCAGGACTCCGACGAGGTCGAACACGGGGCTCTCGGCAAAGTGTCGCACGCCGGCCCGGCCGACGTCGCCGGTCATCCACTGGATGATCCGGTAGGTCTTGTCAGACATTGAGCACACCTCGGGGCAGTAGTAGGGGCAGGTCGTTGTAGGTGGCGATGCCCGGGGGTGCGGCCACCACCGTGGGGATCGCGGTGATTGCGGGCATGGCGGTGATCGTCAGCCCGAGCATGATGAAGTCCTCGATGGTTTCGGCTACGAAGTCCGGGGGAGGTTCAAAGCTCAAGGTGCTCTTGATCGTCGGCCTGCCCTCCACAGTGACGGTGTAACCGAACGTGGTCGACCAGGCCGGTTCCAGCGACTGGCCTTTGGTCCACACGCCGCGGATCTCGATCACATCCCGCCCGCCGACCGTGCCTATCCACCGGACGTCGATGCCGGCGACGCAGCCGGCGGCGATGGTCCAGTCGCCGGGCAGATCCAGGTCTTCGGTGGTCTGGGCATAGCTGGGGTCGCACCGGATACCGTCGAGTTCGACGCCGAGAGCGACGGCAACCAGCTGGACCGCTTCCCGGAAGATGCCCGATCCCTTTTCGGTGATCGCCTGTAGATCAGGGTGGTCGATGGGATAACCGAAGCCCATCGGGATCTCGGTGGCCGGCGAGTTGTAGATCGTGGTGTCGAACGACTCCAGGATGGAGATCCGGTCGACGCGATCAGAGATGCCTGCGGTGACCACGGCGAACAACTGGATGAAGCCCGGGTTGATGCCGCTGCCGAAAATGGTTGAGCCGCCTCGTTCACAGGCGTCGATGACACGATCGCGACCCTCGCCCAGGCCGTGCCCGTTGATGAACTCGGACGTGGTGACGACGTTGATGCCGGCGCCGAGAATGCGGACCAGTACGTCGACGTCGGCGAACATCGGGTTGTAGACGACGCAATCCGGCTGCAGGGCCAGCAGCGCGTCGGCGTCGTCGGTGGCTGCCACGCCCAGCGGTTCGATGCCGCAGAGCTCGCCGACGTCCTTGCCCACCTTGTCGGGTGCCCAGGCGTAGCAGCCGACGAGCTCGAGTTCGGCATTCGCGACGATGGCGTGGACCGACTTGCGGCCGACGTTGCCTGTCGTCCACTGCACGACCCGGTAGGTCATGTGGTGGTCCGGCCGCCGGGCGTGAAAGTTACCGGGACCGAGCGGAATCCGCGGGTCACGGAGTTGCCGTGAAACTTCGCCTGCTCTCCCGCTGCGAGCGTGAAATCGGGCATCCGGGACAGCACCCGCTCCAGGCCCACCTGGAATTCCAGCCGAGCCAGGTTGGACCCGAGGCAGCGGTGCACGCCGGCCCCGAAACCGAGATGCCGGTTCTCGCGGCGGTCGAGGATGCACCGGCCCGCGTCGGGAAACTCCTGTTCGTCGCGGTTGGCGGCGGCGTAGTTGACGATGACCGACTCGCCCGGCGAGAACGTGCAGCCGTTCAGTTCCACCTCTTTGGCCACGGTGCGGGGGATGCCGTGGATCGACCCGGCGAACCGGATGAACTCCTCGACGGCACGGGCGAGGAGTTCGGGATCGCCGATCAGGCGGTCCCGCTCGGCCGGGTTGGTGGCGAGGTAGTGATAGGCGAAAGACATTGCGCTGGCGGTGGTCTCGAGACCGGCCTGGACCAGGAGCATGGCGTTGGACACGACATCGCCGAATGACAGTTTTTCTCCGTCGATCTCGGCGGACAGCAGGACATCGATCATGTCGTCACGCGGCGGCTGGTCCATACGAGCGGTCACGGCGTCGTGCAGGTGCTGGTACAGCCCGCCCCAGGCGCTCGTCCGGTCCTGCTCGGTGGCGCCGTTGAGCGCGGTGTCGGTCAACTCGACGCACAGCGGGACGTCTTCGATCGGCATGCCGAGCAGATACTTGAAGAACACGATTCCGGGCTGGCGCCAGGCGATCTGAGCGAGGTCACCGGATCCGCTCTCGATGAGATCGTCGATGAGCCGGTCGGTCTCGGTGCCGATCTCGGGTCGCAACGCCTTCATCCGCGCCGGCGAGAAGTACGGGTTCAGGACCTTGCGGAACTTCTGCTGCCGCGGTGGGTCGAGGGTGATCACCAGATCACCGGCGAGCTGCTCGGCGCCCTCGGGCGTCGGGTTGCTGGAGAAGTGCTCCCAGTCCTGCAGAATCTGGACACATTCCGCGTAGCGCACCGCCACCCACGCGCCGGCCGGCGTCGCGCTGAGAAACGGCTTGTCGGTGCGCGCGAACGGCGATTGGCGTCGCATCACCGAGTAGACGTCGTAAAGAAAGTCGTTGTCGTTGAAATCCTGGTGGCGCAGGTCCCAGTTCTCGGCGTGGCGTTCGAGTGACTCCGGCACGGTGGCTCCTAGCGGCTCTGCTGCTGTTGCTGGGCTGACTCACGTGCTTCTCGTTCTTCGTGGATCCGCACCAGCTCACGGAACCCGATCCGGTGGTACTTGGGTACCGGCTGGATGCCCCACTCGTCCTGCGCGGTGTCCTTGCCTTCGGCGCCCTCGGGTGGGCCGAATGCCGGGTACGGGACCTTGCATTCGAGGGTGTCGTCGGAATAGCGAACCTTGAGCAGTTCACTGCAGATCTGGGTGAGGCTCAAGGTGGGGTAGCCGTAGTAGACCGCCATGAACGGCAGGGTGAAGGCGCCCTCGAGGACGAGGGCGACCAGGCACACCAGCACCGCGCGCTTGATCCACTTGTGCATGCGCGCGTAGTAGGGCGTGGTGCCGGGAGGGAGATCCTCGGGCTTCTGGTCTTCGGTGGCTTCAGGTGTGGTTGTCACAGTGTCTCTCCTAAGTGCCGCATGAATTATGTTCAGTCGGAGAAGATTTCGCGGTTCACCGTGTGCAGGTACGGGATCGCGAGGAACGGGGTGATGTAGAAGATGTCGTAGAGCCACCACCCGATCACCGGGAACACGACGCCTGCGTAGCGGACGTCGGCATACATCGTCATGTTGAACACGTACAGGCACCAGATCAGCACGCCCATCCAGCAGGTGATGATCATCCACTGGTGGCCCCAGCGCTTCATTTGCAGAAAGCCGATCGCGGCGGCGCACCGCATCGCGAAAACGGTGAGGATCATGCCGAACACCATGGACTTCTCGCCCGGCCCGGCGGCGCCGCCCATCCACAGTTCGTTGTAGTGCCAGAAATATCCGGCGTCGAACATGGCGCCCCAGCCGACCATCAGCACCCGGTTGATCAGCGTGTGGTTGGCGACCAGGTCGAGGGCCCAGCCGAGGCTGTTGAGCATGCCGTCGATCAGCACGAGATAGCCGATGAGCGTGACGATCATCGGCCGGACGGAATACCCCGCGCGCAGTGCCTGGCGCTGCAACCACACACCGCGCATGAAGATGGGGAAGCCGATGAGCCCGGGTGCCCACATGCCCATCAGCGCGGCACCGACGATCATCCACTTGTCGGCCCGCCGCTGCGCCAGGCGGGACTGTTCGTGATGCTCTTCGAGGTTGAGGGAACCCTCTGCCGGGACGGATGCCGTCACCTTCACAGGTCCCACCAGCCTCGGGTGAACGACATGTAGAGCTGAATTCCGAACATCATCAACAGGTATCCGTAGATGACGATCTGCAGGACGATGAGGGCTTTCTTGCGGTTGCGTTCCTTCTGATCCACCATGGTGGCGATTCCTTCCTAGGCGCTTGGGCTGTCGGCGTCGGCTCCGGAGAGGCACGCGGACGCGACCTCCCGCAGCCCTTCGGTGATGGCGCCGTCGCTGGACAGCGGGGCGAGGACACAGGCCTCTGCGGCTTCGAGTTCCGTTGCACCGGCGGCGATCAGGT
Source organism: Mycolicibacterium peregrinum (assembly GCF_001665625.1). Taxonomy (GTDB): domain Bacteria; phylum Actinomycetota; class Actinomycetes; order Mycobacteriales; family Mycobacteriaceae; genus Mycobacterium; species Mycobacterium peregrinum_B. The sequence continues at coordinate 27,262 of NZ_LZSY01000185.1, read as the reverse complement.
GTGCCGCCGTGACCAGTACCCGAGTCGACGGCGGTTCGAAGTGGAATGCCTCGTCCGCGGTACGGATCGCGGTGGCACACCGGACCAGCCGCTGTGCGGTGGGCAGTCCGACGCCGGCTTCGGTAACGATCACCTCGGCCTCGCGTTCGGGCGGCAGGTACCGCATCGGCAGTGTGACGAAACGCTGCCGGAAGGAGGGTTTGAGCTCCTTGAGCGAGCTGCGGTAGGCAGGGTTGTAGGAGCACACCAACATGAAAGCCTCTGGCGCATGAACGACTTCGCCCGCACGATCCAGGTAGAGCGTGCGCCTGTGGTCGGTGAGCGAGTGCAGCACGGCCAACGAGTCGTGGCGCGCCTCGACCACCTCGTCGAGGTAGCAGATCGCTCCGGCCTTGACCGCCCGCGTGAGGGGCCCGTCGGTCCAGACCACGTCACCGCCGGTGACCATGAACCGGCCGACGAGGTCGGAGCTGGTCAGGTCGTCGTGGCAGCTGATGGTGACGACCGGACGGCTGAGTAGTAGTCCCATGTGCTCGACGAGGCGAGTCTTGCCGCATCCTGTCGGACCGGTGAGCATCACCGGCAGGCGCTGGCGGCAGGCCTGCTCGAACAGCTGAACCTCGTTGGCATTGGCGTAATACGTGTCGGTCATGCAGATACCAGCTCCCGGTGGACGTGGGCGAGGACTCGGGGTAGTTCTTCGATTCGTCGGATGCGTTGGGACCGTTTGGGTCCGAATACCTCCGGCAGGGGATCGACGCGGACGGGGCCGACGCCGACGTAGTACATGGAGACGCCGGCGTCGTTGGCTTCCTCCACGGCGTGGGCGGCATCGGCCCACGCGTAGCGGCCCTCGTAGCCCTCGTCCGAGATCAGGCCGTCGCCGATGACGATGAGCAACCTTCGCTCAGAAGGCTGCGCGAGCAGGCGGCCGGTCATATGGCGCAGCGGCGCACCGAGTCTGGTGTAGCCACCGGTGGACAGGCCCAGGCTGCCGGGCGGTACGAAACGGCGGTCCGCGAAGTCCTTGAGGCAGCTGACTTCCACGCGATGGCGGGTGTTCCCGGTGAACGTGAATATGCCGTGGCGTTCCCGGGCCGAGGTCATCGCGCGGGACAGGGCGTCGGCGCAGGCGAGCTCGAGTTTGAAGATCCTGCCCCCGTGCACGCCCAGCGAGGAGCTGCCGTCGAGGAGGAGCGCGGTTGTCACGTCGCGGCTGGCGGGCAGCAGTTCACGGAAGAGGCGCGGTTCGACCGCCTCGCCGGTCGTCAGGTCGATGAAATGGTTGACGTACTGGTCGACGTCGAGGTCCGAGCCGTCTTCCAGCCGGCTCTTCATGGCCCGATGGGTGTTCTGCTCGAACCACTTCCGCACATCGACGGCGACTGCGCCCGCGTGCTGGTCGCGTCCGGAACGTGCCTGCTCGAGAACCGCGACGTGGTCCGGCATGAAGCTCTTCGTCCACGCGTTCCATTCCGGGTAGGGGATTCCCGGCCGGTGGTCGGGGGTGATGTCGAGGTCGTTGTCCTGAGGCCGGCTGGGTGGGGGAAGGTTGGAGTTGCGGACCCCTCCGTCCCCGCCGGCGGGGACGGAGTGTGGTGCCGGTGAACGCTTCTGGTTGGTGGTCCACGGCAGCCGTCCGAACGTGCGGCGCAGCTTGTCGGACAGCCCCTGCGGCAGGGTGTATGCCCGCGGCAGGCTGCCGAGCAGTGGGTCGATGGAGAGCTGCTGTGAGGTACGCGCAAGGGCGATGGCCCGATTCAGCATCTCCTCGGCGTCCATGTCCGCGCTGGTCGGTTCCAGGTGCGGCAGTGCTGCGCGCAGGTCAGCCAGCAGTCCGGGCCAGTTCTCGGCGACCCAGCCCAGCGCGACGCCGGCCTCGACGAGGGTGAGCGCGGCCAGTTCGCGGGTCGAGAGCTCGTTGAGTCGGTAGTCGAGGATGCGCTCTTTGGACGGTGAGCACTGCAGTGCCACACCGCAGGTCAGCGTTCGGCGGGTCCAGTCACGATGCGGGGGATAGGGCACGTGCACGACATCGAGTAGGGAACTCAGACCGAAGCCGCGGTGCTGTCCGCTGACCAGGCGCGCGCCGGTGCGGCGCTGGTCGCTCAACGCCACGGCGGTGACGGCGCAACTGCGCTCGGTGGCCATGGCGTGGGCCTCGTCGAGTTCGGGCATCTGCTGCGTCACGCCTTCAGAAGGTGCCGATGTTGGAGAACATCCAGTACCAGAACCAGATGATCAAGCCGGTGCCGCCCCAGGCGGCCACGTAGCGGAGTATCTCCCAGATCCAACCGGCCACGTCAGTTCTCCTCGCAGAAGGGATGATTCATCGGACCTCCAGTCCTCGTAGTGCGGTGATGACCAAGTTGGCCAGCATCGCGTCGCGGTGCTGGCTGTTGGCGGTGGTGGTCAGGACGCCGTAGATCCCCAGCAGGAAGAATGCGGCGCTGTAGAAGGCGTCGACCTCGGGATGCACCTCGCCGTCGCCGCGGGCACGCTCGATCTCGCGGACGAGCAGAACGATCATCGGGTGGTCGCTCCATTCGTCCTTGGTCGGACGCGTCGGCGAGAAGTGCAGCGCAAGTAGTTCTTTGAACAGAAGCGGTCCGAATCGTTGCTCCAGGCTGCCCACCAGACGGACGAGCTCGGTCAACGCCGTCGCGAGATCATGCGTGTTCTCCAGAAAGCCGGCGAATTCGGCTGCCATGCGCGTCTCTTCACGCCGCTCCAGTTCGAGCAGAACGTGTTCCTTGCTGGGGAAGTGAAAGAAAAAGGTGCCGTGGGCGACGCCCGCGGCACTGACGATCGCGCCGACGTCCGCCCCGGCCATGCCTGACGCCTGGAACTCGGCGACGGCCGCGCCGAGTATCCGTTCCCGCGTTTGCAGTCGGCGCAACTCGCGCGCCGACTGCTTGGTCTGTGGCGTCATGTTGCGCTCATTTCTAACTCACTTACTGATTGCAGTCAATGAGTTAAGTCATTGGGCTAGTCGGAGAAGATCTCGCGATTGACCGAATGCAGGTACGGGATCGCGAGGAACGGAGTGATGTAGAAGATGTCGTAAAGCCACCACCCGACGACCGGCAGTACGACGCCGGCGAACCGGACATCGGCGAACATCGTCATGTTGAACACGTAGAGGCACCAGATGACGATCCCCATCCAGCAGGTGATGATCATCCATTGGTGACCCCACCTCTTCATCTGGAGGAAGCCGATACCCGCAGCGATCCGCATGGTGAAAACCGTGAGGATCATGCCGACTTCCATCGCCTTCTCGCCGGGTCCCGCGGCCCCGCCGATCCACAGCTCGTTGTAGTGCCAGAAGTAGCCGGCGTCGAACATTGCGCCCCAGCCGTTCAACAGGATTCGGGCGAGAATGGTGTGGTTGGCGGCGACGTCGAGGGCCCAGCCGACGGTGTTGATGGCGGCGTCGATGATGACCAGATAACCGATCAGTGTGACCAGCATCGGCCGGACCGACAATCCGTCGCGCTGAGCTTTGCGAAGCAGCCAGACGCCTCTGAGGAACAGCGGCAGGCCGAAGATGCCGAGGGCTGCGGAGCCGATCAGCAGGCTGCCGGAGATGAGCCATTTGTCGGCCTGGCGCTGCGCACGCTGGGAGGCCTCCAGGTGTTCGTCGAGCCCGCTGGCCGACGGGCGCGCCACGTCGTCCGCACTGCCGCCACGCTTCAGATTGAACGTTGGCAAGTTCATGCAGACTGACTATAGTCAATAAACATGGGCAGTCAAACGCCTGCCCGCCCTCTCGCCGAAATCGCATTCCAGCCGGAGCCCACTCGAATTTTCACTGCTGGAATGCCATTTCGGCGGAGCTGGTTGGCAGCACCTCGACGGGGAGACGCGCATGGCAATGGAGCAGTTCGGCCTGGAAGGTCAGGTCGCGATCGTGACCGGCGCCGGAAAGGGCGTCGGGCAAGGTATCGCGCGAGTGCTGGCAGAGGCCGGCGCCACCGTAGTAGGCACGGCTAGAACGGAATCCGACATCGTCGAGACCATCGCCGGCATCGAAGCCGCGGGCGGTAAGGGCATGGCGGTGGTCGCCGACGCGATGAGCCGGCCCGACGGGGAGCGAGTGGTGGGCACGGCTATGGAGCGGTTCGGCCGCATCGACATCCTTATCAACAACGTCGGCGGATCCACCTATGCGCGGTTCCTCGACATCACCGACGAGGACTTCAGGCACACCTTCGACTGGTGTGTCACTTCGGCGTTCATCATGAGTCAGCTTGTCGCGCCACACATGATCGCGGCCGGACACGGCTCGATCGTCAACATTTCTTCGGGGTCGGCCCGGTTCGGCATCCGTGCCTTGACCGCCTACTGCACGGCAAAAGGCGGTCTTGAGGCGCTCACCCGTGCGATGGCGCAGGAGTTGGCGCCCAAGATCCGGGTGAACGCGATCGCGCTGGGGTCGTTCGCGACCGACGGTTTACAAGGAAGCCTTGACTTGTTACCCGGGTCGTTGGAGAAGATGAAGGAGGCGACGCCGTTGCATCGCCTCGGCGATGTGGAGGACCTCGGAAGGTTGTGCGTGTATCTGTCCACGCGCGACTGCTACGCGACGAACGCCATCTTCCACGTTGACGGCGGTATCGACTCGAACAACTCGCCGCTGCCGATCCCCGACTACTGAGCAGGAACAGGATTGACGATGCGCAGAGTGGTCCAATTCTCGACCGGGAACGTCGGCAGGCATTCGCTGGCCGCGATCATCGGCAGGCCGGATCTCAAGTTGGTGGGTGTTCATGCCTCCGGCCCGGACAAGATCGGCCGCGATGCTGCCGAATTGTGTGGAATCGCCGAGCCGACGGGTGTCATCGCGACCGACGACATCGACGCGCTCATCGCGCTCGGGCCTGATTGCGTGGTCTACACAGCCTTGGGTGAGACCAGGCCGATGGAGGCGATCGAGCAGATGTCGCGGTTCCTGGCGGCGGGGATCAACGTCGTCGGAACCTCCATGGTGTGGCTGGTGACACCGCGCCAGGCCGACGACTGGTTGCGGGTGCCGCTTGAGGAGGCATGTTCGGCGGGGAACTCCTCGCTGTATGTCAACGGCATCGACCCCGGGTATTCCGGGGACACCGCGGTGTACGCGGCGCTCAGCCTGGTCACGCGTGCCGAGTCGGTGACAGTCAAGGAGATCTTCGACTACGGCAACTACGACGACTACGAATACACCGGCACCGCCATGGGTTTCGGCACCACCCCCGACGACGACCTGCCGATGGCATTCCAGCCGGGGGTGATCACGGCGATGTTCGGCGGCCTGGTGCGCAACCTCGCCGAACGGCTGGGGGTGGAGCTCGACGAGGTCGGTCAGCGTTTCGAGCCGTGGTACAGCCCCGACCGTATCGAGTGCACGATGATGACCGTCGAGCCAGGACAACTGGCCGGAGTGCGGTTCGCCGCCGAAGGGGTGCGCGGCGGCGTTCCCATCATCACGATCGAGCACACCACCCGGCTGACCCCGGCGGCCGCGCCGGATTGGGAGTATCCGCCGGAAGGTCAGTCCGGGGTGCACAAGGTGATCGTGGAGGGCGAGCCGCGTATCGAGGTGAGCACTGAGCTGTCCCATCCGACGCTCGACGTGACCGACGCCGGATGTGTGTCCACCGCGGCACGGGTGGTCAACGCGATCGACTGGGTGTGTGACGCTCCGGCGGGATTGATTGCCGCCGAGGACATCCCACCGACCGCGCTGATCCGCGGGCTGATGTGGTGATCCTGTGACGAGTCAGCGAGTCAGGGCTTCCATGAATCCGCGCATCTCCCGCCGGACATCGGGTCCCGCAGGGGTGTAGATGATTTCGCTGTAGCCGAAGCTGAAGATGCGCGACACCTTCTGGCTGACTTCGGCCGGGGTGCCGACCAGGGACTGAACGTTGATGTTCGACTTTGCGCCGATGTGCTCGAGCAGTGGCCGGTCTCGCTCCATGAGATGGGTGACGTGGCCTTCGTCGGTCACCAGGTGACGTTCGTCCGGTGCGGCAAGCCGTTCGACAGTTTCGCGCCATTGTCGGCCGCCGGGCAGCCGGTCAACCGCATCGGCGCCTCCGGTGGCGTAGGCGTTGTGCCACTCGGCAACGCGCCACGGACCGACAGCCTGACGGACACGATCACAGTCCGGCGCCTCGCCGGGGGCCAGGACGGTTCCCGAAATCAGGGTCGCAGTGGGGAGCCGCGGATGCGGCAGACCGATGATCCCGTCGGCCACGGACTCGGCCATCTCGGCCCCTCGCGGACCGAACACACTGAGCCAGACCGGGGCCGCCACCGGTCTGGCCGCCGTCAAGCCATCGGCATGCAACATGCGTGCCGCGGCGCCATCAATGAGCGTTGTTCCGCCCGAGAGCAATTCGCGGATGATAAGAACATAGTCGCGGAGGGCCTTGAGCGTCCATGGTCGCTGGCCGAGTGTCCGCCGTGCGGTTGCGCCGGTGCCGAAACACGGCCGGAACCGGTCGTCTGACAGGCGTGCGATGGTGGCGATGGCCGATGCCATCGCCATCTCGGAGCGTTGTGCCGGGATCAGAACGGCGCTGGCCAAGCCGATGCGCGTGGTGCGCTGTGCAGCCAGACCGAGGTGCACGAACGGATCCTCCCACAGTGCCGCCGAGTCGAAGATCCATACCCGCGCGTACCCGAGTTGTTCGGCGTAGACCGCCAAGTCGGCAAAATCCGGTCCCGGTGGTAGACCGCACGACAACTCCTCGACGGTTGCGGTCACGCCAGCCGCTCCCGCAGCTCGCGCTTGAGCACCTTGCCGTAGCTGTTCTTCGGTAGCGCGTCGATGAACTCGTAACGCTTGGGCCGCTTGAAGCGGGCGATCCGCTCCAGCAGATGCGCGTCGAGCCCTGCGGCATCGACCTCACCCACCACGAACGCCACGACCACCTCACCCCATTCGGGGTCGGGAGCCCCGACGACCCCGGCCTCGACCACGTCGGGATGCTCCAGCAGCGCCTCTTCCACCTCGCGGGGATAGATGTTGCTGCCTCCGCTGATCACCACGTCCTTGGACCGGTCGCGCAGGGTGAGGTAGCCGCGGTTGTCGAACGATCCCATGTCGCCGGTGTGCAGCCAGCCGTCTTTGAGGGTCGCCGCGGTGGCCGTCGGGTTGTTCCAGTAGCCCGACATGACGACGTCGCCGCGGCAGACGATCTCGCCGATCTCGTCGACGCCCGCCGGTTTCCCGGACTCGGTGAGCACGGCGACCTCCACCCCGGAGCGGGGATAGCCGACCGAGCCCAGCGTCGCATCATCGGCGTCGATGTGGTCGCGACGCCGCAATCCGGTGATCGTCATCGGCGCCTCGCCCTGACCGTAGAGTTGGACAAAGATCGCGCCGTAGGCGGCCAGCGCCTTCTTGAGGCTGTCGACGTACATCGGGCCGCCGCCGTAGACCACGGTTTTCAGGTTCTCGGGGCGGGGCCTGCCCGTCTGGATCAGGCGCTGCACCATGGTCGGAGCGAGAAAGGCGCTGCTGCCGGGATGGTGACCGCACAGGTCCAGGAACTCGTCAGGTTCGAACGCAGCGGATGCCGGTATCACCTGACGGGCGCCGCGCAGCACGTACGGCGGGATGTACAGGCCGGAACCGTGGGACATCGGGGCGCCGTGGATCAGGCTGCAGTTCTCGTCCGGATCATCGAAATCAGCCAGGTGCGCCAGTGTCATCGCCATCAGATTGCGGTGGGACAGCATGGCGCCCTTGGACTTTCCGGTGGTGCCGCTGGTGTAGAACAGCCAGGCCAGAGCCGCGGGATCGGTCGACGGCGGGTCCGCGGGCTCGGCATCGAACCGGGCCGCATAGGTCTGGTCACCGATGGTTTCGACGGGCGCCCCGGTCACCGATGCCAGCCCCTCGGCGACCTTGGCCGACGCGAACACCTGCACGGCACCGGAATCGTCGAGGATGTCGGCCATCTCACGAGGATGAAGCTTGTAGTTGATCGGCACGAACACGCATTCGGCCGCCCAGATCGCGAACATCAGCTCGATGATCTCGGGCCGGTTCTCACTGGCGACGGCGATGCGTGTACCGCGATCACCGAGGGCCTTCAATGTGGTGGCCAGTCGCAGTACCCGGTCGCGCAACTGTGCCCAGGTGTGGACTTGGCGTTCCCCCAGGAACACCGCGCCGTCGTCGCCGAACCGGTCGGCGGCCTGATCGAGGACCACGAAAGTGTTCACTCTGCAACCCACTTGGCGTTCAGCGCGAAATCGGAAAGATACTTCGTCGAGCTCCAGCCGCCGTCGACGACGATGGTCTGACCGTTGATGAAGCTGCCCCCGTCGGAGCACAGGAAAGCGACGGTGGACGCGATGTCTTCGACCCGGCCCAGTCGGGTGTGTGGAGTCATCTCGGTCTGCATCTTGCGGAAGCCGGGATCGTTGAGGCGTTGTTCGACCATCGGCGTCACCGTCACCCCCGGGGCCACCGCATTGCAGCGGATGCCCTGGGCCCCGTACTGGCAGGCGATATGGGTGGTCAGCGCCGTCAGTCCGCCCTTGGCCGCCGAATACGCCCCGCCGCGGAGGCCGCCGACAACGGCGAACGTCGAAGTGATGTTGATGATGGCCGAACCAGGACCCAGGTGCGGGATGACGTCGCGGGCCAATCGAAATGGTGCGCGCAGCATGATGCCCAGGAAGTGGTCGAGGGTTTCGTCATCGGTCTCGTGCAGGGGCTTGGGGCTGCCGACTCCGGCGTTGTTGATCAGAAAGTCGATGCGGCCCCAGCGGGATAGTGCGGCCTCGACGATCAGTTGTGGGGCGTCATCGGCAGTCAGGTCGACGGCCAGCGTCGCGATCCGATCCGGGGCGACCCGTTCGAGTTCGGCCAGCCGGTCCTCGTCGCGGCCGGTGCCGAGCACCGCCATGCCTGCCTCGGCAAGCGCGGTGGCACAGCCGAATCCGATGCCACTGCTGGCTCCGGTGACGATCGCAACCTGCATTAGTCGTGCCCCTTCAGCGTCGCTCGGATCTGATGCTTCAACACTTTGCCCGCGTCGTTCTTCGGCAGTTCATCCCAGATCTCGACCCGCTCGGGTGTCTTGAACCGGGCCAGCCCGTGTTCGGCCAGCACCCGGCCCACGTCGGCCACGTCGGGGCGTTGGCCGTCGGCGGTCACCAGCACCGCGCAGGCACGTTCGCCGGTGCGTTCATCGGGCAGGCCGACGACGGCTGCCTCGGTGATGCCGAGTTCACCGACCAGGATGTCCTCGACTTCCTTGGGGGAGATGTTCTCGCCGTTGCGGATGATGAGGTCTTTGGCCCGTCCGGTCACCTGCAGATAGTCGCCGTCCACCCAGCGGCCGAGGTCCCCGGTGCGGAAAAAGCCGTTCTCGTCGAAGGATTCGATCTCGTCCTCGGGGTGCAGGTAGCCCCGCAGCATCTGGGGGCCACGGGCCCTGATCTCGCCGGAGACGAGCCGGACCTCGGCGATCCCTGGGCGGCCGTCGGTCTCGGCGGCGTGCTCGACGCCTCCCGGGGCCAGTGAGCCGATGGTGGTAACCGGGACCTCGGTCGAGCCGTACACGCGGCTTACCACGGCCCGGTCGAAGTAGTCCGACGCCCGCCGGATCAGTGACGGCGGTACCGAGGCGCCGCCGCAGATGAACACCTTGAGGTCGGGAAGCCGGGTGCCGGCGTGTTCGGCGGCGGCCAGCAGTTGTTCCAGAAACGGTGTGGCCCCGGCCATGTGAGTGCACCGATGTTCGGTCATCAGCGCCACACCGTCATCGGCGTTCCAGCGGTGCATCAGTACGGCGGTGCTGCTCAGCAGCAGCGGGCACTCGAAGGCGTAGATGGAGCCGCCGATGTGCGCGATGGGGGAGGGCACCAGAAAGGTGTCACCGGGGTCGATCATCCAGTGCCCGCGAAGCTGCATGATCAACGCGTTGATCGAGTTATGACTGTGCAGTACGCCTTTGGGCCGACCTGTGGTTCCCGAGGTGTACATGATCATGCGGATGTCATCGGGGTCGAGCGCGGGAAGTTCGCGTTCCGGAGCGGTCGGCAACGCGTCGAATGCGCGGTGCGGCCCCGGATCTCCGCGCAGCACCACCACCTCCGGTGGCCTGTCCATCTGGCTGCACACCCGGGTCAGCATTGCCGCGTAGTCGTGTTTGCCGAACTGGGCGGGGATGAAGATCGCCCGGCTCTGCGCGTCGTCGAGGATGAAGCACAGTTCCCGGTCGCGTAGTGACGGCAGGATCGGGTTCACCACCATGCCCGCCAGCGTGGCGCCGAGGTAGATGGCCGCGGCCTCGTGCCAGTTGGGCAGCATGAACGACACCACGCTGCCGGCCGGCATCCACGCGGCCAGCTGCAGCGCCAGAGCCCTTGCCCGGTCATGCAATTCGCGGGCCGTCAGGGTGATGTCACCGTCGACCAGCAGCACCCGGTCGGGGTTGTCACGCGCCGCGTCGGCCAGGGCGTCGACCAGGGTGGTGGACACCCACAGCCCGCGGTCGTAGGCGTCGGCCGCGCGCGCTTGGTCTCTGTGGCCCACAGCGGTCCTTCGCACCGCGCCTCAGCCCTTGACCCGGCGCATCGTCATGGCGTGCCGGAACCGGTCCGACGGGTGCGTGTTGACGGTGACCTGGGCGATCTCCCCGTCGGAGGTGGTGTAGGTGCGCTGCATCTGCAGGGCTGCGGTGCCTGCGGTGACCTTGAGGCCCGCAGCCAGCTCGGGCGAGGTGACGATCGCTGAGATCTCCTGGTGCACTTCGACGATACTGACTCCGAACAGATCCTCGATCAGCGGGAAGATCGGGCCGGAATGACGCTGCAGCAGACGCCCGACGGCGGCGAAGCTGCGGTTGATGTAGTACTCGGTACGGCATACCGGGGCCGGATCGTCGTCGGACTGCCGGTAGCCGCGGACCGCCAGCCATTGCTCGCCGAGCGGGAGCCCGGTGCGCCCCGCCAACTCCGCGTCGATCGTGACCATGGCGTTGGATTCGATGGTGAACTGTGCACCGGTCGCGAAGGCCAGCAGGTCGTTGATCGAGACCACGTCCTGGGCATAAGTATTCGTCGAGGCCCGCGGTGCCACCGTGGTGCCTGCCCGCGGCCGTGAGGTGACGAGGTTGTCGTCGCGTAGCCGGCGCAGCGCCTCGCGCACGGTGTAACGGCTGACCTCGAAGCGCTCGCACAGTTCATGTTCGGTGGGCAATTGTGACCCCACCGGGTACACCCCGTCGACGATCTCCTTGCGGAGGGTGCGAGCCACCTGCAGGTAACGATGGTCGGCTGTGACAGTCATGGTGTCAGCCTCTGCGCAGCGCCAGCACGCTGCCGTCGCCGTCGCCCGAGAGGTAAAGCGTCCCATCGGGTCCCGCGGTGATCCCGGCGAACGGGCCCTGCGGGCCGGAGAACGGCGGCATCCCCTTGAGTGGCTTGGGAGTCACGCCGGGCGGCGGTCCGACCGGCAGCCCGGTGGCGATCGTGGTGCGGCCCGCCGTGTTGAATTCGTACTCGACAACTTCTTTGCTGCCCGAGTCGACGATGTAGAGCGCGCCGTCGCGCACGAGAATGCCGTGCGGCGTGTGCAATCCGTCGACGACAACAGTGGAGCCCCCGCCGCCACCCTGGCCATCGACACGAAGAATGGCGCCGGAAACCGACACCAATGGTGCCCCGTCCGGTCCGATCACCACACCGACCGGGGTGTCCAGCCCCGAAGCCAACACAGTCACGGAGCCGTCGCGCACCGAGAGCAACCGGCCGGCGCCCTGCTCGACCACCAGCACGGATCCGTCCGGCGCCAAAGCCACACCATAGGGCTGGTCGATGCCACTGGCGATGACCTGGCTCACCTCGTCCTCAGCCCCAGCTGGGCGGAACCGCGCCACGGTGTCGGCAGCCGTGGTGACGATGAATTCGCCTGGGCCCGAAGAGGTCACCCCACGGAGGAAACCCGGATAGCCCGGTGAGAAGAGCATCGCGACTGTCTGCAGGTCCCCGTCGGGGCCGACCCGATAGAAGTAGGTGCCGTCGGCGACATAGAGGTTGCCGTCGGCGCCGACCGTCAGATCCAGCGGCCAGTTCAAACCACCCGGCAGTACCGCCTGGCTGCCGCTCGATGAGATCTCGGTGATCTCACCGGTGAAGTTCGAGACGAAGAGCCGGCCGTCGACGAAGGTGCAGTTGTCCAGGCCGGGGTTGAGCTGGGCCAGCAGCGTCTGCTCGCCATTGCGCGGGTCGATGCGCAACACCTGGCCGCTGGCCACCTGGGTGGAGACGATATAGCCGTCGGCGTCGAACTTGACCGAGTCCGGTACCCCGAGCCCGCCGGCCACCACCTGGGGCTCGCCGCCGTTGGGGTCAATGCGCCAGATCTCGTTCGCGCCCATCACGGGGAAGTAGAGCATCCCGTCGGGGCCGACCTCCATGGCGTTGGGCGAGGGCACGTTCTCCAGCAGGATGCGCGGGGCGCCACCGGCCAGGTCGAACTCCATGAGCCGGCCACCCGCGCGGCATTCTCCGACGAACAGCCGTCCCTGATGGAAGGTGATGCCGTTCGCGGAGGGGATGTCGTCGCGCAGGACGCGGGTGGTGCCGTCGGCGGCGCGCACGCTGACCCGGCCGTCCATCACCTCGGTCGCGTAGAGGTTGCCCTCCGGATCGAAGGCCACGTCGTCCGGGGCGATGATGTCGCCACCCTTGGCGCTGACGGTTTCCAGCTGTCCCGTGTCCAGGTCGAGAGCGCTGATCTGGCTGCCGGTGACCTGTGCGACGTAGATACGGCCGTCGGGGCCGGTGCGCAGGCCGTTCGCGCCGAACAGCCGGCTGGGGCCGGTGACCTGCTGCAGCGCCCAGTTCTCGGCCACGGCCGGGTTTGCGGTGTACCTCGCGTTGGCGATGCCGGGATTTGCCGATAGGGCGCTCATGACCTCGGACGTTAGCAACTCGTCGTAGTCCAGACAATAGCTGTCAGAAAGCCCAAATCCACCCTTGACGGTTGAATAAGCGCTGCGGAATAGTGTTCTCCAATATGAAGATCCTCATTTGTTGTCCGGACAATTAAGCGGCAAGGGTTGCGAATGGACAGTTCCCTGAGCCTGGACGGCCGGGTCGTGGTGGTATCGGGCGCCGGTGGTGGCGGCATCGGCACCACCGTCACGCGGATGGCGGCGGAGGCCGGGGCCACGGTCGTGGCGGTGAGCCGGTCGCAGGACAACCTCGACACCCACGTCGCGCCACTCGCGGACAAGGGTCTGAACGTGGTGACGGTGGCGGCTGACGCGTCGACGGACGAGGGCATCGCCACCGTGCTGAAGGAGGTGGGCCGGCTCCAATCTGACGGACAAGGGACGCTGTACGGGCTGGTCAATGTCGCCGGCGGTGCGGCTCCGTCCACCTGGATGCCGGCCACCCGGGTGTCGCGGGCCGACTGGCGCGAATTGTTCACCGCGAACCTCGAAACCATGTTCTTCATGAGCCAGGCTGTGGCCGCAGAAATCCGAGCCCAGGGCAACCCGGGCTCGATCGTGTCGGTGTCCTCGATCAGCGGGATGAACACGGCGCCGTATCACGTCGCCTACGGCACGGCGAAGGCCGCGATCGTGGCGGCCACCCGAACCATGGCCGCAGAGCTTGCCGCCGAAGGCATCCGGGTCAACGCCGTCGCGCCCGGCGTCACCGAAACCGCCGCCTCGGCAACCTATGTCGACGCCGATCCCGAGCGTGACCAGCGGGCGATCGCGATGGGCCGGCGCGGTACGCCCGAGGAACAGGCCGGGGCCATCCTGTTCCTGCTCTCAGATCTTTCGAGCTACATCACCGGCCAGACCATCCTGGTCGACGGCGGACTCAACCTGCGCTGGACCCATCTCGGCGGCGACAACACATCGCTGTTCCTCAAGGACGAATCCTTCCGCGAAGCCATCAGGAGGATCTAATGGCCCACACCGAATCTGATCTCGACGCCGCGATGGAGGTCGACGCCGAACCGGACGACTCGACCGGAGTCATCGCCGAGGACCTGTCTGCGCCGACGACCATCCCGGTCGAGGCCTATATCTCGACGCACTACGCACGCGCTGAACGGGATCGGCTGTGGCGCAAGGTGTGGCAGCAGGTGGGCCGGGTCGAGGAGATCCCCGAGGTCGGTAGCTACCTGACATACGACATTCTCGACGATTCGATCATCGTGGTTCGCACGGGCGCCAATACCTTTGCCGCGCACCACAACGTCTGCATGCACCGCGGCCGCAAGCTGATCGACAACCCGGAGGGGGCCAAGAACGCGACCGGTCGGGCCAGGAAATCCTTCGTCTGCGGATTCCACGGCTGGACCTACGGACTCGACGGAGCCTGCACCCACATTCGCGAACAGGACGACTGGCAGGGCAAGCTCACTGCGCGCAACACACACCTGGCGCCCGTGCAGGTGGACACCTGGGGCGGATGGCTTTTCATCAACATGGACCCGCACTGCGAGCCGTTGATCGACTACCTGTACCCGGCGGCCAAGATCCTCGACCCGTTCGGGCTGGAGAACATGCGCTACAAGTGGCGCAAGTGGTTGTACTTCGACTGCAACTGGAAGGTCGCGATGGAGGCCTTCAACGAGACCTACCACGTGTTCACCACGCACCCGGAGTTCAACCAGTTCGGCGAGTTCAAGGGTTGGGCGAAGGCGCAGGGCAAACACAGCAACATCGGCTACGACGCGCCGAAAGGCATGGACGAGACCAAGTCCAAAATCCGCCTGGGCACGGGTGATCCGCGCATCTCAACTGCCGAGATGCAGGTGTACACCATGGAAGAGACCAACGCGACGACGACGCAGACCCTGGTGAACGCCGCCAAGCGTCTGGTCGATGAACTGCCGGAGGGCACCCCCGCCGACGAGGTGCTGCAGCACTGGCTGGCCTCGGCCCGCCGCGATGACGAGGCGCGTGGCGTGATCTGGCCGACCATCCCGCCGGACATCCTGGGGCAGAGCGGCACCGCGTGGCAGATCTTCCCGAACTTCCAAGTGGGACAGGGTCTGACCAGCGCGCTGTGCTACAGTGCGCGCCCCGATCCGAGCTACAACCCGGACAAGTGCATCTTCGAGGTCGCCGTCTTAGAGCTGTACCCCAAAGGCGAAGAGCCACAGACCGAGTGGGCCTACACCCCGAAGGACTCACCGAACTGGCTGTCGGTGCTGCCGCAGGATTTCTCGAACATGGCGGCCGTGCAACAGGGGATGAAGTCAGCAGGTTTCCGCGGAACTCTGCCGAATCCCTACCGCGAACGCAGCACGGTCAACCTGCACTACCAACTTTCCAAATACATGGGCACCGGAGAACCCCGAGACATCCAGTGATTTGTGGAATCTGAGCCGTGACAGACACGGACGAAACGCCGCAAATCGCCGAGTAAGGAGACAACATGAAGGTCAATCTGGGTACGGGAGCGCAGAACTCCCACGACTGGGAGCGGGTGCTCGCCGGTGACTTCAGCACCCCGCCCGCCACCCCGGACTACAAGTGCGTGCAGGCCGCGCTGGCTCTCGGTGATCTCGCCGAGCCGCTGGGCTTCGACGGGATCTGGTTCCCCGAGCACCACGGAACGCCGTATGGCATGACGCCCAACCCGATTCAGGCACTGACCTACTTCGCCGGACGCACCGAGCGGGTCAGCCTGGGCACGTTCGTGGCGGTCGTGCCGTGGTGGAACCCGATCCGGCTGGCGACCCAGATCGCCTACCTCGACATCGTCTCCAACGGTCGCTACACCACCATCGGCCTGGGCCGCGGGGTGTCCAAGGGTGAGTTCGCAGCGGTCGGTGTGCCGCGGGAGGAGAGCCGGGACCGCTTCAACGAGACGCTGGACATCCTCAAGCTGGCGTTCTCCGGTGAGCGGTTCTCCTATGACGGCAAGATCTTCTCGTTCCCCGAGATGTCGCTGCGTCCCGAGCCGATCAGCACCGACCTGTTCGACCGGATCTACAGCTCGTCCTCGACCGCCGAGTCGCTGGAGATCCTGTCCCGGCGCGGCATGGTGCCGCTGTTCGTCGGCAACAAGCCGATCACCGATGCCGGTGAGGAGGTGCGCAAGGTCAACACCTTCCGGGCAGAGGAGGGCCTCGGGCCCTGTCAGCCCAAGAACGTGATGTTCATGTACTGCGTGCCAACGGAAGCCCAGGCCCAAGACACAGCGGAGTGGATCTGGACCGCGAACCGGGATGTCAACGTGCACTACGGCTTTGCCGACGCGTCCAACTTCAAGGGTGTCAAGGGCTATGAGGCGTACGCCGCCCGCGAGGCCAGCGCCACTGCCGTGCTCGCCTCGGAGGTCGGTAACCAGAAGAAGGGCGGCCCGCCCGGATACCACGCCTCCAACCTGCTGATCGGCACCCCCGAGACGGTGTTCGAGAAGCTCAAGGCCGCGCAGGAGGCCTGCTCGTTCTGCGAGGTCACCATCGTCCCGCAGTTCGGCACGATGCCGTACGAGAAGGCCATGGAGTCGACCAAGCTGTTCGCGGCCGAGGTGCTGCCCGCGGTGCACGATATGCCCGCCCCGCTGCACGCCGCCGCGCTGCCCGAGAAGGCCAACGCATGACCCAACCGATCTGCGGCCCCACCGACACTCCCGCCGATTTCGACATCGACGCGATCCGGGAGAAGTACGCCGCCGAGCGGGCCAAGCGGCTTCGGCCGGAGGGTGCCGACCAGTACCTGGAACTGGAAGGCGATTTCGCCGACTTCTACGAGGTCGACCCCTACACGACGGTGACCGAACGGGACCCGATCGTCGAGGACGCTGATGTCGTCATCCTCGGTGGCGGCTTCGCGGGTCTGCTGGCTGGGGCGCACCTGAAGAAGGCGGGCGTCGAGGGTATCCGCGTCATCGAGATGGCGGGCGACTTCGGCGGGGTCTGGTACTGGAACCGCTTCCCCGGAATCCAGTGCGACAACGACGCCTACTGCTACATCCCGCTGCTCGAAGAACTCGACTTCATGCCGAGCAAGAAGTTCGCCGACGGCGCCGAGATCTTCCAGCACTGCCGCAACATCGGCAAGCACTTCGGCCTTTACGACGGTGCGCTGTTCTCCACTCAGGTGCGCGACATGCGCTGGGACGACGCGACGCAGCGCTGGCAGATCAGCACGGATCGGGGCGACGACATCCGGGCCCGCTTCGTCGTGATGGCGCAGGGCTCCTACAACCGCCCGAAGCTGCCGGGGATTCCAGGCATCAAGGACTTTAAGGGACACGTATTCCATTCCGCACGATGGGATTACGACTACACCGGCGGCGACGCCGACGGTGGCCTGCACAAGCTCGCCGACAAACGTGTGGCCCTGGTCGGCACCGGCGCGACCGGTATCCAGTTGGTGCCGCACCTGGGCCGTGATGCCCAAGAGCTGTTCGTCTTCCAGCGGACCCCGTCATCGGTCGACGCACGCACCAACCCACCCACCGATCCGGCCTGGGCGGCTTCTCTACAACCAGGTTGGCAGGAAGAGCGCAAGCGCAACTTCCACAACTGGTCGCCGTTCGTCGGGGTGGTGTTCGGCGAACCAGATCTGGTGTGCGACTTCTGGACCGAGCTCGGGCGCAACCTGACCGCCCGGATCGCGGCCAGCGAGAATCCGGCCGAGGTCACCATCGAGCAGATCATGGCGTTCCGGGAGGAAGAAGACTTCAAGATCATGGAGCGGCTCCGCCGTCTGGTCGCCGAAGTTGTCGAGGATCCCGCGACTGCCGAGGCGCTGAAGCCGTACTACCGATTCATGTGTAAGCGGCCGACGTCGAGTGAGCACTATCTGACCACGTTCAACCGTCCCAACGTGAAACTCGTCGACGTGTCGGCGTCCAAGGGGGTGGAACGGCTGACGGAGAAGGGCATCGTTGCCGACGGCGTCGAATATGAGGTCGACTGCGTCATTTTCGCGAGCGGCTTCGAGATCTCGACCGAGATCAGCCGCCGGTTTGCGATCGATGTCATCGTGGGCCGCGACGGGCTGTCGCTGTTCGACTACTGGCAGAACGACTACAAGACCCTGCACGGGATGACCAGCCGCGGATTCCCCAACCAGTTCTTCATGGGCTTCATCCAGGGCGGCGTCTCGGCGAACACCACCGCGATGTTCGAACAGCAGGCCAAGCACATCGCCTACATCATCGCCGAGGCCCAGAACCGGGGCGCGACGACGGTCGAGCCCAGCGAGGAGGGCCAGGACGCCTGGGTCTCGACGGTCCGCGAGCTGTCGATCGACAACTCGGCGTTCGAACTGTCCTGCACGCCTGGCTACTACAACAACGAGGGCCGCGGTGGCGCGGAACGCAACGGTGCTTTCCTCGGTGATTTCTACTCGCCGGGGTTCTACGCCTTCGATGAGCTGATCGCCGACTGGCGGGACAAGGGCGACCTCGACGGATTAGAGCTCACCTCATGACGACGACCACTGCGCTCGATACCCGGGACATCAAGCCGCGCATCGGAACCGAGATCAGTGCCGACAAGGCCACGCTGCTGTCCGGTGAGCACGCCGGCCGGATCCGGGAACTGCTCGAGCAGCGCGGGGTGCTGGTGTTCCCGCAGATCGGGTTCACCGACGACGAGCAGATCGCGTTCACCGAAACCCTCGGTACGTTTGCCCCCGAGCACCACGGCGAGAAGCTGTACAAAGTCTCCCTCGACACCGAGGTGAACAAGCAGGCCGACTATCTCAAGGGTTCGCTCTACTGGCACATCGACGGCACCATGAACGAAGTGCCGATCCTGGCGTCGCTGCTGCAGAGCGTGGCGCTGGGTAACCCGGAGGAAGGTGACACCGAGTTCTGCAACACCTACGCCGCCTATGAGGACCTGTCCGACGAGGACAAGGCTGAGATCGAGGGCCTGCGGGCCATGCATTCGGCGTGGAACACGATGTTCTACTACGACCCGGAACCCAGCGCCAAGGCTCTGCGCCGCATGATGGCCATCGGCGATCGGGAACTGCCGTTGGTGTGGACGCATCAGTCCGGCCGCAAGTCGCTCGTGCTCGGTGCCACCGCACGGCACATCGTCGACGCGGACGGCCCGATCGACTTCCGCAAGAGCGCCGAACTGCTGGTGCGGCTGCGGGATTGGGCCACCCAGGCCGACTTCACCTACCGGCACAAATGGACCGTCGGTGATCTGGTGATCTGGGACAACACCGGAACCATGCACCGGGCCACACCGTATGACCCGACGTCGGGCAGGCTGCTGCAGCGCACCAAGCTCGAGGGCGAGGAGCCCTTCGCTTGAGCACTCTGAGATTCGACGATCGCGTCGCCGTCATCACCGGCGCCGGCCGCGGGTTGGGCCGCGAATACGCCCTTCTCCTGGCATCGAAGGGCGCGAAGGTCGTCGTCAACGATCCTGGTGGCAGCCTCACAGGAGACGGGACCGACACCGCACCGGCGCAGCAGGTAGCCGACGAAATCGTCTCGGCCGGTGGAGAAGCCATTGCCGTCACCGATTCGGTGGCGACGGCAGAAGGCGGTCAGGCCATCGTCGATGCGGCCGTCGAGCGCTTCGGCCGCATCGACATCCTGATCCACAACGCCGGGACAGTTCGCCGCGCGTCGCTCAAAGAGATGAGCTACGACGACTTTGACGCCGTGCTCGACGTGCATCTGCGCGGCGCATTCCACGTTGTGCGCCCGGCATTTCCGCTGATGTGTGAGGCCGGGTACGGCCGCGTGGTGCTGACCTCGTCGATCGGCGGGCTCTACGGCAACAACGAGGTGGCCAACTACGCTGCGGCCAAGGCCGGGATCCTCGGGCTGTGCAATGTGGTGGCAATCGAGGGCGCCGCCGAGGGCGTGTTGTGCAACGCGATCGTCCCTGGCGCGGTGACCCGGATGGCCGAGGGCCTGGACACCTCGGCGTACCCACCGATGGGCGCGGACCTGGTGGCCCCCGCGGTGGGCTGGCTGGCCCATGAAACCTGTTCGGTCACCGGCGAGTTCTTGGTGGCGATCGCCGGGCGCATCGCCCGTGCCGTCGTCGCCGAGTCGCCCGGGGTGTACCAGCCATCGTGGACCGTAGAGGAGGTCGGCGAGCAGATAGACCGCATCCGCGACGTGAGCGAGCCGGTGATCTTCCCGGTCGTTCCTGACGGGCACGCCGACCACATCCGCTACAGCTTCGGACGTGCAGCAGAGGGAGCCCGATCATGAGAACCGGTCCATTGCAAGGGGTTCGGGTCGTCGATCTCACCGCCATGGTGATGGGGCCGTACTGCACGCAGATCATGGCCGACATGGGCGCCGACGTGATCAAGATCGAGACACCGGCGGGGGACAATACCCGCTACATCTCGGTGGGGCCGGCCCCCGGCATGAGCGGGGTGTTCATCAACGTCAACCGCGGCAAGCGCAGCGTGGTGCTGGATCTGCGGTCGGAGCAGGGCAAGGCGGACCTGCGGGCGCTGGTCGCCGATGCCGATGTGTTCATCCACTCGATGCGCGCCAAGGCCATCACCAAGCTCGGTTTCGGTTACGACGACGTCGCTGCGATCAACCCTGGCATCGTCTACACCAACTGCTACGGGTATGGCCGGCGTGGTCCGGATGCCGACAGGCCCGCCTACGACGACACCATCCAGGCCGAGTGCGGATTGCCTGCGGTGCAACAGCAATTGACCGGTGAGGCCTCCTACGTCGGCACGATCATGGCCGACAAGGTGGCCGGGTTGACCGCCCTTTATGCGACGACGATGGCGCTGTTCCACCGGGAGCGCACCGGCGAGGGCCAGGAGGTGGAGGTCAGCATGTTCGAGACCATGGCCTCCTTCATGCTGGTCGAGCATGCCAACGGCGCCATGTTCGACCCTCCGCTGGGGCCTGCGGTGTACCCCCGGGCGGTCACCCCGAATCGCAGGCCGTATGAGACCAAGGACGGTCACATCGCGGCGCTGATCTACAACGACAAGCACTGGAATGCGTTCATCGAACGGGTGCAACCCGCCTGGGACAGCCACGAATACGCGACTCTGGAGCAGCGGGCCCGCCAGATCGACACGGTGTACGGGCTGCTGGCGGGCACTCTCAAGGAGCGCACCACCGCGGAGTGGCTGGACCTGTTCGCGGAGTTGGAGATTCCGGCGGCTCCCATGCTCACGCCGGATGAGCTCTTCGACAACGAGCATCTCAACGCAGTCGGACTGTTCGAAACCGTCGACACCCCGCACGGCCGGGTGCGCATGCCCGGTGTGCCCACGTGGTTCTCCCGAACTCCGGGACACGTCGCCGGGTATGCACCGGAACTGGGCGCGGACACCGTCGAGGTGCTCGCTGAACTCGGTCCGCGATAGAAAGGCCAGGAGTGGATTTCGACTTTGGTGAGGCGGCCGACACGCTGCGCGGTGAGCTGCGGGAGCTGATCGCCGATCAGGTGCCCGCCGACTTTCTCGGCGCGTTCACCGATGACCCCGCCGATCTGGCGGTGGCGCAGCAGTTCTGCCGGACGCTGGCACAGCAGCATCTGCTGTGCATGTCGTGGCCGAAGGAGTTCGGTGGCGGCGACGCCTCGGTGTGGGAGCAGACCGTGGTGCGCGAGGAGATGTGGGCGCACCACGAACCGCGCGGGGCCCAGTACATGGGCGTCAACTGGGTCGGGCCGATCATCATGCGGCACGGCAGCGAAGAGCAACAGCGCAAACATCTGCCGCCGATCGCCAACGGCGAAGTGATCTGGTGCCAGGGCTTTTCCGAGCCGGAGGCCGGCTCCGACCTGGCCTCGCTGCGCACCTTTGCCCGCCGGGAGGACGACGGCTGGCGGGTCAACGGCCAGAAGATCTGGACCTCCTACGCCACCATGGCGCAGTGGATCTTCCTGCTGGCCCGCACCTCCAAAGTGGGAGAAGGCGCAACCCAGAAGAAACAACAGGGCATGACGATCTTCCTGGTGCCGATGGATTCCCCGGGGATCACGGTGCGCCCGATCCGGACCATGATGGGCCCGCACCATCTCAACGAGGTGTTCTTCGATGACCTCTTGGTCACCGAGGCCGATGTGTTGGGCACCGTGGATCAGGGCTGGTCGATCGTGCAGGACGTGGTGTCCTTCGAGCGCGTCGGTATTGCCCGCTACGCGCGTTGTGAGCGGCTACTGCAAACCGCACCCGAGATCCTCGGCGACGCCTGGGAGCAGCTGCCCGCCGAGCTGCGGGGCCGGTGGACCCGGATGCTCACGCACTGCCGCCGGGCCCGTTTGATGGCCTACCGGGTGGTGTCGATGCAGGCCACCGGGCGCGTGAATCCCGGTGACTCCGCGGCATATCGGATCGCGGTCACCAGGCTGGATCAAGAGAGCGCCGAGGTGCTCATGGAGATAGCGGCTGCGCTGCCGCGGCGCGAGGACAGCCGTATCGAGTACTTCCGTGCCGAGGTCGAAGACCACTGGCGGTACTCGCAAGCATCCACGGTGTCCTCGGGCAGCATCGAGATGCAGCGCATCCTGCTGTCGCGCACCTTGCTGGCCGGAAAGGCGTGACGGCGATGATTCTCGATCTCAGCGATGACGCGAAAGAGTATGGCCGTCAGGCTCTGAAGGCATTCGAAGCAGCCGGCGGCGATCAGCTGCTGGCTCAGGCCGACGCCAAGCCGGACACCCGCGCCGGCCTGACCACGCCCGTGCTGGAAAGTCTCGGCGCCTTCGAACTGGAGCCGCGCACCGATGCGGACTCGTTGGAAGCCGCAGCTGCCCTGTGTCGCAGTGCGGGCTACTGGGCGCTGCCCTATCCGGTGGCCGAGCGGCTTTCGCGCCCGGCAAACCTCGACGTCGACGGCCTGGTCATCGTCGATCCCGACGCGCCCGAGGCGGCGCTGCAGGGTCTGGACAACCGTTGGGCCACTGTCACATTGGATGGTCAGCGCAGCACAGTGACCAAGACGGGTGCGTCGGGTCCGTCATTCACCACCGCACTGGAACTGTCGGCACTGGACGACGCGGGCACCGCAGATGTCGCCCTGGCCCTGGTGCTGCCGTCGTGGACGCTGCTCGGCATGCTGGATCGGGCCATCGACCTGACCGTCGCGCATGTCAGTCTGCGCAAGCAGTTCGGCCAGCCGCTGTCGGCCTTCCAGAGTGTGCAGTTCCAGCTGACCGACGCTGAAGTGGAGCGCAGCGGTGTCGACATGCTGGCCAAACACGCGCTGTGGAGCCTGGGCATCCACCCCGCAGACGAGGCGATCAACGACGCACTGGCGTTACGACTGGCCACGATCGAGGCAGCAGAGGTGGTCTTCCGGGTGTGCCATCAGCTGCACGGAGCCGTCGGCTTCTGCGACGAGACCGTACTGTCCTGGTTGTCGCGCTACAGCCAGCCGTTGCGCCGCTTGCCGTTCGGGGTGTCCAAGACCCGCGACACCCTCACCGCCCGGCTGGGCCGGCGCGGACTCACCGGATTGTTCTCGTCATGACCGACCTCGACGATTTCCGCACCACCGTCAAGGACTGGTGCGCACACCACGTACCGAATGACTGGCGCCCCAACCAGACCGGCGTCGGCGACGAAGAGTTCGTGTCCTTCCAGAAATCCTGGTTCGCCGAGCTGCACACTGCCGGGTACGCCGTGCCGCACTGGCCTGTCGAATGGGGCGGCGGCATGTCCGTGCCTCAGCAGATCGTGCTGTATCAGGAACTGGCCGCCCACGATGCGCCCCGCCTGGTGCTGGCGTTCGTCGGGATCCACCACGCCGCGTCCACGCTGCTCGCGGCGGGTACCGACGCGCAGCGCAGCAGACATTTGCCCGCCATCCTCGACGGTGAGATCTGGGTACAGGGTTTCTCCGAGCCGGAGGCCGGATCCGACCTCGCGGCGCTACGTACCACGGCCAGAGCTGATGGCGACAACTTCATCGTCAACGGCCAGAAGCTGTGGGCCAGCGGCGCGATGCACGCCGACTGGTGTCTGCTGCTGGCCCGCACCGATCCGGACGCACCCAAGCGGCACGGCATCTCGTACTTCCTGATGGACATGACCACACCCGGCATCGATGTGCGGCCGATCCGAAATGCGGTGGGGGATTCGCATTTCTGCGAAATCTTCCTCAACGACGTGGCAGTGCCCGCGGCCAACCTGATCGGCCCGGTGAACAAGGGCTGGCAGGTCGCCCAGGCCACGCTCGGTGCTGAACGTGGCATGACCATGCTCGAACTGTCCGAACGCCTGGGCAATGCGGGTTTCACCTGGCTGCTGGAGGCTGCGCCGACAGATGATCCGGTGGTGGCAGACCGGTTGGCGCAGTTCGAAATCGAGCTGACTGGCCTGCGCGGGTTGTGCCGAGATCTGGTCGAGCGCACCGAGGCAGGGAAGGCCGGACCGGCCGACGCCTCGATCGTCAAGCTCTACTACAGCGAACTGTTGCAGCGGATGACGGGTTTCGGTGCCGAGATCGGTGGCCTGGCCGCCCACACCGTGCTGACCAAACCGGCTTCCAGCGGATGGGAGTCGGGATCCTGGATGCTCGATTTCATCGGATCGTGGGAATGGACCATCCCCGGCGGCGCCAGCGAGATCCAGCGCACCATCATCGGTGAGCGCGGACTGAGCCTGCCACGAGAACCGAGTGCGGTGTAGATGAGCGACGTTCCTGATTTTGCGGCGATCCACGACGAGCTGCGTTCGGTAGCAGCCGATCTGCTGGCCAAGGACACCATCGACTGGCCGCTGCTGATCTCGGCAGGCTGGATCGGGCTGGATGCGCCGGAGGATGCCGGTGGTGCCGGCGCCACGTTCGCCGAGGTCGCGGTGATCTGCGAGGAGCTCGGTCGGGCCGCCGCGGCCACCGGTTATCTGGGCGGTGCCGTGCTGGCCATCGGTGTCCTGAATATGTTGCACCCCAATGAATCGCGCGACGCACTGCTCAAGGCCGTCGTGTCCGGAAGTATCCGGGCCGCGATCGCGCTGCCCGGAGCAGGCGATCCGGCGCCCTTCGAACTGGCCACCACCAGGCTGGGCTGGCGCATCCACGGCAGTGCCGCGTTTGTACCGGACGTCGTCGGAGCTCAACGGCTGCTTCTGCCTGCCCGTGACGCCGATGGCGTGGCGGTGCTGGTGGACGTTTCCGCCGGCTCACCCGGTCTCACGGTCACCGAGCAACCGGTGCTCGACGAGACCCGCACGCTCGCCATCGTGACGGCCGAGGGTGTCGAGGTCGACGAGGACGCGGTCTGGCATTTCGATGGTGATCCCGACTCCGGCCTGGATGCACTCACCGACCGGGCCGCGCTCGCGGTTGCCTGCGACAGTCTCGGTGTCGCGCAGGCCATGCTCGATACCACGGTGTCCTACACCGGGGTTCGCCAACAGTTCGGCCGTCCGATCGGCTCGTTCCAGGCCGTCAAGCACGCCTGCGCCGACATGCTGGTGCAGATCTCGGTGGCCAGACAGCTCGTCGGGGCCGCCATCGCGTCACTCGATCCCCGCGCGGTTTCCATGGCCAAGGCGTACACGACCGAGGCCGCCGTCGAGGTGGCCGGCAAGGCCATGCAGTTGCACGGCGGCATCGGCTACACCTGGGAGAGCCGGGTGCACGTCTATCTCAAGCGAGCCGCGCTCAACCGTTCGCTCTACGGCTCGCCCGCCGAGCACCGCGCCAAGGTCGCGCAGCGTTATCGGTGAGCTGCGTACAGTAGCTGCGTGCGGGTAGGCGCGGGGGTATCAGCGATTGTCGGCGTATTTTTCTGCGGTCTGGTCGCTTCCGGGTTTCTGTTGTCCGACTACTACCGTCTGCGTCCGTTTCTGCTCCACCCCGTGATCTTCGGCGTCGCAGGTTGCGTGGCGCTGGCCATCGCCTGGGGGTTGGGGATTCGTCAGCCGGTGGTCAAATGGCTGGGCGTGGTGCTGATCGTGGTGATCGGAGTGGTGTGGGGCGGCATGGCGTGGTTTGCGATGTTGCTTGCCGGCGGCGGACGTGGGAAAGAGAGCCAACGGCTCCCATCACCGAACGGTGACATGGAGCTGGTCGTGTTCAGCGGCGGCGGGATCACGATCGACCCGATCACGTCGGTACAGGTGTACACCGACAACGGTCTGCTGTCGCGGGAGAATTATCTGGGTTGCGTCAACGGCGACCGTGACGGGCTCAAAGATGTCGAGTGGACCGGTCCGAGGACGGTGCGGGTCGAGCTGTTGCGTGGCGGACCGACCACCATCACGCTGGACGACCGAGGTCGGCCGGATCAGACCATCAGTTGTTGAACCGGGCGATGAGTTTTCCGCGCGGCAGTGGTCAGACCTAGCGACTGTCCATTCCGTGAAGGAGAAATATCGTGGTTACCCGTCAGAGCGCCCCGCTGGGCGCCCCCAATTGGATCGACCTGGCCACGTCCGACCTTGAGCGTGCCCAGCAGTTCTACGGTGCGGTGTTCGGGTGGACGTTCGAAACCGGCGGCCCCGAGTACGGCGGTTATGTCACCGCGGCGGTCGATGGTCAGGTGGTCGCAGGGCTGATGCGCAATGATCCGCAGTGGAACGCGCCCGATGCCTGGACCACCTACCTGCACACCGCCGATGCCGATGCCACGGTGGCGGCCACGATCGCCGCCGGTGGGAGCAATTGCGGTGGCGTGATGGACATTCCGGCCAAGGGGCGGATGGCGATGATGACCGACACCGCGAACGGGTTCTTCGGTATCTGGCAGCCTGCGGGGCACGACGGCTTCGCCCTGTTCAACGAGGCCGGCGCACCGGTGTATCACCAGCTGACCACCAGTGACTACGCCAAGGCGCTGGACTTCTACCGGACGGTGTTCGGCTGGACCACCCAGGTCGTGTCGGATACCGATGAGTTCCGTTACAGCACAGCATCATTTGATGGTGAGGAATTGGTCGGTGTGATGGACGGGGCGGCGTTCATCCCCGAAGGCGCGCCGTCGGCCTGGACCACTTTCTTCGGATCCGATGACGTGGACAAGACGATCGAGCTGTTAGTCGCCAACGGTGGTTCGGTGGTGCGTGCGGCCGAGGACACCCCCTACGGGCGGCTGGCCGCGGTGGCCGATCCGACCGGGGCCGGCTTCAATCTGTCGTCGCTTCAGGGCTGAGCGCGAAGTCGGCGAAGTCGAAGCCTGGCACCACCACGCAACTGACCAGGGCCGGCTCGTCGTCGCGGGGCTTTGCGCGCTGCCAGTGGCCGGGCGGCACCAGCAGTTGCGGGTGCTGCCCGGCTTCGATGTCCGGGCCCAGCAGGCGGGTGCCCGCCGTGTTCCGGTCCGCGCCGATCTCCAGGACCAGCGGGCTGC
>NZ_LZSY01000184.1 GCF_001665625.1 Mycolicibacterium peregrinum | reverse complement strand
GCGAGGTGCCGAGCACCAACTGGGTGGCGTTGCGTTCGCGGGCGAAATCCAGGAGTGCGGCCGGTACGTCGTCGCCGTCACCGGCGGTGCCGAGTCCGAAACCCTGGTGCGCAGGGCCTCGCGCATCGCCTCGAAGTCCAGCGCCGAGCTGATGGTGGTCCACGTCGTTCGCGGAGACGGACTTTCGGGTGTCTCGGCGCCGCAGATGGGGAAGGTCCGGGAGCTGGCCGCCAGCCTGGGCGCCACCGTGCACACCGTCGTCGGCGACGACGTACCGGCCGCACTCCTGGACTTCGAGGCGATGCGCGAGGCCCTGCGCACCAGGGTTTCGGACTCGGCACCGCCGGTGACGGCGACGACGACGCGTTCGCGGGCCTCCCACGTGTCGGTGATCTTGTTGTCGGCGCGGTACTTGGCCAGCGCGGCGTCGACCTGATCGGCCAGCCAGAGCAGGGCCAATTCCCTCAGCGCGGTGAGATTTCCGCGCCGGAAATAGTTTGACAGAGCGGCGTCGACACGTTCGGGCGCGTACACGTTGCCGTGGGACAGCCTGCGCCGCAGTGCCTCCGGGGTGATGTCGACGAGCTCGATCTGGTCGGCCGCCCGGACGATCTCGTCGGGAACCTTCTCCTGCTGCTCGATTCCGGTGATCTGGGTGACCACGTCGTTGAGGCTTTCCAGGTGCTGCACGTTGACCGTCGAGATCACGGTGATCCCGGCGGCCAGCAGTTCCTCGACGTCTTGCCAGCGTTTGGGGTTCTTGCTCCCCGGGGTGTTGGTGTGGGCGAGTTCGTCGACCAGCACCACCTGCGGGTTGCGGGCCAGCACCGCGGCCACGTCGAGTTCGGGAAAGGTGCCTCCCCGATACTCGACGTAGCGCGGCGGGATGATCTCGATGCCGTCGATCAGATCGGCGGTTTTCTTGCGCCCGTGGGTCTCGACCACCGCGGCGACGACGTCGGTGCCGCGTTCGAGACGGCGGTGCGCCTCGCCGAGCATCGCGAAAGTCTTCCCCACGCCGGGCGCCGCACCCAGATATATGCGCAGCTCACCGCGTTTGGTGGGACTGGACGCCGACGTACTCACAAGACCATCATCCTCGCGCCTACAGCGCGTCGAGGGCGATGTTGAGTTCGAGCACGTTGACCCGCGGTTCGCCGAAGAAGCCCAGGGTGCGCCCGTCGGTGTGCTGGGCCACCATCGCCCGCACCAGATCGGGGTTGAGACCGCGGGCCCTGGCCACCCGGTTCACCTGCAGATCGGCGTAGGCCACCGAGATGTTCGGGTCCAGGCCGCTGCCGCTGGCGGTGACGGCATCGGCCGGTACCGCGGGATCGGCGGGCACGCTGCCACGGATCGGCACGATCAGGCCGAGGCTGTAGTCCTCACCGACTTTGGCGCATTCGACGCGCACACCGTCATAGGCGTTCAGGAATGGCGTCTTCGTCGTATCGCAGGGCTCGTTGACACTGACCACCTTCGTCGGGTGAACGACGTTTCCGCGGGCATCCCGCGGTCCGATCACCGACAACACTGCGCCGACACCGCCTCCGGTGCAGAACGGGCGAGCGCCGTCGACACCGTCGAGCTTGCCGATGGCCGCGCTGCGCGTGCACACCTGGGTGAGCAGGCTGGGCTTGTCGGGTTGGTCGACAATGCTTTCCGGGCCGAGGTTGCTCGCGCTGGTGGCCATCGGGTCGTACCCGTCGCCGGCCATCGACGGCCGGCTCTGGAAGTACCGCGGCAGCGCATTGCCGTCGGTGTCGGTGAAGGACTGACCGATCAGGCTGCTGCCCACCGGTTTTCCGTTCGCCTCTATCAATGACCCGTCGGCTTTGTCGCGCAGGCCGGGGATCTGGGCCACCAGCCAGATGAAGACCGGATAGCCGATCCCCAGGATCACGGTGAGTACCAACAGCGCCCGCAGGGCCGCGGCATGTTGGCGGAGCAGGTTGGAGAATTTCATGTCACATTCCCGGGAAGAGTTGGACGACGAGGTCGATCAGCTTGATACCGATGAACGGCGCGATGATGCCGCCGAGGCCGTAGACGTAGAGGTTGCGGCTCAACAGCTTGGACGCGCTGCTCGGGGTGTATCGGACACCCTTGAGCGCCAACGGGATCAGCGCCACGATGATGATCGCGTTGAAGATCACCGCGGACAGGATCGCCGATTGCGGGCTGTGCAGCCGCATGACGTTGAGCAGATCCAGGCCGGGGAACAGGGCCACGAACAACGCCGGGATGATCGCGAAGTACTTCGCGATGTCGTTGGCGATCGAGAACGTCGTCAACGCTCCGCGGGTGATCAGCAACTGCTTGCCGATCTCGACGATCTCGATGAGCTTGGTCGGGTCGGAGTCGAGATCGACCATGTTGCCGGCCTCTTTGGCCGCCGAGGTGCCGCTGTTCATCGCGACACCGACATCGGCCTGGGCCAGGGCGGGGGCGTCGTTGGTGCCGTCGCCGGTCATCGCGACGAGCTTGCCGCCGGCCTGCTCCTTCTTGATCAGCGCCATCTTGTCCTCGGGCGTGGCCTCGGCAAGGAAGTCGTCGACACCTGCCTCGTCGGCAATGGCCTTGGCCGTCAACGGATTGTCGCCGGTGATCATCACTGTGCGGATGCCCATGCGGCGCATCTCGTCGAAGCGTTCCCGCATGCCCTGCTTGACGACGTCCTTGAGATGGATGACGCCCAGCACTTGGGCTTTTCCATCGACCACGTGACCGACGGCCAGCGGGGTGCCACCGGCGGCGGAGATCCCGTCGACGATGTCGCCGAGTTGGGTCGGGACCTCGCCGCCTTCGGAGCGAATCCATTCGGCGACCGCACCTGTGGCGCCCTTGCGCAGGCGATGGTCACCGGACAGGTCGACGCCCGACATCCGGGTGTTGGCACTGAATTCGACCCAGTGCGCCTTGTCGAGCTCACCGGGGGTGCGGCCGCGTAACCCGAATTCCTGCTTGGCGAACACCACGATCGAACGGCCTTCAGGGGTTTCGTCGGCGAGGCTGGACAGCTGTGCCGCGTCGGCGAGTTGCTCGGGTGTGACGCCGGACAGTGGCACGAACGCGGCGGCCTGGCGGTTGCCGAGGGTGATGGTGCCGGTCTTGTCGAGCAGCAGGGTGTTGACGTCACCGGCGGCCTCGACGGCGCGGCCGGACATGGCCAGCACGTTGCGCTGCACGAGTCGGTCCATGCCGGCGATGCCGATCGCCGAGAGCAGCGCGCCGATCGTGGTCGGGATCAGGCACACCAGCAGCGACACCATGACGATGCCCGAGATGCCACTCCCGTTGAGTGCCAGGGTGTCTGCGACGCCGGGGTTGTTGGCCTTGGAGAAGATGGCCAGTGGCTGCAGGGTGGCGACGGCGAAGACGAAGATGATCGTCAGCGAGGCCAGCAGGATGTTGAGCGCGACCTCGTTGGGGGTCTTCTGCCGGTTGGCGCCCTCGACGAGGTTGATCATCCGGTCGATGAAGCTCTCGCCGGGCTTCTGGGTGATCTGGACGACGATGCGGTCGGACAGCACCGTGGTGCCGCCGGTGACGGCGCTCCGATCTCCGCCGGACTCGCGGATGACGGGTGCCGATTCACCGGTGATCGCCGATTCGTCCACCGAGGCAATGCCTTCCACGACATCGCCGTCGCCGGGAATCACCTGCCCGGCCTCGACCACCACGACGTCGCCCTGCTGCAGCAGCGGTGCGGCGACCTCTTCTTCGGCGCCAGAGGCGGTCAGGCGCCGCGCCATCGTGGAGGTCTTGGTCTTGCGCAGCGACTCCGCCTGGGCCTTGCCGCGCCCCTCGGCGACGGCCTCGGCCAGATTGGCGAAGATCACCGTGAGCCACAGCCAGACCACGATCAAGCCGGCGAACCAGGACGGGTTGAGGACCGCCAGGATCGTGCTCCAGACAGCGCCGATCTCGACGATGAACATCACCGGGTTGCGCCACAGCGTGCGCGGGTCGAGCTTGCGCAGCGCGTCGGGCGTCGATTTCCACAGCATCTTCGGGTCCAGCAGACCGCCCTGGATTCGGGTCTTCTTTGTCACGCTGGAGTGGCTCCCGGCCGCGGACGCCACTCTGGCGTGACGCTCGGCAACGGGGGATGGGTTAACGCTTGGCATATCAGTGAATTCCTTCAGCAAGGGGCCCGAGCGCGAGCATGGGCAAGAAGGTGAGGGCGACCAGAATCAGGGTGACGCCGGCGACCATGCCGACGAACTGGGGTCGATGGGTGGGTAGGGTGCCGACGGATTCGGGTGTCTTGCCCTGGCGGGCCAGCGATCCGGCCAGTGCCAGCACGAAGATGATCGGCAGGAAGCGGCCGAACACCATCGCCAGGCCGAGCGCGGTGTTGTACCACTCGGTGTTGACGCTGATGCCCGCGAACGCGGAACCGTTGTTGTTGGCAGCCGACGTGAACGCGTACAGCACTTCCGACAGGCCGTGCGGACCGGTGTTCAGCATGGCCGCACGTTGGCCCGGCATGGCCATGGCCACCGCCGTCCCGGTCAACACGAGCAACGGTGTGATCAGGAAATACGTTGCGGCGAGCTTGATCTCCCGCGGGGTGATCTTCTTGCCCAGATATTCCGGGGTGCGGCCGACCATCAGGCCCGCGACGAACACCGTGAGTATCGCGAGAACCAACATGCCGTACAGACCGGAGCCGACGCCGCCGGGAGCCACCTCACCGAGTTGCATGTTGAACATCGTGATCATGCCGCCGAGGCTGGTGTACGAGTCGTGGAACGAGTCCACGGCGCCGGTCGATGTCAGCGTCGTCGCATCCGCGAACACCGCCGAGTTGGCGATACCGAATCGCTGCTCGACACCTTCCATCGCTGCACCCGCAGCGGTGGGGACGGTGCCGTGGGCCTGCAGCTGGAACAGCATCATCAGGCTGACGCTGGTCGTCGCGATCACCGCCATCGCCGAGGCGATCGCCAGACCTTGTTTGGGGCTGCCGACCATCCGGCCGAAGGTGCGCGGCAACGAGAACGGGATCATCAGGATCAGGAAGATCTCCACCCAGTTGGTCCACGTGGTGGGGTTCTCGAACGGGTGCGCCGAGTTGGCGTTGAAGAAGCCGCCGCCGTTGGTGCCGAGCAGTTTGATGACTTCCTGGCTGGCGACCGGGCCACCCGGGATGGTCTGGGTGCCGCCGACGAGGGTGTTGACGACCTCGGTGTGCAGCGCGAAGTTCTGAATGGCGCCGCCGCCGACCAGGATCAGCGCGCCGACGATCGAAATTGGCAGCAGGATACGGAGATTGCCGCGCACCAGGTCGACCCAGAAGTTGCCGAGCTCACCCGTATTACGCCGGACCAGACCCCGGACGAAGGCCATCGCGACGGCCATGCCGATCGCGGCGGACACGAAGTTCTGCACCGCCAGGCCGGCCATCTGCACCAGGTGGCCCTGGGTCGATTCACCGGAATAGGCCTGCCAGTTCGTGTTGGTGACGAAGCTGACGGCGGTGTTCCAGGCCAGCGCCGGTGTCATCGGAGTGCCCGGATCGTTGAGATGCAGCGGCAGCTTGCCCTGCACCAGCTGCAAGACGAACAGGAACAGGATGCTGATCGCGGAGAACGCCAGCACGCTGCGGGCATACGCCCCCCAGGTCTGCTCGGCCTTCGGATCGGCGCCGATCAGGCGGTAGATGACGCGCTCCACGCGCGAATGCTTGTCCGACGTGTACACGCGGTACATGTAGTCGCCGAGCGGCACGTGGACCGCCGCCACCGCGGCGATGAGGACGACGAGGAAGACGATCCCCGCGGTTGTAGTAGTCACTAGAACCTTTCCGGAAACAACAGCGCCGCGAAGAGGAACAGCGCGATCAGAATGGCCAGGCCCAGGCCGACGACGTTTTCGTAGCTCACAGTCCCTCGACCAACTTCTGCACCAGACCCAGCAGCGCAAAGATCGCCACTGTCAGCGCCAAATAAAGCAGGACAGACATGCCGTCTCCGTTCGAAGACACGTTTACGGGCCTCCGGATTTCGGTGGCCTGCCCCAGGATCTGCCCAGGCAGATGCCACGAACGGGGCCTTGACGCTTTCTTTACGGCCGCGGCGCAGTCCTTAACGGACTTCGTTCACGAAGACCCGGATTCTCAGGGCTTGGCGTCAACGCGGCGTCAAAGTTCCCACTGTGCCTGTCAAGGGCCCGCAAAGACGCTGGTGCGCTCCCAGGCGGCGGCGGAGTCTCGAGCTGTACGCCCGTGGCAACCGGCCGGGGCGCCTTGCAGAAGAGGTTTCAGTGACGCTGCCGATCGGACTTCGATCATTGGGTGTGGTCGAGCTATCCCTACCAGCAACAGCTTTGGCTGACTCTAGAGTTGCCAAGCGGGCGCGTGATCACGGACTCGCCGTCGAGGTCCGCACCGGGGCAGACCTGATCACCGCGATCGGTGTGGGTATCCACCCGATGTTTCTCATCGTGTACGCCGACCGGATGACCGCCGACGAATTGGTGTTCTGCACAGCCAATCTCGGGGTGGGACGGATCGTCGTGACGACGACCGACCAGGTCGACCTGCTCGTGTCGGCCACCGTGGCACACCGCAGGCAACGGGTGCTGGTGGGGATGACGCGGGTGGCCGATGACAAGGTGGTCGACGCGGTGGTGGCGGGCCGACGTCTGGATCTCGTCGGGCTCGCGTGTGAAATCGGCTCCGGCGAGGACGCTTTCGTCAGTTATCCGGCCGCGATGGGTGACATGCTGGCGGAGATGGCCCAGATCCGGCGTGCGCACAGCATCGTGCTGACCCGGGTCGCGATCTCCGGGGACGGATTCGCCGTCGACGAGACACCGGGAGGGCTGTCGGAGCTGGCCGAGCTGATCGACCAGACCCTCGACGACGCCTGTGCGACGTTGCGTTTTCCACGACCCGTCGCCATGGTGACGGCCCAGCCTGCGGGAACGAGGCGGCAACCCTGTACAGCGGACCTGCATCGGACATAAATTGAGCCGTGGGCCCAAAACGGCCCCAGGGCCGGCACCACGTCCAGTCAGCGCCGCAAGCGTCGCTGAAGGTGCTCGTTGTCGGTGCCGGGGTCGGGGGTATCTCCATCGCCCGCGGATTGCTGCGCGACGGGCATGACGTCACGGTGTTCGAGCAGCGCCCCGAGGTGCGGGCCGGCGGTGGTGCCGTCACCATCTGGTCGAACGGCGAATCGGTGCTGCGGCAGCTCGGGGTCGACATGGACGGTGCCGGCCAGGAGTTGGCCACCGTCCGGGTGGTGACCTCGACGGGGCGCCCGATGACCACCCTCGACGTGGCCGCGATCGTGAGCCGGATGGGTGCGCCGGTCCGGATGGTCCCGCGCCGGATTCTACTCGAACGGCTGCTGGAAGGGTTTCCGGCTGAACGGATTCGGTGCAACACGCAGGTGGTCGGCGTCGCGAACGGCAGCCACGGTGTTCGCCTCGATTTCGCCGACGGCAGTTGTGTGGACGGCGATCTGGTGATCGGCGCGGACGGCCTGCACTCGAAGATCCGCGAGATCGTGGGCGCACCGCACGCGGAGCCGACGGGCTGGTGCAGCTGGCAAGGGCTGGCCGCGCTTCCGGATGAGGCTGATCGGCACGTCGCCTTCGTCATCGTCGGCGAGCACGGGAACCTCGGCCTCTGGCCGGCCGGAGACACCGAGGTGCAGTGGTGGTTCGACCTGCCATGGTCGCCGGACTTCGTCAGGCCGGAGAGCCCGATCGGAGTGATCCGTGCCAATTTCACCGGATGGTCCGAACTGGTCGACCGGGTACTTGCGGCATTGACCGACGATGATCTGGCGCGTTCGCCCTATCCGCATTTCCGCCATCCGATCCCCGGGCCGGGCCGTGGTGCGTTGACGTTGTTGGGCGATGCGGCCCACACGATGCCACCAACGCTCGCGCAGGGGACCAACCAGGCACTTCTCGACACGATGGTGTTGTGCAAGGCGGTTTCGGATTTCCAGCACGGCGCCCACGGCGATCTCGCCGGTGCCCTGCGCTGGTACGAGAACACTCGCCGCCGTCGGGTCGCCGCGGTGTCCCGGGTCGCCTCGCTGCAGGTGTCGCACGGCGAGGCCGTGCTGCGGCCCGCCGCGTTGGTTCCGAACCGGATGATGACCTGGGTGTTGGCGACGTTCCTGCGGGTGGTGAGCCACCGCCGGATGGCCGCGGGAATCGACCGGGACCTGGCCGCGACGACGATCACCGGCAGGGATGAACATGCCTGCTGAGGTGGTACACGTGCGCGGCGCGATCGATGCGCCGTCGAGCCGGCTGTGGCTGGTCAAATGGTGCGTCCTGGCGGTGCCGCACTATCCGATCCTGATCGGCCTCTACCTGGTGTACCCGCTGGTGACGCTTGCCGCGGGTGTCACGATCCTGTTCACCGGCCGGTACCCGCGGCCCCTGTTCGACTTCAATGTCGGCGTGCTGCGGTGGTCGTGGCGGGTGATGAACTACCGCTTCCCGATGAACACCACCGACCAATATCCACCGTTCACCCTCAAAGCTGATCCCGACTATCCCGGCGATCTCGAGGTTTCCTATCCCGAGCAGCTGTCCCGAGGGGCGGTGCTGGTCAAGTGGTGGCTGCTGGCGCTGCCGCAGATCATCATGTGCTGGGCGATGGAAGCGCCGCTGCAAGTACTGTGCGTCATCTCCGCGGTGCGGCTGTTGGCCCGGGGGACGGTGTCGGAAGACATGTTCGATCTTCTGATGGGGATGGTCCGGTGGCGTTACCGTGTGGCCGTGTACGTGTCGTTGATGAGCGACGAATATCCACCCTTCCGATTGGATCTGGGCAGTAAGTATTGAAGCACCGTAATCCGTTGTTCCCGTACGTGTATCGGCTCGGTATGCCGATATTCGACAGGCTGTTCTACCGCCGTTACCGGCGGTCGGCGATGAGCCATGCGACGGGGCGGTTGTTGATGGTCGGCGTCGGGCCGGGGACCGATCTGCTGTTCCTCCCGGGGGCGGTGACGTCGGTCGCCGCGGTGGAGCCGGAGCCGGCGATGCGGCGGATGGCGCGTGCCCTGGCCCGGCGGCACGGCGTCGAGGTCGATGTCGTCGACGGGGCGGGGGAGTCGATTCCGTTTCCGGACAACAGTTTCGATTCGGTCCATGTCGGACTGGTGTTGTGTTCGGTCGACGACGTGGCGGCCACGCTCGGTGAGATCCGGCGCGTGCTGACGCCCGATGGCCGGTTGGTGGTGCTGGAGCATGTTCGCGGCGAGGGCCTGATGGGGCGGTTCCAGGACCTGATCGCCAGGCCGTGGGCATGGCTGTCATCGGGGTGCGAACCGAACCGCCGCACCGTCGACGCCATCGCCGCGGCCGGGTTCGACACCAGTGGGCTGCGCAGTACCCTGCGGACGCTGGTGCCGCCGCCGTGCACACCACATCTGCAGGGGGTCGCGACTATTCGACGCTGACGGCCTCGATGATGTTGAGCCGCGCGGCCCGTCGCGCCGGTGGTAGTGAGCCCAGCAGGCTGATCGCCAGCGCACCGAGGGTGAACACCAGCGCCATCGGACTCGGCCGGAACGTGACGTTGAAGTTCATGATGTCGCCGCTGACGAGGCTGAACAGCCATTGATCGACGAGCCCGACGAGCAGTCCCAGAATGCCTCCCACGATGCCGATGGCGGCTGCCTCGGCCAGCACCATGGCCAACGTGTAGCGGCGGCTGGATCCCATCGCCCGCAGCACCCCGATCTCGCGGCGCCGTTCGAGCACCGAAAGGGTCAGGGTGTTCAACAGCGCGACGGCGGCGACGAACACCACGATGATCCACACCGCATTGGCGATCAGCATGCTCTGGTGCAGCGGTGCTTCGAGACCGGCCAGAGCCGTCCGGCCGTCATAGGCGTGATTGGGCGCGGGCACGACGTGACTCACGTTGGCCAGCAGGCGATCGGGATCTGTTCCCTTGACGGCGGTGACCTGTAACGTCGTCGACCCCGGTCGGTCGAACCAGGTGCGCATCTGGTCCAGCCCCATCCCGACCGTGCCGATCACCGTCGAGAAGTAGGGCACCAGGGCCAGTACCTTCGCCTGTTGGGGGCCGTGCGGTGTCTGCAGCTGCAGGTCGTCGCCGACGCGGACATCGAGCGTCTTGCCCAGATTCTGGGAGAGCACCACACCACGACCGGCGAGCACGTCGTTGCGGGTCTGGTCGTCGAGGGCACGGAAGAGGGCGTCGTGGCTGCCGGGGGCGAAGCCGTCGAGCATGACGCGGGTACCGCCGACGACGGCGAAGCCCAGGGCACCTTCGGTGACGTTCGCGACTCCGGGCACCTCGGTGACATTCTGGGTAAGACCTTGCGGCAGAAGGCCGGTGGCGTACTCGTCGGGCGGGTTGGCACTCACCCAGACGTCCACGTCGGCGACCGGGGCGAAGACATCGCGGGCCGAGCGGATCATGTCGTTGTTCGTGCCGGTGATCACCACGGTCGTCACGACGGCGATCAGCACGGTCATCACCGTGGCCCACACGCGCCGTGGTGCCCGCTCGACGGTCGCCGCACCCAGTGCACCGGCCGATCCGAACAGGCGCGCCACCGCGGCCGTGGCTCTGACGATGGGGCCGGCGAGCGCGAAGCCGAGCGCGATCTGCGCGGTGAACAGTGCCGCGATCGCCACGAATGCGACCGAACCCGGTTGGTAGAACACGATCAGGACCGACGCGGCCAGCACCGCTATCGCCGCGAGGCCGGTGACGATGCGCAGCCAGCGCGGCACGTTGTCCGCCGCCGATACCCCGACCGGGGCCAGCGCCTCGATCGGCGAGACCTTGTACACCTGCCGCGCCGCCATCGCCGACGCCGCCACACTCGTGAGCGCCGTGGCGGCGATGGCCACCGGGATCGCGTAGCCGGGCAGCCAGTACTCGATGCGCGCTTCGAGACCCTGGGTCATGGTCGGTGGCAGCCGGCCGATTGCCAGGCGACCCAACACAATTCCCAGCAGTGAGCCGATGCTGCCGCCGATCAGCCCGAGGATCGTGGCCTCGGCCAGCATGTCGCGGACGATGGTCGCGCGTCGGCCGCCGATGGCCCGCAGCATCGAGATGACCGGGCGGCGTTGGGCTATCGCCATCGTCATCGTGGTGTAGATCAGGAACGCTCCGACCACCAGCGCGACCGCCGCACCCATCAACGCCATGTAGTTCATCAACTTGACGCCGTCACCGGCGCGGGCCGCCCGCGAACTCGGGGCGGCGACCAAGGCCCGGCCGTTCACCGCCGCGGTGACCTGATCTCGCACCGTGGCGAGGTCAGCGCCCGGTGTCGTGGTGATCAGGATCGAGTCGAGCTGACCCAGTCTGCCGGTGACCTTCTGCGCCAACGGGAGTGGGGCCAGCACATAGTGACCGCCGTTGAGATCGGCGAGCTGCTTGCCCTCAAGGACTTCGGAGACGGTGACCGAGCCCGAGCCCAGTTGGAACGTCTCGCCCTTCGCGTGCCCGACGGCAGGCCCGACGCGGACACCCTCGGCTGCGGTGGGGGCTTGAACTTGGACACCGACCGCATCTTTGAGGGCGCCTTCCAGCGCGCGGCTGCGGTCGTCGGCACCGAACAGCAGGACCGGTTCGGTCGCGGTGGGCGCGGGCATCCGGATCATCGGGGCGGCGGTCGCGACGCCGGGAACCTTGGCGACATCGGCCGCCACCGACTCGGGAAACCCCGCGTCGGTGACACCCGAGACCTCCAGCGCGGCGATGCCGGCGACGCCGTCCGCGAGCCGGTTCACCGAGCCGGTGATCGACCCGAAGATGCCGAGGATCGCCACGAGATACATTGCCGACACGGCCATTACGGCGATAGAGGCGAGGGTGCGCCGCCGGTGCACGATCAGTTCGCGCAGGCTGAACACTCGGAGCCGACTAGCTGCGGCCGCGAGTCTCACCCCGGCACCACCGACATCTCGTCGGAGCCGAGCCGGCCGTCCTGCAGGGTGATCACCCGGTCGGTGGCTGCCGCGGCCTCGGCGTTGTGGGTCACCATCACCACCAGCCGACCCAGGCCCTCCTCGTGGGCGACCTCGCCCAGCAGGGTCAGGATCGCCGCACCCGTCGTCGAGTCCAGATTGCCCGTCGGTTCGTCAGCGAGGATCAGCGGCGGGTCCATCATCATGGCCCGGGCCACCGCGACGCGCTGCATCTGGCCGCCGGACAGCTCAGATGGGCGGTGCTCGGTCCGGTTGCCCAGGCCGACGCGGTCCAGCAGCTCCACGGCCTGTGGTTTGACCTTGCCGAGCCGGACCCCGTCGAGCAGCTTCGGGACGGCCACGTTCTCCCAGGCCGACAAGGTGGGCAGCAGGTTGAAGAACTGGAACACGAACCCCACCCGGTGGTGGCGGAAGGCCGACTGCTGCTCGTCGCCCAGGCGCCCGATCTCTTCGCCGTCGAAGGTGATCGAGCCGGAATCGGGGGAGTCCAACGCGCCCAGCAGGTGCAGCAACGTGCTCTTACCTGCACCGGAGGGGCCGATGATCGACACGAACTGCCCGCCGTTGAGGTGCAAGGTGATCTCGTCGAGGGCACGCACCGTCTGGCCGCCGACCTTGTACTCGCGCACGACGTCGCGCAGTTCGATGGCCAGTTCGGGCATCGCAGCCTCCCGTGAGTCGGGATATGCGCAGCCTACGCCCGGCGGAGGGATCGCCGAACCTGAACTTATGTGCGAGATTTTGGCCGAAACTCGCACACAACTTCAGACTCGCGGCGCCAACGTGGCGACCAACCGAGCCTTCTGGTCGCTCGCCGGGATGATGCGGGGATTGGTCAGCAGGTAGCGCCGACCACGATGGACCACTTCAGCGGCGCCCGCAGCCCGGACATTGCGCACCCAATCCGAGTGCTCGCCGTAATTCAGCACGACCCTGACGGACTTGCTGTCGACGAACGCCATGACCGGGGCCCGGTACGGCTTGCCCGACTTACGGCCGGTGTGCTCGATGACGGCCATGTAGGGCAGCCACGGCGCCCACAGCCGTTGCAGCGGATTGGTGACGTACTTGTTGAAGCGGGCGATCACCCGCATCGCCCGAGGTCCAAGTGTTGCCGCGATCCGTTCGGCAACTACGGCAATCGAATTCGCGATACTGCTCGGCATATGCGGCCCCCTCGCTGTCCCACCCCTGGGACACATTCAACCAAACCTGCGCAACCCCTCCTGCGCAGGTCGTGGCCGAGGCACTCGGCTCAGCTTCCGCGGGAATATGCGGGTGTTTGCCCCGGTTGCAGCGGCTCATGGCTGAAATCATGCGGCGGTGGGAGATGGGCGGGATTGGTCGCGACGCGCTCCAGTTGCGTGAGGTGGACGTTCCGCAGCCGGGTCCCGACGAGATATTGATCAAGGTGGCCGCGGTTTCCTTGAACCATCGCGACAAGATGGTGATCGAAACCGGTCGGGGCTTGCCGCTGGAATTCCCCTTCACCCCGGGGTCCGATCTCGCCGGGACGGTCGTCGCGGCCGGAGACTCGGTGACCAGATTCGCCGTCGACGATCAGGTGATCTCGGTATTCACTCCGGACTGGCTCGACGGGGCCCGGGCAGGTGATGCGCGGACGCCCTCGTACTGGACGCTCGGTGGGTTCTACCCCGGAGTGCTCGCCGAATACGTCGCGCTGCCGCAGGATTGGGTGGTCCGGGCTCCGCGGACCCTGTCGCCGGCAGAGGCCAGCACGCTGCCGGTCGCCGGACTCACGGCCTGGTTCGCGCTGGTGGAGCGCGGACATGTGCGGGCCGGCGACGTGGTGCTGGTCGAAGGCACCGGCGGCGTCGCCTTGTTCGGCGTGCAGATTGCGAAAATGCACGGCGCCGAGGTCATCGTGTCGGGCAGTGCAGACAAACTGGACCGAGTCTTACAGCTGGGCGCCGATCATGTCGTAGACCGGCGCAGCGCCGACTGGGCCGAAACGATCCTCGCCATCACCGGCGACCGCGGTGTGGACCAGGTGCTGGAGCTCGTCGGAGGAGCGCATCTCGGCAAGGCGGCC
This sequence comes from Mycolicibacterium peregrinum, assembly GCF_001665625.1. Taxonomy (GTDB): domain Bacteria; phylum Actinomycetota; class Actinomycetes; order Mycobacteriales; family Mycobacteriaceae; genus Mycobacterium; species Mycobacterium peregrinum_B. Next base: position 4,478 of record NZ_LZSY01000184.1, on the reverse strand, counting down.
CAAGTCGCCGCGGTCGGTGGCCACATCCATCTCATCGGCGCGCTCGACGGGTTCGAAGTATCCACTCCGGTCATGCCAATCCTGATGAAAGACATCACAATTCACGGGATCGGCACCGGGCATCGGCGCGCACTCAGCGAGTTGGTCAGCGCCATCGACAGTACGGCGACGAAACCCGTAATCGGTGCGCGCTATCCATTCCACGAGCTATCGGCGGCGCTGGACCATCTCGATCGCGGTCCGTTCGGCAAGATCGTCGTCGAGCTGGGGTGATCGCCGCTTCGGGTACTCGGGGCGGTCTGATGAGGGTGAACCGACCTGAAATATGCTCTCCTGCGACGCCCCCATAGCCCAATTGGCAGAGGCAGCGGACTTAAAATCCGCACAGTGTCGGTTCGAGTCCGACTGGGGGCACTGATATCGCTGCGGATGAACCGCCTGTGTAACGGCCGAGCTGACCGAGCCGTGGCCAGTCATCGACCTGGATCAACACCTAGACTCCGAGAATGCGCGTCCCTCGGCGAATCGCACATTTCAACAAGCATGTGACCAATCCGCTGGCTCGCGCGATCACACCGTGGCTTCCGAACCTCGGGACGCTCGAGCATGTCGGGCGGAAGTCGGGCAGCCGGTATCGAACGCCCCTTTTGGTGTTCAAGACCCACGACGGCTACGCCATCCTCATCGGCTACGGCGAGCAGACGGACTGGTTGAAGAACGTACTGGCCGGCGGACCAACGGTGCTGCACAAGCGGGGACGGGCCATACCGCTCACCACCCGTGGGGTGGTGAGCAAGGCCGAAGCCGCGGCCCTCGTTACACCCAGTTCCCGGCCGCTCTACAGAGCATTTCCCTACGACGAGGCAGCTCTGCTGTTGACAATTGCGGGTGCCGCGCGCTGACCGCACCGCAGTCTGAACCGGCCGCCCACCCCAGGCAAGCGGATCTCGGCTGTGGGTTCGCTGTGCGGTCACAAGGGCGGGCCTGAAATCCGCTGACGGCGGGTATGCCTCCGCAATGATCCGGTTCGGCGCCGTGGCGGCATTGTCGGTGTTGGCGGCGATCCTGGCTGCGGTGGCAGTCATCGGGTCGTGGGGCTGGTGGATCCTGGCCGTGCTGACGATGCTGCTCGCAGTGGTCGGCTGGTATGACCTCATCCAGCGGCGGCACTCTGTGCTGCGCAACTATCCCGTCGTGGGGCATATGCGTTACCTGCTGGAGGCACTGCGCCCCGAGCTGCAGCAGTACTTCATCGAGCGCAACTTCGACGGACGTCCGTTCGATCGGGACGTGCGGTCGCTGATCTACGAACGGGCCAAGGGCACCGCCGCCGAGCTGTCCTACGGCACTGAGCGCGACATCCACGTCGAGGGCTACGAGTACCTGGTGCACTCGACGGCACCGATCGAGGATCCTCTGGAACCGTTCCGGGTACGCATCGGCGGCCCGGACTGCCGGCACCCCTACGACATGGCATTGATGAACATCTCGTCGATGAGCTTCGGTGCTCTGTCGGGTAATGCATTACGCGCGTTGAACAATGGTGCCAAGCTCGGCGGTTTCGCTCACGACACCGGTGAAGGCGGGCTGACGCCCTATCATCTGGGCGGCGCCGACGTGGTGTGGGAAATCGGTTCTGGCTACTTCGGCACCCGTACGCGTGACGGTGCCTTCGATCCGGATCAGTTCGCCGACAAGGTCGCCCATAACGCCGTCAAGTGCGTCTCGATCAAGTTGAGTCAGGGCGCCAAGCCGGGCGTGGGCGGAGTATTGCCGGCTGCCAAGGTCAGCGACGAGATCGCCCGCTATCGCGGCGTGCCGGCGGGTCAGAAATGCGTCAGCCCGGCAGCGCATTCGACGTTTCACACCCCACGGGAACTGATCGGGTTCATCGCCCGGCTGCGTGAACTGGCCGACGGAAAACCGGTGGGGTTCAAGCTGTGCGTCGGCTCGCGAGTCGACATTCTGGCGATCTGCAAGGCGATGCTCGCCGAGGGCATCACCCCGGACTTCATCCTCGTCGACGGCGCCGAGGGCGGGACTGCGGCCGCACCTCTGGAATACGAAGACCATGTCGGCTTGCCGCTCACGGACGGTCTGATGACGGTCCACAACGCACTCGTCGGCACCGGGCTGCGTGATGCCATCCGAGTGGGCGCCAGCGGCAAGGTGGCCACCGGCACCGACATCGTCAAGCGACTGATCCAAGGTGCCGACTACACCAATGCGGCCCGCTCGATGATGATGGCCACCGGCTGCATCCAGTCTCAGCGCTGCCACACGAACCACTGCCCGGTCGGGGTGGCCACTCAGGACCCGCGGCGGGCACGTGCGCTCGACGTCGCCGACAAGAGCCAACGGGTGTACCGATATCAGCGTGCGACGGTGGCGCAGGCGATGCGCCTGATGGCGTCGATGGGCATCACTGACCCGGCCCAGCTTTCGCCTCACCTGCTGCGGAAACGCGTGTCCGCGACCGAACAGCGGTCCTACGCCGAGTTGTTCGAGTGGCTGCCCACCAAAGTGCTCCTGAGTGAACCGCCGGAGAGCTGGCGGGCGGACTGGGAAGCCGCGGAGCCGGATTCATTCGCACCTGTCGGGACACAACGTATTTGATATCTGCTGGAAGGATTGCCATGCCTACCGTTGCCTCCGCCCTTGTATCGGCCCTCGCTGAACTGGGGGTCCGGCAGATTTGGGGGGTAGTCGGTGACGCGCTCAACCCGATCACGAATGCCATCCGTACCCAGGAAGAACTGGAATGGATCGGCGTCCGACACGAAGAGGTCGCCGCGTTCGCCGCAGGCGCACAGGCCCAACTGACCGGCTCGCTCGGTGTCTGTATGGGGACCGTAGGCCCGGGTTCGTTGCATCTGCTCAACGGCCTTTACGACGCCAAGAAGTCCCACGCCCCAGTTCTGGCTGTCTGCGGCCAGGTGCCCACCTCGGAGATGTGGAGCAGCTTCTTTCAGGAGATCGACAACGACGCGGTATTCGCTGACGTCGCGGTCTTTCACGCCACGGTTACCGCGCCGGCTCAGTTTCCGTTTCTACTGGAGCAGGCGGTCAATTCGGCGCTGGCGCGTCGCGGCGTCGCCGTACTGACGGTGCCCGGCGACATCGGTGACCAGGAGACCGGCGACTATCTGGCGTCGTTCGCGTTTCCACGCGCCGGCCAGGTCGCGGCGCCAGATGATGTCGACGCGGCAGCCTCACTCCTCAACGCCCCGGGCAACGTCGCCATGTTGGTGGGATGCGGAGGCCGTGACGCCCGCGAGGAGGTGCTGTCGGTCGCCTCGACCCTGGCTGCACCGATGGTACTCACGATGAAAGGAAAGGAGGGGCTGGAAGGCGAGAACCCTTACCAGATCGGCCAGTCCGGGCTGATCGGTAACCCTGCAGCCCATCTGGCCTTGCATCAAGCCGACACCCTCCTGTTGGTGGGTACCGATTTCCCGTACCGGGACTGGTTGCCCCAGGACAAGAAAGTCGTGCAACTCGACCACCGGCCCGAACACATCGGCCGACGATTGCCGGTCAGCGCCGCGTTGGTGGGCGATGCGAAAGGGACTCTGGCCCAGCTGCTTCCAAAGCTGCAGCGCCGGGAGGGCACGAAGTTCCTGGATCATCACCGTGCCGAATTCGATACGTGGCGGGCTGCGCAACGCCGACTGGCCGAACCCGACCACGACCGCAAACTGCTGGGGAGAATTCGTAAGCACCTCGACAACCCCGATGAGCTGATCCGGCCCGAACTGGTCGCAGCCGCCGTCGACGAGGCCGCCGCCGACGATGCAATCTTCACCACCGACACGGGCATGTCGGCGGTCTGGCTGTCGCGTTTCGTCGAGATGCGCCGAGGGCGAAGGCTTCTGGGCTCTTTCAACCTCGGATCGATGGCCAACGCGATGCCGCAGGCTCTTGGTGCCGCGGCGCTGGACCGCCGGCGACAGGTCATCGCATTCTGCGGCGACGGGGGACTGATGATGCTGCTGGGTGACCTGCGTACCGCGGTCACCTATTCACTGCCCGCGACATTCGTCGTCTTCAACAACAACCGACTGGGCATGGTGAAACTCGAACAGGAGCAGAGCGGATTGCCCGAGTACGGTACCCAGCTGGACAACCCCGACATCGCCGCAGTCGCCACCGCCATGGGTCTACACGCTCAGCTCGTCACTCGTCCGGATGACGTCGCCGCGGCAGTCGCCACCGCGCTGGCCCATGAAGGCCCGGCACTACTGGACATCCGGACGAATCCCGACGAGATATCGGTGCCGCCCAAGCCGACCGTCGAACAAGGCTGGGGGTTCGCCATCGCCAAGATCAAGGAGACGCTCAACAGCCGCGAATGAGGCCGGTTCGAGTCCGACCGCCACAACACCAACGGCCACCCGTGCTCGGGCGGCCGTTGGGTTCGCAGGCAGGCTCAGCCCTTGTCGAGCAACCGCTCGATGTTGTTGACGCCGGCCGGGGTG